>NZ_JBALCE010000070.1:0-80123 GCF_036919815.1 Nostoc sp.
CTCGGAAGTTGAGCCTTTGAACTCGGAAGTTGAGCCTTTGAACTCGGAAGTTGAGCCTTTGAACTCGGAAGTTGAGCCTTTGAACTCGGAAGTTGAGCCTTTGAACTCGGAAGTTGCACCTTTGAACTCGGAAGTTGAGCCTTTGAACTCGGAAGTTGCACCTTTGAACTCGAAATTTTGAAAATTCTAAAACTCTCAGAACTTACGCACTCAAAACCTGAAGCTTCGATCCCCCCTAGCCCCCCTTAAAAAGCGGGGTATCTTAAAGAGCCAACTTTTTAAGGGGTTTGGGGGATCTCTTATCGACTGGGAACGAGGGAATATTAAATTTTGGTTTAAAACGCCTGCATTGCTACCCACACTACCCCAGCCGCTACTAGAGGTACGCTGAGGTTATCTGTGCCGTGGGGTGAGACTGCCTCTGCTAGGGTGGCGAAAGTAGCAGTTACCACCGCCGTCAGCAATGCCCATCCTAAACTTAAAGGTGTTGCCAGGGGACTCAGCGACGAACCAGGTAGTAGCAACAGCACTAAGAAAATCACCACTGTACTCGCTGCAAACATTGCTGCTGAACCCTCCCAGGAACGTACAGAATTTCCCACTTGGTATTTATGCTGTCCGAAGCGTCTGCCGATTAATGCTGCCAGTGCATCACCCCAAGTCATCGCCATTATCCCAGCAACAGCGATCGCAGCGCCATCTATTGGCCCGTCTGGCCGCCACAGGAGTCCGAACAGCAGTGTGACTGAAATAGCGAAATAAACTGTACCAGGTGAGCTATCCTGGGTATCCATTGCGCCAATGATTCGGTAGCGGTACAACAGGTAGTTAAGTCCGATAAAGGTAGCAAAAGGGATAATTCCAATTTCCCAGTGCTTAAACAGCAGCAGGACGCCAAAAACCCACATTCCTGCACCAATATGGATCACTTTGCGAGTCAAATCCGGCTTCACACCAAACAGCCTACGCAGTCCCTCACCTATGACAAGCAGACTAGTTGCATAAGTATAAGAAATTGCTAGCCCGATAAAATCATTTGTCATTCTCCGTGTCCCCGCGTTCTGTCGCTCATTTAGATCGATCGCTATTTCGTCTCAGGTTTTTTTCTACTAACGATACGCTGCCAATACCTTGAAGAATACCACGACCGATTAAACCTAAACCTCGACCAACTATTTGGGTAAGAATGAAGACTATACCGCTACCTACAAAAGCTAATAGTGATTTTAAACGCGGTGCGATCGCATCACTAAATTCTAGGAGCAATGTCACTACTAAAGGAATATTAGAAAGTTTTTCTAACTCCTGATTTCGAGGAGCATAAACTGAAGTATTGGCAATGCCACGAGGCGCAATTACAAAGAGTTCGTAGCGACTTTCAAAAACTGCTTTTGGCTCATTTATATAATTTTTTATTCGATATTTCCACGACAAATCATTTCTAAATCGTTCAATCTCTCTTGTGGAAATCAATTGCCGTCCATAAAAACTTTGCTTAATTACTTCTACATCTGCTAAAGAATTTAATAGTGGTTGCACAACCCCATTCGCTACCTGAATCAACAAGTTCTCTAAAATCATTAATGCTTGGGACTTGGCTTCAACGCTTACTACTGGATAAGAGGTATTATCAATGTTCAATTCTGTTTGAAATAGTAAATAAGAATACAACTCGCAAACTAGCGGAATTTTATTTAGAATATCTCTTTGCACGACCTCTGTATTTTGTAACAAAAAATTAACGATTTCTATGTTTTGATATCCTAATTTTATCCGAGAAAATTTTCCAAAAAAATATGTAATTGCTACTTGCCATAAGTCATATATTAAGGTATTTTTTACTTCATATAATTGATTGATCTCTATTTGAGCAGCACGCAGTTCATCCAACTGTTCAGCCAATTTTTGCAGTATTAGATAAAGTAATTCCCGTTTTTTATCTTCACGAAAGATGTCAATTTCTAAAGGTACATCTGTAATATTTTGTAAAGAAAATTGAAGTTTGGTAACACAAGATGAAAACAAGTCAGATTGTAGTGTTCCCGGACTAAGTAAAGGTGGCACAATTTGCTTTTGTTGAATGGCGCTACTCAATGAAGAAGCCAGAGGCACATCAGCAACCGGAATATCTTCCTCTTGCCTTTCTTGTGATGAAACCAACAACCGATTTAGCAACCAACGAGCCGCTAGCAGTTCTCGCCGATGTCCAGCTAGAATTGCTCGATCTAGTACTGGTAGTCCGGGAACTTGTAATTGTGCTGTTATTGCGGCTAGGGTAGCGTCAATGTTAGCAATTCCTGACAAACGTAAATTATTTCGCAGTCTAGAGAAAGGGAGTTGGGAGTTAGGAGAGACGCGATTAATCGCGTCTGTACAGGAGTTAGGAGTTATTATTGCTTCTGTGTCCTGAAACCAATAGGAACCACCATCTGCAACTTCTTGCATAGCGGCGATTAACTCAGAAAGTGGTGTACCTTTGGGGCAGTAACCATTAATACCAACAGATTTCGCAGCTAATAGTAGTCCTTGTTCTTGAATAGAACTGAGGAGCAAAAGTGGCAGGTTGGGATATAAGGCTCTGAGTTGCCGACAGAATTGTAATCCTAGCTGTTGACTGGTGGTGGAGCGACCATTACCGAATTCTAAAACTACCAAATTTACTTGGTTAGGATCTTGTTGGGCAATTTCTGCTAAAATCTGCAAGGCAACGGTGTCAGTTTCTACCACTGCTGTTACTTCCAGGTTAGAAATTGCTTCCAGAGCTACGCGTAATCCCAGACGAAAAATCGGGTCTTGGTCGATTAACAATAATTTTATCGGGCGATCGCTCATAGTCCACTCAATTACACAAGCACTGTTTTTTAGGAATTAGAAAACAGTTTTGATACAAAACTTTGTCTTCCCCATTGTTACCTGTTTTCGCCAACTGATAAATCGAGCATAATTGCCATAGCAGCCTTCACTGTGTAATTAAATGAACCTGAGTATTCGGCACTGGTTGGCAGAACGCTATATTGCAATCAATCAAATCAGAGGATTTTCAACGGGGCAATTGGCAGGTATTGCCTACCGGATTGTTCAGGATATGGAAGTCAAAAGCCTCATGCCTTTTGATATCTGTACCTTGGTAGAGGTTTTAGAACTGCCTTTAGGTATTGTTTGGGAAGAAATCAATGTCATTTCCCAGTTGACAGAAAACCTGTTGCGTAGTCTCAGCCAAAAAAAACCATTAAAACGTAACGAAGGCACATGGCTAGCGTTTCAAATTGCCTATCTCCAGGCTTTGCAAGCAATTCTAGAGCAGGAAGCAAGCTTGCAAAGACCGTGGCTAGATCGGGCAAGTATACCCATCCAATCACATATACTTAAAGAGGATGTGGGTAAATTCACGCTCCAAGATCCGCAACTACAAGGTTTGCTGAAAACTCTCAGCCCAGGTAAATTGACTGACACTCAAGCGGAACAAGCATTATCTTTAGTTGCAGATTCATTACTGGTGCAACAAATAAATAACGCTGTTATCGCTTGGTTAGTTGCCAATGGTGCAGAGTCACCTGAAGCTAAACTCCTAACACAGCGTTTGGTCAACTCACTTCCTGGTAATATGCTGGTAGTCGTTACCGAGAATGCTGCACCTTTAGCCCAGCTGCAAAAATTTTTCCGTTTGGGGATTTCATTATCTCCAAATTTTATCACCCCAGAAGTTGGTTCTATAGTCGGTGAGAAAATTGATTTGCACCGAGAACATTACCGTGCAAGTTTGATTAAAAACCTGAGTATACCTTTGCTCATGGAATCCTTTGCGCTTAAGGATATTTATGTGCCACAAAAAGGCTTACCAATAGAGGAAAGTATTTCTGAGCCGGATAAAAAAACTATTAAACCAGTTGATTTAAAAACATGGGCGCAGCAACAGCTAGATGATTTAGAAACGATCGCTATCATTGAGTCGGAACCTGGTTATGGAAAAACTAGTTTTTGCCAACTTTGGGCGGCAGAGGTAGCACAGGAATTTTACCCTACTTGGATGCCGATATTAATTAGGTTGCGGGATGTAAAATACGGCAAAACTTTCACCGAAACCCTAAATTCGGCTTTTCCTGTTAATCTTTCAACTTGGTTAGAGCCAGAAAATCTCCCTTGTCTGTTGCTGCTGGATGGTCTAGATGAACTCCCCCCGTCGGCTCAGGGTATAAGGGGACAAGCGATTTTTATTCAGCAATTACTCAACTTTCAATCTCAGCACCGACACAAAATTGTGTTGACGAGTCGCTCAACCACGTTACCGGAAATCGTCTCTGAACTACCGCTATTGTTGAGGCGAATTATTATTCAGCCATTGGATGCGGACGAGCTCAAACAATGGTTTCAGCAGTGGATAAAAGTGCAATCGTTGGCGATCTCTCAAAATTTCTTTACATTCTTAAAACAGTCTGGCTTATTTGCCAGCCAATCAAAGTTAACAGAATTATCTGCTCTGATCCGTCAACCCCTAATGCTGCATTTGTTGGGCATTTTGCACCGCGACGGATTGCTAGATGATCAACTATTGCAGTTAGCTGCTAATACTCAAAAGTCTTCTCTGTTATGGGAAATTCATCATCGCCTGAGTCGATGGTTGTTGGGCTATCCGCTAATTGGTGATATGAAGACGATGTTACTGCGCTCAGGATCGGCTCATATCCACCGAACTCCAGAAGCGATCGCTAATTTACTCGCTGGACGTCATCCCGAAGATTTACTTAAGCAGATGCAAGCGATCGCTCTGAAAATTTTACACTCACAACGTCATCAAATTAATCTAGCTGAGGAATCTAATACTTTACCAGCGTTTTACTTTAAAATTCGGGATTTACAAAGCTCAGGCAAAGACGCAGCAAAAAGTAGTTTAATTGAATTTTCGCATATTAAGTTAGGAGAATTTCTTTGTGCAGATGCGATTGCTACCCAACTTAAATTTCTGACTCAATGCCAAGATGAGCCTTATGGTACACTCACTTTTGTACTTGATTCTCCCAGTAGCGTCGCCCAACACCTTTATAATTTATTAGGTTATGGGATAATTAGCCAGGAAATTGAAGAACTAGCGATGCCTGCGGCGGGCTGCGCCTACGCCGGATTGCATCGCCAGCAAAAGCACAAGTTTTCCTTTGAAGTTTTGTTTCAACGTCTTTTGTCTTTCTGGCGTGCTTACTGTCAAGGCCGTTGGCTAGATGAAGGGATAGCCCACAAAGCTTTGACTCATTTTCACGCACTGCAAAACCCGGTAAACGTTGAACAGGTGAATGCTGCGGTAGGACTGAATGTGTTTTTATTGCTTTGTGCTTGTTACCGAGAAATAAAAGTTCCTTTTTGGCCTGGCGGTAATCCAGCGAATTTGGCAGAATTCAATCCTAATGCGCTGAGTGCGCTAATTGCTAGGACAACGGTTTTGCATAAAACTGCCTTTGCAACCCGAATCAAGTCTTTGGCTGGACTCAACTTATCGGGAGCCTCTTTATTGCAAGTGATGTTAACTGGGGTAAATCTTGAGCAGATAAACTTCTCCAATGCGGAGTTAATCGGGGCGAATTTAGCGGGAGCGAATTTGCAACAGGCGAACCTTGCAGGCGCGAACCTCCAACAGGCAAACCTTGCAGGCGCGAACCTTCAACAGGCGAACCTTGCAGGCGCGAACCTTCAACAGGCGAACCTTGCAGGCGCAAACCTGCAACAGGCGAACCTTATGGGGACAAATCTAAATTCTGCCAATTTCAACAACGCCTGGTTATTTGATGCGATTATCGCTGATGCTGACAAAAAATTGGCCGCTGATAATGGTGCCTTGTTCTCCAAAGAGTCGTTTCCCAGATTGAAACATTTGCGTAATTTACCGCCGCAGGCATTGCAGCAGCCCTTCTCAAACACGCTAAAAATCCCGTCAAACACAGATGTTAATTGGACTATGCCTGCCTTCGGAGTAATTGAAAGCTCCGAAGGCAGGATTTTACCAATAGATTTATATGATGATGAAGAGGATGATGAGACAGTTTTTGGCAATAACTCCATTGATGATAGTAATGGTTATTAAGTTTTATTGCTTAGTAAAGCTAGAATCTTAATACCAATTCTGTATGAAGATGCGCCAAATTATATGAGGAACGAACCGCAAAGGGCGCATACCACTTCTCTACGAGACGCTCCGCGAACGTGGAAGCAAGCTACGCGCAGCGTCTCGTAGAGAAGGACACAAAGAAAGAAAGAAAATTTTGGCGCAACCTCACAAAGAAAAGGTATAACTCCTAACTTCCAATATCATCTCTGAATAATTAGTTATAATTGCCACAGTCATTTCACCCCACCCCCAGCCCCTCCCTGCAAGCGGGGAGGGGTTCTTCGGGTT
The DNA here is from genome assembly GCF_036919815.1 of Nostoc sp. Lineage (GTDB taxonomy): Bacteria > Cyanobacteriota > Cyanobacteriia > Cyanobacteriales > Nostocaceae > Nostoc. The sequence continues at coordinate 6,383 of NZ_JBALCE010000070.1, forward strand.
TAATAAGTAATCAAGCGGACATGATATAACTCCTAACTCCCAACTCCCATCAGCTTTCTTGCGGGTTGCGGTAGCCAAAAAAGTTAATACTGTATTCAGTAATCCGCACTCCTGTTTGTTCTTCAATTTTGCGGATAAAATCTTCTGGCAGTTCCACATGAACATCGAGAATTTGATTTGTATCTATACAGTTGACATGACTGTGAGAGTCACTGATGTTGCCGTACAAACGCCCATCACAGCGTTCAATACATTCAATGATGCCTTGACTGGATAATGCTTCTAAATTTTGATAAACAGAGGTATGACCGATTTCTTTGCCTTGTTGGTTCAAGCGATCGTAAATCTCTCTAGCGGCAAGGTGTTCATTTGCTTGCCAAAGTAGTTCCAGAATAAAGCGACGCTGACGACTGACGCGCATACCCAGGATTTGACAGCGATCAAGCGCATCTTCTAAGGAACGAATTGGTTTTGTAGAAATTGTTTGTTTTTGCATATTACAGCTTGTTAACTGTTGAGGGAATTTTCCCATCTAAATGTTTATTGGTTATTTCATATATGCAATAATATTGCACACCGCTTTTTACCTGTACTTGTGTTTTGGCTTTTGATGCTGCGGAAGTCACAAGTGGCGATAATGATTTTTTTGCTTGTTGACGGCTACTTTCTCAGACCTTAATCTAAAACAAACTCATTACAACTTTAACTTAAAATTGCTGTAAATGTCCACCTTGGCTAAAGCAACGCCTTAGCTAAGTAGGCTAATTCGATTAATTGTGTAACAATTTGTTAGTTAAATGTGAGTATTTATCGCAATTATAAAAGTAATATTTAAGTGTAGCAAAATCCGGTGTACGTGAGTGGATTACTAGCTTGACAAAGTACTAGATGTATATTTGTTATAACCAGCGAAAACTAAGCAAAAGTATCAAATTTCCAAACGTATCGAGTTTTTTATGACAATTGCGATCGCACTCAATAATGACTTTATTAACAATCTGGATTTGTCGCCTGCGTCAACGGTGATTGAACAACTGCTGCCAGATGGGGTTGCATCCCATGAACAGCAGCTACGCTTTGATATCAATTATAATCTGCAACCTGGCGATCCACGAGAATTATCAGAAATTCCAGAAGTGCGGCTGTGGTTTGTGCGCCTAGATGCCAAATTCCCCTGGTTGCCATTTTTACTAGATTGGAAAGCTGGAGAATTTGCTCGTTATGCCGCAATGCTTGTACCGCACCAATTCAGTTCTCAAGAAGGCATTCAGTATAATCCTGAAGCCTTAGAAATATTTTTGATGCACAAAATCTTTATTTTAGGTGAATGGCTTAAACAGCAGGATATCCCCAGCCTCTCACGGCTGAAGTCTATGTCCCAAATGCTGGGTTATGAATTAGATGATGCTTTTTTTGAGATATTTTAATACTCAAATAACCGCAAAATCTAGTTGTCACATCTAGGTTTTGCGGTCATTCAACAAACGCATAATTACATTGGATATCCAATAGACTAATTGTAGAAATGGGGACAAACTGCTGGTTTAGCCACCCCAAATTTTCTCTAAAACTGCGTTTGGTGAAACATCCGACGTTTTTCCTGTGGGGGATTCAATGGCCAAGAATTTATCGTTTTTCGGCAATAACTTAGCTGGATCGGTTGGCCCAAATAGGGCAATGGTATAGGTTTGGACTGCAACACTCAGTTGTAATGCCGCACTATCAGTAGACAACATCAAATTTGCTCCAGCAATTATGGCAGTTAACTTACCAATATCATCTGGGGCAGTCACCTTGATATCTGGAGAAGACTCCAGAAGCGATCGCACAAACAGCTGATCTTCAGACCCCTTAATCACCACTACAGGCAGATCCGGCTGTTTGTCTTGGAAGCTTTGAATAATTTGCTGCCACTTTTCGACAGGGTAGATTTTATCCAGTTCTTTAGCCTGGGATAATTGGCCAGAACCGGCATGAATCAAGATATAGCCTGTTTCATGAACCCCTAAGCGTTTTTGTTCCTTCTGTGCCCAGTCAATATCTGGTTTTTGCACATTTACTGCTAACTCTGGGACAGGGCTTTTTATGCCCAATGGTTGCAGCAAATCATGATATAGTTCCGCCACATACTGAGATGGTTTGAACGGCACAGTGTCGGTAAGAAAAACCGAGCCTTTGCCTTGGTAGCCAATGCGTATGGGAATTCCTGTCAACCAGAGTAAAAGACCCATCAACCAATTTTGCTTAACAGCAATGGCAACATCGTATTCGCGATCGCGAATTGTGCCCACCAGGTTGCCCCAATCTGCCAGACTGTTACGGTCTTTAAAATCAAAGGCCAGTACTTCGTGAACTGACTTGCTCACTTGGTAAGCAGCCTTTGACTGGGGTTCAACAACGACATCTATCTGAGCGTTAGGGTAATGGCGCTTCAAGTCATCTAGAGTCGGAAAGAAGAGAATTTGGTCGCCAATTCCGCCAGGTACAAGGGCTACTACTCGCATAATATTTATTGACGCTTACTCGCTCCCTATTTTAGGGGAAAATATATAGCTTAAAGATAGAGGAATTCTGTGTATTTATTAATTCCAGCTGCGGGAATGGGAAAAAGAATGGGGAGTAACCGCAATAAACTCTTGCTCCTGGTGCGATCGCAACCAATTATTGCTTGGACTCTATTAGCCGCCGAAGCCGCCACTACAATCAGTTGGATCGGAATTATTTCTCAACCTAGTGACTGGTCTGACTTGAAAGCAATTATCGCCAATCTGAAGCTGACTAAACCAGTGGAATTGATCCAAGGTGGCTCCACCCGGCAAGAATCTGTTTACAATGGCTTGCAGGCGCTACCAGTAGCCGCAGAACAAGTGTTGATTCACGATGGGGCTAGATGTCTTGTCACACCAGATTTATTTAACTCTTGTGCCGAGGCGATTCGCCACTGTCCCGGTTTAATTGCAGGTGTACCCGTCAAAGACACGATCAAAATTGTCGATGAACAAGGCATAATTCAAAAAACACCCGACAGACGACAACTCTGGGCGGCACAAACTCCTCAAGGATTTGATGTCAAGTTGTTGAAACAGTGCCATGCTGAAGGTGTCTGTCAGGGTTGGGAAGTAACTGACGACGCCGCTTTATTTGAAAGATGTGGTATTGAAGTGCGAATTGTCGAGGGAGAAGAGACAAATTTAAAAGTGACTACTCCACAAGATTTAGCGATCGCAGAATTTATTCTCACAACTAGAAGCTTCTAAATCTCGGTATATTTTTGACATATTTCGCTTATTAGGATCAAGTCCCAACACCTGTTGATTATCAGGCGTCCATTATTCAGTTGCTAATGCCCAATGCCCAATGCCCAATGCCCAATGCCCAATGCCCAATGCCCAATGCCCATTGCCCAATGCCCAATGCCCAATGCCCAATGCCCAATAACTAAATGATTACAGCCACAGCGACGAAGATAGAAGCAATTCTCTATTTAAAGGGTAAACCCTTGTCGCTCGGCGAAATCGCCGAGTATGCCGCGTGCGATCGCGCCACTGTCAAAGAAGGCATAATTGAACTAATGGACAACTATGCCCACCGAGATAGCGCCCTAGAGGTAATAGAAACCCCAGATGGTTACAGTTTGCAACTCCGCTCTGACTTTCATGATTTAGTGCAAACTATGATACCAGTAGAATTGGGTGTTGGTGCATTGCGGACTTTGGCAGCGATCGCCCTTAATAGTCCCATACTCCAGAGCGACTTGATTAACCTGCGCGGTTCAGGAGTATATCAGCACGTTCCAGAACTCGTAGAACTTGGTTTCATCCGAAAGCGCCGAGACAACGATTCTCGCTCCTATTCACTGCAAGTAACCCCAAAATTTCATCAGTATTTTCAAATCGAAGAACTCCCGCAAATACTTTCTACCAGCCAAAAGGAAGAACAACTAGAACTAGAACTAGAACTAGAGGGAGTGGGGAGTGGTGAGTAGGGAGTGGTGAGTGGTGAGTTAGGAGTTAGGAGTAGAGACGCGATTAATCGCGTCTGTTGGGAATTAGAAGTTGGGAATTAGTAGTTAGGAGTCAAGTGATTAATGCCCAATGCCCCATGCCCAATGCCCAATGCCCAATGCCCAATGCCCAATGCCCAATGCCCAATGCCCAATGCCCGTGGTGAATGCGCTACCCTTGTACTATGGTTTAGAGTAGAATTAGCAATTAAGCTAAATAAAACTGCCAATGGTGTTTAATCGTGACTTTTTGAATGACAACTCAGAGGAACACCCAAATCAACTTCTTTCCGACCACTCTGAGGAATACCCTAATCAGTTACTCAAATATCTACAGCATCAGTCTCCTGATGTTTTAGCTAGGATTGCTCAGTCCGCTAGCCCGGAAATTAAACAAATCATCTCGCAAAATGTCCAAGGGCTAGTGGGAATGCTGCCTGCGGAGAATTTCAACGTCCAAATCACAACAGATCGGGAGAACTTAGCTGGGCTTCTAGCGTCGGCCATGATGACGGGGTATTTTCTGCGCCAGATGGAACAAAGAATGCAGTTAGAGCATTTGTCTAATGGTCAATAATCAATAGTCAGTAGTCAAACATTCTCGGACTATTGACCAAATAATTACTAATTCATAATTAGAGAACGGCTACAGAGCCAACACTAAATTTTTGATTTAGTGGTCAACAAGACAGTGGAGAGTACAGAGCTACCACTGATAGCGTACCTAAGCCGTGTCCGCTCGCGTCTTGTAATTATGAATTATTAATTATGAATTATTTTGACTACTTCCTTTCAGGATAAGCTCCTAATTGCACTTTGAAGGTTTGAATTTTATTGCTGCGGTTGACTTCGATCGCTAATATGTCCCCAACTTTGCTGGCCTCTACCAACTTCTGCACTTGGGCTGAGGTTTTGACAGGTTTACCGTTAACTTTTTGAATCACGTCTCCAGGAAGAAGTGCTACTTGCTTGGCTGGAGAATTGTCCGTAACTCCTCTAATGACAATCCCAGCATCCTGCTGAATGTTGAGCTGATTTTCTTGATTAATCTGCTGTTTTCTGATGGGAGAAAGGTCTGCCATTTCAATACCCAAGAAGGGATGTTCTACATGCCCTTTGGTAAAAAGTTCATTGGCGATGCGGGCGGCGGTTTCAATGGGGATGGCGAAACCAAGTCCTTGAGCATCAGCGCGGATGGCAGTGTTAACACCAATCACTTCGCCTTGGGCGTTTAACAAAGGTCCCCCGGAATTACCAGGGTTAATTGCGGCATCAGTTTGGATAAAGGTGACTCGCTTATCTGGGACACCAACTTGAGCGCTGGTGCGATCGGTGGCGCTGATGATGCCAATAGTGACAGTATTATCTAAACCCAGAGGATTGCCAATAGCGATCGCCCATTGTCCCTGCACCAAGTTTTGCGAATTGCCCAGTTTCACTGTTGGTAAATGATTCGCTTTTATTTTCACCACCGCCACATCTGTTATAGAATCAACTCCTACCACCTTGCCTTCTAGACTGCGACCATCCTTGAGGGTGACTTGTACTGTATCCGTGTCGGCTACCACATGAGCGTTAGTGAGTAATTCTCCATCTTCGCTCAAAATAAATCCCGATCCTGTACCGCGCTCAATGCGTTCTTGCGGAATTGGTTCCTCATCCTCTCCAAAGAATCGCCGCAAGAGGGGATTTTTTAAAGCGTCAGAGATGGGATTGGCGACTTTGCGAGTGGCATTAATTCGCACCACAGCCGGGCCAACTTTTTGCACAGCCGTCGCAATAAAATTCACATTATCGCCCCCAGTAGCCCCAATCGTTCCGTTAGGAGAATTCGGAACTATGGATTCTGGAGGCGAAGCCATTGTTACATTTTTTAACTGTTGGAATGAGGAATTTTGTGGCAGCAGATAGCGACTGCCAAACAAACCTGCACCACCGCCGAACACCAGTAAAAACACATAAACCGCCACTTGCTTTAAAGATAACTTCATAATCATTTTGCTTAAGGACAGCAATGCAGTTGCTAATTTCTAAGTGTAGTCAAGCGAACGGCAAGTGGACAGATCAATTTACTAGAAATTGGGGATTGGGGATTGGGCATTGGGCATTGGTTATTCTCCTTGTCCCCCTTGTCTCCCTCATCTCCGTCATCTCCCCCACTCCCCACTCTTCCCATCTAAAATCTAAAGTTAATGCGCTCTTGACGTACATACATGACTTTACCTTTTCGTCAACTGTTTCTCTGTAGCTTAATTAGCGCCTTGGGCCTAGTAAGCATACTGCCAAACACCAACAGCGCCAAGGCTGTTGTCAGTGGTTGCCCAACTCCAGCCTTATCTCGCTTCCAACGCCATAAAGTTGTTCGTGGCGAAACTTTGGAGAGCATAGCGCAGCGCTACAATCTCATACCTACAACTATTATTGGCATGAATCCAGCTTTGCAGAACGGTGCGAACGCCACGGTTGGTAGTGTACTTCAAATTCCTCCCTACAATGGGGTTGTAGTCGAAGTGCCTCGCGGTGAAACTTGGCGACAAGTGGCGGCAAAATACAAAGTTCGTGCTGATAGCCTTTTTGAGGTGAATGGCTGCCAACAAGACCCTAGAATTGTGTTTCTTCCGGGGGTAAATTGGTCGCCGAATGGTGTTGTAACTAAGTCCCCTTTACCTACTAATACAGGTACGCCAAACCGTGCATCCCTGTCTGGATATCCTTTGGCACAAGTGGCAACAATCGGATTAGCTTACGGCTGGCAAATTAATCCGGCAACAGGTCAAGTTTTCTTTCATAGTGGTGTTGACTTATTAGCACCAGTGGGTAATGATGTGCTAGCGATCGCGCCTGGAACTGTAGCCTTTGCTAATGACCAAGGTACTTATGGAAAGTTGGTCATCATCAACCACAGTGGCGGACTCCAAAGCCGTTATGCTCAACTTGACAGTATCAAAGTTAGTGTTGGTCAGCAACTGAAAAAAGGAGACATATTGGGAACTGTAGGTACCAGTGGACAACCAAGTTCCACTCAACCCCATCTCCATTTTGAAGTGCGTTCTAGCTCATCTCTGGGTTGGGTAGCCGAAGATCCAAAGGGTTATTTGAAAAAATGAGGTTCGTTTTAAAACGCATAGGATCGCAAAGGTTTCGCAGAAGAAGACAGAGATTCCCTCCGCGAGCCTTTGCGCTTTCCTCTGCGTTCCTACCCTGCGGGAAGGCGAAGCGCCTATGCGTTAAAAAAATGCTATGTGTTCGCTAGACTTTACAATATGCATTCCTGCCTCTGCAAACCTTGTAAATGCCGCATCTGCCTGTTCTGTGTAGTCCACAACACCGGGAACAACAACAGGTGAAGTGCAATCTTCTAGCAGATAAACTTTTTTAGCAAGGGCAGCATCTACCTGTTTAATTTCTGTTAATAAATCGTCAATTGTCCAGGCGACACAGTGACTTTTAGCTTGACCGCCGATAATGACAGCATCAAATTCTAAAAGTTGTTTTATCAGGCGCATATTTTTTTGAGCAAGTGGACGTTTCTCAAAATCTTCCAACATTTCTGGACGTAATATGGAATAGTTTTCTGTTAAGGGATTTTCACCTTTGATTTCAAATTGTGTCTGACTCTGACGCGCAATGCAGTGGAAAAATATCGCTTCTTCTACTGATGGAACTAAAGCATGACCAATACCACCCAACATAGAATGATAAGGCCAAACAGTGAGGGGATATTTACCGTCTTGACTTAGTTGCTTAACGTAATAATAAGCGTGTTTTTCTAATAATTCATAATCCCCATTAGTAACACTATTAGCAACTGCTGGGTTAACTTTCCAAATACCTTGTTCAATATCTCCTGAGGTGATGCTAGTCGCTGCTGGGGTAGGATGTTCTCCGGCGGCGTTCACCCAAAAGATTGGATGGAAGATTTGTGTTGCTGTGTGGGTGTCTAAAGTAGGTACAATTTTTGTAATTACTCCCAAGTTGCGATAGATAAAATCACACAATTTGACGTTATCATCCACCGCCGCAGTACCGGATTTTCCACCTACAAATAATTCAAATCCAGGAATGCAGAAGGTATTTTGGACATCAATTAATAGTAAGCAAATGCTGGTTTTATCTAAAGATGCAGGTTTGATATCGTGTTGTTTTGCCCAGATTTCAGCTTCGGCGGCACGTTCTTGGTAAGGTACGCGCCAGACTTCGCTCACCTTAGCGGAGTTAAAGTGCGGAGGAATAGATAGTTGGGGTGTTATTTGGGTGTTCATAATTACAGTCGCTTTTATTCTTTAATAACATCTATAATTTCAATCCCCAAATTTTATTACTGGACTTTGGACTAAAAGACCAGAAAAAAACAGTCAGCATTAACACTGACTGCCGTAAAGTCAATGAAAGTAATCGATTATGGCTTTCTGGAATGTAGATGTTTTTTCTAGCATAGTAATTAAAGCATTTGGTGATAAGTCTAATTTAGCTGGTGTTAGGTGCAATCGCTCCTCATGCTCTTTCCTTATAGTATATTTGTATTATGAAAACACAAATTTAGCGATCGCTCTTATGAACCGAGATGAATTACTCAAACACTATGCCGCAGGTGAGAGAGACTTTTCAGGAGTTGACCTAAGTGGTGTCAAACTAAAAGGTGTTGAGTTGTATGGTGTCAACCTCAGCAAGGCAAATTTAAGTAATGTCGATTTAGGCTATGCTGACATCATTTCTAGCAACTTGCAAGAAGCTAACCTGAGTGGAGTAAACCTAGATCATACTCGAATTGATGGATGCAATTTAACAGGTGTTAACTTGAGAGGCATGAATGCATTTCAGTCATCTTTTGAAGGTTCTAATTTAACTGGTGCTGATTTGAGTCAGGCTCTATTAACAGAAATCGCTTTACAGAGTGTAAATCTCAGTGATACTAACTGGGAAAAAGCAAATATTGATAGTTGGTTTGTAGTCAAATTTAAGCATTACTTGAAAAAAGTTTATCTTAAGCGTACTGTTTTATATGTTGACGATACCAATGAAATAAATAACTGTGAAGCAAATTTAACTGACGCTATTTACTACAATTCTGATGGTTTTAAAGACACAGCAGCAAATGATCCGCCAGGTGTAATTCGCATATATCCCGGTGCTGACTTAAGTGGACTAGATTTTAGCGGTTGTAATCTCAGCAATCTTGACTTGGAACGCGTAAATCTGAGTGGCAGTCATTTAAGAGGTGCTAACTTAATACACACGGATTTAAGGAATGCTAACCTCACAAATACAGACTTGCGAGATACTTATTTGAGATATACAGACTTGCAGGGCGCTATCTTATGCAACACTATGATGCCAGAAAAGAGAATTGAAGAAAATCAACTACGTGAGGTTGAAGATCCTGAAGAGATTGATTATATATTAGATTTAGATAATGACGAATTAACTTTTGATGATGACGATCAATAATTTATTCACTATTTGTATTAATTGCCATCACTTACATCTATGAGGCTTAGGAATTGGATACTCACAGAGTATAGTTGTAATTAAAACCGCACCATCAGGAATCGAGTGAATTACAGATATTGCAGGTTGGGTCATAGAACTACTGTGATAGTAGTAGTATTCTTTATAACTCAGTAATAGGGCTATGCCTGCGGCGGGCTATGCCTACGCTACTCAGCTACACATTTTAAGAGATGAGAAAAAACCGTTAATTTCTTCTGCTGTCTTATTCTCCATTTTTTTTCTACTTAATCGTCCAAAAAAGCCCTAGCTGTGGCAATCTGAGAGACAGAGATTTATTAAATCTGATATTTTAGCTACAGCAAATTTACCTAATCAGGTTATGCAAACTCTGCCCACACTAGAAACTTCAAATACAACATTAAGTCAACCTACCTTTGATACAACTATCAAGCGGCGTAAAACCCGTCCCGTAAAGGTGGGAAATGTCACCATTGGCGGCGTCTACCCCGTTGTGGTGCAGTCAATGATTAACGAAGACACTCTTGATATTGATGGTTCCGTGGCTGGTATTCGTCGTCTGCACGAAATTGGCTGCGAAATTGTCCGCGTCACAGTGCCGAGTATGGCTCATGCTAAAGCATTAGCAGAAATTAAACAAAAATTAATTAAAACTTACCAAGACGTGCCAATTGTGGCTGATGTCCATCACAACGGGCTAAAAATCGCTGTGGAAGTCGCCAAGCACATAGAAAAAGTGCGGATTAATCCAGGCTTGTATGTGTTTGAAAAGCCAAACGTCAATCGAACCGAGTATACTAAAACCGAATTTGACGAAATTGGCGATAAAATCCGCGAAACCTTAGAACCTCTAGTAGTTTCTTTGCGAGATCAAGGAAAATCGATGCGAATTGGGGTAAATCACGGTTCCCTCGCTGAAAGGATGCTATTTACCTACGGTGACACCCCCGAAGGAATGGTAGAATCTGCCATAGAATTCATTCGCATCTGTGAATCTTTGGATTTCCGCAACTTGGTTATTTCCATGAAAGCCTCACGAGTGCCAGTGATGCTAGCCGCCTATCGCCTGATAGCCAAGCGCATGGATGATCTAGGTATGGATTATCCGCTACATTTAGGCGTTACCGAAGCCGGTGATGGTGAATACGGGCGAATTAAATCCACGGCTGGTATTGCTACCTTACTTGCTGATGGCATTGGGGATACAATTCGCGTCTCACTTACAGAAGCACCAGAAAAAGAAATTCCCGTCTGTTACAGCATTCTCCAAGCTTTGGGATTGCGAAAAACGATGGTGGAATACGTCGCTTGTCCTTCCTGTGGACGCACTTTGTTTAACCTAGAGGAAGTGCTGCACAAAGTCCGCGAAGCCACTAAACACTTAACTGGTCTTGACATAGCGGTTATGGGTTGCATTGTCAATGGTCCGGGAGAAATGGCGGATGCCGACTATGGTTATGTTGGCAAAACACCTGGTTACATTTCTTTGTATCGTGGCAGAGAGGAAATTAAAAAAGTCCTAGAAGATAAAGGTGTAGAGGAATTAATTAACCTGATTAAGGCAGATGAACGCTGGGTAGAACCATAAAGGGGCTAGGGGAGTGGGGAGTAGGAATTTTAGATTTTAGATTTTAGATTTTAGATTGAAATTTAATCCAAAAGACGCGACGCTCGAATACTCGCTAACGCGGACTCGCTAACGCTCCGCTATCGTCAATCCAAAATCCAAAATTGAATTGGCCAATGCCCCATTCCCCATTCCCAAATTCGCTAAATTGTCAAGTATTTTGTTTAAATTAAGGATATATATTTGGTCTGTACAGTGGTAGCCTGTGTTAGATTGAGCATACTGATATATATATATTCCCTCTGACCCAGCTGTGATTATGGTGATTACAAAAAGTAGGCTTGTTTTGGGTGCTACGGCAGTGACACTCTCCACGATCGCTGTTATTAGCCTTGGCATTCACTCGCGAGGTCAGGCTTTATTTAAAGCAAGTCCCAAAGAATTGGTAGATGAAGTTTGGCAAACAATTGACCGCCAATATGTAGACGGTACTTTTAATCAGCTAGATTGGCAGGCTGTTCGTAAAGAGTACTTGAGTAAGTCCTACAGTAATCCGCAGGAAGCGTATAAGTCCATTCGGGAAATGCTCAAAAAGCTACAAGACCCATACACCCGGTTTATGGACCCAGAGGAATTTAAGAATATGCAAGTGGACACCTCTGGAGAACTAATAGGTATTGGGATCACGATTAGTCAGGATGAAAAAACGAAGCAACTGGTTGTAATTGCGCCAATTGAAGATACACCAGCCTTTAAAGCTGGTGTTTTGGCGAAAGATATCATCCTCAAAATCGACGGCAAAGATACTAAGGGGATGGATAGCAATCAGGCAGTATCCTTGATTAGGGGTCAAGCAGGAACCCAAGTCAGCCTGACAATTAGGCGCGACGCTCAGATAAAACAGTTTGACATCAAACGGGCGCGGATTGAAATCCATGCAGTTAAGTTTTCCCAGAAGCAAACTCCAGCAGGGAATCTTGGCTACATTCGCTTGAACCAGTTCAGCGCCAATGCTGGTAAAGAAATGCAAATCGCCATCAAAAATTTAGAAACCAAACGGGTAGCTGGATATATTCTGGATCTGCGTGGTAATCCAGGCGGCTTACTCTTCTCAAGTGTGGATATTGCCCGGATGTGGATAGATAAAGGTAAGATTGTCTCCACCGTTGAACGCCAAGGAGAGGGAGAAAAGGAAGAAGCAAACGGACGAGCCTTGACAAATAAACCGTTGGTGGTGCTGGTAGATAAAGGTTCAGCCAGTGCAAGTGAAATCCTCTCAGGGGCTTTGCAGGATAATAAGCGTGCTACTTTGGTTGGTACTCAAACCTTTGGTAAGGGACTGGTGCAATCGGTGCGTCCCCTGGAAGATGGTTCAGGATTGGCGGTGACAATTGCTCATTACTATACCCCCAGCGGTAGAGATATCAATCATAAAGGCATTGAGCCAGATGTGAAGGTGGATTTGACCAAAGCGCAAATCGAGGAGTTGTGGCTTCATGGACGTGAAAAACTCGCTACCCTAGCAGACCCCCAATTCGCTAAAGCAGTGGAAGTCATAGGTAAACAAATTACTGCTAAGGCCACGCCCACAGCAGAAAAATGAAGAGTTAGGAATAAAGTTAGGAGTTAATAGTGAGGAGTTAGGAATAAAAACCATCATTGACAATTTCTAACTCTGCCAATTTTAGATTTTTCCTTCAATCCAAAATCTAAAATCCCAAATTGAATGACTCCTAACTTAAACTGGTTGGCACTTTCCAGCCCTAATAAGTCCGACACGCCGAGCGATCGCATCTTCTGGCGAACTAAAAGGCCCCCACTGTTCTATAATCTCTAGATTATCGTCTCCAACTTTGTCGCTGGGGACAATTTTGCAATTCCCAGCAGAACGCTTGACAATATACCAAGTTTGTGGTTCATTCATGCTTGAAATAAAAAATTTGTTTTTTACAGTCAGGATTTTACGACATAAGTCAGTCGGCAAGAAAAAATCAATTTATGTAAACAAATATAAAGTCAAGATAGGCTGTGTTAGGTTTTCAGCTAAAACACCCTACATTTAAATTTCTTAACATAGCTTGAAATATTTGCGCCGACTCACTTAGAGAAATTATTAGATATAATATTTTTAAAATAAAATGGATTGATATGCGTTTACCTATTATTATCAGTGCCGGATTATTGCTATCTTTTGGTCTGAACCTACCAGTAATGTCCAAATCTCCCATAGAGATAGCAGAATCGCCAGCGAGTAATAACTTGAATTTAAAGCGATTAGAAAAGCGATTAGAATTTAATCGTCGTTTCTGGAATCGGCAAAATATTTCCAACTATGACTATACTTTGAGCAATAGTTGCTTTTGTATAGCCGACGCTAGGGGACCAGTAGTCATTAAAGTACGTAATGGTCAAACAACTTCCATCACTTCTGTAGCTACAGGTAAACCAGTTAATCCAGAATTCTTTCAAAACTACAACACAATTCCTAAGCTATTTGATGTGATTCAAGATGCTATCAACCGTCAAGCCTTCAGCCTGAATGTACGGTACAGTGCTAGATTTGGCTATCCAACGCAAATTGATATCGATTACAACAGTCAGATAGCTGATGAAGAAAAATATCTCACAATTGAGAAATTTCAGGAAATCCAATAGGGGGGATCTCACTTTCGTAGAAAGCCTAAACCTCACCCCAGCCCTCTCCTTAGTAAGGAGAGGGAGCAGGAATCTTATTTCTCTTATGGTGTATTTGCAAAACTGAGATGCTCCCAATTTAATAGCCGTTGCTGCAAGCAGAAATTTAGATATTAAGCCAAAGCGTCCTTTGAATGACTAATTACTAAATGTGGAGTGTGTGTAGGTCTACCCCAATTTGTAGTAAACTAAACTATGAGATGCGATCGCAAAAATTGGATATCAAAGCTTTCTCTGCTTGATGGGTTGAGCCGGATTACCTGCATAAATAGTCATCGGCTCTAGTGAGCTTCCAGTCACACCACCTAAAGTCAGTACTGCTCCCCGACCAACAGTAACTCCTGGGCCAATTACCGACTTGGCAGCAATCCAACTACTCTCTTGAATATGGATTGGAGCATCAATCAATTTAAAATCGGGATGATTCCAGTCATGATTTCCAGTGCAGAGATAGACCATTTGAGATAGGCAAACATGGCTTTCGATGGTTACAAAAGCGAGGTTATCTATCCATACACTTTCCCCAATCCAAACAAAATCACCAATGTATAACCGCCAGGGAAATTTTACCCGCACTCCAGGTTTAATGCGGACAGCTTGACCGATTTTAGCTCCAAAACTGCGGAGTACCCAAATCTTAAAAGCTGAAAATGGTAGCCAATAACTTTCAACTAAGGGCGACCCAAGAAAATACCAAAAAAGTTGCTTCCAATATGTTGCGCCTGGAGTGTAATTTCCGACTGTGTATTGATCTAGATGCATGGGGTAGGCAAGTCTGAGTAGTTCACTGTGCGTTGCTCAACGCCAAGCATAGATACAATTTTCTATGAATTAGGTTGAGAACTAAATAATGCAATAACTAGGTTTTAAATTTCTCAGCTTCTATAAGTCGAATGCTCAAGAGTATTTCTGCCAGAACACGCTGAAAGGCATAGTACCAACCATGCCAACCATCTAGAATACCGCCTTTGATAATCAAGCAATAAAATAAAATTATCAAAGGTGCAAATATTTTTTGTCTGCGGATGCGATCGCCTAAGCTGAGTTCACTTTCTGGAGTTTCTAGTAGTTTTTTAGCTTCAATCACCATGTAGCGATCTTGTGCCCATAACCAGCGGCTTAGAGGTTTGCGATCGTCGTGGTGAATATAGGCAGTAAGGGTTGCAGAGTTACCCTTTACCCAAACCCGATGAGCGTGTCCGTCATCTTTGTAAATCGCTTTTTCTCGTTTGTAAAGAACTGTTCGGGGTGGAAGTAGAGTGCGACGCAGAGGCTTACCGAAGACACAGTACTTGAATCTAACACTGTAGCTATTTGTATCAGTCTCAGCTTGTAATGCATTAATTTCATGAATTAGTTCATCAGTTAAAACATAATCTGAATCTAGGGATAGTACCCATTCAGATGAGATTTTCCCTAATCCATAGTTACACTGAGAAGCAAAGGAATCAAACTTTTTTTGAAAGACTTCTATTTGAGGATAGGAATACAAAATTTTTAAAGTTTCATCTGTGCTGTAACTGTCAATGACAATAATTTTCTTTGCCCATGCAAGACACTGAAGGGTGCGATTAATATTGGGATCTTCGTTGTAGGTAAGGATAAGAGGGGTAATTTCTTCTAGCATTGATTAGTAAATTTAAATAAATTATTTTTGATTAAACTAGGGTGCTAGAACATAACATAGATTTCCAAAGATAAGGAAATCTACCTGCAAACTTAAATTTGATGTTTGTATAATCCTCTGTTTCGAGTAAAGCAGTCATAGTTGCTACAGAAAAAAACTTTATGTGACCTCCATCCCAGAGAGTAGTAAAGTGCTTATCCATTTTTCCGGAAACAGCAAGCATGAGATTTTTGAGATAGCCATGATAAGGGGTAGTAATAATTAAACGACCATTTTGCTTCAGGCATTTTTTGGCATTTCTAAGCAATTCTTTGGGATAAAATAAATGCTCAATTACCTCAGCCGCAATAACAATATCGAACTTTTCTCCCAGTTGTGCATAGGGTAGATTGTAGATAGTGCCTTCAATAAAGCGGCAGTTTGGGAAAGTCTGATTAGCTAATTTAACACCTGACTCAGATTCTTCAATACCAACAACCTCATAGCCTTGGTGTGCAATTAAGTTGCTCAAACTGCCATTACCGCAGCCAATATCTAAGATCCGCAGTTTTGTTTTATGTTCAAGAATATCAACAGATTCAGATATTATCATCTCCATTAGAGGTTTAATGAGATAGCTATGATGGTGTCCTGGTTTACTATCGGAATAAGAGTACTCGTATTTTTCAGTAGATAAAATCATAAGTAATGCCCTCTTTTAAATTTATTACTGAGATAATTTCTGAGGCTATACTATTCCAAAATTTTTAATAAAATTTTTAATATAAATTAGGGGGTAAGGTATTTCGCGCCTGAACTTGTGGTGGTGTCATGGTTATAAGCGATCGCGAAAGGTGTCTAGTACTCCTATCATGACACTCCCTTCTCTAAAGACACGGGGTTTTCATGCGTTTTACTTATAATGTCTTGATATACTGAAATCAATTTAAAGGCTACACTATCCCAAGTATAATTTTCTAATATAAATTGACGGGCGCGATCGCCCATATCTTTTGCTTGCAGAGGTTGTTTCAGAAGCTCAATCAATGCATTAGCTATCTGGTCAGCATTAATATCAACAACACTAGCTACCCCCGCCGCCGCCGCTTCAGGGAAATTACAGCCAGTAGTAATCACACAAGGTAATCCCGCCGCCATCCCCTCTAATACTGACATACTAAATCCTTCAGAATAGGAAGGAGCAACATAGATGTTAGCGGCTGCTAAAGCTGCATATTTCATAGCACCTGTGAGCATTCCAGTAAAGGTGACAGCATTCTTACAG
Source organism: Nostoc sp. (assembly GCF_036919815.1). GTDB lineage: Bacteria > Cyanobacteriota > Cyanobacteriia > Cyanobacteriales > Nostocaceae > Nostoc. The sequence goes on from NZ_JBALCE010000070.1 coordinate 23,007, forward strand.
CCTGCTTTGCTAAAATAACTTCCAGCAGTGGGTAAAAATCCTGTATTGTCTGGCCCAGCAACAATTAGGTGAGTTTCAGGAAATTTTTCGTGTGCTTTAGCAAAAGCAGAGGCTAATAAATCCAATCCCTTTTTTGGATCAATGCGACCTAGAAATATAATTAGTGTTTTATTGCGACTATTGGGAAACTGTTCATAAAAAAGCTCCGCACTAGGTGGAGATTCAAAATCTGTGCTATTGATACCATTAGGAACAAAAACTAAAGGCGTTTTTAAATCAAGTGTGTTTATTTGTCTAGCTTCAGTAGAAGCTGTCATTTGAATAGCATTAGCTTTTTGTAATGATGGCTTTTCAAAAAAAGTAAAGTAAAATTTTTTCTTCCAAGCTTTATAAGCTAATGCCCAAGGTTCCATCATTCCGTGAGGAGTTGCAATATATGGAACTATGCGAAATTGACAAGCCAAATGAGCAGCTAGAACTGGATAAGAAAAGATGGCATTAGTATGTACTATGTCATAGTCAGATACATTATAAAATAACCATTTTGTCATTGATCCAGTGAACTTGTAATCTAAAAAATTAAAATAGGAAAAATACTGTAATCTATAATTATTTTCCGTAATCCATTTATTTAAAGGTACATCTAGAGTTGTATAACCATTAGCATTAGTAGCTACGATATCAACGCTGACACCTAATTTTACAACTGATTCTGCTAAATCAAGAACAATTTTTGTAGGTCCACCATAGACATTTCCTAATGCAGCGATAACCATTAAAATTTTCATTGTTATTTTTTCGCATTTTCATGAACTGCTAAAGCATATTCAACTGCTTGCATTAGTCCTTGAGCATAATAGTCAGGAGAGAGTTTTTGAATATGCTCTCGATCCAGCCAATATCTAATATCCGCAGTTTTGCTTGATGTTCAAAAATATTAACACATTTAGATATCATCTCCATTAGAGGTTTAATGAGATAGCTATGATGGTGTCCTGGTTTAGTATCGGAATAAGAGTACTCGTATTTGCTAGTAGATTAAATCATAAATAATCCCCTATTTTGCAATTTATTACGGCTGTTATTACTGAAATCAATTTTGATGCTATCCTAAAATTTTTAATATAAATTGAGAAGAGCGATTATCTAAATATCCTCTGGATTAGCCCCCATCTGTCATGGTTATAGGCGATCGTAAAGGTGTCTAGTACTCCTATATTTACCCTCCCAACTCTAAAGACACGGGGTTTTGATGCCTTTTTATTATAATATCTTGATATACTGAAATCAATTTTAAGGCTACACTATCCCAAGTATAATTTTCTAATATAAATTGACGGGCGCGATCGCCCATATCTTTTGCTTGCAGAGGTTGCTTCAGAAACTCAATCAATGCATTGGCTATTTGATCACTATTAATATCAACAACACTAGCTACCCCTGCCGCCGCCGCTTCAGGAAAATTACAGCCAGTAGTAATCACACAGGGTAATCCCGCCGCCATTCCCTCTAGTACCGACATACTAAACCCTTCGGAATAGGAAGGAGCAACATAGATATTAGCAGCTGCTAAAGCTGCGTATTTCATTGCTCCTGTGAGCATTCCAGTGAATGTGATAGCATCGCTACATCCTGCTGTCATAAAGTAGTTTTGAACAGTCGCTAGGAATCCTATGTTGTCCGGTCCTGCAATAACTAGGTGAATTTCAGGAAATTCTTTATGTGCTTTAGCAAAAGCAGTGGCTAATAAATCCAATCCTTTTTTAGGATCAATGCGACCCAAAAATAAAATTAGTGTTTTGTTACGAGTGCAAGGAAACTGTTGATAAAAAAGTTCTGTGTTTGGTATATTTTCAAATTCTTGATAGTTAATTCCATTAGGAACAATAATCAGAGGTGTTTTGATATTAAGGGATTTAGTACCCTCTGCCTCAGTTGAGGCCAGCATTTGAATAGCACTAGCACGTTGAAGAGCTAACTTTTCAAATAGGGTGTAATATAAACGCTTTTTCCCAGGTTTGTAAGATAGCGCCCAAGGTTCTAACATCCCTCTGGGAGTGACAACGTAAGGAACTCGCTGCTGCTGACAAGCCCAATAAGCAGCCAAAATAGGATAGGAAAAAATAGCATTGGTATGGACTAAATCATAGTCGGCTACATGCTGGAATAGCCATATAGTTAAAGAAAAACTAATTTTGTAGTCACTCAAAGCCCAGTAGGGAAAGTATTGAATTCGATAAAATTTTTTGGAGAGCCATACATAAAGTGGAAGATCTATGCTGGTAGATCCATTGGCATTGGTTGTCACCAGATCAACACTTAGACCAAAAGTACCAAGTGCCTGAGCTAGTTCAACTACGCTTTTAGATGGACCACCATAAACTGATCCTAGAGCAGGAATTACTATTAGTATTTTCATAAGGAATTAGCCATTTGGTAAGGCGTATTCAACTGCCTGCATTAAGCCCTGAGCGAAATAATCTGGAGAGAACTTTTGAATATGTTCCAAGGAAGCTTGACCCATTGCTTGTAAGTCCAGTTCACCTGAACTAATTTTGACCATGAGTTGTGTCAATTCTTGCTGATTTTCAGGGTCGAAACCAAACCCATTAATGCTTTCCAGAACTAAATCTTCATAACAACCACAACGGTTAGAAACAATAACAGGTAAACCTGCTGCCATTGCTTCGTTAACGACTAATCCCCATTGTTCTTGAATACTTGCATGGATGAAGCAAGTTGCATGAGCAAAATAGGGAAAGAGTTCATCTTGCTGAAGAAAGCCAGGAAGATGAATATGCTTTTTTAAGCCAACTTCGAGAATTTGTTGTTTAAGATTTAGCCGCATCTGTCCCTCACCACATATAACCAAATCCCAGGCATTATCACCCATTATTTGATGATAATTTACATAGGATGAGATGAGAAATGAAAGGTTTTTTTTGGGAATGAAGCGATTAACCGCTAAAAAGTAAGGATTATTGATTGGTCTAGGAAGAGGTTTAATTCTGTCTGGATGAAAGGCTTCATTTCCTACTACATCATATCCTATAAAGATTGCTTCTATGGGCATACCTAATTTAACTAAATATCTCTTATGTGGTTGTCCTCCTACCAGAGCAGATTTATATTTTGTAATAATAATACTTTTTAATACCTCTCGCCACCAGGAACGAGGGGCATCATTTTCAGTAGTTTCTGATAGGAGAATAGCAGGCTTACGATGCCATAAACACCAAGCTAGTGCGAAAAGCATTGCAGGTCTAAAATAACCAGCAATTGCTATAACACTAGGATTTACTTCTTTAAGAATAGAATTGAGCTTTTGCACTAATTGAAAATTATTAGTTTTTTCAAGAGCTTGCTCTTGACTCACTGAAATTAATGAGAAATGTAGATTATCAACTTTTATTTCCCAAGGATATTCGTCTTCAGAACGTGCTAATTCTATAGCCACTACCTGGTTTTGCAGCTTATGAGCGCAATCGAGTAATCCCTCGATTCTAGCAATGTGATAAGGTCCATAGTTAGAAAATAAAATTCCAATGGTAATATCCATAATTTATCAAGTATTATTTCCTACTTGTGAGTTTATGGTGAATATTTATACTTGGTTCTACAATAATAAACTGTTAAACTTACAAAAATAAATTGAAATATTGCTTCTTGCAGAAATCTTCCTATGCCGTGTGTTAATCCTAGCATTGCTGGACTAGCTAGACCTATATAAAGTAGGCTACTAAAAATGCTTTTTTGGTAAACAGCAGATATCCAAAGATTTTTAAATAAATATGCAATCAGAGCAAAAGAAAAGCAGCCTAAGTAGCCAAATTCTGTAAATGAATCTCCAATGCCAGTAGTCGTACTACCGTTGGGAATTGTATAACCATATAAATTTTCTAATTTCTCCCTTGTTATTAAATGAAATTGTAGAAACTGTTTAAAGTCATAACCTAGAATTTGTCCAGGGACATATTGAAATACGATACTATCCCACCAACCACTTCCATATCCATATAAACCTGTCTTTTCGGTCGCATCAGCTAATAATGCAGCATTCCTCAATTCCAATATGTCACCTGTTTGCAGTGTTTCAAATGCTCTTTGAGAGGCAAATGATATTTCTTTCCACTTCCCGCTAAAAACTAAATCCCAAAAATGACTCCGTAACGCACCAACTACAGGAATGATAAAAGCTAGAAGCACTACAGCTGTGATAACTGCCAATCTTGGGGGTACATAGCGCAAAACCAGCCAGAATGAAAGACCTACAATAATTATGAATGTCATCGTAGGTTGCCGTCGTCCCTGAAAAATTGGTTGCACTACAGGCCAGCCAGCAATAATTGTCAAAATCAGATTAATAACTTTGGGATGTTTTAATGTCTGTAAAAGAAAAATTCCGAAAGCGATGTTGATAACTTGAGCGAAAAAGACGTATATAGTAGCTGGACCTGTCCACGTACCAACATCACTTCTTTGGATAGTTGTAATAGATAGTAAAAAATTAAACAAGTAGCCCTGAAACATAAGGGCTATTCCTGCTCTAAACAACTTCCTCTGATCGATCATAACGTCTAATTTCTTCAACCATTTTGTATTGGGTTTTATTATATACCCTATCCAACAGGCAGCAGCACAGAGACATGACATCAACAAAACCCTTTCTAGGGCGTCTTGGCTTACCAAACCAGGATGATTAATTAATGCAAATACTTGAGGCAGAAGAAACGAAATAAACATACTGCCCATGAAAAACGGATATTGGTAGATTCGCTCTATGCGAATCACTCCCCAACCTAATAAGCATATACAGATAATAATTAGTAAATATCGATATACTTCAATCATAAAATATGCTATGGCTAGTAGAAAATACGTTAGATAAATTGCTCATGTCTTATACATAATGATTTATGAATAAGTAGATATAAAATCAAGTTTATACATTAATGTTATGTGCGAGACAGTCATGAAACATTTGTAAGTAACTTGGAGCAAGACTTTGCCAGGAAAAATTTTTACGTACAAACTCTCTGCGCTCAATTCTGTTGTCCACTGATTGCGATCGCTCTAATAAATCAGCTAAAGCCTGACTCATAGCACCAGACTTTGACAAGTCGGCAAATATTCCTTGTTCTGCTAAAACATACCTCATTACTGGGTGATCATTCACAATACAGGGAAGACCGTGAATCATAGCCTCTAGATAGACCCTTCCAAATCCTTCTTTGAGGGAACCAAGTACAAATATATCAGCAGCTTGGTAATATTTAGCAACTTGCTCGTAAGGTACTGAGCGAGCAGTAAACCCATCTTTGCCTAACTTTTGAGATGCTAAATCAATAATGGGAGGGCTATTAGCGTCCATGTATCCTAACATGACTAAGTACGGTCGAGGTTCTGGTAAAGCAGCTACTTCATCGACTACATAGTCCATACGCTTATGTGTAGCACTAATCCAACCTACACTGATAGCAATTGGGCGATCGCTAGGTAAGCCTAGCTGTTGTTTAATATTTTGTCGTTCTTCATGATTGAGCAAAGGATCTCCATCTGGTACGTTAATGCCGTAAGGAACAAGAAAATGCTTTGAGGGTGGTTCTCCAGCTTTTAATGCCAGTTCTCTGTAAAATGGTGCTACTTGTTGAACATAGTCAGTTCTAGTAAAAGGTGGATTACAAGGGCCTCCATTAGAAAAGAGCAACTGATAAGGTATACCAATTTGCTTACGCCACCAGTAGAGTTGAAAACCAAGGTTAGAATCGCTGTAGAAGATGATATCTGGCTTCCCCTTTTTAATATGGGAAACAAACGGAATAAAAGAAGATAACTGTTCAACTACATAGCGATTGCGTCGGATAAACTTGCCTAAAAAAGGTGCTAGTTTTCCATTGCGAGGCAAATTCCACAATCGATGTTCATCTAGTTTTTCATCTCCTGCACCCTTGAATAGTTCAATTTGCAGTCCTTCAGTACTATGTAGCCCATTAAAACATTCACGGGCAAAGGTTTCGATACCTCGGTTGATGATACCTACACCTGTGCAGGCAAGATAAACTTTTATTGTTTTGTTCATAGAAATCTAATTTAGATATAATTTATTTGTATTCAAAATATTTTTTGAAATTCAAAAATAACTTTTCATACTTTTCATAACTAATAAATGCAACCAAATAAGTTAAAGAAAGAGAAATTAATAAATTAGCAATGGGATGAATAGAGTCATTTTTCTCTGTAAAACTATAAATTAATGGATGAAAAACGTAGAGTCCATAACTTATTTTCCCCGTAAATACTAAAAACCGATTTTCTACAATTCGAGACATAAAATTCTGATGATTTTGGATTGATAAATAGCCGACAACACAACCATAAAAGACAGCTATAATCGTAAATTTGATAACCTGTACTGAATCCATATGTTGACCACCAGTAAACAGCCAGCTAATCAATAGTAAGACAAAAGAAAAAATTCCAACATTTAAGAAATATTTTCTGTACACAAAAAGCTTATTCCTATATTCAAGATACGCAAGTAATGAACCAATAGCTAAGGCATCAAATCTGCATGGAGTGAAGTAAAACACGCCTATATCAAAATTAACCAGAATGATGCGAATGACTATTGATAATAAAATAATTCCAAGCGATGCCCATATTAAATGCCTTCTTGATAAAAAATATACCAACAATGGCCAAAAAAGATAAAAGTGTTCTTCAACTGCTAGCGACCAAAAATCGCCAGGCCCATTACTCTGTAAAGTCGTAAATGTACCTGGAATATTTTGCATATATAGGTAATACCATATCTGATGACTAAACGGTGGTATATCACCTATTTTCAATAGTGGTAAAATAAAGTACGTTGCTATCAAGAATCCATAATATAAAGGAAAAATTCTTAATGCCCGTCTGATATAAAAATTAGTAAAATATTTTTTTTGACTTTTTGTAGATATTAGAATTCTAGTGATCAAAAAACCAGAAAGTACGAAAAAAAGTTCTACACCTGTTTGACCAAAAACTACAATTTTATTTATCATTGAAATACCTAGAGGCTGCCAGTTGAAATGAAAAAACATCACCATTAATGCAGCAATTCCTCTTAGACCATCTAGTGCAGGAATATGAGTTAATTTTTATATAGTCATGTTCATTTGATTATTTTTATTTTAAAGGTTCCATCCAAAACCACGACATCGGCTCTGGTCGCCATTCACTAACTGCCCAGTCAATGTATGAACTAGGTAAAAGTTGAGTGTAAAAGGTATGGTAAGGAAAATCATTTTTATATCGATCTTTTTGCCATATTCGCTCTATGTGATGAGTAGATTCAAATCTAGAGTAGATTTCTTCAGCCAAACCTCTAGTAATAAAATCGTGTAACTCAACCAAAATAAAGGTATTTTTCAAAGATGGTACTTTATCAGGATCAAGTAGATTTAGCTCATAGCCTTCAACATCACAAATAACTAAATTTTTACTGTTTCCTAAAAGCTCCTGTTTTAAGTCTTCTAGTTCACATTTACCACAAATTTTAATTTGGTCAAAAACAGAGTTTAGTTTTGCCATTTGAGCGATCGCATCCTGTCCCTTGCCTTCCATTTCGTAAACAATAATTTGTGTTGATGGATTTTTCAAAGCCATTCCTACTGCATAGTAACCTTCTCCCCCACCAATATCGATTATCTTTTGAACATCTAACTGGCAAGCCTTTTCTATAAAAGGGTTGAGTTCCCTTTCATAGATGCCAAGTAACTTAGGGATATAAGCACTCCCAATAGATTTTTCAATGTATCGCATACCAGCAAAGGGACCAGCTTGCACTTTATAAGTAGTCTTAGCTTGGGTTAAATGGGTTAAATAACCAATTGGACGCCAGTTCTCTGGAACAATTTTTCTCACAAGATTGGCTAACATAATTCCTATTCGATGAAGAACAAAAAATTAGATGTTTTTCAGCTTAGTTAATTGCTTGGGCGGCAAAGTAACCAGAAGGTATGAATTTGATCGTTGATCCAAGACGCGCTGCGTTGCTCACCTCCCAAACTCCAGAATTTGTAGTCGAGTCCGCGCAGATAGGTTGTGATATCATCTAATCGGTATCCGAGCGGTTCAATCAACTCTGGGTGAATCTCCAAAAAGAACTCTGTTCTTTGGTGTCGCAGAATCTTATCCATGCCCTGTAGGCAAGCTAACTCATGTCCTTCAACGTCAACCTTGATTAGGTCGGGATGAAAGTTCAATTCTTCACATAAACTATCTACGGTGCGAACGGGCACTATCTTCACCTGCTCCGATTCTGCGGCGGTTTGATCGGCGATAACTTCTAAATGATGCCAGTTCAGCTTCATTCTTAAGTCGCCAGGAGCACTACCTGCGGCAATCTGTAAAGGAGTAATATCGCACTCCGGGTTCAACTGAATATTACGCTGGAGTATAGGAAAAGCCAATGGCGACGGATCGAGTGCCAATGCTTTCGTGCCAGGGCGACCGAAAGTAAAAGCCAAGGAATAAACTCCATGGTTCGCGCCAATGTCGATGAAGCGACTCCGGCTGACACGGAGTTTAAGGAAAAAGTCCAGTTCACTAACCATTTCTGGAGAGCGGTAGCAGAACCAACTAAAGGGGTCTTTTGATTGAGGATCAACAGTCCAAATCAAGTCTGGGCGCATGGCGATTTGCTCGGCGCGTAAATCACGGTTAAGAGCCTCGAAATCATCCTTAGCTTTTAGCATAAGCGGATTAGGGGGGTGGCGGTGGGCACGCGCAGACTGCACGATATCAACCAGAGGAGCGGGCAGAATGCGCTTGAGAGTCTTCTTGAGTTGGTTTGCTGATAGCATAGCTTTGATTTACCTTGGTATGTTGAGATGATTGGGCAATTATTAAATTGAAAAAAACAAAGCACATAATCAAAAGTTTTTGGCTTTATGTTTTCTCAAAAGTATTGGTAATTTCGATTGATATTTGTCTTTTAACCACAAAATTTAAACTTTGCTATTTTGGGTTTCGTATTCTGTCGATTGGTTTACTTTCATTTCAAAAGTTAAGTTTGCAATTGTGCAACTAAATTAATTCCATGAAATGGGCGTAGTGGTGCATCTGGTAATACCCTACGAGCATCTACAACTTCCTTGTAATCCAAAGTCTGTCCTAGTGTACCGTTCGGATTAATCTCATACAGATCAAAGTCTAATTCATTGAGCATTTGAACAAAGCTGTATGGATCTTCATCCATATCTTCTATAAACTCCACAATAAATTCTAGAAGTATATTCTGAATTCGTCTCTCCTTTAATAATTGCTTTGCACCTCTAATAACTAAAGGTTCTGCCCCTTCTACATCAATTTTCAGCAAAGTAATCCGGTCTATATTAAGAGCGTTGCAGACAGAATCTAATGTCACAATTTTGACTTTTTGGGTTTGAGAACTGAAGTGTACTTGCCCTTTGTTAATCTTGTTATTAAGAGGCATAGTAGGATCAACCCTGAAATCTACCTCGCCAATACGATCTCCAACAGCAGTCTGGATTAAAGTTGCATTTTTGATACCGTTATATGCGACATTATAGTGCCAAGCAGAACAATAGCGGTGAGTAGGTTCAAATGCCAAGATAGTATCTACACGTCCCGTACTATGAGCAAGAAGTGTCATAGCTCCTACATTAGCTCCAACATCAACAAACACACCTTTACTTGATGTGGATAGCAAAGTGTCTACTAAGTTAAATTCATTTATGTCAGGATGCTGAGTAGCAATAGCATGAAAGTCGTTGAAGCGATCTGCCGGAAATAGCCGTTGTCCTTTTGGTAACTCTATATATGGCAAATGTCCTGTGGTTAATCGAGTAGCTTGCCAGATTAGGTATCTCTTTTGAATACCTGGATTACTAATGAATGTCTGAATATTTTTTTGAATTCCCATAATCTATCTACTTTCGCCAATAAAGGTTTTATACTCTAGTTGCTAGGAAGCAGTAGTACGTTTTCTTCTAGTTTAAATTGCCTCAAATCTTCAAGAGAAAAAGATTTACCTTTTGTTCCATCCTCATTAACTTTAAAACATTTATAGCCCATACCATTAATATAATTTACCAAGTCTTCCAGGCTTAATCCCATATCTATCACAGCTTGAGGAATCACTTCTATAAGTAAAGCACCAATTTTTTTATTGAGCAGCATTGTCTGAGCACCTTGGAGAACTAGCAATTCTGCTCCTTCAACATCAATCTTTACAAAATGGATAAAGTCTACATTCTTTTGATAACAATAAACATCAATTGTTATACAATCAGAGAATACATTACCACTTTGGTAATTTTCTGAAATTTGGATTTTGTTTTGGCATGGACTATCCAATCTATCAGTCAAGTTGATATAACCACAAACATTTGATGCTGCTAATTTATTTTGAATAATATTATTTTCTAAATGATTGTCTTGAATATTAGACTGCAAAATAGAGAATATAGATGGAATTGGTTCAAAGGCATGGATGTCGATGTTGTTACAACTTAGTGCCATCATAATGCTAAAAACTCCTACGTTTGCTCTTATATCAAAAGCACAACCTCCATCAGGTATAAGAGACTGGACAAGTTTTTGTTCACGCTTCAACGTCATATTATTAATACTACTATTAACATAATAAAATTTACTAAAATGACGCAAATTACCTAATAACCCCCCAGAAGGAATCTTAATTTTTGGATCTAATCCAATTAACTTTTGTAATGACCATTTAGAATATAAAGTAGCTATTTCTGGATTTGAGAGAATGGTTTTAGTATTTTTTAAAAAGTTTTTCATGTTTTTTATGGTTCTATAGTAAAAGAGCAAACGCACGTAATTTCTGAAACTCTTGTTATATAAGGATATTAATGAAAAAATAGCCTAAATCATGAAACAACTAAATCCTTGGTATGAAAGCATTATTCTACTTTAGATGCGTTTGCCCTGATAGTACTAAGATAAAAAATATTATTTTTTATCATTATTAGGGGTATTATATAAATATTTAATCTAAGTAAAGTTACTCAATGCTTTTATAAGTAATTGATTGATTTCATCTGAAATGGGTTGTGGTTGAGTATAATCAGAAAACGCGGGACGAGTAAGGTCTAAAATCGGCAGAAGTGAAGCATGAACCAATCGCTGTACAAACCGAATATGCGGTGGTCTTAAGTGATTTGTGAACTGGTAGCGTGGTAAATTTGTCCCTGGTTTCCAGTATTGCAATTCAGGGTCATCATTGCTAACAATAAACTTATGCCAATCAGTTTCTGACCAATGATGCTGCTCTGGTCTTGACCAATTCTTGCGATTATTTGGATCAGCCATCATAATTGATCGCAAACGATAGCGACGGTCTAGCTGAACCGGATCACGATGCGGATAGTGCCGAATTGGTAGTCTTTCCCTCGCTATAAAACCTGCATTAATTGGAAAAGAGCAGGTTTCAGGCCATTTCATAGTGCTGCGATAGCGACATAAGCGAGGTTCGCTATAGTAACTAGGTGTAAAATAGCGCCGACGTTCCGCAATTGGGCGTTGGCGATCATTAATAGTTTCTTCACCTTGTTTCCATGCTGCTAATTCAGTTTCAGTGAACTGAAAATCATAGTATTGATGATAAACAATTGTTTCATTGAGGCGCAGGTAAGTTTTCACAAACTCAGGGGGTGGAATGTGGTGAAATTCATCAGCATCAACTCTTAGAAACCAATCACTATCTCGCATTTGCTCACGAGCAATATGAAACATATAGCCACGCAATTTATTTTCAGAAAAATATACTGGTTCTTTACGAATTGGCTTAACACGCTGGTCATGGGAGGCAACATCTAAAACAATTTCCCATGTATTATCAATGCTACCAGTATCAAACACATAGATAGCATCAGCCCATTTAAGCAGATTTTCTAAACACTGCTTAATAATATCTGCTTCGTCACGTACAGGTAGTAAAGCGTAAAATTCCATAATTTATTGCACATAATGTTCGACGTCTACTAAAGGTACACATTCTCTCCGTTTAAGCATCCTATAAAGTTGGAAGCAGTCTGAATTAACAGGAGAGCGCATAGTATAATCAGTCAAAGCTAATTTAAAGCCTTGCACCAATCCCTTGAGCATATTGATTGGGCGTTTAACCTTAATACCATAAAGTATTCCTTTAACCGATGTACCCAGCAGATAGGATAAAAGATACTGTGATGATGCGTTGCAATAAAGGAAAAGAATATCGTTTTGTCGGCCAAATATATCTGCTTTAACCGAAACTCTATTAGGAGGTTGAAAATGATGAATAGGATCAGATGTTCCTAAGCGGACAAAGAAATTATTTTGTAAGAGGCGAATACATAAATCTCCTTCTTCTCCCATATAAAAGAAAAACTCCCGGTATCCCCCAGCTTTTAAGAAAGCTGATTTCAGTACAGCGTGAGCAGCTGCAACGAAAGCATGAGTCAGATACACCTGAGACTTATCTGGAGCCTGAGTATTTACTTTTTCAGTTTGGAGAATGTTGCAAAAGGGAATAGCAACGGCTCCAATACGACTATGATCAAATTCTGCTAGGGTTTGCTCAACAGTGTAGGGAGATTGAAGAATAGAATCATCATCCAGGGGAAAAATTACTTCAGTGTTAGCTAGTTCTACACCTCGGTTACGGTGATAACAAGGGCCTCTGTTTTCAGAGGAACGATGATATTCAATTTCAGGAAATTCTTTAGACATCATTTCCTGAGTACCATCATTAGAAGCATCATCCATAATTAAAATCTTCACCGTGACACTTTGATTCTGAGCTGCATTGATTGCCTGATGCAAAAACTCACGTCGGTTATGAGTTGTAAACACAATTGTGGCTTTTGGTAGCATACAATTTACTTCATTTTGTAAGGTGGTATCAGAAAGATGCCAGTCCTGATGTTGAAGACCATTATGAATTTTTTAAACAATTTCAAGTAGTCGCTGTTTATACTGAGTGAAGTGACTAAATATGGATTTTTCTAAAGCCATTTTGCTCATTGTTACTAGTAATTCAGGTTGAGTACAAAGTGACTCTAATTTCATAACAATGGCATCTACATCGCGTATTGGTACGATAAATCCATTAATGCCATCTTCTACGATGGAGCCAGTGTTTGGTGTTGCAATCACAGGTAAGCTGCAAGCTAAAGCCTCATAGGTTGCAATAGCAGAACCTTCGCAAATGGAAGGGAGTAAAAACACGTCTGCCCAATCATAATGAGCCATAATTTGAGAGCGGGGAACTTGCCCCACCAATTCCAGGTTCTCGTGCAAAGCTGCTACTGCATCAGGCAAAACTTGAACTGGACCCACCACACGAAATATGGCTTTCCCTTTCAATTGTTTAGCAGCTTCCAGTACGTAAGGTATTCCTTTACGCAATCCTACAGAACCTATAGTTAATACTCGCAACAATCCTTGGTGTGGGGTTTTAGCAGAAAGCTGAAAACTGGCATCAATACCATAGGGAAGAACGACACAGCGCTCTTTTGGTCCTTGGCATTCTTGAATAGTATCACGCACAAAGTCTGAACCGCATAGAATTACATCAGCCAGTGACCACTCTTGTTGTTCTCGTTCAATATACTCTGCTAGATATTCATTTTTCTGTAGGGGTTCTTCCCAACCAGGATGCAAAGCTTGTTCTTCTTGCAGAAGCTGGTATTCTATTTGGTAAGGGGCGATAGTTTGTTCCATCACTGTTTTCAATCCGGTTTGTTTTGCCGCCTGTAGAAGTTCCAGCCCTGCTGTATTGAAAACATACACGCCATTGCCACGTAATGCTTGACGCAGAACAAGCTGCCCAAAAGTTTTTCCAGCCCATAAAAATGTTTTTGTAATCTCAAAGGCAGAACTAGCTTTGCGTAAGCGAGAAATATATTCAAAACCAAAACCAGAAAAAGCTGTAATTAGGTTGGGGTTAATTCCATAGGGAATTCGACCGGTAAGCCTTGCTAAAGACTTACTCTGAAATTTTGGGGGAATCAAACGCAAATATTTAGGAAAACCTTTAACAGCACATATATCAGTATAAAAGTGTTCTAACTGTCCGGCTTCATCTAAAAGACGTGGAATAGCGTAGTGCCCTCTAGCACCTAGTTGAGCTACTGTGAACTTATCTTTATTTTGCCCAACCTTAGATTGATAAATAGATTGTATTACTGATTGCATAAGTAAGAGATCCAAAGCTTTTTTAATACTGAATAAGAATATCGCTCTAGATAAAATTGTTGTAACTGAGCTTGATTAATTTCACTTTTGGCTAGTTTATGTGCCATCTGTTTGACAGCAGAGACGAATACGGGCATTTTGCCAGGAGATTGATTTCCTTCTTCAGATGATTTGTCTTTATTCTCAATATCTGCATAAACTCTTGCCTGATCTGTTCTCCAACGTTCAGGCGCAACTATTAAAACATTCGGATTATCAACTCCATAACCAGGAATTCCACCAACTCCATAGGCTACAAAAGGCACTCCACAAGCCATTGATTCTAACAGAACTAAGGGCGCTCCCTCAGCCCCAACTGTAGGTAGCAAAGTCAGATCATAGCTGCTAAGAAGGTCAACATAAGCTTGCCCCTCAGGATAGCGACCAAAACACTTAACGCGATCGCCTATATTTTGCGAAGCAATATATTCTCGAATCAGTGCTTCTTCGGGTCCACTACCGTGAATATGTAACTCACCTAAAACTTCTTTGAGTAAATCCCATTGTTGCACTAACCAAAAGGCTTGCTTATGGGGTACTAAACGACTAAAAAGGGCAGCTTTAGCTTTACCTAATTCAACCTTTTTAGATACAACCTGAGGGAAAGATGCCGTTAACTCCAGTGGTTCTGGCATGGCGGGTATTGCTGAGACTGGTTTCTTCCAGCCAAAGAATTCCGTAAAAGTTTTAGCAACAGTGGGTGATTGTCCTATAACTTCATCAAAGCACCACCGTACAATCCAGCGAGAATCGTGCCATCCATTAGAAACACCAGACATGACTTCATGAAATATCCTTCTTGTTTTTACTCCAGATAAAAGAGGCTGAACAAAAAGATTCCACCCTGTACCTACTGCTAAATAAGCATCAGGGGAAAATTTGTTAATAATAGCTGTAATTTCTAATAGTCTTCTCCATTTTGAAGAATTGCAGTAGATGACTTGTATATTTGAACTTGTTGGTTTGTATAAATCCTGCGAATCACCAATTGAGCTTTGCTGAGGATTGAAAGAAATAACTAATACCTCTATTCCTTCTTCTCCTAATGCTATAGATAGCCATCTAAGATGATTTTGTATACCGCCTTGTCCTATAAGATTTCCAGCAAGCAAAATCTTCATATTTTATATAATTATGTTAATAATAAATTTTTCATTAATTAAGCTTTTGTTTAGTTTTTTACTTTCATTTCTCCAATCGGTTTTAAAGTTCTTTTTTCAATTAATAGAAAGAAAAACCACGCCACTAATACTGCCAGTGAAGATGCACTTAACGCAGGTATCAAGGTTATAAAATTTTCTAACAAAGGGGCTACAGAGACTTTAATAAATAATAAAATAGGTCGATGTATAGCGTATAGCGAGTAAGAGAAAAGACCCACTTTAGTAAATAAACTTCCTAGTCCACAACCCCAAAATTTATTTCCTTATTGCTTCCATATCTTCCCGAAACCAACCCAAAACATAGGTCGAGCATGGTAGAAAACAAGTGTGAGGGCGGCTAAACCTCTTAAAGCATCAATGGAGTTTAAGCGTGCTTTGTAAGACTGGCTAGTAAATGTCATAGAAACTTTTGATTTCAACTTGATTGAATAATTTGCTCTCTAACAGATACTTGAGATTTATACAAAGACCAATACTCACCCTGAAGTGCTAGTAGTTCTTCATGCGTTCCTTGCTCTGCGACTCTACCCTTATACATAACAACAATCTTGTCTGCTTTCTCAATGGTAGAAAGGCGATGAGCAATTACAATCACGGTGCGATCGCGGCTTACTTCTTCAATCGCTCTCTGAACAATCCGCTCAGAATTTGAATCTAATGCACTAGTTGCTTCATCCAGAATTAAGATATCCGGGTCCCGCAAAATTGCCCTAGCGATCGCTATTCTCTGCCTTTGTCCACCAGATAGCCTTGCACCACGATCTCCCACAATAGTATCAAAAGCTTCTGGCAATTCTTCAATAAACTCATAAGCATAAGCTTTTTTGGCAGCTTCAATAATTTGAAACTCCGTTGCATCTGGACAACCATAGGCAATATTTTGCCGAATTGAAGTATGAAATAAGAATGTTTCCTGACTGACCATTGCAATAGAGTTTCGCCAAGAAGCAATTTGATATTCTCGTAAATCAATTCCATCAATTTTGATACTGCCAGAATCAGGATCATGAAATCTCATCACTAAATCGGCTAGGGTTGATTTGCCACTACCTGATGAACCAATAATGGCGGTTATTGTGCCTTTTTTCACTTGAAAAGTTATACTTTTCAGGGTTGGTTCTGAATTAGCAGCAAAAGTAAAAATAACATTTTCAAAATTTATTCCAGATATCAAACCTCTGTATGGCTTCTGACCATCTGGTAAATGTAGTTCCTCTGTAGATGACAAAAAATCATGAATTACTTCTAAACTACCTGATAATAATGCTAGTTGGGAGCGTAAACCATTAAGATGATTAATTCGCGGTATCATTCGCAATAAGGTATAGATATAGGCTAACAATAAGGGTAAACCCCCACTTCCTGTGGCAGAAACTACGCTTGAACCTACACCGAGAAGCAACAACAGTAGGATAATTCCTGCTGTTTCAGTTAGAGGAACTATTGCTGAATTATATTTCAAAGCTCCTAGCTCTGCCACATAGCGGTTTGTTAGATATTTATCAGCACGTTCTAGCTCACGAAATTCTAAATTAAACGATTTAATTACTCGAATTCCACTTAGCAATTCTGTAATAAATGAAGAAAATTTGTCAATAGATTTAGCCGCTTCGCGTCCATAAATTCTAACAGAACTTAGCACTATTTTTAGCAGCAAAGATATTAATAATAAACTGATTACACTAATTATTGTTAATACAGGTGATAATGCAATTAATACAGTTAAAAGTATAAAAATCATTAGTATTTCTCTAATGATTTCTATCAGTTGAGAAGATAAAATTTCACTACGTTGGGCTTGTTCATTTACGTAACTTAATAAAGTACCTATATTTGATCGATTATAAAATGATACTTCTAGTTTTAAAAAGCGTTCAATGCAAAGTTTACGAAGTAAAAATCCAATTTTGAGTTGTAAATTATTAATATTAATATTTGAAAAATATAAAAATATATTTTTAATAATTGTTAAGCTTAGTAAACTAATGACCAATATTGGCAGATGCCAACTTTTAGGAAAAATGGCATATAGCTCAACTATGTTTTTGACAATTCTTGGTGATTGACCGCTATTAGATAAACCACCCCCCAATTCTTGAAGAATTAGCATTACAAGAGGAGTAGAAATTCCCTCTAAAACAGAGGTAAACAATGCTAATATCAAAGATATAATTGCCAGATATCGCTGAGTAATAGTTAATTTTACAAGTATACTGATAGCTTTATTTTGCAGCATTGCTTGCTAGCGATATTTTATTTGTAAAGTTCAATAATTTTTTTTGTTTGCTCTAGGGAGTTAGATAGCTTGTGCCTAAAGTCTGAAATTTTTTAGCTATAAGCGTTGCAAGACTAGAAGCTTCTGTCCATTAGCCTCTATAGGCTCAGATGCCAAGTTTAGTCCTACTGACTTCAAAGAATCGAAGATTTCATAATGAAGTTCTTCAGGAGCATTATGCAATTCCATAAAAATTAAATTTACCTGCTTGAAGATATCTAGATGGGAACGTACAAAGGCAAACTCACCTCCCTCAATATCTATCTTCATTAGGTCAATCACTCTTTTACCCACTACTTCTTGTAAATCAATGAAAGAAATATTGAAAGGTTTTGTTCCTTGGCTGTACTGCATATTCGTAGCCAAATAATTCTGTGGCTTAATCCAAAGTGTTGCGCTACCATCTTTTTCTCCTAGAAGACCTTGCTTAAGTTCAACTCGGTGGCTTAGACCAGCATTTGATATATTTTTTTGAACAATTGGTAAAAGATATGGATTGGGTTCAATAAGAATATATTTAGTATCTGAAGTACCAAACTTACTCTGAAAACAAATGTCTGCCAAAATACTGAAATGGCCGCAATGTGCACCACAGTCCACTACTAATTTTGGAGAGATATTAACCCATTGAAATACTTGCCAGTAAAATGGATGACAAAAAACATCTTTAAAGCTAGCTACTTCATATTTATTTTTAAGTGTAACTTTGGATTGATTTTGCAAATTAAACTCGCAAGTAATCCAACGAGCTAAACGTCTGTAAAAAAAGGATGGTAAACTCATTTAGCAATACCAGTAATATAAGTTGTTAAATATTGGAAATTTGCTTTAATTAACTCGCCTTGCTTCCACCATCATCCGCACCACATCCTTCATCTTATATTTCGCCTGCCAACCCAACTTGTTATTTGCCTTAGCTGGATTACCCCTACCCACTGCCAAATCTGTAGGTCGCAGTAGGCTATTATCTATAACGACATGTTCACGCCAATCTAAATCCACTGATGCAAATGCTGCTGCTACAAATTCCTCTAACGAACTACTTTCTCCCGTAGCAATTACATAATCATCCGGCTGTTCCTGTTGCAGCATCAAATACATCGCCTCAACATATTCTGGTGCCCAACCCCAGTCACGCTGAATCTGTATATTGCCTAAATAGAGCTTTTCATTACTACCTTGAGCAATGCGACAAGCAGCCGCAACAATCTTTTGAGTCACAAATCTTTCTGGTCGCAAGGGAGATTCATGATTAAATAAAATCCCAGAACAGGCAAACAAACCATAAGCTTCTCGGTAGTTAGCAACTTCCCAAAAAGCAGCAGCTTTAGCCACAGCATAGGGGCTTCTGGGGCGGAATGGCGTTGTTTCATCAGCAGCAGTTTGGCCAGTATCCCCAAAACATTCACTAGAACCAGCATTATAGAGTTTGATTGGCATACCTAAAAAGCGAATAGCTTCTAATAAATTCAGAGTACCAGTAGTGATACTTTCTAAAGTTTCTACTGGTTGTTCAAAAGACAAACCAACTGAACTTTGTCCTGCCAAATTGTAGATTTCATCTGGCTGGATTTTTGTCAGCACTTGCAATACACTCCGAAAGTCATTCAAGGCCATTGACTCTAACTTTATCTGGTCACGGATAGCTAAGTGAAGCAAATTTTTGAAAGAAGAAATCTGGGCATCTCGTGAAGTACCACAGATGGTATAGCCTTGATTAAGAAGTAACTGTGCCAGGTAAGCTCCATCCTGACCCGATATTTCACAAATGAGAGCTTTCTTCATCAGCTTATTTTAGAGAATATTTTAAAACTATTGGGCGAATATAATCCCGGAAATCAGGAAGTCTACAAAATAACACTTAACTCACAAACTGGAAACCTTTAACACCTTGATAACCAACCTGTCTGGCACTCTTACGCGTAAACTCCCCAACAGAAGGATTCCCCAAAGCATCAATCACTCCGCTTACTTGCTGCCATAGTTCTTGTGGTGCTACCGAAATTTCATAACTGCGATCGCTACACTTGTGGATATGATACCAAGTTGTTTGCTGACACTCGTCACACCAAAAAGCTTCTAACCATTCCCCTTCTATAGGCACTGCGGTTTGGTTCGCTACTAACATCAACGCATTCCGCCGACTCATGCCTCGTTGCTGTAATTGACCTGCTTGGTCTGCAAACATTTTATATTTCTGACTGACGCTATCGATATAGCAGCGATGAATGGGGCAATAAATAGCCCGTCGCTGGGAACGTTTCCGATTTCGGTCACACCTTTTCTGCAATTTCACCTCCTGTATAGACAACAACTATGAGCAAGGAAGGCTATGTTGGAGGGACTGAGATCAATAAGACCATCGAAGTCCAACTCCTAAAAAAATACTCCAAAAATATTCAATTAATTCCAATATACTTACTAGACATCGCTTTGAGATATGGTTATTATCTCATCAGACAATAGTGCCTGCCGCAAAATATCTAAGTATTGTTGAGAGATAACTTTCGGTGTAAAGTGCGACGATCGCAAATACTGGCGACCTGCTTTGCCCATCTGCTCTCCTATTTGTGGATCTCGATTCAGAAAGCGAATAAATTGCGCTAGACCTTGACTATCCCCATTGTCAAATGTCCCACCACATTTGGCTTCAGCCATCAGTTCCCTGAGATATGAAATCTGTGAGCAAATTACTGCTATTGGTCGCCCAGAGGCTAAAGCTGAATAAAATTTGCTGGGAACAATTAAACCCTCTGTAGTTGCATCCACACTCACTAGTGATAGATCGCAAGCTGTTAAAGAATAGGGTAACACTTGTTGATCTTGATAAGGTAAAAACGTAAAATTGTTCAGCCCTAACCGATTTACTTCCGTGATTAATTCTTCGCGTTTGGCACCACCACCAATGCAGACAAACTGAATTGGCTCATCTTGTAGTTGCTTTGCAGCTTCTAACATGGTGTCGATGTCATGGCAGCGACCCATATTGCCAGAATAAAGTACGGTAAATTTGTTAACTAAATTATACTTCCAAGCAAACCAGTTTTCTTGTTTGGCAATCGGCACGATCGCTTCTGGGTTAGCCCAACTATGAATTATAGAAATCTTATCAGCTACTTCCGGACAATGCGCTACTAACTGTTGTTTCATCACCGGACTAAGTACTATAATCCCCTTAGCCTTTAACCAAACCTGTTTGTTGATCCCACGCCACAAGCGTACTAGCCAGTGACGCTTGGAAACTACGCCTAATGCGATCGCAATGTCAGGGTATAGATCGTAGAGTACACACACATAGGGCAATCGGAACAATAAATAACCCAGATATCCGATAACTGGCAAAAATGGGGGAGCTGTAGTTATTAGTAATATATTGTTGCGACGCCAAGCTCTGAGTAGATAGAGCATAGCACGTAAAGTATATAGTACCCCATTAACAGCTTTACCACGAATTCTTCCCGGCCAAATTTGGGCAGTGCGCGATCGCTGAATTCTGATTTGGTCGGCCCATTCAACTGCTGGTGCCGTATGAGAGCTAAATGCATATCCTGGCTGACTTGTAAAGACTTCAATATCCACGCCTTGTTTCCTTAACTGTTTCACTAGTTCTTCGATCAACTGCCCTGTAGCAGCATAATCGGGGGGAAAAAATTGGGTCAGCACAGATAATTTAATTGATTTTTGAGTTTTTACAGAAGCTTTATTCCTTGCATCTAACTCAGGAGAAATCGATGGCAATAATTGTTGATTAATCCATTCATTAAGTTCATTAAGTCTCATCAGCTATGCTCCTAGTCTAGAGTAGAAAAATGCTTGTTTATTCCTTCAATGTTTGAAAGATTCAAGCTATATATTAAAGTCTGCCTGAGGGGAACGAGTTAAAGCAAAAAACCTAATCTCTCTTTAGGACTGAGATGCTTTACCAACAAAGAATAAAGGCGTCATTCATCACAACAAAGCCCTGAATTTTGTCCGACTGGCGGATACCGCAAGCGTCTGAATAAAGGGGTTTAAGACCGCCACTAAATCTGTATATTTAGTGGTCAACAATAAAGTGGTGGGCTTGAATCCCCCACTGATAACGCAGCGGTAATCAGTCCGCGAACGTCTTCATTCTGACTCCTGACTTCTAAATTCTTCTTAGGACACTACGCACCCTGTGGCAAGGCTTTTATACGAAAAACTACTTAAACTAGAACCATAATGATACACAACTCACTGTTGAAACATCCTTAAATAGATTTAAAGATATATCATCGAGTTTGATTTTTTACGTGTAATATCTGTTACGCCCCACCTTATCATGTTTCAATTTGGTAGACCAAAACCTCATCAAAACTTTATATTTAAAAAGATATCCTAGCCTAATTTTTATAAAAATAACATTTTTTAGACTTATGTACTGTCTAAACTTGATAGTATTTTTGTACTGTTTACAACGAAAACAGGGCGTTTCAGGCTTTTCTCAATCATCCTTTGATCAGTCGCTCAGGCAGAGTCCAAGCCTGTTATCGCTGAAAAAACGTCAAAAAATCAAGTTTGAATCGATAAAACTCGTATTGGATATTTGGTATTTTTTGTCAATGTTGAAATTCTATTGTTATACTTTGAGCAAGCAGATACCGAGCAGATACACATAGTCATATTTAAGACTTATATACTAAGTAGTACACTCAATAACAAATACCGAGCTTTGATCAAAGAGAATATCAAACACATATTGTATTCAGTATATATTATTACTTATATTCCAACTAGCTAACCGAAACTTTCAAAAGCTTTTCTACTGCTTCTGTTCAGTGCATTACCAACTATTAAACACATGATAGAGAATTATCCTTCTCAAAATTCAAGTTCTAATGGCAGTCATAACTCTGTGGCTTCATTTCCTCAAAATCAACCTGTTCGCTGGGCTGAAGAACAAGAAGAGGACTGGAGCTTTCAAGAATTTCTAAGTATTTTACGGCGACGATCGCTACTCATGACAAGTGTAACGATTGCTGTGATGACACTTGTAGTGATTAACTTGGTGATAAAACAGAAGTCTCCAGAATATGAAGGCAGTTTTCAACTATTAGTAGAACCTGTAAATGATGACCCCAAAGTTGTGGATGTTGTCAAAGACTTGAACTCACAGAAGTCTAGTCTAGATTATGAAAGCCAAATTCAGGTTCTTAAGAGTCCTGAACTGATGAAAAGCACTCTTAAACAGTTGCAAGTCTACTATCCAGAAATCGACTATTATTCTCTTCTAAAATCTCTGAAGATTAATCGGTTAGGAGAAACCAAGATTATAGAAGTTCGTTATCAAAGTAGCAATCTAAAGCAGATTCAAGTTGTATTAGAGCGAATAGCACAGAATTACTTAGACTATAGTCAAGTAAGGAGGCAAACCAAGTTACGTCAGGGGCTTCAGTTTGTTGAAAAACAACTGCCATTTATCCAAAATCGCGTCGATCAGATCCAAAAAGAATTACAACTTTTTCGGCAAAAGTACAATTTTAATGACCCAGAAACCCAAGTAACGCAAATTGCTTTACAAACGGCTGAATTCTCTCGACAAAAACAAGCAATTGATTTACAGTTAGCCCAAGTTCGTGCTAATTTTGCTATCCTACAAGGAAGAAATGGAGCAACGACAATATTGAATTATGCTTCTTTATATCAACAATTAATTATTCAAATACGCCAACTTGATGTTCAGATTGCTACAGAATCAACTCGTTTGCAAGAAGACAATCCCAGCATGCAAACATTGAAAGAGAAACGAGCTAGTCTTTTACCTTTGTTACGTCAAGAGTCAGAGCGCTTATTGAGTGTAAAGTTTGCCGAAGTAGCGACACAGTTTCAGACCTTAGAAGTACAAAGCCAAGAACTTGCCAAAATAGAACGGAACTTTGCACAACGACGCAACCAACTGCCAGTTTTAGCACGACAGTACACTGAATTACAGCGCAAATTACAAATTGCTACTGAAAGTTTAAATCGGTTTCTATCAACCCACGAAAATCTCCAAATTGAAATATCCCAAGCGGATATTGGCTGGCAATTACTTCAAAGACCAACTACCCCAGATATTCCCATTGATGCTTTTTCTACCCAACGCAATTTTATACTGGGATTGGTTGCAAGCATCCTCGCAGCAATTGGTGTTGTCTTACTTGTAGAAAAGCTAGATAATACCTACCATACTGTTGATGAACTGAAAAAGAAGCTCAAACAACCATTGTTAGGAAATATTCCTTTTGAAAAGCAAATTGACACTAAGAAAAACCGCACTTTTAATCAAAAAAGTCCCTTAGCAAATATCCAAAACTCTTCTTCTCAGACAATTGCTGGGTTGGCTGTTTTACCAGATAAAGAGTATGGTGACTCTTCTACCCACTTTTCAGAAGCGCTACGGGTACTTTATACCAATATTCAACTACTCAGTTCCGATCGCCCGATGCGCTCTATAGTTATTAGTTCAGCTATGAGTGGTGATGGGAAGTCTACGGTTGCCTTGCATCTAGCTCAAATAGCTACAGCAATGGGGCAACGAGTTCTACTGGTAGATGCTGATCTTCGTAAACCCACAATTCACACCCTATCAGATTTAAATAATCTATGGGGATTAAGTAATTTAATTTCTACAAACTTGCCAGTGGGAGAAGTAATCCGACATCTACCTTCGATGAACCAATTATCTGTAATCACCTCTGGACCAATACCACCCGATCCGACAAAGTTGCTCTCATCTCAAAAAATGAAGCAACTAATGGCGGATTTACATAACAGTTTTGACCTAGTGATTTATGATGTCCCCCCTTTTGTAGGATTAGCCGACGCTAGCCTGATAGTACCCCACACTGATGGGCTTTTGATAGTAGTCAGGATTCAAAAAACAAATTCCTCAATGCTAAAAGCAGCTTTAGATAACCTGAAAATTTCTCGGTTGAATATATTAGGCATAGTTGGTAATGCTCAAAAAAATACCACCAATAGTTATTATTATTAGGAAATCAATAGTCGCGTCAGCACTACCACTAGCTAACTATAACCAAAGTGCCATCTTTATTACCATAGGGGTGAAAAATTAAATATTTCGCCAGGGCAGTTGTCTTTGTGGTGAATATTCAAAGCACGGAGTTACAGTATGAACGATACTCAACAACTACTTGCAATTCAACAAGAGCTTGAGCAAATTGGTGAGAGGTTAGGAGCGATTTTTACAATAGATCATCCTCAATTTAATGATGTCTTTGAAGACCTTGGCGCTGCTGGATACTATATCCAAGAAGCTGGTTATCGTCTGAATGCTGCGATAAAAACAGTAGAAGCTGATGGAGAAACTGAAGATGAATCAACCAATTAGTCAGTTGCGATCGCCAGGACACTTGTTAAGCGAAAATTTGGTTTTTATAGTAAAAATTTTACCTTATCTAGAAAACATCTTAGCGATCGGTGACAAGAAAACTTTAGGGCTTTGAGGTTCCTGTTTCTGGCTGGATCAGAATCGGCACTCCGCCTTTTTCAGAACCAATAATTACAAGCTTAGAATTATTAGATTGAGCTAGCTTTTCTGTGGCTACAATCGCTCGTAATTGTAGCAGTTGGTTGGTAAGTCCACCAGAGATAATTTTTTGGGAATCAGCTATGCCTCGCGCTTCGATACGCTTTCGTTCTGCCTCTTGACGCTCTTTCTCTAAAACAAATTTCATC
Source organism: Nostoc sp. (assembly GCF_036919815.1). Taxonomy (GTDB): domain Bacteria; phylum Cyanobacteriota; class Cyanobacteriia; order Cyanobacteriales; family Nostocaceae; genus Nostoc. Next base: position 48,396 of record NZ_JBALCE010000070.1, read on the forward strand.
TGCTGATTTTCTTGCTCTGTCTTGAGTTTGTTTTGAATTGCAGCTTGTAGAGTATCAGGCATTTTAATGTTTCGTAAAAGAGCTTCCTCAACGATGAAACCCAAAGCGGGTATCTCCTGGGTGAGTTGTTGGTCAATTTTTTGGGCGATTTCTTGGCGTTTGGTAGAGTAAATAGCACTGGCTGGGTAGTTTGCCGTGATGGCGCGGACAGTAGAGCGGAATCTGGAAATCACCAGTTGTGTTTCATCAGTTCCAATTGTTTTATATACTGTAGCTGCCTTCTGTGGATCGAGCTTGTACTGAAGACTGACATCAAGATTTAGGCTCAAACCTTCTTGGGATGTTGCATCTACATTTTCCTTAACATCCTTAAGGCGAGTGGAAAAATTCAGTACCTTGCTAAAGGGGTTAAGCAAGTGAACACCAGAATTAAGAGGAGTTTCGGAAACCTCACCAAATAAGTTGACGACGCCGACATTGCCGGGTGGGACAATCACCAAAAGCCTAGAAATAGAATTCAGTACTGCAATACTGCCAATCAATATCATAATATGTGCGTATTGCTAAACGTGACCTTTCACCAGATATCCTACCTGTATTGAGATAAACGATAATTGCAATCAGGCTAGTTAGAAGAGAGACTATAAAGCCCATGAGTTTTTCTGTGTGGTTAAGACGAATATACTTAATCACATAATTCCCAAATGCTTTTATGAAACTAACACTATTTCACACAATTTATAGAAGATGGTTAAGCAGGCTCAAACAACTGTAAATGCTTCCAAAGACAAGCTAAACTGTGAGCGCATGAAGCTAGTGGTTCATGTCATTAGTTCTAAGTGATTAGCGGTGGTCAGATCCCCGACTTCTTCAATAAGTCGGGGATCTTGCAGCCCATCAAAAATAATGGGACAGACCACTAGAAACCTACAGAGCTGACATATAAAATATATCAGAGGTGAGCGATCGCCACTAAAAAATAATCTATACATCATGTATAATTTAAATTGTGTTGAGCAAAATTCGCAAGTAGATTTATATTGAACCAAGCCATTGACGAAATGCTCTCAGCGTTGGACTTCTACCTAAAGTTCGGCTCTGTTCGACAAACCGGGGAATTACTTCAATAATGGCCAAGTTGGGAAAAGTAGTGCTAATTTCAGATTTAATATATTTGCCATTCCGAAGAATATTAATTTCTAGCTTGCCATCTTCATATCGCCACAGTTCAGGAACTCCTAATGGTTCGTAAGCATCTAGTTGAGTTTTGGAAGTAACATCAACTTTAATTGCTAAATCAGGCGGCGGATCAATTCTCAAGTCTATTCGCTCTTTACCAATCATTTGAGCATGATTTTGAATGTAAAAAGAATCATCAGGCTCTACACCAAAAGCCATATCTTCACGTTTAAAGATGGTTGAGCCAAATGTTTCACAGTCAATTTCTAACTCCTCCAGCAGAATTTTCACCAAATCCCCAATGATGACTTTGGCTTTCTCATGCTTCGGTAATGGCATTCTCATCTCCAAGGTTCCGTGGCTGTAAGCCAATCGAGCGGCTCGATGGTCGCCAAGTTCTTCTAAAATCGCCTCAAATTCTTGCCAGCTAACATCGTGGAGTATTACTCTATGTCCTGGCGGAACACTTAATTGTCGTAATTGAAGTGTTACCATTATTTACCATTAAAATTTCATGTTTAAGCTTGCAAAAGCCAATATTAAGCTATTGTAGCTTCCTATTTCTTAGACTATAATAAATATTGTCAAAACTATATAGAAAAATTATATGTCATTTGAAAAATTTAACGATAGCTCCTTTAAAAAACTATTACAAAATCTTGGAAGTTTAAATAGCTCTTACACATCTATTTTTTCAAAAATATCTGAGCAAACTAGCGGGATAGAAGAGAGCTTTACTGGCAAAGCAATACTATTCTCCCACTCTAAGTTGTTAGAAAACCTATCTGGTAAATCAAGGCTATTCTCCCACTCTTCTGAGTTATTAGAAAATCTTTCTGGTAAATCAAGGCTATTCTCCCACTCTTCTGAGTTATTAGAAAATTTATCTGGTAAATCAAGACTTAGGCCAGTAGAGGAATATGAATTTGCACAAGACAAATTGTATACAAATTTAAATAAACAAATTTCTACTTGGCAAAAACTGGTTCAGCCCAGTCTGGAAATTTTTAAGACGTCTCGTGAATTAAAGGAAATCGCACTTGCGTCAAGGGTATGGGATAAGAGTTTCACAGAAGTTACACGTCAAATTCAAGAACTCAATCTATTTAGTAAAAATCCAGCTTTAGTACAAAATTTATTAAAACCTTCAAGGGTTTATACAGATTTTGTAGAAAAGACCTATCAACGTCTTGAGCAAAGTACAAGTGAAAAAGTTTATCGGGCTTTAGAGACTTCTTTACATTTAGCAGAAGATCAATTACTAACTACTACTGAAACTTTAATTAATATTATTACAGTACCAGCAGATGATGAATTAGCTTTCTGTGAGATAGATTTATTACTACCGATTGTTCAACAAGATGAATTAATAACAATTGTAGAATCATGTGAAGAAGAGGACGAAGGATCTCTAATACTACTTTCTCCTGCTGCTCAGGCATGTGCAGAGGTAAAACGAATTTGGGACTTAATTCTTCAATGTAATGAGGTAATGCAGACTAAAGAACAGAAAGAAATGTTCAAACCCACAACTAAACTTTTAGATGCTTGTACAAATTTACCTTGGATAATACCTCAAGATAAACGTAGTTTTGGAGACTTTATAGATTATTTCTACTTTACTTTTTATGAGGCAGCAGGAAAAGATAACTTACGCTTTTTAACTAAACACGGTGGTGTACTAGATGAAAAGGTAGATTGTGATTTTATTTGGTGTATCAAGCATTTAAGAAACAAGTGGCTACGTCATGATGCAGATCATGGAAAAGAAACAGATATTAAAAAGTCTTGGAAAGATTTGTCAGATAAATTCAAATGGCTTGGTCTAAATCATATACCTATTAAAGAAGAACACTTTCGTAAACTACATCGCTCTTTATTAAAAGAAGCAGAGTCTTTTCTAGAAAAAATTTTAGAAAAATTGATCCCATAGAACCCCGCCTTTATATGAACCTATCCCACTATTGTAAAAATCCCTACTTCTTTTCGTAAAATGTGCTTGAAAACCTTAATTTTTCGTTTTCCGTTCTCAATAAGCTTAAGCTTTGTAGCACAAATATTATTAGTGGGATAGGTTCATGGAACCACGTAAAGAGCTTCTGATAAAAGCGATCGCCCAACAAACGGGTGTAAGTGAAATAGAGATTATTCGCCAAGCCATTGACCTTCATATTGGTGAAATAACTGCACCCCAAACGAATCTTGCAATGTGGGAAGCAGAAAGAGAATTTATTAACCAAATCAAAACTCGACCTGCTCAACTTGGAGGTCGAGATTGGCAGCGTGAAGACCTCTATTAAATTTGACTTTAGTTATTAGCCCGAAACTTAAAATTCCGGGCTAGTGTTGATTTCAGATTAATCCCTTCGGGTTCAGCAGTCGCTCATGGGGGAAACCCCCAAGACCGCGCTGCTTCACCAAAATCTAAAATTCAAAATCTAAAATTATTTGCCGTTACCATTACTTTGAATAACACGTTCGGCAAGCTTTTCTGGCACCTCTTGGAGATGGTCATATTCCCAGTGGAAGGAACCAACGCCAAGAGTGAGCGATCGCAGCTCTACAATAAAGTTTTGCATCTCTGCTTGTGGCAAGTATGCAGAGACATTATCCCAGCCTTGCCAATCATTTCTGCCCTCATAGCCTAAAATTTGTCCCCGTCTACCACTCAGCAGTTGCAGTACTTTGGAGGTAAATTCGCTAGGTGTAGTAACATCCACCCGCAGAATTGGTTCTAACAGCGTAGGTTCCGCTTGGGGTATTCCCGTTTGCATTGCCAATCGAGCAGCTTGCTTAAAGGCTTGTTCGGAACTATCAACGTTGTGATATGAACCATTAGTCAGAGTTACCGCCAAATCCACTATTGGGAAGCCCAAAGGCCCATGTGTCAGAAATTCCCGCACGCCCATTTCTACGCCATAAATGTACTGTTTAGGAACCACGCCCCCGACAATAGTTTCATTAAAGTTAAAGCCTGTACCGCGTGGTAAAGGCTTAATTTCGAGAAAAACGTCACCAAACTGTCCATGACCACCGCTTTGATGCTTGTAGCGCCCATGAACTGAAGCCACTGTTTTGCGGATGGTTTCTTTGTAAGGCACTTGCGGTGAGTGGGTTGTCATCGGCAAGTTATATTTGCGGCGCAGTCTGTCTAGGGTGACTTGCAAATGAATTTCGCCTTGACCCCAAAGAATTACTTCGTGAGTATCGCCGTGTTGTTCCCAAGCAAGTGAGGAGTCTTCTTCTAATAGCTTGGTAATCGCACTGCTGAGTTTAACTTCATCGTTGCGCTTTTCTGGTGTAATGGCCAAAGCATACACAGGTTCCAACTGTACAGCTTTGGGTAATTTTATTGCCGACTCCTGTTCTATAGAGATTGTATCGCCTGTCTTGATTCCTTCTAAACGGCTCAATGCAACAATTTCACCAGGACTAACTTGGTTAACGAACTGCTGTTGTTGTCCCATCAGGCGGTAAATTCCACCAGTCCGAATGCCATTGAGAACAATACCATCAGTTAATGTGCCCCGCCACACACGCACCAGAGAGAGTTTGCCACCTTGGGGAGTGTAGTAAGTTTTTAATACCTGCGCTAGAGGTGTATCACCTTTTATGTTTTTTAAGCGACGTTCTGCTGTGGTTTCTGGTTCTGGGGCTTCCCGTAACAAGGCTTCTAATAGAGGTCTAACACCATAATCTTGTTCTGCCACACCAAAGAAAACGGGCACTACCAAATCTGCCCCTAATTCCATTTTTAAATCTTTGAGGATTTCCTCTTGGGGTGGCTCAATGTCTTGTAAAAGTTCTTCGAGTAAATGGTCGTCAAAATTTGCTAAGGCTTCGAGCATTTGGGCTCGTGCTGTATGTTCTTCTTCTTTTAAACTTTCCGGGAAAGGAATGGGGTCAGCAGGTGCGCCTGGATGATATTGATATGCCTGTTCGCTAACCATATCAATAAAACCGGTGAGTTGTTCCCCGTTCATGATCGGATATTGATGCGCTACCAAAGGACGGCTAGATACTGCTTTCAGGGCGTGCAAGGTTTCTAAAACGTGAATATTTGCCCGATCCATTTTGTTGACAAAGACGAGGTGGGGAATTTCCCAATCGTCTAGGAATTTAAATAGAGGGGCAAAGGTCAGGACTCGCTCGCGTATGGGTTCGCAAACTACAATCGCCGCATCGACTCCCATTAAAGCATTATAACTTTCTTGGGCAAATTCTACACTTCCGGGACAGTCAATAAAAGTGAAGCGAATGCCGTTATACTCAGTGCTAGCGGCGCTTACTTCTACACTCATCTGGCGATCGCGGGACTCAGCAGCACTATCTCCCACTGTATTGCTGTCCTTAACATTGCCTTTGCGAGAAATTCCCCCTGTGACAAATAACAAACTTTCTAGTAAAGTGGTTTTTCCACTTAAATAAGTCCCGACAATTGCAATATTCCGCAAACCCAATTTTACTTTTTCGTTCATAAAACCTCCCTTGCGGTAAGTCTTTTATAACCGCATTATTCTGCTGTATATATCAGGGATAACAAAATGGTTCTCTGGAGTCAAAATTACCCCTTCTTTAATTAGTTATTATCCTCTTTTTAATCGAAATTTAAATAAATTGTAGCCTGTCGTAAGATTTAGCTTAAGAAAAGTTAAGTATCACAAACTTTCATGTCGAATTAAAAATTTTTGTAAAAACTTTTTAGGAAGTAAATTTAACTGAAAGTGTTCCGAGTCAGAAAATTAATGGGATTATTATTCTTTAAATATCGCATAGCAGGGTTAGTAAGTTTGACTTTGTTGGTTGTGACTATTTCCTCCCCCTCTCTTTCTCTATCTCTTCCTGTCGCCTCAAGGTTGGCACAATCTCATGCTAAAACTGCCATAGACTGGTTAAACCAAGGTTTACAGGCAATTCAGGCGGGAAAAGTCCAAGATGCGATCGCCGCCTTTAAACAGGCAACTAAATTAGATCCGACATTGGCACCAGCACACTATAATCTAGGGCTAGCATTGCGACAAACGGGAAAATTACAACCCTCTGCGGATGCATTTTATCGAGCAACCCAAGCCGATCCCAAATTTGCTCCAGCTTTTGCTAATTTAGGTGGTGCGTTGTTAGAAGGTAATAATTTAGAGTTAGCTAACGATTATTTGCAACGGGCGTTAGAACTTGATTCTAAACTAGGATTTGCCCATTATAATTTGGGGTTGGTACGAGAACAGCAACGAGATTGTGAACGAGCGATCGCATCTTTTAAAAAAGCCATAGAATATAGCAAAAATGCACCAGAACCTCCTTATCATCTGGGGATGTGTTATCTCCAACAAGGTAAAGTAGATCAAGCAAAAGATGCCTTTCGTAAGGCAGTAAAAATTAATCCGAAGTATCCAGAAGCTTACTATAATCTCGGTTCAATTTGGTTTATTCAACACAAATTAGAGGAGTCCTTAGAGGCTTTTAGAAAATCAGCCGAAGCTAACTCTAACTATCCCAACGCTTATTATGGTGCAGGGTTAGTTTTTATGCAGTTACAGCAATATGGAAATGCAGTACAAGTATTGCAATTTGCTAGAGATTTATACAAAGCTCAGGGGAATCCCCAGTGGGCGAAAAATGCCGAGCAATTGTTGCAACAAGCACAAAATTTAAATTACCAACCTCGCTGAGGCGCAAAATCTTAATATTGCATAACATAAAAGTATTGGGTTGACTCGCTGGTGTTGTCTGAACTAGTCCCGATTGGAATAAAACGTACATGCAAAAGCGCCTGAAGAGTCGATTTTTATTTAGCGATCGCTGGCTTGATCGGCACTCAATTGTTCGCAACATGGAAGCCTTCCAAGACTTAATTGTGATTGTCTTGTGTTTGGGATTGTTTGCCGTCATGCTGATCCAATTGTGGGGGATAGCTATCGCCCTCACGCAGCCACTAGACTATAAACATGTGACTGCAAAAATACTATTTGTGTTGATTTTAGTCGAGTTATTCCGACTATTAATGGTCTACTTGCAAGAACATAGTATCTCTGTGGGAGTGGCAGTTGAGGTAACAATTGTATCTCTACTGCGAGAGATAGTAGTTCACGGAGCGCTAGAAATTTATTGGGTTAATACGCTGGCAATTTGTGGATTGTTGTTTGTTCTGGGTGGACTACTTGTGGTGTGTGCTAAAACGCCACACATGGATTGTATGAGCGCTAACACTAAGTTTTGTCCGGTTGCGTATAAAGGAGGTAGGGAGCGGCAAAATGAGTTGGAATTCCAGTATTCACGTCAATGTGATGAGAATCAACCGCTTGGATAAATGGTAAGATGTAACTCAGGTTTTGAGTGCGCTCGCTTCTGATTTGCTAAACATAAAAGAAGCGAGCGCAATTCATGTAAAAAATTTTAATAAATAAAATTGATGTATAGCTCCAACTCGAAATCTTCTATTGGAGAGGCATTTACAATAAAAGCTTTTTTTTATTTTTACAGAGGATAAAAAAGCGATCAAATATTTAGCTGAACTGGTAAGATTTTCTAAAATCCGCTTCTGTGCATCTGTAGTTTTGTACAGATTGTAAATAGTACCATTCATCAAACCATTCTATGTAGCAGCTATGCACATTAGGATTGCAGACGGACTGAAGAAACGCTTCCATGCACCCTGCGTTTTACGAGGGCTGAAGATGAGTCAAGTCATAATAGAGTTAATTGAGCAATGGCTGAAAACTTATGAAGCACAGTCATCAAGTGAATTGCAGAGTAAAAAAACATTGATGAATTAGAGTTTTGTGGCTGTTCCACTGGCTCACTATGATAGTAGTTGCGATCAGCTATCGCAGTGTTGAATAATGCCTTGCGTCCTTTGCGTACTTATCTTCTTAAGTGGCAGCCACTATTACAAACATCGTCAGATCAACGTCCTCCGCACCTGAATTCTAAAGAGCATGTTTTTGAACAACTTAATTCCTGATTTTTATGTTGTACTATTTGTGATTGAATACCTATCACTTTTGAAGATGTCAATCCAGGAATAATAAAGGCTGAAAGTAGTCCTAGAAGGGCTAATAAGACTATGAAAATTCTTTTTTGGTATAACTTTTGCATAAGAAAACGATATATTATGTTCAATTTAGTTGATTAGTCCTCTTTCTCATCTGCTCTAGCAATAAATACTTAACTCAATTCAATATTAAAAGAGGCTCCATAGTAAAGAAAAATAAATCCCTTCTTCTTGCAAAGCTTTTTTATCAGAATCAACAGATACTAGAGGGATACCCCAATCTAAGCGGGCATCCAGGCGATCGCCCATCTGAAAACGCAAACCTAAACCCGCCGACCCCAGGGGATTTGGCTTGGGATCTGAACCCTCACCCTCAAAGTTGTTCCAGGCTGTACCTACATCCACAAAAGGTATTATTTGTAATAAGCCTTGAATTTCCGGAAAGGTTTTAATTGGTAAGCGGATTTCTGCAGAACCAAAAAATCCGTTATCTGCAAGTAAAGCATCTTGACGAAAGCCTCTAACACTTGCTTGACCACCAAGACGAAATTGCTCTAGAGATACAAGTCGTCGATCTGCTAATTGCAAGTCCCCTCGAAGTACTAACAAAGTATTTTTATCTTTGGCTAAAAGACGTACCCATTGAGCCTGTCCTCTCCAAGCGAAAAAGCGGCTGTCGGGTTCATAGTTATTAATTGTGGCTCCCAAAACATCAAGTCCTAGACTGAACTGCGATCGCAGTGCAAAAACAGAGCGATCGCCACGATCAGTCCATTCCTGAAAAAAGCGCAGTGCAGAAATACGAGTCCGTCCGTCATCATCGGCTCCTGGTGAAATTGGAAAAGGGCCGATATTATCAAGTCCGATAGAAGTTTGAGTTTGTTGATAAGATAAGGCTACTGCCAAGGCCAATTCTTGGCGAGGATTGCGAAACACTGGATGGCGCAGTGTCAGTTGGTAATTCTCAGAATTAGAAGAAATATCTAGCCTGTCATAAGGTTTTTCAATGACATTGCTCCAACCCCTCCCGTAGTTGAAAGCCAAGGTTGTTTCTTCAGGAGTCAAAGGTAGGGTATAGTTGAGATTCACTTCATTACTACCATCGGTATTGGCGTAAGAAACATTCAACGTGTCTCCTATCCTCAAAAGATTTGCCTCTTGCAATTGAGCGCTACGTTGGAAACTACCTACACTAGGAGAACGATTATTATCAAGGATCACTTGAGCATTAAAGGTTTTGGCTTCTTCTACCCGAACAATGAGCAAGTTCTGACCAACACGAGTACCAGCAGCCAACTCCGCCGACAAATTTTCGATGCGGGGGTTAAGTTGCAGTAGTTGTAGTGCTTCTAGTAACTTCTCACGATTCAGGGGCTTTTTATTTGCCCTTGATAAGCGGCTGCGAATATAGTCTTTACTTAACCGCCGATTACCAATAACTTGGATATCTTCTAAAGTACCCTCTAGTATTTCTATAGTTACCGCACCAGCTTGGGGTAGAGGTGGTAGTTCTTGTTATGGGATAAGTGCGCCAGAAGTGATATAGCCATTAGACAAATAAAGCTGAGTAATGGCAGAACGTGCATCTAATAACTGGGCAAACGTGAGTTCAACTGGAAAGTCACTTTCACTTCTTGACAGTTTTCGCGGAGGAGACTGTTGATCTAATTGTCTTAATCTGTCACATTTTGCTTGCTCACTTAAGAAATTAGAGTTTTTTTCATAAAGAAAAACTTCAATTGTTTGGAGTAGTTTTTCCTCATCTTTGAAGACCGAACTACCCTGAAATTGGAACTTATTTATTAATAACTTAATAGGCACCTGTGGATTTGATTGCTGTGAGAGGTTAGGAGTAGGAGTAGTAGGTAACAGGTTATCTAGAGAAGGGGGTGGGGAAGGAACAGTAGGCGGTTGGGAAGGTGAAGATGGTGGAGGTAAAACATCTTGGGGAGGCGGCAAATTTTGTGGTAGGTTGACCTGTGCAAGCAAGTCTTTACTAGGAATTTGAACTACTGCCACAGCATTTGCTCTCATTTGTATAGGTAGGCTGAACGCCAGAGTCGCTAGTGTGACTATAAACTTAAGCTGACGCATATTCCAGAAATAACTAAAATATTTATTGTCCATTGCAACTGTTCAATCTCTGCCAAGGAGTATAAGGAGTGAGAGTAGAGGGATGAGAGGTCAAAATAATCTCTCCTCTAGACCCAATTTTTACGCCTTGGGCTTCTCGTAGCGGTGCTGGGATAGAGGTAGTCTGTTCACCAGAGGTATTTGCAGTACTTCCTAAAAAGGTGTCAGTACTGAGAGCATAACCAGGACTAGTTGGTAATCCCCCCCGTCCAGTAAGTACAAAACTACTCGCAGCCCCTTGCACGCCTACTCGACAACTTTGGGCAATCAATCTAGAAGAATCGCCTAAATTCTCTGGTAACTGAATTGTCCCGCGTGTGGGGTCTATATTGGGTGCATTGATTTCTACAATACCGCTCCCAAGAGGGTTTGTCAGTGAGTTTGCAGTGGCATCGTTAGTTGGTAGTCGTTGAGGGTTTAGGTCTTTTGGTGGGGTGTCGGGCGAGAATTGGCGCTTCAAGTCTTCTAGACTTAGGGCTTCTATGTTTACAACACCAAGAGCCTTGATTGTGACTCTGCCACCAAAGTCTTGGAAAGCATCAGCCGCAATGTCGTTATTTCTGCGAAAACCAGCAATCACAAAACCTTCAGGGTAATTTATATTGATTTTGCCTCCATTCCCTGGCTGCCCTTCCTTACCCGCAGTGGTGGAAATGAGACTATTATGACGCAGCAGTAGCAAGGTTCCTTTTTCTAAAGTTATATTGCCCCCATTACCGCCACCAGATTCAGCATCTAATCTTCCATGATTGTCCAAAAACACAATGGGCGCGTTAACATTTATGTTGCCTGCTTGACGTGCGGAGCTTTGAGAACGAACAAAAAAGCCACTAAAAACTTCATTATCTGTAATAATGTTTGCCACAACGTTATCGCCAAATTGGCCACGTCGAGCAGCAAAAGTTTCATCACGTCCACTGACAGTCACGCGCCTATCAGTATTGACAGTAATCCTACCCGCAGCACCTATAGAAGAGGTATTAGCAATGAGTTGTCCTCCATTGATAGTCTCAACTCTGTTGGCATTGATATCAATGTTGCCAGCATTAAAACTATTGGCAGTGCTTGTATAGAACACAGCACCGTTTGATACGCGGAAAAGAGAAAAGATTGGGTCGTATTTCACTTCCTACAGTGATATTGCCGCCAGCACCTCTAGAATTTCCCTCTGTGGAAGTGAATAATGCGCTAGAAAGTCCCGAAATAGGGCTAGTTCCGGAAATATTGACGGAATCAGAAGCATTAATTATGATACTGCCTGCATCTCCCTGCCCCTTAGTGAGGGCTTGCAGTTGAGCACCATTGGTAACGAAAAGGGAGCCAGTAGGGATAGAAATACGAATATCTCCTCCTTTACCTTTGCCTCCCTGTTCGACGGTAGCGAAGGCATTAGCATTATCAAAGGTCACTTGATTGCGAGCGTTGATTGTAATATTGCCTGCATTTCCCTGCCCCTTAGTGAGGGTTTGCAGTTGAGCGCCGTTGCGAACAAAGAGTGAGTCAGCTGTGATCTCAATATTCCCGCCTTGACCTATGCCTGTGTCTTCAACGGTAGTGAAGGCATTAGCATTATCAAAGGTAACTAGATCGCGAGCATTGATAATCACATTGCTTGCGTTTCCTATTCCAAAGGTGCTTGCATTTATCCCTGAGTTGATAATGTTAACAGAAATACCTTTGAGGCTGATGGTAGGAGTGTAATCAGCAACTACTTGTTGAACATTAGCATTATCTGATACTGTGTTGCGAATGCTGCTCCCATTTGTGATGTCAACGGAACCTGTAGCATCCAAAGTTATAGAACCAGGTGGCGCTGACGAGTTAGTTTGAGCAGTTAAGCTAGAGTTATTATTAATTTCAATCTGTCCAGCTTTTATACTAATTCCTTCACCCTGACTAGGCTTCAAAGTAGTTGTTACTCCATTTGTAGTTTGAGTATCTACTACGCTATTGTTACTAATAGTTACTTTGCCATCATTAGCAGTAAGATTGATACGTCCAACTATACCCTGGCTTTTAATGCTGCTATTGTCAGTAATCTGAATATCTCTACCACTGATCGAAATATCTCCGGCAAAAGAATTACCTGCGTTAGTGGTGTTTAATGTGGCGTTTTCTATAAATACCGTACCTGTTGATGAAGTAATAGAGATATCAGCAAAGTCTGTACTTGGTAATTTATTAACGCTAGAAGCTTGTATGTTGGGAGATTGAATATTACCTAAAGCAGTAAGGGTAACATCTCCAGCTAGTCCATTACTCGACTCTGCTCTGAGTTTCCATACTGTTGTGTCATCTTGATTGTCAACAGTTTGTACAGTCTGACCCCTCCCTGTCGGAGTTACTAGAATCTGACCTTGAGAAGCAGTAAGTGTTATGTTTCCACCAATTCCGTTAGGGGTAGAAGACCTTATATCTCTAATCAAATTCCTCTGTCTAATGTTTTCCTTAGCAGAAGGTGTATCTTCTCCTACAAGATTTATGTTACCAGTGTTACTGATAATATCGATTGCTCCTGCTGTTCCTCTTCCTGCTCCAGCTTCGAGGATACGAGACGCAATTTCATTTTCAATTGTGATGTTGCCGTTTGCTTGAAGACGAATGTTCCCACTATTACCATTAGGAGTAGAAGAAACTATTTTTCCTTTAGTGTTAACGCTTCCGTTTCTGCTGGTAAGAGTAATATCTCCACCATTCCCATTACCTACAGCACCTATAAAGGATAAAACTCCAGCAGTAGTAACGTTACCGAAGGCTTAAAAAGAGATGGCTCCACCTTGCTCATTACTAGTTGTGGACACTATATCTCCTCTGCTAGTGTCAATTTCTCCATTTCTGCTGGTAAGAGTAATATCTCCTGCTCGTCCAAGACTTCCAGGTTCGACATCAGAATTAACGGGATTATCAGTAGTAATAGTGCCACTAGCCTCAAGGGTAATGTCTCCTGCACGTCCAATGTTATTGCCTTGTACCCTAGAATTTATACTTTTGGTACTAATGCTGCCGATGGCTGAAAAGATTGTTGACAGAATGATAGAACCAGCATTACCTTCCTTAGATGAGGTATTAATATTTCCTACTTCAATGCTTCCGGATGCTAATGGGGAAGCGTCTGAAGGATTAAAATTTGTTCCCCCTCCCAGTGTTGGAATATTCACAGCGTAGTCTAGTGAATTCAATCCTGCACGTAAAATAACCGCTCGACTGTTTCTCAGAAGATCAACATCGTTTGGATATCTAGGAATTGGATTGGTAGGATTGGGAGCAAATTTATCTTGATCAGTGATTGTGATATTACCTCCAATAATTCGTCCAGTTGATTCTACTTTCGACGCAGGACCAATATAGTCACCAAATTTAATATCTCCATTTGCACTGATAATTGGATCGTAAAGACTGACAAAATTTCCAGGTTGACCTACTAGGTTAAGAATCGAAAAACGTCCTCCACTGTAGAAACGAGCATCCCCAGATATGTTGCCATCACTAGCCGAGCTCAGATTACCAGCGCTGACAAACGGTGTTTGTGAATGATTCAAGGCTAAGATGTCAATGCCGTGATTACCTTGAATTGTCAAATTTCCTCCAGCTTGAGCAACAAAGGGATTCGCCACACTATCTCGTATCCGCACTGTATCCCCTGCTAACAGGTTTAAATCCCCATTTGTACCAATCTGACTCTCAACCAGACTTAAATTATGATGCGCTGTAAGTGTTGCTGTCTGTGCTGTAACATTCTTCACTACGACATCACCATCTACTACAGGTAAGCCAGAACCTGATAATTCTACCTGTCCATTGCTATTCACCGTTAGCCCTAGACGCGATCGCTCATCAACACTTCTCAGTAATTCAGTCAGAGAAGCTGAATTTCCAGCCCCTATAGATGATAAAGTATCAATATTCTGAAATTGTCCTGTTGAACTCAAATTCACAACACTACCACTTGGCACTGCTGCAACAACAATTTGCCCTCCTGGTGCTGACAACTGCCCTGTGCTAGCAACTGTACCTCCCAACAGTGTTAGGTTTTGCCTTGTTGAGAGATTCCCAAAATTAGCGATCGCACTTGGTTGTTCTTGGTTAAATTGCACTCCCAAAGGCACTGATACAGATAGCAATGGTGGAGCTGTCGGATTATTAGCACTAAACTCTTTCCCATTCCCAAAATTAAAACTATTGCCTGTACTACCTAAAAATGAACCATTCAAATCTAACGATGCATTCGGACCAAAAAGAATTCCGTTGGGGTTGAGCAAGAACAAATTAGCATTCCCCAGAACACCCAGTTTTCCATAGATATTCGAGGCACTACTCCCTGTCACCCGACTAAAAATATTCTCAACACCAGATGGGTTGCTGAAATAAGCTCCTCTCCCTTCTCTAATGCTAAATTCCTGAAAACTATGGAACAAACTAGAACCGCGAATCGCCCCACCATCAATGCGATCGCTTGGCACACCTTTAATATCAACATTGGGTGTGACAACAGAATTCTCTGCGCCTAGAGTGCGATCGGGAACTATTTGGGCGATCGCACTATTCTGTGAAAAAATAACTCCGCTAGTTGCAACCAGAGTAATCCCTATCTGCCAAAACTTGAATATATTGCTGCGATCGCCCCCACGGCTAATCATCTTTTCTGGTGGAATGTTTGTCACTTCCCAAAAGTTGTAGGATGCCTCTAAGCAAGATAATTTTCCCGTGATTTTCATGGTCTAACTACCATTATTTAAGTACATAAATTTTTTAGATCCAACCACTTAAGGAAAGAACATTAACGCTGCATACATCCCCTCTTCATAACTAACTAAGCTATTACGCTTTTAAATTGCATAGTTACTCATGAGGGTTGTCAAGAGTCAAAAGTCAAAGGCAATTTTGACTCTTGACTCTTGACTACCTAAACGATAAAGATATGCAAGTTAAATGCGCGACATCTTAATGGGAAACTTAAAGGTGATAAAGTTTTATGTTGCACTTAGGCAATTTTATAAATATTGCCTAATTATGACTAGAATTTCAATCTACGGCAAACTAATCAGGTTAAATTTTTACCTAACATTAGGGATAATAACATAAACTTATCCAACAATCAAGCAGCAAATATCAGTAACAGGAATTCTGTATTTTAATTAGTACATAACAACTACATAAAGCTGTTGTTGCGACTTTAAGGGACTTCCAAAGAATAATTAGATGGTGGAAAAGTGCGGTTACGCTCAGAATAAAAAGGAAAACTGCATATTGAAAAGAGTATAAAAAAGTAGATCGCAAGGGATATATTACGGAGCATTCTTTTAAGATAATCTGTCTTTAACTAATTGAATTAACAATGAAGAGTGCTGAGTTCCTCGGCTTAGAGTGCTGAGTTAAAAGACCACCCGCTTTCTTGTGGGGTATCAACCTACCTCTTGAGTCAAGAAGATTCCGCCACGCCACTTGCGGGCGGGGCTTGTACCAAGTACATAAGTGCTGAGTAGTTTTTTTACTTAAATCAACTCAGCACTCAGGACTGAGTGTTGTCAAAACATCGGTAAAACTCTTTATTGCCTGGGAGATGGACATGATGGCATTTGAAATTTATTTGCAGAAATAGATCGCCCAGAATCTAGGCAATAAATTCTAGATTGGTATCATTTGAAAGAAAATCTGTATTTTATACAGGCTCGTAAAAAATGGATGGTAGACATTGAAGCCGAACTTTGGTGAGGACAAGTAGAACAAGCAATAACCAAGCTCAACAACAGTAAATATGCAGGAGTTAGCCCTACCTCCTCAGCGCGGTTTCATACAAAAAAAGAAAAAACTTTGTGCAATTGGTTGGAGAGGGCTTGTTGTGCTTGAGGAATAGTTCGGAAACCAAGAAATGGGGCGATCGCAAATGGGCATGATTGCCATCCCCAAAAACGACGGCACAAACCCTTATTATTTCCTCAACTTCCAAAACTTTTCGGTCTACTGACTTTGCTGTAAAAGTGAATATACAGCAGAGTGTTTCCAAAGATAAAGCGCAATACTCCAAGCAGCGCCCACTATCAGCTAGACTGATTCTGGGCTGCTTGCTGTACTTGCGCCACTTTTAAATCGAGAGCCACCGCTACTTGTTCCACACTCAACCCCAATGCCAACAACCGAGGAATAGCTTCTAACTTAGCTTCTAACTTAGCTTCCTGGCGACCTTCTTCTAAGCCGTCTTCCTTGATTGATTGATACATCCTTGTGTTTTTGAATTCGTCGTCTATACCCAACATTTCTGCTAACTCCTCTCGGCTGAACCGGGTAAATTTGTACAACAGAATAGTCTCTATCAATTCTACAATTTGCTTAGTAGTAGCTTCATCTGCCAGTTGTTGCCTTGCTTGCAAAATCAATTCTCTACCTTTGTCAACGGCTGTCTCTTCTCTTTCGATAATTAATTTAACGATCGCAACTTGCAGTGAGTTCTCCCCCGGATCTAATTCATCTAGATAAATGCGTTGCACTTGTGAACTGTCTAGCAGCAACTCATACGGTAGGCGATCGCTTGGATCTAAACTTCTTTGGGGCATAGATAACCACAGCCCGCCAAAAATTCACTGATTCGTTTTGACGTAAGTAAAGGAAAACTTCGGCAAAGAAGCGTCTATAAAAAGTCGAGTCTAATTGAAACTGGACTTCAACAAAGTAGAGTGGTTGGTTTGTGGTTTCACTTGTGGGGATGAATACCCCATCAATCCTAAAAGCAGTTTGTTTTACTTCAATTGAAACAAATTCATAGGCGTTTGCATTGACAGTCTTATCGCCAATTATTGCAAAAAATATGCTAGGGAAAGCTTGAAATAAGCTATAAAATATTTTGTCAGTTTGCACCTGGATTTAGTCAAGCGAAAATTGGATATTCAAAGACTATCAAAAATCTAGTCAACTTAACGTTAAATCGGCGGTTAGAAACCGCGTCTACACAAACAAAACCCACACTTCGACCCAACTCTTCTCTACGAGAGGCTGCGCCAAGGAGACGCTGCGCGTAGCTTGCTTCCACGCTCGGCACAAGTCAGGGCAACGCAAGCTCAGTGACCGCCTCCGTGGGTTTAAAAACCTGAATTTTTCCTTAGTCCGCGCAGGTGTTCACTGAGCTTGTCGTTGGCGCAGCCTCTCGTAGAGAAGTGCGGACTTTGCCTGTGTAGCCGCGAATTCCATTCGCCTTGTCTTTGCCTTACTTGGATACCAACTGATTAACTGGAGCAATCCCAGCCAAATCTAAAATTGGCGCGATCGCATCTTCACGTTTCACCGCCATCATGTGGACACCCTGACATAATTGCCGCGCTATTTGCACTTGCTCGGCAGCAATTTTTATCCCTTCCTCAAAAGGATCTTTGGCTTTTGCTAATCTATCAATAATATGTTGGGGAATATTTACACCCGGAACACATCTATTAATAAACTGGGCATTTTTTGCCGATTTCAACAGAAAGATTCCTGCTAAAATCGGTTTTTTATAGCCAGCAGCAATGGTGTCCATAAACTTTTCTAGCCGCTCAAAATCGGTAATTAACTGACTTTGAAAAAACTGCGCTCCGGCTTCAATTTTGCGTTCAAATCGACTTTGCAAACCCGACCAACTTTGACATTGCGGATCTACTGCTGCACCCACAAATAAATCTAAAGCTCCATCAGTCAAAGGTTTCTCGTTGCAATCAACGCCTTGATTCATCTTCCGAATCAGTTGCAGCAGTCGCACAGATTCCAAGTCAAACACAGCTTTGGCATCTGGATGATCGCCTGCTTTTACTGAGTCGCCAGTCAAAGCTAAAATATTATGTACGCCCAAAGCATGAGCGCCCATCAAATCAGCTTGTAAACCAATGCGATTGCGATCGCGGCAAGCAACTTGACAAATCGGCTCTATACCGTTTTGTGACAAAATCACTGATGCCATTAACGAAGACATCCGTAACACGGCGCGGCTACCATCGGTTACATTGACAGCATGAACCCTTCCCTTAAGAGTCGCCGCCATTTGAATCATGTGCGCTGGATCTCCCCCTTTCGGTGGTGCTACCTCGGCGGTAATGAGAAATTCACCTGCTTGTACAGCTCTACGAAACGGTGTGGGGCTATGGGTATGATGCATAAAATTAAGAATTTCAATTTCTTAAATGGTATAGCAAATCACACCTAAAAGGGAAAATTTATAGAGGAAGAGAGAAGCCTAAAGCAGCTTTTACTTGTGATAAAGTTTGATTGGCGATCGCAGTTGCTTTCTCCCTTCCATCCCGTAACACAGACTGCAAATAGGCTTTGTCGTCTGTTATCGCCTGATATTTTTCTTGGATTGGTTTTAGGGACTCAATGATCGTGTGCGTCAACAATGGCTTGAATTGTCCCCAGCCCATATCCTGACACTCAACTGCTACATCTTGCTTCGTTTTACCAGAAAGCAATGTATACAGCATTAACAAATTATTACACTCTGGACGCGCTGGATCATCAAAAGTCAGCCCACGAATCGGATCGGTTTTACAACGCTTAATTTTGTATTCAATCTGTTCTGGTGAATCTAGCAAACTGATCCGGCTTAAGTCCGAAGGATCAGATTTCGACATTTTGCGTGTACCATCCGCCAAACTCATCACCCTTGCCCCTTCCTTGCGAATCAAAGGGTCTGGTAACTTCAGAACTGGCTGATCTAGTTTACCAAATTGGTGATTTAACCGAGCTGCAATATCCCGTGTCAATTCCAAGTGTTGCTTTTGGTCTTCACCCACTGGCACTTTATCCGCTTGGTAAAGCAAAATATCAGCTGCCATTAGCACAGGGTAATCTAATAAACCTGCACTCACATTTTCTCCCTGTTTCACAGCCTTTTCCTTAAACTGGATCATGTCTTGCAGCCAGTTTAGAGGTGTAATGCAGTTGAGCAACCAGGTGAGTTCACTGTGGGCCGAAACGTGGGATTGTACAAAGATGGTGGAGTGATTTAAATCAAGACCACAAGCTAGATAAAGAGCAACAAGGGTGTAGCTATCAGCTGCCAACTGCTTTGGGTCGTGTGGTACTGTAATCGCATGTAAATCAGCCACAAAAAGGTAATTTTCGTATTCGCTCTGACCTTCTACCCAGTTGCGAATGGCTCCCAAGTAGTTACCTAGATGGTAATTGCCGGTTGGTTGAACTCCAGAAAGAACACGTTGCTTGCCCATAAATTCCAACTTAGTTATCTCAAATCCGCGTTATGTCAAGTGGCGCATCTCTAGCGACAAGTCACTTCTCTACCAGAGGCTACGCGTAGCTTGCTTCTCCGTAGAAGTATGCGCCTACGCAAAACTCATTTAATTTTGACATTTTCCAGGTCAACTCGCCGTTACAGGATGAGAGATTTTAACTCAATAGGGGGGAAGTAAAGCGCTTCCTGCCTCGGAAGCAGTGGGATATAAGCGATTTATCACCTTTTCTTTACAGAAATAGACAAAATTTAAGTTTTTGTCCGAGAAAGTACAGTAACCTGGGAATTGTGAATTAATTTTTCCACTCCGGGGAGTCTGCTGATGAAAGCTTTACTACTCTGGCTCATAATGCCCGATTCTTTCTCGTCTTACCAGAAGACGTTTGATCTAGCTAGCAGTTTTTCGCTCCACAAATCCTTTATTAGCTTTGATTATAACGATCGTAATAGTCCCAAGTAACTCCAAAACCAGATTTGCAAATTGCGCGATGTCTGTCTTCAGACAAATAAATAATGAATGAAGATGGTGTAATCTTAGGCATCATGTAAAAATAAGTTGTACAAATTTTGTTTCAAACGGATTGCAAATCTAGCTTCCAGATAAAAATTGTTCAGGTTATTTTTACACAAATCCTTAGCATCATCTCTGCAATCCTGATCAAAAAAAAGGATTTCTCAGAAGTATAAAATATCCGAATCCAAATTTAGTTAGAGGATTACAGGAATGAAAGCACTCTTACTTTACCCCCGCTTTCCCAAAACCTTTTGGTCTTACGACGAATTTATGAAAATAGCCGGACTTAAAGCAGCTGTTCCGCCGCTAGGTATTCTGACTGTTGCCGCGATGCTACCAACAGACTGGGAAATTCGGTTTTATGACCGCAATGTTAATCAAGAAACGGATGTTGATTGGCAATGGTGCGACATAGTGATTGTTTCTGCCATGCTTGCACAGAAAGAAGACTTTCTTGCCCAAATTCACAAAGCAGCGCAGCTGGGGAAAAAAGTGGCTGTGGGTGGTCCTTATCCAACCTCAGTGCCAGAACCTGCACTGAAAGCAGGAGCTAACTATTTGATTTTAGATGAAGGGGAGATTACAGTTCCACAATTTTTAGATGCGATCGCCAAAGGTGAAGAACAAGGAACCTTTCGCGCCCTGGAAAAACCAGATATAACCCACAGCCCCATACCTCGCTTTGATTTACTCAAGCGAGATGATTACTTAATGATGGCAATCCAGTTTTCTCGCGGTTGTCCTTTTGAATGCGAATTCTGTGACATCATCAATCTATACGGCCGCAAACCACGTACCAAAGAACCCAGTCAAACCCTAGCAGAACTCCAAACCCTCTATGACTTAGGCTGGCGCGGATCTCTGTTCATGGTCGATGATAACTTCATTGGCAATAAGCGCAATGTGAAACGCCTCTTACAAGAATTAATTCCGTGGATGCAGGAACGCAATTATCCCTTCACTTTCATGACTGAAGCTTCCATCAATCTAGCAGAAGATACTGAGCTATTAGAACTAATGGCTAAAGCTGGTTTCTACGCAGTCTTTTTGGGTATTGAAACACCAGATCAAGACAGCCTGCAAGCCACTCGCAAGTTTCAGAATACCCGCAATCCCCTGTTAGAAGCCTGTCGTATTATCAATCAAGCCGGGTTACTCATTTATGCAGGATTTATCATTGGTTTTGATGGAGAAAAAACTGGCGCTGGGGAGCGAATTCAAGCTTTTGTTGAAGAAACTGGCATTCCTCAACCGATGCTAGGTATACTCCAAGCCCTTCCCAATACTGCCCTCTGGGAAAGACTAAAACGAGAGGAGCGATTATTAGAAGGATTTAGAGGTTTGGAGGTTGGGGATCAGAATTCTTTAATGAATTTTGTTCCTAGCCGGCCGATGGCTGAAGTTGCTAAAGAATATTTAGAGGCAATTTGGAGAATGTACGAACCCAAGAACTATCTCCGACGTTGTTTTGAACAATGCCTTAAGATTACACCTAATCCCCAACTACAGCAGACGATGTATTTTCCTCCTGGCAAAGGACTGCGACTACTTGCAAACTTGCTCTGGCGTCAAGGCTGGCAACGGCAGGAGATTCGGGGTCAATTTTGGCAACAGCTTTGGGTTATTCTCCGCACCAAGCCGCAATTCGTGAATATGTATTTGGGTTTATGTGCTGCTGGTGAGCATTTTTGGGAATACCGTCTTTTGGCCAGAGAGCGCATTACTGAGCAGTTAGGATTTGATCCCCTAACCACGCCTGCCCCTGTTGAAAAACCATTAGTCACAATTTAAGTATTGAGTTTTTGGTGGCAATTGGTTGCGATCGCTTTTGTGGGTTTCTGGAAAAAGTCTGCCATGTTTGATATATCGTAAGCTATATGTCACACAGAAGCAGACATGAATATTGGTAAGATTCTGAGGCTTTACTATGCTTGCGCTTACAGCTGTTTTCAGGTAAATAGACCACGCGGTAGGGGCACAGCAATGCTCATTGGTGTCAACTTAAGAAAAAATCTGCTTTGAGAAAACGTTTTGCCCTCATCCCCTAACCCTGAATCCCAACTTGGGAGAAGGGGAACTAGATAATTTGCTCCCCTCTCCCAAAATTGGTCGAGGGGCTGGGGGTGAGGGTCAAACCTTGAAAGCTTGCCAAGCCTAACTTCTACGTTAAGTTGACACCAATGAGCTTTTTCTGTGCCCCGACGACAGATGTGGTTCAAATACTTGAATTCTGCTGTAATATGAACCTGAATATTTTGCAGATCTTTGTAATTGGTTATATCTATCCCACATTCCGCACTTCAAAATGTCATACCTTAATACTTCAATAAAACTTCTACTTCTAGTCTTACTTCTCTGCTAAACCCACCTGTCCTCCAATTAACCCCAGAAATCCTGTTCCAAAGTGCTGAATCTCCAAAAAACTTGCTTGCTCTGATGAGGTTTTGTAAATTCGGAATGTCTTCATAATTCCCAAAGTAGCAGCACTTTCTAGAGAACCAACAAAGCTAATATCCCGGTCGAGAAAATAAGTTTGATTAACCCAATGACCCATCTGATTTGCATTCAAAAAGTAGCAGCCGGCATGAGGGTTAAGGGCACGACGAAAGATAATTGGTGTATTCAGAATTGTACCGTTGAGTTCCTGTTGCTCCTGCACATTTTGGAAGGTAGCAGTTACTCGTAAAGCCAAATCTCCATCAATGTAAGCTTTGTGAACCAAACCATAAGGGGAGGTTTCATAACGATTTGGCTGGAGTAAGTTTAAGTCACCAGCTTGTTGGGTAAACCAGTTTAATTTTATAAAAAACCAAGGATCATGAATAATAAGATCATCTTCAAGAAAGCAGTAGTAATCATATTGACCGAGACAACTTTGCAGAACAGCTTGGCACTCAAACCCCAAAAGCAGAGGTTCGACATCAGTAGAATGATGTTTATATAAATGGGATGGTAAAGTAAGCTGATTTAGAAGATGATTATCTTTGGTTGTACAAATAACAATATCTAGTTCGTGCGACTGCGGCTGATTAGCAGGGAAAGCTAGTCGTTGAGCAATGTTGATGATACTTTGAGATTTGCCAAATAATTGATGTAAGGCGGTAAGACTTTTAGTTAACGCCTGTAAACGGGGTTGCGGATCTTTGCGTTGGGAAGCATGACGACCATCACTGCTAGGTTTGAAAAAATGGGCAATAGTAAAAATAATTCGCATTTTAAATATCGCTTTTATATTTCTCTGTCATTAGTCATTTGTTGGTTGTAACTAATGACTAATGAGTAATGATTAATGTGATCTAATTTCTGCTAAATCCTTTAGAAGGTGGGCGCTTTTTCAAGCTATTAGAACTTTTACCAGCGAACATCCATTGCAAATGCTGTGGTAACAGTTTTGCCAAATCATAACGCTGGATAATTGTCTCTCGCGCCTTTGCACGAATTGCTTTCATCTCTTGAGGATTGTTCAGCGCCTCTTCAACCCTATTAGCAATATTTTGAGGAGAAAAGAAATTTACCAGCAGTCCATTCACCCCATCCTGTATGACCTCCAATACTGGCGGAGTCTTAGAAGCTACTAATAAACATCCTGCGGCCATTACTTCTAACATTGACCAGGATAAAACAAAAGGACGCGTTAAATAAACATGAGCAGAAGAAGCTTGCAAAACCTGGAGGTACTCATTATAAGGAAGCCTATCTGTAAAGTGCAGCCTCGATAAATCCAAAGATAATTTTTCCAACATTAATTGTTTATAAGTCTGACCATCGGGGAGATTTTTACCATAAGCCACCCGATCTTCTCCCACAACTACTACATGGCACTGAGGTCTTCGCTGCTGAAGTAAAGCCACCGTTTCCATAAACTGTGGAAAACCTCTATAAGGTTCCATCCCGCGTCCCACATAAGTTACCAATTCTTCCACATGGGAAAGGTCAAGATTTATTCTTGGTAAAACTAACTTTGCACCTGGTTTGGGAGCAAAATATTTGGTATCAATGCCATCATGAATTACAGTGAGTTTGCTATGATATTCTTTGGGAAACTGCTGACGCTGCCAATTGGTCGGACAAAGACCGCGATCGCAGCTATATAAATCAGTCAAAATCGGCGTATTTTTCAAGCGGATGCGGCACTCATCATCAGCATTCAATGGTTCATTGGGATCAAAATCTGCATCGGAACCATGAGCATGGTAAAACCACTCAAAATAACACAATAATTCGGCTTTGGGAAAAACATCTTTCATAAATAATGTTGGTCCCCAACCAGAATGACCATAAACTATATCTGGAACAAAACCCTCAGCTTTTAATTTTTCTGCCACGCGATAGACAGCCTGGGCGGTGAGAACAGCATTTTCCAGGCTGCGAACATAGTGGTGGGTTTGGGGAGCAGGTTCACGAGAAGGAGTGTAAATAGCTTTATAAACGCCAGGTATTTCCCCTTCACGACGATTTGTCCCAAAGACGACTTTGTAATTCTTATCCTTACCTAAAACTGTCGCTAGGTTGCGAAATTGCGAAGGAAAATTGGGATGTAAAAATAAAATCTGCATCGGAATAATCTTGATTAACTTATTGCCAGATAAAATAAATTAAGACAAGCTTCTTAAGATTATAGGATTATTTTCCCTAATTTTTTACAAGTAAATTTAGGTTAATCCTTGCTGCCAAATGCGAAAATAAGTGCAAATTCGTGTTATGACCATGAAATTTATTGGGATTGATTTAGGCTGGCGATCGCAACCAAGTGGACTGTGCTGCTTAGAATGGATAGATGGACAACTGCAACTACTTGATTTAGATCGCAAAGAAGCCATTGCAGACATCCTCACCTGGCTCGATCAAACCGTCAAACCAGATGAACCAGCCATCATCGCCGTAGATGCACCTACCATCATACCCAACGCTACTGGGAGTCGCCTCGCCGACAAACTCAGCCACAAGTACTTTGGCAAATATCATGCGGGATGCTACCCAGCTAATCAAAACCTACCCTTCGCCGATCGCACCATCAACTTTGGTTTAGAATTAGAATCACGCGGTTTTGCACACGCACCCACCATTGAACCGCAAAAACTTGGCAGATATCAAATAGAAGTCTTTCCCCACCCAGCGATCGTTAACCTATTCAACTTAGAACGTATCCTCAAATACAAAAAAGGACGCCTCAGCGATCGCCGCTTAGAATTAATCAAACTCTACAATTACATTGTCGATACCCTCCCCTCTCTTTCCCCCTCTCTGCGTTCTCTGCGCCTCTGCGGTAGCCTACGGCAAGCCGCTGGTGCGTCTACGTTTCCTTCCGAAATCCCCACCACAGGCGCAACCCTCAAAGCAACTGAAGATAAACTAGATAGCTTAATTTGCGCTTACATTGGTGCATACTGGTGGTATTGGGGAGAAGAACGTAATTTGGTATTAGGCGATGTCTACGACGGGCTACGCCTATGCACTACTGGCTACATTATCATTCCCCAAAGAATATTAGCCTAAAATAAGCCTCGCTGATTGGGATGGAAGCGGGGTTTTTGGTATACTTTACGACTTTTTAAACATCGTCTTAGGACTGTTAAAGTTAACGAGTCATTTAGCTATAATGAGAGTTCATATCTTTGTAATCTCGTAAAATTTAACTCAAGGAGGTTTTATGCAAGGAGTTAGTTCTAATTTGAGTTTAAAACAACTTTATGAAATTGATGAACATCTCTGGTTAGAGGAAACAATCAAGCTATTAAAAGCTAACCATTTAGAAGAATTAGATTTAGAAAATTTAATTGAGGAGCTAGAAAATTTGGGTCGTAGAGATAAAGCCAAGGTTGCTAGTTTATTAGAACAAATTGTTAGACATCTTTTATTACTGCAATATTGGACAGAAGAATCTCAATATAATTATGGAAATTGGAAAGCAGAAATTAGAAGTTTTAGGAATCAATTAAAACGTAATTTAACAACGAATTTATATCAATATTTAGAAAAGGAATTAGCATCAATTTATGATGATGCTTTAGGATATGTAATTGATAAAAGTGAGGGTAAGCTAAATAACTTGCCTCAATCTTCTACTTACACCTTAGAACAGCTACTAGATATTAATTATCTACCTGAAAACTTGTAACATAAAAGGCGTTGCTAAACTTAAATCAGCAACGCCTAATCTTGAGTATTTAATAACTACTCAGCCCTCTTATTCTGCCCAAGCAATCAACCTTGGTTCATAGGCATTAGCTAGGTGTTGATTTTTCGGCAATACACGCAAAGACAAGCCTTGCAAACCAGAAGCGGTATAGGTTATATTACCCGTGTAAATACCCAATTGGTGTGCATCCTCACCTTGGTAATCCATCACCACTGGCACAGCGTTGACAATCTCACCATTGGCATCGATCGCACCTTGATATAGTTCCACCTGCACATCATCATTGGTCAACGTTGCCAAGTCAACCTTGGCTTTGACAGCAACGGTTTGGTTAACCTCAATGTCTGAAGCTGCCGATACGTCAATATCTTTGATTGTGATGTTGAACCAGTGTTCGCTTAGTTTTTCTTTCCAAGCAGCAAGTTCTTTAGCTGGGGCATAGTTATCAACTGTCAGGGTATGATAGCGATCGCTAGCTGGGAAATAAGCTCGCCCGGCATATTCTCTTACCATCCGCGCTGTATTAAAGAAGGGACAATTTAACCGAATTGCATCCTTCATTTTGGCAACCCACGGACGGGGCAAACCATCACTATCGCGTTGCTCATAAAATAGTGGTACAACTTCCTTTTCTAACAATTCATAAAGAGCATTTGCTTCTACTTCATCTTGATAGTTAGGATCGTCGTAATTCTCTCCATGTCCAATTGCCCAGCCTGTGCGGACGTAATCAGCTTCATCCCACCAGCCATCTAATACACTTAAATTCGGCAATCCATTCATTGCTGCTTTCATCCCACTGGTACCAGAGGCTTCCCGTGGACGACGCGGTGTATTTAACCAGATATCGCAACCTGCAACCATCAACCGGGCAATATGAATGTCGTAATTGGGAACAAACACTACCTGCTTTTCTAAATGTTGTTCCTTGATAAAATGATTGATATCGCGGATCAGTTCTTTACCGGGAATATCCTTGGGGTGTGCCTTACCAGCAATCACAAATTGCACTTTCCGGTCTTTGTTAGCCAGCAAAAGCCGCTTAATGCGTTCCAAATCACGCATCCAGAGGGTAGCACGTTTGTAGGTGGCAAAGCGACGGGCAAAGCCAATAGTGAAAGCGTAAGGATCTAAAACTTCTTGTGCCTGGACAATTTCCGAGGCGGAAGCGCCGCGATCGCGCAAATGCTTGACCAAATGCTCTCGCACATACAAAACCATATCTAAGCGGCAGCGTTCGTGATTGCGCCACAACTCCTCATCGGGTATGGACTCCATCCGCTCCCACAATGGGCTATCTAGTGGTGCTGATGACCAGTTTGGCCCAAGGTAGCGATCGTACAACTCTTGAGTCGATTTCGCCACACAACTCCGGGCGTGGACACCGTTAGTAATTGCGGCGATCGGTACTTCCTCTACTGGCACCTTCTTCCACAAGCCCTGGAACATTTGCCGCGACACCACACCGTGCAGTTGGGCGACACCATTAGAAAATGTTGCCATCTTCAACGCCAGCACCGCCATACTGAAAGGCCCAGATAAATCGCCTGTATTCTCGCGCCCCAGTCCTAAAAATTGCTCTTTGGGCAACCCAAATATCTCTGCATAGTACCCCAGGTAGTACAACATTTTATCGGGAGCGAACAAATCAATCCCTGCTGGTACTGGCGTGTGGGTGGTAAAGATATTACTAGAAGCCACCACCTGTTTAGCTTGGGGATAATTCAGTCCCTCTTCCTGAATCAGCAAGCGGATGCGCTCTAAGGCCGAGAAGGCGGCGTGACCTTCATTCATGTGGTAGGCGGTGACTTTCAGCCCCAAGGCTTTGAGCATTTGCACACCACCGATTCCCAGCATAATTTCCTGGTGGATACGCATATCGATGTCGCCACCGTACAGCTGATCTGTGATGTCGTGATCGTAAGTATTGTTGGGTTCAATGTTGGTGTCCATCAAATATAGAGGCACCGTTCCTACCTGTACGCGCCAAACTCTGGCATATACCTTGCGTCCTGGATAATCTACAGCAATCCGCAGTTCTGAACCATCGGAATTGCGCTCTAGATACAAGGGCATATTGTAGAAATCGTTGAGCAGGTAGCGTTCTTGCTGCCAGCCATCAGCATTGAGATACTGGGCAAAGTAGCCTTGCTGGTACAGTAAACCTACACCTACAAGTGGTAGCCCCAGATCACTGGCAGATTTGAGGTGATCCCCCGCTAAAACGCCCAAGCCCCCAGAATAGACGGGTAAACAATCTACAAGTCCAAATTCCGCCGAAAAATAGGCGTAGCATTCTTTTGGTTTCTGTTCCCGTTGTTTCTGATACCAGGTGCGCTCTTGTAAATAATCATCTAACTGACGGTCAGATCGAACCATTTGCGCTAAGAAGCCTTCATCTTCGACAACTTCCAGAAGCCGCGATTGAGAGATAGTACCCAGCATTAACACCGGGTTATGATGGCTAGACTCCCACAAGTCAGAATCTAAGCGACGAAATAAATCTTTACTTTCAACGTTCCAATCCCAGTGCAAGTTATAAGCTAGCCGCCGTAGTGGTTCGAGTCGCGGCGGTAGTGAAGGAGATACGTTAAATGTGCGAATTGGCTGCATAGGTTGGCAAAACTCCAAGTTTAGCTATGGTTATTATTTACTCTCTTTACCCAATGTTGCCAATTCTTTATACTGTAGTTTGTGAAAAAGCAATGACTCTGTTAAGCATTGAGAATTCTTTTTAACCTCGTTGCTAAAGTTTACAGCAAGGTGTTTCTAATTCTATGCGTTACCCTCAGCCATGTACTTGGTATATTAAGATTTAATCATTTACTGGCATATATGACTTAAAAAATCTGGTTTTGAATAAATTATTTTTAGTATTTATTCCGGGGATCAATTCTCTGGTCTTGGCTGAGGCTGAAAATTCCTCATAGCTGTATCCAGGAAAGTTAAATTTTTAATTATTTTTTAATAAAATTGGGCTAGCAAAGAAACAGTCTAAGATTAAGGTTAGCTTAAAGTGATGCGAATTACCTTAAATTAGATCGGATGAAAACTTTACCAAGCAGTTAATCAGGAAAAGCGAGCGCTAACTACTTGGTATTAAATATTCACACTAAACCAGGAAAATAACTTACCAAGGTGTTATTTTATGCACCTAATGAAGGCTGATCGTGAGTATTTTTTGTCATCGTCAGAGCTACAGCTGCTGCATAAGCAATCTCCGCTGCCATTTGATAAGCAAGTTTGATACTTGATGAAGTGTCCTTGGCTTTAGGAGAGAGGGAAGCTTTTTTTCGGCGCGACTCTTGTTTGATATCACCTGCTACAATAGCTCGCTGCAAAATTATCCAGGCATCTAGGTCTTCTGAGTCATAATTACTTTGAAGTTGCGATCGCACTTTCTCCTCAGCTACAACACTCAGATAGCCAGTAGTTAGAGCTTGTTGCACAATTTCTTTAATTAAAGCCATAATAATTTAAACCAAGTGTGTGAGTTAAAACCGATACCTCAATTTGGGCATTTGATCTTCTTTTGTGGACTTCTCCTGAAAACTAAGCTACGTTTTAGCTTTCTTTGAATAGAATTTATAATAAGTAGTATTAAGAACGCATCCCCCGCTTGGCTCACCCGAATGGGTGATTTACAAATTTATACACAAAAATGCCAATTAACGGCTTAGAGCATTTTTCCATTTCCCGGACTGAAGGGATTTAATCTAAGTGTATAAAATTATTTGAGGGTAGCGTAGGCTTTGCCGAACCTAGGCATCGCTTGAGTAAAAAAGTTAACTGATTTCCCCCATTCTCATCAACAAGCAACCTGGAAATCAACTTATTTATTGAGAGTGTTCCACTAAAAATAAAATGTGTTATCGTTAAAAACAATTGTTATTAAAAACCATTCATCTAATTACAAGCGTGAATCGGTTAGTGTGTAAATCATCCGAGTGCAACATGATTGGAGCAGCATACTCGAAAAATTCGTTGCAAGAAAGCCGTCATAGCAGTCGGGGAAGCGCTTACTTGTTTGCACCGATGGTTAACTTCAATGTGATGGCTGATGTGGGAGATAATCCACCATAATTGGATTTTATTTGGGCAAAAATACCCAAAAAAATCCAACAATAATTACATTGTCACGCTAGGCAAAAATTTTATCTAAATCTTTGAAATAGTCTAGTCAAATGTATTTTTTGTTGCAAAATAGCTTGTGGAACTGAGTTGTTTCAAAAGACTAAAACCGCTTGAGAGAAAGTAGCCTCAAGGGAAACAACTCTATCCCTAGTTGCGTAACAAGCTTTGCAAATTTGCCGGATAACCAAAACAGTACCCTATCTAAACTAGCAAATTTTCCCATCAGACTATTAAATTGTCTGAGTTTTGACGCTGCAATGCACTGAAATTTTTTTGTTAATTTAGCTGATGAAAAAGAAGCCAAATTTTTACGTACCTATGGTACAAAAGCTTCTAGCGACTTAACGCAATTGTGCAGATAAATTGAGTGATTCTACACACCTAAGTTAAAGAATTGCTCAGATAGTCAAAGCCAGACTCTGGTTTTTCAAACATTGGAAAACCATCTAAAAATCTGGAGAAATTTCGGTAATACTGCCAATTTACCTTCTGTGTCAAGGAATACTAACGCTGTTGGTATTGGCAGAAGATGAGGATACAGCCAAAACAACTTTCAACACTGCCAACAACAATTGATTGAAGAGATATCTAGCCATGCCTAACGAGCAATATTTTTCCAAATTGCAGCGCGTGCAAGAACTTTTAGTAACTACGGTGTTAGGAGATATTCCCACACTGATTCTGGGACCAAAGTTGCGTAACTTGGGATATCGTAGTATTTTTGCCCAGATAGGCAGCCCAGTATATATTCAAAATGGTGTCGAATTTAACGGTACTTCTTGTATTGAGATCGGCAGTGGAGTCTATATTTTCAAAGGTGTACGGATGGATGCTAGAGGACACAAAAATAATAAAATCCATCTAGGAAATAGAGTCGCTATTGAGCGTAACGTTGATATAGGGTCTTTGTCAGATACGTATATACATATTGATGAAGACACCTTCATTGCTCCCAACGTGTCTATTGAGGGACCAGGAGACATTAAAATTGGTAAACACTGTATGATTGCTGCCCACTCAGGGATATATGCCAATAATCATAATTTTGCCGATCCAATAGAGCCGATTAAATACCAAGGCGTTACTCGCAAGGGAATTGTGATTGAAGATGATTGTTGGCTAGGGCATGGAGTAACAGTATTAGATGGCGTTACTATCGGCAAAGGCAGTGTTATTGGTGCGGGAGCAGTTGTCAATAAAGATATTCCTCCTTTCTCCGTTGCTGTAGGCATACCTGCACGAGTAATCAAAAACCGAATTGGCAAAGACTTAAGCATTACTTCAAACTGAGAAATAGGGCATAGGGCATGGGGCATAATAAACTTCATCTAAATTGAGAACCGTAGTTTTCGCCCTCACCCTAAATCCCTCTCCCAGATATGGGAGAGGGACTTTGAAATTCTGGCTCCCCGAACCCCAAATCTGGG
>NZ_JBALCE010000071.1:0-10943 GCF_036919815.1 Nostoc sp.
CCTATTGACATCACTTCTAAAAGTTCCTAACTACCCGTGTATTCTAGATCACATCTATTTTGGCATTTCCTCTAAAGACATAATATAACTTTATTTAAATAACATCGGCATAAATACTTAAAATCACTTATTTAATTAAATATTTAGATTTCCCTATGAATAAGTCGTGATATGAATTACATCTGAGATAATTATGCAAATTTGTTTAAGCTTTATATCTTTTTTCCAAGTTTTTTCTACTTAGATTAATCATGACTTTTATTCTCGATGACTAGACTAAAATTAGTGATAAATGTAACTTATGATCACAGTATTGCTGAGTATAAAATAAAGGACGATACTCAACTTATTATTTTTTGTGATTAATCCTCAAAAAATTAGTAAATCTTCGCGATCGCTTAGAGATACAAGTATAAGGGTATTAAAAAGCACGGTAGCTGTTTTTAGCCCTAAGTAGTTGCTCAAGGATGATTTTTTACAGCAAGCTGCCTTTTCAAAAATTTTTGCAACTATAGGGATGTGCGGCTGTAGACCCCTACTATATATAGTAGGTATTTTGGGAAATGCTATCAGCCTGATGACAAACCAAGCACATGAAGGAGATTTAGAAATAAATCCATCGCCATTAAAAGCTTTTCTCAACGATTTGCATTCCCAGTACAAGTCAGTGCAGGAGGGTGCAGTAGCGAAATATATTCCCGAACTGGCAAAGGTAAACCCGGACTTGTTGGTTGAGTCGATGGGGGATATTATTCCCCGCACCTCTCAGTTAGATCCGTGCGTACCCGTTTCCGTGTACACGGCTCCCGATGTTCTTAGCTTGCGCTTTTGCTCATGTGTTTGTAATCGTGACAACTCTCATGAATTGCTTCTAGATTATTTTTCTTCCAGTTGGCGTGATTTCCATCAATGTGATGCAGGTGAACCCGTTCTTCATCGATAAATTTCAGACCGCAGGAAGCACATCTATGGTTTTGCTTCTTAAGAGCTTTAGAGGTTTCACCATCGTAGAGCTTGCTGTTACGTTCGCTCCAGTAGGCTGTATCTCCGTCATAGGGGGATTTTATTCCTTGAACCATGACGTGTTTATTTTCGGAGTAAGGAACTGCTGGGAATGCCTTTTTAACTAGCTCCTCGCTTGTGTGGCGTGTTTGCTTGGTTTCCTTGTTGAATACCGTATATGCTCTGTGACTTATGAACCAAAGTGAGAACTTTGAGCCGTCCATCTTGCAGAACTTATGGTAGTTTCTCCAACCTCTAACTACCGGAGCTAATTTCTCCGCTTTTGTAGTAGCACCATAATTCGAGTTGTTGACGATGTATTTTACTTTCTTACGGAACGCTTTAAAGTTGTCCACTGATGGAGTGCTTTTGAACTTTCCGTTTTTCTGGACTTTAAAGTGCCAGCCGAGGAAATCAAACCCATCTGTCGCGGCGGTAACTTTGGTTTTCTTTTGGCTTACATTCATTCCGCGTTTGCGGAGGAACTCGCTGATTCTTTCAAGTATCTCTGTTGCATCATCTTCGGGTCGGAGTATAATAACCATGTCGTCCGCGTATCTCACTGATGGTTCGATAATGGATTTATCTGGTGTTTTGTCTGTTATTTTGTAGCTCCGTTTGTCCTTAAGGTATCTGTGTATACCCTCAATCCCGTTGAGTGCAATATTTGCTAGTAATGGGCTGACCACTCCCCCTTGGGGGGTTCCTTGTTCGGGAAATTCTGGATTGACTCCTGCCTTGAGGCATCGGAAGATACCGAATTTTAAGCTTTTTGGGGCAATGAGTTCATCCATTATTGCTGAGTGGTTAATCCTATCGAAGCACTTTTCGATATCGAGTTCAATAACTCGTTTTTCTATTCCATTGCTATTAGAGCGGAGGTTATTAAAGATGTAATTTTGTGCATCGTGGGCAGAGCGCCCAGTTCTGAACCCGTAGCTTCTAGCATGGAAAGTGGCTTCGTGTGCTGGTTCGAGTGCATATTTTGCTAGGCATTGCCAAGCTCTATCCGCGATGGTTGGTATCTTAAGCATTCTGGTAGTCCCGTCCTTCTTAGGGATAGGGATTTCTCGTAAGCCTTGATGCTTCCAATTTCCGCTATTAACTCTTAACCATTCTTCTAGATAGAAGCGTTCGTAAGAAGTGAGGGATTTTTTGCCATCAATACCAGCCGTCTTTTTTCCAGCATTTAGCTGAGATACTTGTCTTATTGCAAGAAATCGAGCCGAGGTGGATTTTAGAATAAGCTTTTGGAGTAACCTAGCTTTCCGTTTGTCTCCAACTTGAACAGCTTTGTACACGCGCTTTTGAAGGCGGAAAAGATTTCGGCGGAATTTCTTCCACGGTAGGGCTTTCCAAGATTCACTAGTTTTATAACTGTGTCTAATCATTTTCTCTTCTGGAGTTTGTGTATTCTGAACACCTCAGACCAATTACGGTCTGTCCTACCCGACTTGTGAGGGTTCCGCTTCTCGTCTAGCCTACCTGGGGTTCGACTGCCCCAAGACTCACAAATCGTTTTTATTCGTTCCCTCGGAAAGATTGATTGTTCCGTTAGGTGTAGCCAATTCAACCATTGGATTCCCTGGACTCTTACCGCTTCTACACTGATGGAGCGGCGGGAGTTATCTCCAATAAAGTCGGGGGTTTTGTGTTGCGCCCCGCTCATGCATCAGTTGCTTTTTAAGGCTCGATTTCACCATAGGAACTCCCTGTTAGCGCCAGTGTCAACCCGCAACGGCTGTCTGATTGCACCCTGTTCCCAGCTTCACTCTACAAGAACCGAGCTTGTTCGGTGTGGGCAGATAAGGAGTCAATTCTGAGTCTGAATGACAGGACTTGCACCTGCATCAATCCGAGAGTTCAGCCTTTAATGTCAGTAATCTGCTGACGGACTGGATTAGTTATGTACGGACTGAATACCGTGATTCACTAATCAACGAATCGCACCAGCATTTGCATTGTGACAGTAGATGGTCAGGTTTATAAAGTTGGGGACTGGGAACAACTCTTTACCATTCAGTCAATTTCCAAGGTGTTTGCTTATGGACTAGCCTTAGAAGATCATGGACTGGATTATGTTTTGACTAGAGTTGGCGTGGAACCGACGGGGGATGCATTCAACGCGATTATTTTGGATGAGCAATCGAAGCGACCTTATAATCCAATGGTAAATGCAGGTGCGATCGCCACCACCAGCTTAATTAAAGGTTCCGGCCCCACAGAACGCCTTAACCGAATGCTGGATATGTTCCAGCGATATATTGGCCGTGACGTGTTCGTTGACATTTCAGTTTTTACCTCAGAACGCAGTACAGGGCATCGCAACCGCGCAATGGCGCATCTGATGCTTAACTTTGGCATGATTGACCGGAACATTGAAGAAGCGCTGGATCTTTATTTTCAACAGTGTGCTGTGATGGTGAATTGCCAAGATTTAGCGGTGATGGCGGCTACCCTTGCTAACAGAGGTATTAACCCGATTACCAAAGAACGGGCGGTGGATAAGCGTTATATCAAAGATATTCTGAGTGTGATGTATACGTGCGGAATGTATAACTTTGCAGGTGAGTGGGCTTATAAAATTGGGATTCCGGCGAAAAGCGGTATTTGTGGTGGGATTATGGCCGTTGTACCCAATAAGATGGGCATTGGCGTGTTTTCACCGTTGTTGGATGTGCGTGGTAATAGTGTACGGGGGGTGAAGGTGTGTGAAGAACTTTCCCAACGGTTAGGTTTACATCTATTTGATTGTTCAGGTTAAGAGGCAGAACAATTTTAGATTTTAGATTTTGGATTGAACAATCTCAAATTTATTAGCGATCGCACACTTTAAAGATGGAAGGGGTTTCTTTTTAGAAAAAAAGCAGACGGATTCGGAAATAGGCAAACTACAACCGACTAATATAAGTAGATTGGCTCAAATAAACCTAACTATGTAACGAGATATAAAAGTCTCAAAACCCTTGCGATTACTTCACTTCGCTCCTTACCCTACCGGAAGGCTGACGCCAACGCAATGACATAGTTATAAATTTTTCCACCACCTACTTATATATTTCGGAAATGTCTATTCAAACCCTCTTAAATAGTGAAAAATATATTTTTGTCCTCGTTCAATGTAGTAAAGCGAAAAGAGAGTTTCATAATCTTGCTTGACTAATGTCATAGCTCGCTGCATACGTTCATGTCCACAGACAATAAACTGGGCTGTTGATGCAGCGTAGTATTCACGCTCTGACTCCTTAACATTGTTTTTAAATCCATCTTGGTAAAGCGATCGCAGTGCTTTAATAAATACTTTTTCTTCGTCGTCAAATTCAATTTGACCCTCACTGGGGAAATATAATTCTGTCCGTTTCATAAAACCGATGACTACATTCATACATTCACGAGTCTGTTCTACAGACAAACGTTCTTTATCGCCGCGACGAAATCCCCATTGAGTGCAACCATTAGTTACTTCTAACACCCGCAGTTTGCTAAATTTATCTAGGGCTTTATCAGAAAATTTTTCAAACTCTTCCATGTGATCTTCTATGAGCTTTTTAAATCTTTGGAAATCTTCTTCAAAAAACTCTTTGAGTTCTTGAATCTCTGTCAGCTTGTTCCAGTAAATCGTGCGTTGTATTTTCATGATTAAAAGCTGAGTAATTCACTCAGTGTATCGGATTTACTAAAGTTGTTAGAAAATGTGCTTTCAATAGGAGGCAGTACATTTTTAGGCTTGAGGTGGAAATCTGAATCAATCACCAATCAACTAAAGAGATTAGATAGTTAATATTTTAGGGGTTTGCACTAATTTTAGCTTTTGACCTTTATTTTTAAGAAGAATTAAACTGGTTTAGAAAATTGCTCATCCAGATGGCGGAACAAAAACATCCAAAGTGGTAGGGAACTGTTAATCGCAATTAGTCGCACTAAATGACCAGTTGTGACAATTTCAACATTATGATTCAATGCCAGGGAAACTAGGATCATTTCTGCCGATCCTCCTGGTGCTGTGACTAAGAGACAGGTTAACCAGTCCCAAGAGGTTAATTGCATTGCAAGTATAGCAGCGATCGCTCCCGCTACGAGGGTCATCGCCACAGACATCAAAGCATAGCCGACAGTCCGCCGATTAAAGTTGGGTTTGTCTCCCCAATACTCACCAATAGTAATTCCCAGCAGCATTTGACCCAATAAGTTTATTATTGGCGGCGGACTAAAGCTAATATCACCTACAAATGGTAGCCAGTGCAGCAAAGGATTAAACCCAATACCAATCAACAATGCACCAAAGAAATCGCCAGCAGGAATGTTAAATAATATTGCTGGATAAACTACTAATCCAGTGATTAGCAGTACTAACAAGAGTAATCCTAGTTGAGATGGATCGAGATTGAGCCAAGCACCGTTGATTGGCAGTGTTTGCGGATAGGAATTACCAACTGATGTCCTAGCGATGAGGGGAATTAGAACAACTACTGAAGTGACGCGAATCGCCTGAACTAGGGCAACCAAACTCACATTTTTATTGTAATCGGCGGCGATCGCTGCCATAATTCCTACACCACCAGGAACTGTAGCCAGCATTGCTGTAAATAAGTTAGTTTTGCTGACGCGAGAGTAAATGTAACCAATACAACCTCCACTCAGCAGCATAAACAAGGTAAGAAAAATAAATATCGGAATACCAGAAGCAACACTAGCTAGATTAGCGTGGGCATTAGAAGCGCCGATAGTTAAGCCGACAAGTGCCATTCCCACTTTTCTAGCAGTGCGGTTAGGTTGTGGAGAATATTCATAAAAAATTCGACACCCTTGAAGAACCACTGTACCAGCAGCAATCCCGCCAAATATCCAGGCAATCCTGCCAATTTGGAACTTTGCAAGCAGTAAACCCAGAGGTAATGCCAGAAGCATTTCTAAGACAAGGACAATTAGTTGTTTTACAAATAGCTGTTGTTTGGTAACAACAGGATTTTCATGAGTGTGTTCTTCCAGGTTGGGAGCAACACTTACACTTTCATTCATCGATACAAGCTTTTTTTATTAGTTTAATTATGCATTTAAGCTAACGCGATCGCCCAAGATAACTAGGTCTAAATTTACCGCGTATTCTATTTCAACAAGAATGCCTATAGAGAGAGGATAGGGGCACAATAATCACTGTGCCCCGACAAATAAGTTGTATTCCTTTGAATGCGTTCAGCCGTTTAATCTTCGTCAAGGGCTGGGAAAGCTTCCTCAATCTGCCACAACCGATCTTTATTTTCAACAAACCAAATACGAGTCTTTGGAGTTAATTGACTCCAAATAACTTCAACAGGGATGTGAGGAGATGCATATTGGTACTGCTGACCAAGTGATTTGAGATTCTCTGCCACATCATGGGGAATTCCAAATTCTTCCCAGTCAACTGTGATATTTCTTCCCGAAACTCCGGCTGTGGGGTCGAAAACCAATTGTGCTGATCTGACTAAATCAGCAAAGTGTTTCGGTTTGAGTTTGGTGATCTCCTGAATTTGGAGTGATTCGTTATACTCTTGAGACATGATCGCCGCAGTGGTAAAGATTAGTGGTGGATTGAACTTACTGCCAGAGATTTTTATCCCAATATTTTTACTTTAGCGCAGAGCCGCTAACTTCATCATGATTAAGATTAGGGATTAAGGATTAAGGAACGTAGATTAAATAAAATGGAAAACTTTATCCTGTCTCTAGCTTCCCTCTCCAATATATCGGAGAGGGATTGAGGGTGAGGTAAGCCAGGGACATAAATTGTATGTTATTTAATTTTTATTCCTAAGTGTTGTGAAGAATTCCGATCGCAATCCCCAATCCCTATTTTAGTGACGAGTGTAGGAACGCTGAAAGTGAGTTTTGAGTGTCTGAGCCATAGCGGACATTACAACTGCTACTAGAGAAACTGATATTGCTGCTATTCGGATTCTAGAATCATCTGCAATTATTGCTACAGCCGCTAGAGCGATCGCTACCCCTATACAGCTTTGTTTCACCTTATTTGTCACCTGATAAGCTTGATTGCAGGAACTACAAATAAGTGTATGTTGCGAGAACCGATCTAACGTGATCAACTTTTGATCAGACTCGTTACTACCGACATTTTTTGAGGTGGAATAACCTTGATAAAACGGCAAAGATGACCCAAATTTATCTAGCCACTTGCGATATTCAACCACAAAAGTATCAGATGTTTTGAGCGGCAAATACACTTCTTTAAGATTTTCTCCCAAACGCTCAATTTGTGCCTTTTGTTCAACGACTAATTGCAAATCACCTTCTAATATTTTGTTTCGGATCAAGATGTGATCTAACCAGGGAGGCATCAGCTTGATTTTTTTGCTAAACAAGTTACCATAATTTCTGATCAGAATCCGACATTTATTCTTACCTAGTGGAATTGAATACAAGGCTGTGCCGCCAAACTTACCTTGCTGTTCATTACCAAATTTGTAGAGAATCAAATTAGGAGCAATGAAATCTAATGACATCCAAGGCAGATTGGGTGTGCGTGTTCCCCGCCACCTTCCCTTAATTCCCTGAATGTTGCTGTCAATGACTTCTAGTTCCAACGGTTGGGCATCTTTTCGACTTCCCATGATGCCATCATGGCTGATTGGAACGTGAGCTGGGTCAATAACGTTTTCAATAAAATAGCTTTGGTCGTAAGGTAGGTCACGGACATAATCTAAGTTGAACCATTCCGGCATTTCCCCATCTGGTAGAGATGGAATTAGCTCATCAATAGCCGTTTCGGCTTCCCCTGCCCACATCCAAATCATCCCTTGGCGTTCTACAACCTTAAACGATGGCACGCAAGCATTGACTGGAATTTTCGCATCTGCTGGTAATTGGGGAATGTGCAGACATTGACCATCATTGCCAAACTGCCAACCGTGGTATGAGCATTCTATTTTGCCGTCAATAATTTGTCCATCAGAAAGTCTAGCTGCACGGTGAGAACAACGATCTGTTAAACAGATAAACTGTCCATTTTGGTCTTTGAACAAAACCAAGGGTTCATCGTATAAGGAAAAGCTATAAGGGCGGTTGGGAGGCAAGTCTTGCACGAAAGTAACGGGATACCAGCATTGCCTCCAGTTAAATTCTTGGTTCTCCTCTGGTGTCTCAAAGGTAGAAGTTGATGTTGTCGCCTGTAGTGTTTTTGTTTCTAATGACATCGTTTTCTCCAGATTTCTCTGATTTTATACCTTTGGATTAGCAAATGCTTAATGCCAGAGATATAAGACTCACTCAGAAATAGTTGTCACCCTAAAACTAGAAGCTATCGTTACTAAACTGATGATTTTTCCCTAAACTCACAATTTTTTTCCGTTAAACTCCCTATTTATCCCTTAAAGTCGTGATTTTTTCCTTAAAGTCGTGATTTTTTCCTTAAAGTCGTGATTTTTTCCTTAAAGTCGTGATTTTTTCCTTAAAGTCGTGATTTTTTTCTTAAAGTCACGATTTTTTTCTTAAAGTCGTGATTTTTTTCTTAAAGTCGTGATTTTTTTCTTAAATAGGACTTACGCATCAAGTACGAAATGTAGGGGCAATACCCTGCGGGTTCGCGTAGCGTTCCGTAGGAAAGCTAAAGCTACATGAATTGCCTCTATCTAAAAATAAGGGTTTCGGCTATTGTTTGCGTAAGTCCTATTTCTATTAGATAGCAATACAGGAATTTTCCGATGAATGAAATACATCATTAAAGAAGTCAGGAGTCCAATCTACAGCTAAACTCCCCGTAGCTTTCTAGGGGAGGAATATTCTTGAGAGGTTCTTTAAGGATTACTGAATTGGTGTTCTAGGGAGTTGTCACAACTTGAAAGCGTCGCATCATATCGAAGTCTTCATGTTCCATAATGTGACAGTGCCAAAGATAATACCCCGCTTTGTCGAAGGTGGCAATAATCCGAACAA
Organism: Nostoc sp.; assembly: GCF_036919815.1. GTDB lineage: Bacteria > Cyanobacteriota > Cyanobacteriia > Cyanobacteriales > Nostocaceae > Nostoc. Next base: position 8,932 of record NZ_JBALCE010000071.1, read on the forward strand.
CTTCACCTGGATAAATCACTACGATGTCTTTCCAACCTTTCTGCGAGAGTGGTGGAGCTTGAGGATTGCCGATTAGGACAGGATTTTTGAGAAATAGCTTAGTCTTACCAGGGATTGTAATCATTGGGACTACACTACCAGTAAATCTCTGTCGATTTAGAATCAGGAAGGAAACCAAATGCAAGTGAATTGGGTGTGGGTCTTGTGACGTGTTGTATAATTCCCAAACTTCAGTTGTGCCGAGTTTTGGTTTTTCAGTAATTGGATCGTCATAGCGCAATGAGCCGTCTGCCAATGTACCTTGCTCTAGCAGCGTCCGACCGTATTCATCGTTCTTTTCAAAAATAACCAGTTGCCGAGTGATTCCGGTTTGAGCAGGAGTTATAATCTTCTCAGGTAGCAACTGTGTTGTCAGTCCATCACTTTCATTAGTATCGACAGTCGCATTTGGAATATTTGAAAGTGGTTGCTTGACCGCAATCTTCATTATCTGACCGATAATATTGGGATCACCTTGATCACGGTTCGAGTTATTGACGATAAACTCTTTTCCTGAATCGCCAGTGAAGTCAACAATCACATCAGCGCGTTCACCTGGAGCAAGAATTAAATTTCCAAGCGCGACTGGTTTTTCTAATAAGCCTTGCTCGGTGCCGATTTGATAAAACTTTTCCTTTGAGTCGTTGAAGTTCAGGTTATAGAAGCGCGAGTTTGAACCGTTTGCTAACCGTAAACGGTACTTTCTTGGTTCGACCGTCAGCTTTGGCCAGGCCATGCCATTTACTAGGATGAAATTACCGAAGAAATTCGGCATTACACTTGGATATGGAGCAGTTGGAGAATTTGAACGAGCTGGGTAGTAAAGCTGACCGTTGGCAGTAAAATTTCTATCCTGGATGATGATTTCTTTCTCTTGGTTACCACTGGGCAAAATGTTGCGATTGATCAGACTAATCTCGTTGTTATCTCTGAGCAAATAGAAGCCTGCAAGACCAGCGTATAGACTTAAACGACTGTTACCCATAACGTGGTCGTGATACCAGAGTGTCGCTGCCCGGCTGTCATTTGCATAAGTATAGTTCTTCTTAAACCAACGGGGTCCGGTTTGTGAAAAATCTTGTGTAAACCAAGCGTCAGGATATCCGTCGCTAGCCCACTCAGTATGACCGCCATGCAGATGCACCGCTGTAGGTACAAGCCCTTTTTGGAGAGTGTTTACAATCGTTGCTGAAAGAATGCTCTTGTCTACTGGCAAAAGATGTCCAGATTTTGGTAGTTTGTTGTCCCACACCACTTGAATCGGTACGTTTTTTTGGGCCACGAATGTCGGTCCTGGGTAGGTAAAATTCGTTCGCCCTTGCCAAGCATAGCCCCAAACTGTTGTGTTTAAGCGTGCATCATCCTTTGTACCATATATGCCATCTGCACCGGGACTGCTATATAATCCCAGCCATTGCTTAGTTTGTCCGATCGCTATATTGAAGTTACCACCCGTTGTCGCATTTATCCTTGCTGGAGACGGCAACGAATTGATGAACTTCGGTTGGGTGGCCGGATCTAGGAAGGAATCAGCAGCGATCGTTACATTCAATCTGGAAAAGATTATTCCAGCCAGCAGTGTGACAATAAAGACAAAGGGGAGATACCATTTAAAGATTCGTCTCCACTTACTTAGCAACCACTTGCTAGTCATAATTAATCTAGTCCTTCAAAAATTCTTATTGATAGTAATAGGACTTACGCAAAAGTACACACGCTAGGGGCAATTCATGTAGCTTTAGCTGACCGCAGGGTATTGCCCCTACCTGAAAATTAGGGTTTCAGCTATTGTTTGCATAAGTTCTGAGTAAGCTAATGAAGAGCTTTTGACACTCTTAAAGTCTAAAGACGCTAAGAGAATGTTTGAAAAGTGGTATTTTGTGCTTTTAATCGAATTATTACCCCCCTTAATCCCCCCTTATAAAGGGGGGAAACAATAAAAAAATCCGGTTCCCTCCCCTTTATAAGGGGAG
>NZ_JBALCE010000072.1:0-39575 GCF_036919815.1 Nostoc sp.
ATTTTTTGAATACTGGTTTTTTATGAATAGCAATCAGCCACGCTTGAGTATCGGATTACCTGTATACAATGGTGAAAAATTTATCAAAGAAGCCATAGATTCACTCTTGGCTCAAACCTTTGAAGATTTTGAGATAATTATTTCAGATAATGCATCTACAGATAAAACTGAGGAAATTTGTAGAGCATACGCCGAACAAGATAAACGTATCTCTTACTACCGCAATGAAAAAAATATCGGTTGCGCTCGTAACTTCAATCGTGTCTTTGAATTGTCTTCAGGTGAGTACTTTAAATGGGCAGCCCATGATGATTTACATGCTCCAGATTTTATCAAAAAGTGTATTGAGGTGCTTGACCAAGATCCGACGATAATCTTGTGTCACTCCCAAGTATATTTCATTGATGAACAGGGGGATTTTCTCCAAAACTACGATATCAAACTCAAGGCAGATGCACTAAAACCACACGAGCGTTTTCACGAATTGCTGACCAAGCATTTATGTTATCAATGTTATGGGGTAATTCGCGCCAGTGCCTTGAGAATGATACCGCCGATGGGTGGTTATGGTAATGCAGATGGAATTTTCTTGTTAAGACTTGGTATTATTGGGAGGTTTTATGAAATCCCTGAATATCTGTTTTTTGCCAGAAGTCATCCGCAACAATCAATGAGTATGTTCTTTCCCAATTACTTGTTGTTTGCTGACAAAAATCAAAAATCCTCATTGAGTATGCTGCCTGATTTTTATGCATATACAGTATGGTTTGATTCAGCAAAAAAAGGACAAGTTTTATTGCCACATTGGAGAATACTTTGGGAGTATATACTCTCTATATGGCGTAGTCCCCTGAGTTTGAATGACCGGCTGTGTTGTCATCGAAGTCTACATCAGCAGTTAAAAGGCACAGAATATCTTTTGCTGAAAGATTTCTTAAAAGCGCTGCAAAGGCTTTGGAAAAGTTGGCAACCAGTATCAATTCAAGAACAGCAAATCACATTTTGAACAAATCAGTTCAGAAAGAAAAGTTTGCTGTTGCAGCTTTTGATCATCTCCAAAATCACCTATTCTGACTAGAAACCTATGTTGAAACTATCTCAATTGTGTCGTGTTTTGGTTGCTACTTTAGTGAGCCTCAGCTTTGCTAAAACAGTGAATGCAGAGCCAGCTGCAACACTTAGTGTAGTTGTCAATGGAATACATCACCAAAAAGGTGAGATTTGCTTGCGACTTTACCCAAGTGAACGAGGATTTCCGACGAGTAGTAATAACGAAGATCAAAGTGGCTGCGTTAAGATTACTGGAAGTTCTGTAAAAAAAGAATTTTTCGGTTTGAAGCCTGGTACTTATGCTGTCGCCGTGGTTGATGATCAGAATGGCGATCGCAAACTCAATAAAGACTTTTTCGGTATTCCTAAAGAAGGTTTTGGAATTTCTAAAAATCCCACTGTGTCCATAGAAACAGGTACACCAAAGTTTCGTGATGCCAGTTTTGTTGTAAACAAAAATACAACAGTCAACATTACCATCAAATATTCGCTTGATTCGTAAAGGGTGTAGGGAGTGGGGAGTGGGGGGATGAGGGAGATGAGAGGGATGAGGGCGATGTAGCTTTAGCTTTCCTACGGAACGCTACGCGAACCCGCAGGGTGGGGGATGAGGGAGAAAAAATAACTAATATTTAATGCCCAATGCCCCATGCCCCATGCCCCATGCCCCATGCCCAATTCTTCAGAATTACGGTTTAGCTCACATCTACATACAAACAAGCCGAGATTCTACCGGAGATTAAAAATTTAATGGAAGATTTGGCCACATTTCTGTCTAAGTCTTTGATGAGTTGGGTGGTTATTCAGGTGTGTTTAACGCTTGTCTTTATATGGTATCTGCGCTCATCTAAAAAAAACTTATTACCAGATGATCAGTTGCCGAAAACAGCAGTGATTCTTTGCCTACGCGGAGCCGATCCGTTTTTGCCTAGATGTTTGCGATCGCTCCTAAATCAAAACTATCCACAGTATGATTTAAAGTTGATCGTTGATAGTCACGAAGATCCAGCTTGGAAAATTGCTAGTGAAACGATCACAGAGCAAGAAGCGACTAACGTTCAAATCAGCCCTTTGAGAATAGTACGCAACAATTGTAGTCTCAAATGCAGTTCTTTAGTGCAAGCTGTGCGTGAGTTGGACGATTCTTACAAAGTGGTTGCTCTAGTAGATGCTGATACTATAGTGCATATGAATTGGCTGCGAGAATTAGTCAGTCCTCTAGGGGATGCCAAAGTGGGGGCAACAACAGGTAATCGTTGGTACGTACCTACAGGTAAGTATTGGGGATCTTTAGTGCGGTACGCAGGCAATGTAGCTACAGTAGTGCAAATGTTTCTCTTCCAAATTCCTTGGGGTGGGACTTTGGCTGTGAAAACAGAAGTGCTTCGCCAAACAGAATTACTAGATAAGTGGGAACAAGCTTTAGGCGAAGATTTTATGATGCACAACATCCTCAAAAAACATGGGTTGCAGGTAAAGTTTGTGCCTTCGCTGTTGATAGTAAATCGTGAAGAGACTGATTTATTCAACTTAATAGACGATCTCAAGCGTCTAATGCTGTATTCTCGATTGTATCACCCACGTTGGTTGGCTTTAGTTAGTGAAGCTGTTTCTAGCATTTTGTTTCCTACTACAGTCATCATCTTAATTCTGGAGTCGTTGTTAGAGGCAAAATGGGAAGCTGCGACTGCCTTATTAGGCTGCTATGCAGTCTATACTGTCGCATTACTTTTGGTAATGCTGGTGTTGGAATTAGAGATACAGCGAGTGGTTCGCTCTAATGACCAAGCGATCGCCAAATTATCAGCTGCTACAATCATCAAAATGTTAATTGCGATTCCCTTGACACAATGGGTTTATGGGTTCGCAATACTATCATCCCTGTGGATCTCAACAGTTACTTGGCGCGGTGTCAGCTATCGGGTTCAAGGTCCCTGGAATGTCAGGCTAGTGGAATATCGCCCTTATCAATGGTTAGATCAGCCTATTGATAGTAAGGTTTCTCTTTGAACTGAATTGCTAGATATGAACTAGGGCATGAAAGTTATTACACTAAACATTCCCTAGTCTTCCAATTATATTATCTTATATTTAGTAGAACAATATTAGCTATAACTCTTGTCAAAATAGACGCTTTTGCTTGTTGATTACCAAAATGTATTTGCATTATTGGCAAGGGTTTAGATAAATATATTAAGGGCAATTATGACTGAGAAACTTGGATGCTTTGATAGTTTTTAAACCAGGTTTATATGGTGGTTTCCAGTTTAGTCTAATACAGACCTAACCCCCAACCCCTTCCCTACATTCGCGCAGCGTCTCGTTGGCGAAGCCTCTCGTAGAGAAGAGAGGAAAGGGGAGTAAGCCTCAAAGTCAGGAGAGAGAGCAGAGTCTATTGCACACAAACGATAAGCGCTATAAGTATCCACTTCACAATCGATAACTTAGGCTAATTTAAAATTTGTAAATCCTTATTTTAACTGCATTAGTAGGAATTTGTAAGCCAACTAATCAGGATCTTCAGGAAAGATTCGCTGCGTAAATCATCAATTAAAAACCACCATTTTCGTAAAATATTCCCCTTTTCTATGACTAAGCAAAAACTTCGCATTGCACTGTTTACAGGATTGTACGCTCCTTTCTTAACTGGAGTTTCTGTTGCAGTACACCAACGGGTTCGTTGGTTACTAGAGCAGGGACATGAGGTTTTTCTAATCCATCCGCAAATTAACGATCGCTACCCCAAAAATGTCGGCGATCGCCCCATGCCCGGTTTAGATGAAATTCAGTCTTTCCCCAACTTCTCTGCTTACGCATTCCCTACAGAACCACTCATATTATATAAGTCTCTTCCTCAACCATTGCACTATCGACATTGGAGCGATACCAAATTGTTGGAGAAATTCAAACCCGATATTATAGTGGTTGAAGAAGCGGCGCAAATGAGAGGTTTATACTCATTTTTCTTGCAAGGTTATGGTCGTCCCATCGGCGTTGAATACGCAAAACGAACAAGAACCCCAATAATATCACTCTTCCATACAGATATCGTTGCGTATATCAAATATTACTTTGGAGATCGGTTCTTTAGCTTGGTTCGTCCGATCATTCCTGCTTTAGTCAAGCAATTTAGTGAGTCTTATGACTTCAATTACTTCTCTTCTAAAGAACAACTCACTAAATACCAAGAACTGAAATGCCAACGTGCTGAATACGTCGCTTATCAAGGCATCGATTGCGAAAAATTTCACCCGCGAAACATTTCTTACAACCCCATTCCTAATGATAACCGACCGACTCTTTTGTTTGTCGGACGTATCACCCCCGAAAAGAATGTTAACCAACTACTTGATATATTTCCGCTCATTGCTGCCAAAATCCCTGATGTCCATCTGGTGATTGTTGGTAGTGGACCCCTGGATGAGGAAATCCGTCAGCGTGCCCAAAAGTTTGGATCGGGTATTACCGTATGGGGTGAGTCTCACGGCACAGAACTTTTGGGTTGGTTTGCCAGAGCGGATGTTTTTATCAACCCCTCCATCACCGAGAACTTCTGCACTACAAATAACGAGGCGTTAGCGTCTGGAACCCCTGTAGTTGCTGTTGTTGCACCCTCAACCTCAGAACAGGTATTTCCTGGTCGTAACGGCTTCCTTGCCCAACCTAACAATCCCACAGACTTTGCCCAAAAGGTGATTGCGATTTTGGAAAATCCTGATTTGAAAGCAGATATGACTAAAAACGCTCGCCCCTCCATACTCGAATTTGATTGGTCGGCATGTATGCAAAAATTAGAAGAAAAACTCTACCAGATCGTTGAAGGATCTCAGCAGGTGAAGCTAAATACACGCAGTATAAAACCACAGCGATAACCAACACAGCGATCTAATCAAAAACCTAACCCCCCAGCCCCCTTCCCTATAAGGAAAGGGGGAGCTAAACTCCCCTCTCCGAAACGGAGAGGGGTTGGGGGAGAGGTTCTTCTAGGATTACTAAATTAGCGATCGCTAATTATTCCCTGCCAAGGAACTCCTTAGTATTCAATATCTTAAGCTAGTATGATATTTATTAAAAGTTCTGTAAAATCAAAAATAAATTTCCAGTGAAATTACTCTAATAACTTTCAATTAATACGTTAATAGCTGTATTATCTTGATGTCATACTACGGTTAATCAAGTAATTTTTATGAAATATGCACAAAAATTCGCAGTGTCTATTTTTGGAGCAGCTTTTATTGCCTTGGGCACAGGGCAAATAGCGCAAGCAGTGCTATTAGTTGAATCAGAGTCAGCCGTAGTAAATCTTGATGCTAAAAAAGTGTTATTTACGATAAATTTTAATCAGGTGCCAGATTTTTTCACAGTTGATAAATTTAATAGGCAAACCAACTCTTTCCAATACTTTATCGATCCGCATGGGGAATTGCCTATTGTGAATGCATCCCGTATCTATAGTAACTTTTCCTCAATTATTCGCGGAGATGAAATTCCAGTTGCAGGTGACGTGAGGATACGTGATGTTTTTTCAGTTGGCCGATCGGAACCAAATTCAGGCGGCTGGGGTAAGATTCGGGGTTCAGTACCATACAACCTTGATGGCACTGTCTTGAAATTTTCAACACCTCTGCAACTTATTGGAGATTCAGATGGCGTGTTTAGCTACCAATTGCTTTTAACTGAGTTTGGTAGCTGGAATGGGATTACAAACGAAAATAAGTCTATTATTGCCAGCGTTCCCGAACCTAATTTAGCATTGGGTGCATTAACTTTTGCAGCTTTAAGTGTCGGCTTACAGCCCAAACGTAAACATAAATCAGCCGTTAGTTAACCCCCAGTCTTGTAAATCAATACTGTTCAGTTAAGGATTCTTTGTCGAAATTTGATACGTGTAGAGACGTTGCATTACAACGTTTCTACTAAGGAATAACAATTAAATAACATACAATTTATGTCCCTGGCTTACCTCACCCTCAATCCCTCTCCGATATATTGGAGAGGGATCGTGAGACAGGATGAAGTTTTGCATTTTATTTAATCCACGTTTCTAAATCCCGAAAAACCATTTCTATAATTCATCCAAGCTAGTTTTAGCACCATGCCAGCCGTGCAAAATTGGCATAGTAAACAATCCCCACGCCAAACCTGTAATTAACCCAAAAGGTGTAACCAGATAGTTATTAAAACTCCACAAACCAAAAACCTGTGCTGCCAATTCCAAAGGATAAGCCATCATCAGCACAGTTGCGATCGCTGCACCACTCCAGCCATACTGACTTAACCAGTAAAATCCCTTACCACCAGTTAGCCCATACAGCAGGCGAGTAACCAGCAAACCTGTGACAGTGCCATAGCAACGCATACACACAGCCATCATAAATGGTGGTGCTAAATCTAACCCCATATCTGGTTGCGGACATACATGATTACCCATGAAATAAATGATGTCCGCAATTTCCCCAAGCAAAAACACCCCAGACGCAGCCAGAAAGGGAGCAATTGGCGGGCCAAAAACCATCCCCACCAACATAAAATCAGCAATCAAACTGACCCAATTAATCTGCAACTCTTCACTCAAAGCGACTCTTCTCATCTCCCTTTCTCTGCGCCCTCTGCGCCTCTGCGGTACCCCGTTTCACGTCTACGTCTCCCTAACCTACCTTATTAACATAGGGACTTGTTAACTTATCCAACTGCTGAATCAACAGACTGAGAAACAAACCCACATCCGTCACCACACCTACAGATTCCACAGAACCGCGATCGCTTAACTTAGTCACCACAGCTGGATTAATATCCACACATACCATTTTCACCCCAGCCGGAGTCATATTCCCGACTCCAATAGAGTGCAGCATTGATGATAGCATTAAAATCATCTCCGTGCCTTCTAAGTGTTTAGCGTATTCCTCCTGTGCTTTAATCAAATCCATTTGGGTATCAGGTAAAGGCCCGTCATCCCGAATCGATCCAGCAAGTACAAAAGGTATATTGTTGTGGACACACTCATACATCACGCCACTTTTAAACGCCCCCGCCTCCACAGCTTTCGGAATGCTGCCATAATGACGGATAGTATTAATTACCTTCAGGTGATGGCGGTGTCCACCACGGACGGCGACACCCCGCTTCATGTCTACACCCAAGGAAGTGCCCATGATATTTTGCTCAATGTCGTGAACTGCGATCGCATTACCACCAAGCAAGACCTGTACATATCCTTCTCGAATTAGTTGCGCCAAGTGTTCGCCGCCACCAGTATGAATCACCACCGGGCCAGCCGTGACAACTACCTTACCCCCAGCATCGCGGATTTTCCGCAATTCCCAAGCCACTTGCTCAACCACTAATTCCACGCGCCGTTCACTGGAAACGCCCGCCGACATAAAGCTAAATTCTTGAGTGCTGCGTAGTTCCCGCGATTCCGTTTTGCGGATGGTGCGGATACCTAACACGTCTACAATTACCTGTTCGCCAACTTCTAAATCGCGGAGTATTTTACACCGAGCAACTAAACCAGTGGTAGTTTGAGTAATAGCGATCGCCCCATCCATCCGTTGATTTTCCACCTTCACCCACAGACCATTAATTCGGACTTCGGTGGGATAAATCGTACTGACGTAGAAATCATCAGGCGCTACACCAGCTTGGATCACAGGCTCCAGTTTAGCATCTCGCTCATCATGCGGTAAATCTACAGCACCCAAATCAATCAACAGTGAGATGATTTCTTCCATCACCTCATGGGATGGTGCCGATACCTTCACTTCGGCGGCTGAGGTACTTTGGCGCTGTTCTCCCAAGTTGAAATTCAGGACTTGGAAACTTCCCCCGGCATCTATAATTAAATCCAAAGCGTGGTTAATTAAGCCAGCGTCCAGCAAGTGTCCTTCCATCCGAATGACGCGGCTTTCTACCGAGACATTAGCATGAATTTCATCTCTAACTGGTTCCGTCACCCGCAGAGTTAAGCATTTAGCCGCGCCACCAGCTTTGAGAAATTCCGTAAGTGGTGTTTCTAGCACTTGGAAACCGGCATCTGCAAGGCGGGTTTTTAAAGCCTCACTCGCCTTGTTCATGATCACGATGCTATCCACATTCACCGTATTACAAGCGAAGTTGACTGCATCCGCTTCTTCAATGGCGATTCGCTTTTCTGGTGCGACTCGCATCTCAATTAAGCGGTTGGAGTAGGAATCGAAAGCGCCGGGATAGTACAGCAAATAGCCATTTGCTAAAGGACAAAAGCAGGTATCCAGGTGATAGAAACGTTCATCTATGAGTCGTAGGGAAAGCACCTCAATATCCAGCCATTTAGCTAGATAAGGGTGAGAATCTAATTCTGAGCGGAAACCGTATCCCGCCCATAACCAGCGTCCTTCCCGATCCAGCAGTGCGTCCCCGGCTCCTTCAAAGGGCAAATCTTTGGGAAGTTCATTGACTGTATAACCATTTGCCTCAAACCATTGTTTGAAGAAAGGCTCCTCTCCCTGACGTTCTTTGTGTAAAAAGCGACTGAGAACGACGTTATTCCCTAGTACTAACCCAGCGTTGGCGGTAAAAACCAAATCAGGCCAGCCTTTTTCCGGTGGTACTAAGTCTACAATTGCGTGTTCTTTAAGGATCTGGTGTAGTCCTTGCCACTGTTGGACGGCGCGATCGCGCGATGATTTGTGAATATTCCCTTCCATCCAGGGATTAATCACATAGTCCACATCGTAGTGGTCAGGAGGACACATTAAAAAGCGAATACGGGAAGTCATAAAAATCTTACAAGCGTTTTAGATGCTACAAGCTTACTTGGAATACAGATTTTTGATTTACTGATATTTAGTAAAATCTGCTCCTAGAGCTTCTATCTTTTGATAGTTGAAGGCTTTACAAGGGCTTCGTTCTTAATTCTATTACGGAAGATGCGAATAAGTAGAGAAGGTGGCAAAATGACATCGATCTCTCCAACATGACTGTTTTAGTAGTGCTGAGTCAGTCCGCTCTTAGGGCGGGGGGGCGACGAGCGCAGGGGAAACCTCATGCTTAAAAGTACTTCAGTGTTTAATCCTTGTTGGATCGCGGCTGTAATTTTTGGATGTCAAGAGTTTTCAAATAAATACTTGTAACGTGTGGCAATACGTATTAGAGTAACATTGCAACCCAAATGACTACTAAAAAACGATTCTGGCGAGCAATCAGAATAAAATTTTACCACCGTTTCTTAAGGCTTTGAGGAGATTGAAAACTGCATGAAAAAGCAATTGTCGCAGAACTGGCTTATTTCTAAATCTTGGTTAAGTTTTTTAATCATCATTCTATTAGTAATAGGTGTATTTTTTCGCTTCGTCAATCTTGACAAAAAAATTTATTGGGGTGATGAAGTTTTCTCATCATTACGCATATCTGGCTATACGCAGTCAGAAATGAAGGAGCAGTTAGGGAATGGTCATTTGATCAGCATAGAAGAGTTGCATAAATACCAATATCCCAATCCTGAAAAAAACACACTTGATACAACTAAAGGGGTTATTTTAGAAGACTCGCAGATTTTGCCGCTATACATCTTGATGACCCGGTTTTGGGTAGAGTTGTTTGGGAATTCTGTAGCAGCGACAAGAAGTTTTTCGGCATTCCTTAGTCTGCTCACCTTTCCTTGTCTTTATTGGCTATGTAAAGAATTATTTAAGTCTTCACTAATCGCGTGGATAGCGATCGCGTTGGTAGCCGTTTCACCTATTCATGTCGTGTATGCCCAAGAAGCAAGAGCATATAGTTTATGGATAGTAACCATTTTAATATCGAGCGTAGCACTGCTGCGAGCCATGCGCCTTAAAACAAAGATTAGTTGGTGCATTTATGCAATCACATTATCACTAGGGTTTTATACTCATCTATTTTTTACCTTGGTTGCTTTTGCACAGGGAATTTATGTAATTGCAATCGAACGCTTCCGATTGAGTAAAACATCGATTTATTACCTCCTATCATCGCTTGCGGGGTTTATAAGTTTTGTACCTTGGATTTGGATTATTATTACTAACCCTCAACCAGAAGCAGTAGATTGGACGAATACTAAACAAACATTATTTGGCTCAGTTACAAGGTGGGCTGGTATTTTCAGTCGGACTTTTCTTGATTTAGGTATTAGCCCTAGCGACCCAGGAAAACTTAAGATTGCATTAATCCCTTTTATTTTAATTATTTTAGTTCTAATGGTCTACTCAGTTTATTTTATCTGTCGAAGAAGCTCTAAAGATGTTTGGTTATTTGTCTTAACCTTAATTGGATCTGTAGGGATTCCCCTACTGATAGCGGATTTTGTCTTTCAAAAGCGATACGCTACTAGTCGATATACACTTCCCTCGGTTTTAGGTATAGAGTTAGCTGTTGCTTATCTATTTACCACTAAAATCACGTCTATTTCTACTAAAGTTTGGCAAAAAAAGCTCTGGTCATTTGTAGCGTTCATCGTAATTATCAGCGGAGTTACATCTGGCCTAATCCAGTCTCAAGCTCAGATTTGGTGGAACAAATTACCTGAAAGATACCAAGAATATCCTAAAATTGCTAACATTATTAGCCAAGGAAATAAACCGCTTTTAATTAGTGATACTGATAACATACTTCCACCCATACAAATGCTCGGTTACTTAGTTGATCCAAAAGTCCGATTTCAAATTGTAGATAAAAATCATTTACCAGAGATTACTAATGGTTTTACTGACATATTCTTGTTCAAGCCCTCCGACTTCTTAAAAGCTGGAATTGAGAAAATTTATAACTCAAAGTTACAGCAGATAAACGACCTTCTCTGGAAAATAACAAAATCCGCTTAAGGGACTTAGAATCAAAAAAATATCCAAATTGTGGGGTGCGTTCTAGCGGTTCCCAGGTATATGAAGTACATATTAAAACCTCACCCCCAGCCCCTCTCCGTGAGTTCGGAGAGGAGAGATAAAGCACAGCTTTATCGGGGTGAGTTAAGCTGTACCCTATTCTTAATTAGGAAGCGCTATATGCTTTTGGCTAATACGATTTCTTTTTGAAGATGCACCTATGGGACTTACCCAAAACTGTGCTGTAGGGGCAATACCCTGCGGTCAGCTAAAGCTACATGAATTGCCCCTACGTGAATAAAGCGCAGCCTCACATAGAATTGGTATTACGGCGTAATAGTTAAATATCGCTCGGAGATTAAAAATTAATATTAATTAGCTTAATAACTGGCACAATTAGAGCCAAAATATACTTTAATTAAATTCGTGATTTAAGTATATACTTATATGGTTGCGGCTTATGTCATTGCCTCTTGACCACCCACTAAAATTTGAAATCAGACTGCCATCTTCCCATCCTCAGTTATTAGAAGGACTAGATATATGGCTGCACTTAGGTTTGATATCCGATACCCAAGTTAGGCAGCTATGCCGAGAGTTTCTGGTGTGTGCGGTGGTGTTGCAACCCCAGACGGAAGCTGAGACAAAGGTAGTATTTGCAACTTCCGACACCGGGGAGCATTTGCCCGTAGCAGCTTTACAATCTAGTAGCCGTAGACAACCGCAACAAAAACCAGCTAAACCCAACTTGATCAGCACAATGTTGCAGTCCTTGGGGGCAGAACTGAGTGTGCGTTGGCTGCTTTTTCTAGGGGTATTTCTGGTAGTGGTGTCCTCTGGGGTACTGGCTGCAAGTCAGTGGGAGAGGTTTCCGGCTTCTGGACAGTATGGAGTTTTATTTGTTTATACTTTGAGTTTTTGGGGGTTAAGCTTTTGGGCGACTAGGCAAAGCAACCTCAGATTAACGGCTCAGACATTGCTGATTATCACCCTTTTGTTGGTGCCGGTGAACTTTTGGGCAATGGATAGCTTTCGGTTGTGGCAAAATCCTCTGAATTGGATTGTAGTTGCGATCGCCTGTCCTACCCTGACTGCTATAACTGTTTTACTCTCCAAAAATCGGACTATTTTTGCCAATTTACATACAGGCAAATTACCTCTAGCAAATATTTTGGGGCTGAGTTATCTGCATTGGGGTTGGCAATTAAGAGGATTTCCCTTGATTGCCGTTTATGTCGCAATGATTGGTACAACTATCATTACCGTTTATCACAATTACCAACAGCCTAATCCGATCAGCGACGAAGATCGGCGCGATGTCTACGACGGGCTACGCCTAGGCCATAAATTAAATATTGGTTTGCCTACTGCCGTAATTATTTATGCCTTAATAGTGTTGTTAGTGCGGGCGATTTTTGTTGTTGGGGTAGATGTCACGCAGCTGGGGTTAGCTATTGGTATTTGCGGCTGGTTGGTGACTTGGTTAGCACAGAGGGGAGCAGAGGAAGCAGAGGAAGTAACAGTAATATTCTCCCCATCCCCCACCCTGCGGTCAGCTAAAGCTACATTTCCCTCACTCTGGGAAAGACTTGGTGGCATTTTACTCTTCCTGGGTTGGCTGGTTTCGGTAGTGAGTTATCCTTGGCAGGCGATCGCTATAAGTGGTTTAAGTTTGTGGTATGTGGGAAATCGCTTGTGGCGGCACAGTTTCAAGGTAGACTTCGCAGCAGTTTTTGTCATCGGCTTACAGACGATTTGGCTCTTTTGGCGGTTAGTACCTGATAACTTACAGAAATGGGCGATCGCAACTGGCACCCAAGTTACCAATTCTCAAAATGAACCTGGGGCTTTGCTGGGTATAGCTTTATTTCCCTACGTAATTTTGATGGTGGCGCTTACAGATCGCCTTTATCGCCGCCAAAAGCGAGAAGTGGCTAAATTTGGCGAACTGCTCACCCTCTTATTGGGAGCTTTTTTAACAACGATCGCTCTCATAAATCCCACATTGCGATCGCTAAATCTGCTATTTTCTACAATCACTCTGGCATTCGTCACCCAACGCCGCGCCCCCTCATCCCTTCCGCTAGTATCTCTAACTCACATGATTGGGGTGCTGACATTTTGCTCTACCATTAATTGGCTCTTACCAAGTCTGAGTCACCAAGCCTGGGCAAGTATTTTATTAGCTCTGATGGTTGCAGAATGGGGATTTAGCGTCGAGGAAGGTTTATGGCGACGTAGTGCATGGGACATGGGTTTAGGACTATCCGCCGCTAGTTTTTTCTTATTGTGGATGAATGCAGAATCATCTTGGTATGGCATAGCTGATAGCCAAGCGCATTGGGGAATCATTTGGCTAGTTACGCCTTTAGCTCTCACAGGTGTTGCCAATTGCACACTTAGAGAGCGTCGGACTACTACCCGTTATTTGAGTGTCTTGGCTATAGGAGTTGCCCAGCTACTGACTTTACAACTACCAGGAACCAGATTAATCGGTTTGGCTGTGGCTGCCGGGTTGATGTTCACAAATACGCGCTATCTGCGAAACCAAACATCTGCGGTAATTACAGAAGGATTTCTTCTGAGTTTCATTGGGGCGCTATTATGGACGGGTGTACCTGGTTTACCTCGCTTGGCGTTAGCAGGTTGGTTTGTCGCCGGAGCGATCGCAACTCTCAGTTTATGGTTAGTGACCACAGTTTTGAGCCGACGCGGTAACGAATTATCACTTATATATGCAGCCGCCAGTGATCAATGGGCGATCGCCTTGTGTGGTTTTCAGTTGTTAGGTTTGACGCTGCATTCAGTACTGATTTACCAAGGGTTTACTACTTCGGGATTTTTCTACTTAATTGCCACTGCAATCACCTTGACAGCCATTGTTTATCGCAGTTGGCGTGAACCGACAAATTGGGCATTTTATAGCATCGGTTGGTGTTTGGAATTGTTGACTGCCGAAGCGCTGGGATTTGGGGAACGTTCAACTGTTAAGATTGCAATCGCAAATATCGCTTTAGGTTTAATTGCTCAACTTCTTGGCGAGTGGTGGCGACGACGACATCAATTAGAAAGGCTTCCTAACAGTTTTCACATTTTGCCATTAATTTATGGTGCATTCAGTGTATTGCTGCGTTTGCACACCTTCACCGAATGGACAGGTTTGTATTCCTTGGGTGTAGCTTTAATTATCATTGGTGTCGGGCGACGGCGCGAGAACTTTAAACCCCTGCTGTATTTAGGAATCATTGGCGTATCCATTTCTGCTTATGAACTTTTGTTCTATCAAATATTACAAGCTTCAGGAGGAGCGTTAGGTGATGGGTTGATTGCCATGTCTGCTCTTGGTGCCAGTATCATGTATGCTTACCGTATTCTGTCGCCTTGGCTTGTCAGCTACTTACGCCTAACTCCCCAAGAACTGAAAAGAATTGCCCATATTCATTGGGTTTGGAGTAGCTGTTTATTAATGGCTGCCATTACTACTCCCATTGGAATTAACCGTTTAGTGGGATTGGCAACGGGGGTATTTTTGATTCGTTATGCCATCTTTCAGGGACGAAATTTGGGCACTTCCCCACTTACCGAAACTTCCCGCCGGATCTTGGGAGGAATCACAATAGCCCAAATGTGGGTTTACCTGGGCTTATTAGAGGTAGCCGGCATGAGGATTTATTGGCGGGAGACAGCAGTCGGAAAATTTTGGGCTGGGCCGTTAGTTCCTTGGAATGGTGCGATCGCCTGTGTGGTAGCCTATTTTCTATACATCCTACCTTGGGAAAGTTGGGGTTGGTCTAAAAGACCTTGGCAACAAGCTGCATACATCATACCACTGGTCATTTTATGGGAAACCAGACTAAAAACTTACCCCATTACCTTGCTACTCGCAGCTGGATTCTACATCTTCTTAGCAAAGGTGGGTGAAAACATCCGTTTTACCTATATTAGTGTGGCGTTGATTAATTGGGCACTTTACCGTTGGTTTAATTCCTTACATCTAACTCATGCTTTATGGTATGTAATACCCATTGGATTATCACTGCTTTATATTGCTCAAGTCGATACCCAACTAAAATTACCAAAGTACAAAACATCTCGTCATATTCTGAGAGTGCTAGGTAGTGGTTTAATTTGTGGGTGGGCAATTTTATTTCATCAACATCCAGCCTGGATACCGGGGATTTTCAGCCTCATCGCCATTTTTGCCGGATTAGCTTTGCGAGTGCGGGCTTTTCTCTACATTGGTACAGCCACTTTTTTAATCACTACAATCTACCAATCAGTAATTTTCAGCTTGCAGTACTCTTTCTTAAAATGGGTTATTGGCTTGCTCGTTGGCATTTTACTAATTTATATTGCCGCCAACTTTGAAACCCGTCGCGCTCAAATAACTTCCTTAATTCGTAGCGCCATTGATGAATTTCAATCATGGGCATAGCGCTAGGAATTAAAAATTTTTAATTCCTAATTTGTAATGCTCATTGACTTATAGTGCGATCGTTCTGAATTATAAGATAGAATTGATCGGCCGCACTATTTGATTAAGTTTTTGTTATCATGAGACTTAGAATTTGAGACTTTGCGAGCAGCTATGCAATCAATTGGGCAACTGATGAAAGAGATATTATCTTTGCCCAGTGCAATTAAAACCAAGAGATTCTTCTTGGTTTACTATTTAGAAATTCTAATGCTTAGGCTGAAACGGCTGTATTTCAGTTGCTTTTTAAAAGTTTCTGGTTTACTGACAAAGCAATTTAGGATTAAGCAAAGCAGCTTATCTTTAGTTTCTCAATCTTGTACCACTTGCCCATACAGCAGTATTATCACCTTTATAAATTACCAAGTTACCATCATCTTGAAGTTGGAGACTACAACTAGAAGCAGTTGCAGTAAAAGTTGCCCAGGTGGGGATTGCATTAGAATCATAAATGACTAAATTGCAGTCGTATTGCATGATGATATTGTTAACTTCTGTGTCAAAAGTGTTTGATGCCCACAGAACATTGTTGGATGAATCATAAAGAACAAAGTTTCCATCACTTTGCAGTTCGGCTATATATTGCTGATTAGGTGAAATCAAGTATTGACCAGGAGATAATAATTCGCCTGTATTAAGGCTAGATGTACCCGCACCCGCCAGAGCCTTGTTTTGTTGAATAAGCAATGTAGATGGTGATAAAATTGCACATGCTGTTGTCAAACATAGAATTTTAAACAGTTTAGATAATTTCACAAACGTACCTCCAATAAAGTTCTGTTTTCTGCAAATAATTCTGAGATGCGATAGCGAGAAATTCGCGCAATTAAGTAGTCCTTCAAAATATTGCTGGGACGAAAACTATTGCGCTTTTAGGTTCAAAACAACAACCAAGAGGTTATTGCAGACTATAATTTATACCCTTGGTGTTTTTACGGTGTTGTCATGTCCTAATCAACTTCAGAATATACTGTTAGTTGCTGTTTAATAAATAAACGTTTAAAAAAATTTACAGTTTAAAAGAACTTGACAAACTAGTACCGCAAGGCGAAATTCAAAATTCAAAATGAATACAATAGACCTCTTGCAAAAGTCCCTAACACCCCACCCCTTGCGGGTGGTCTTTTAACTCAGCACTCTAAGCCGAGGAACTCAGCACTCTTAATGTTTTTGTATTTCGCGCAGTTTGTAGCAACTTCCGCCTTAAGAGTAGAAACTTCCGCCTTAACGTTTAGGTGTTTCGCGCAGTTTGTAGCAACTTTCGCCTTGACGTTTCCGTGTTTCTCGCAGTCTGTAGCAACTTCCGCCGTGACGTTTCCGTGTTTCGCGCAGTCTGTAGCAACTTCCGCCTTCCTTGTAAGAACTTCTGCTTTAACCTTACTAAGTCCTAAGTGAAAAAAAGTAGGAGATGGTTTACTGTACAGATTTCTAACATCTCCAAATTTTTGATGTTTTGTTAACCCAAATCACCGAAAATGAACGAGATTTGGCGGACTATTCTGAAAAAATTTTGCTTGGTGTTGCTTATAAGTTTGGTAAAAATAGCCATGAGTATCAGATGGCTGGGGGTACTCGTAAAAGCGAGCGCAAGCGTACTGTGCGCCAAGGTGTTGTTTTAGCTACCAGCTAAGGGCAAGACTCTTATCAATACGCTTTGCATAACAAAAGTCAGAGGGATGAGGAAAATTAGCAGGATAGGGAATACAAAGATTTCACCCACTCCCACTCCTGCGTCAAACCCTCTCTCAAGGAGACTTGCGGCTGATATCCCAGAATTTTCTGCGCTTTAGATACATCAGCAGCAGTGTGGCGGGCGTCTCCCATCGCCTTTTTTACGTGGTTTATTTTGATTGACTTCCCAACGATTTCTTCAATCCTATCCAAGACTTCTGTTAAAACTACCCTGCTACCGCCACCGATGTTAAAGATTTCTCCCACTGCTTCGGGTGCGATCGCGGCGGCTAAATTAGCAGCGATAATATCACTAACATACGTAAACTCCCGCGTTTGCTGGCCATCGCCGTAAATAGGAATCGCTTCATCTTGCAAAATCGATTTAAAGAACTTATGAAATGCCATATCTGGGCGCTGTTTAGGGCCATAAACTGTGAAATAGCGCAATGTCACACAAGGCACACCAAAGTTTTTGTAATATAGTTCACACAAAAACTCTGCTGCTAGCTTTGTAATGCCGTAAGGAGAAACTGGTTGAGGGCAAATTCCCTCGTGGGTAGGTAATGTTTCAGCATCACCATATACACTCGATGAAGAGGCAAATACTAACCTTTTCAGATGTTTAGCATCTTTGGCTGCTTCTAGCAAAACTTGTGTAGCGTTAATATTTCGTTCTGTGTAACCTCGAAAAGCTTTACCCCAACTTGCTCTCACACCTGCTTGTGCCGCTTGATGGTAAACTAGATCAACATCTTTTAGGAGTTTGTGCCAATCTAAAAACTGAATATCTCCTTCAATTAATCTAAAGCCAGGTGAACGATGCAAGTCTACAATATTCTTACGCTTTAACATCGGATCGTAGTAATCATTAAATTCATCAATTCCGATTACTTCTTCTCCTTGTTGCAGCAATGTTTCTGCAAGATGAGAACCAATAAACCCGGCGGTTCCAGTAACGATAATTTTAGCCATGCTGCCTATTTTTTTATATCCTGATTAATCTTTAATATTCACAAGTTAATAATTATAATCAATAATCCGTTACTAATTGATAATTTTTTAAATTCCTTATTGGAGGTTATCAACATAATAGATAATTAAACTAATATACTTATATTTAAGATATATTATTAAATATATTTAATAATTGCTAACAACAAAAATTATAAATCCACTAATTCCTGAAATCTAATTTGAAGAATAAGTCCAGTTGAAATTCAATAGCTAAAACAGGTCAGCATCTCTGACTTTTCACGGTATCTGGAAAACCTCTCTCTAAATCTCTCTTTTAAAAGGAGAGAGACTTTGAATTTTCCCCCTTTCCTGGTAGGAGGGTTAGAGGATGCTTGAAAAGTCGTGATGGATGTCAAATATTCTTTTACCCCACCCTAACCCTCCCCTTGGAAAGGGGACTTGATTTTCTTGTTTCCCTCCTTGTAAAGGGGGGATTAAGGGGGGTAAAAAATCATACCTGATATCACTTTTCAAACAACCTCTTAGGGAGTTAGGAAGTTAGGTTTTTTGTAGCTTTTCCAAATAACGCAAAAAGTCAGATCAGCAAATCGGAATAATTCAAGTTAGATGAGAGTAACATTGTTGCATAGCTATATCAATCTATGCTTATATACTTAATCATCAGAGGCTTGCATAAGTGTGAGAATTGATGAAAAAATTGATCAGCGAGGGCTAAATACAGCATTCTCGTTTCGCAAGGGACACACGAGGAAATCAGTGAAAGTTTTAGTTGTAGGTAATGGGGGGCGCGAACACGCTCTGGCATGGAAACTGTTGCAATCTAAGCAAATTGAGCAAGTTATCTGTGTACCAGGGAATGGGGGCACAGCAAGTATGGAACGTTGCCAGAACTTGCCCCTAGCAGTAGATGATTTTGAGGGCATGAGCCGATATGCTCTAGAACATGGCATAACTCTGGTGATAGTTGGGCCAGAAGTCCCCTTGGCGAAGGGAATCACAGATTATCTTCAAGAGAAAGGGTTGATGGTATTTGGCCCAGTCAGAGCTGGAGCGCAAATTGAAGCGAGTAAAGCTTGGGCAAAAGCTCTAATGCAAGAAGCAGGGATTCCGACAGCCCAGAGTGCGGTATTTACGGAGGCAAAAGCAGCAAAATCTTACGTCAAATCTCAGGGAGCGCCAATTGTTGTCAAAGCTGATGGCTTGGCGGCTGGTAAGGGTGTAACGGTGGCTGAAACAGTTGAACAGGCAGAAAGTGCCGTTGATGCGATTTTTCAGGGACAATTTGGCAGTGCTGGTAAATTTGTCGTCATTGAAGAATGTTTAATTGGGCAAGAGGTGTCAGTTTTAGCGTTGACTGATGGGTTAACAATTCGACCCTTGTTGCCAGCTCAAGACCATAAGCGGATTGGTGACGGTGATACAGGGGAAAATACTGGTGGGATGGGAGCATACAGCCCAGCACCCATTGCTACACCTTCTTTGATGGCACGCATTCAAACAGAAGTCTTAGAAAAGGCGATCGCCACCTTACGAGCTAAAAACATAGATTACCGAGGCGTACTCTATGCTGGGTTAATGATTGCACCCGATGGCGACTTTAAAGTTTTAGAATTTAACTGTCGCTTCGGCGATCCAGAAACCCAAGTTATTTTACCACTGTTAGCAACACCTTTAGAAGAGTTGATTCTAGCGTGTGTACAGCAGCGATTGAGTGAATTGCCGCCCATCGCTTGGAAAGAGGGAGCATCTGCCACTGTGGTTGCAGCTTCAGGTGGTTATCCAGGAGAATATGAGAAAGGCCAGGTGATTACGGGCATTGACAAGGCAGAGGCAACAGGAGCAATTGTATTTCATGCAGGTACAAAGTTAAACCAGCAACAAGAAGTAGTGACAGATGGGGGTCGAGTATTAAATGTGACTGGAATCGGAGAAAATTTTGAGCAAGCGATCGCCCAAGCCTATGCAAGTATCAAATATATTCAGTTTGAGGGGATATATTACCGGAGAGATATTGGGTATAGAATAGTGAGTGCGAAGTAGAGGGAGCAAACCCCATAACTATTACTTGTTAAAGATGGTGTGCGGATGATTCTTGCGTTATTAAACTCTGTTATGTGCCAATAGGCTAACAATGGGATACACCACATGGATAATCCCGCACATTTAACAGCTATAGAGTAGCTAGTGATACCTAAAATGAACATACAAATCAGGTGGTATGGAAAGACTTTACTCCGAGAGATTTAGTAAGCTACTGGCATGAAAAATGGGTCACTCCTAGACTAGATACTTTGCAAACTAATTTGGAGTTAGAACTTGATTTGTAAATTTTTCTAAAGCTCATGCGTTAAGATACCTTCAATATATTTAAAAGTTAATTTAATGTTTAAGACATCCAATCCGAATGCAGTCTGATGTCGCCTTTAAGGCTGGCACTGATTTCCATCAGACAGCGACGCTAACTTATACTTAAGCTATGCCCAAGTTAGACATTATCCATAATGCGGTAAAAAACGCACTGATCAATGACGGCTGGACGATTACAGATGATACCTACGTAATTCAGTATCGAAAAACAACATTATATACTGATCTAGGTGCTGAACGTCCCATTGCAGCTGAACGAGATGGGCAAAAACTTGTTGTTGAAGTAAAAAGCTTTGTTGGTGCATCAAAGATACAAGATTTGAAAGAGGCTCTCGGTCAGTATGACATCTACTGTTATCTTCTAGAGGAAACAGCGCCAGACCGTAAACTTTACGTTGCTGTCAGTGCGATCGCTTATAAAAGCTTTTTCAACCAGGATGTGATTCAACTCATCCTCTACAAACATCAACTTCCACTCATTGTCGTCGATACAGAGACAGAGGATGATCACACAATGGATAAATTAACTGAGTATCCCAAGCTAATTAAGCGTATCCTGACGGAGTATATAGAACTATCTAACCGTCGTCCTAACCGAGACATCGAAACATTCTTGATTGTAGATGAGCCAAAGAATCAGTATATTTGGATGAACCTTGGTTGGCAAAATGGCGAACGTGTTACTGGTATGACTGTCTACGTGCGGATTCGAGATCGAAAATTCTGGATTGAGGAAGATTGGACTGAAGATGGGATCGCAACTGACCTAGTTCGTGCAGGTGTTTGCCAAGGAAGATATATTGTTGGCATTCCATGAGCCTAAGATGCGGCAGTACACAGATTTTGCAGTAGCATCGTAGCGGTGACATCCTTTTACAATGCGGTGCGGCGAACGATAAAAATATCCTCTGGACTCCCCAATCTCTCTTTCCCCTAACATATTTGTTGAATTAACTGTTAATTTTTTAGTTGTTGGGCTTATAACAAAGACTACTAACAACTTTATTTAAGATGCTAAGTCTGTTAAAAACAATTCGAGATGCGATCGCTAGTTGGTGGTCAGAGTTCACCCTCCAGACCAAACTGCTGGCTGTGGCTACAATGGTAGTTTCGTTAGTGATGAGTGGTCTAACCTTCTGGGCTGTGAATACAATTCAGCAGGATGCGCGGATAAATGACACCCGCTTTGGTGGTGACTTAGGACTGCTGCTTGCTGCCAATGTTGCCCCCCTAGTGGCTGATAATAATCTTAGTGAGGTTGCCCAATTTTCCCAACGTTTCTATAACAGCACCTCTAGTGTGCGTTATATGCTCTACGCCGATGAAACCGGGGAAATCTTTTTTGGTATTCCTTTTTGGGAAGCCGAGGTAAAAAACTCCCTCACGATTAAACGGTGGATACAACTACCAGAAGATTACCCTGGTGATGGGGAAAAGCCGATGGTGCGGCAACACATGACCCCAGATGGAGTAGTCACCGATGTATTTATTCCCCTGATCGTCAATAAAAAATACTTAGGTGTATTAGCGATCGGTTTCAACCCCAATCAGACTGCGATCATTTCCACCAATTTTACCCGCGATGTCACCATTGCCGTTTTTATCACGATTTGGGTAATGGTGATTTTGGCAGGAGTGATTAACGCCTTGACCATCACTAAGCCGATTAAAGAACTACTGGTGGGGGTGAAGCAAATTGCTACCGGAAATTTCAAGCAGCGTATTGATTTACCATTAGGGGGCGAACTGGGTGAGTTAATTTTAAGCTTTAACGAAATGGGAGAGCGATTAGAGCGCTATGAAGAACAGAATATTGAAGAACTGACCGCAGAAAAAGCCAAACTAGAAACCCTAGTTTCGACGATCGCAGATGGTGCTGTGTTAATTGATAACAACATGCAGGTGATTTTAGTCAATCCCACAGCGCGGCGAATTTTTGGCTGGGAAAGTGCTGATGTGGTCGGACAGAATGTGTTACATCACTTGCCCCAATCGGTACAAATGGAAATCACCCGTCCCTTGTACGAAATGGCAGCAGGGGAATGCGAAAGCGCCGAATTCCGAATTTTTATTAACCAACCCACCCCGCGCACGATCCGCATTCTCTTGACTACAGTACTCAATCTGCAAAGAGAAAGCATTAAAGGCATTGCGATTACTATCCAAGATATTACCCGCGAGGTTGAGTTAAACGATGCAAAAAGTCAATTTATCAGCAACGTTTCTCACGAACTGCGAACGCCTCTATTCAACATCAAAACCTATATTGAAACCCTGCACGACTACGGCGAAGAGTTAGCTTTACAAGAACGGCAAGAGTTTCTGCAAACTGTCAACAATGAAACCGATCGCCTAACCCGTCTAGTTAACGATGTTTTGGATTTGTCAAAACTTGAATCTGGTCGCAACTACAGCTTCGATGGCGTAGATTTAGCCCAAGCGATCGAGCAAACCCTGCGTACTTACCAACTCAATGCTAAAGATAAAGGTGTTGAACTACTTCAGGAAGTTGCTCCTAATTTGCCCTTGGTAATGGGTAATTATGATTTGTTAGTACAAGTGTTTGGCAACCTAATTGGTAATGCCCTTAAATTCACAAAAGCCGGTGGTAAAGTGGCAATCCGTGCCTACCAACTAGATTTCAAGCCCAGTCACACCGAATCTTCTCCAGTGCGGATTGAAATTTCCGATACTGGAATTGGCATTGCCACAGAAGATCAACACTCAATTTTTGAACGCTTCTTTCGCGTAGAAAACCGAGTTCACACCCTAGAAGGCACAGGTTTAGGTTTATCGATTGTCAGAAATATCATCGACAGACATCGTAGTAAAGTCCATTTAGTGAGTGAAGTTGGCATTGGCACAACTTTTTGGTTCCATCTAACTGCCTTTGAGGAAGAAGTGCCACCGATACAAGTTCAACCTATTGCTGAAACATCCAAAATCACCACAGCCTAAAGGTTAGGGATCGGGCATTGTTTGTTATTTTCTATGACCTCTCTCCTAAAAGGAGAGAGGCTTTGAATCTTACTCCCCTTCCCTTGTAGGGAAGGGGCTGGGGTTAGGTCTGTATTGAACTCAACCCAAAAGCGCTATATTCCCCATTCCCTGGTAAACACAAATCAAGGTCTTAATATAACAAACAACAAACAGACCAATAATAAACCTAATAGCAACAGCAAAGCTTGATTGCGTTTTATCCAACTTTTCAGAGTTAATGCAAAACTGTTAGTGTAACGCTGCTCTTCCAACTCTAACTTTGTCTTTTCAATATTTTGGTAGAGGGTACAGTCTTTAGCGTAGGGACGCTGGGGAAAATTGCAAGTATCATCAGCGTGATATGTGCAGGTGTCGCACAGATACCCTTCCCCAGTGGCGCGGTGCAATGGAATACCGGGATGGCCGTAAGCTTTGAGTGTTGTCCGACAATAGGGACAATTAATAGCTTGACTATCAACGAGTTGATGGCAGTGAGGACAAGATACAGTAGCCAAAACCTTTAGCGCAAATACGTTAAGTAAACACTTTGATTCTAGCGATTTACAAGGGTAATGGAGAAATACATACATAGCCTGTTAATTTTGAAGATGGCTAGCTCTCAGAATTGGTTATTTTATCAGCAAAAGTACTAATTTAATGATGATATTTTATATATTTCTAAGTGATTTATATCACTCAAAATAATTAAGGCTATGCCATAATCGAGCAAATATCAGGTTTTGTCCCAAGTCCAAGAATTATTTAGAGGTAGAAAAATATTGCCTTTTAATCCTGAGCTATGCCGTAACGAAAGCGAAGTTGAAAGCAAACTCATAGTGCAATATTTGCTACCGCAGCTAGGTTATACTCCTGACACCTGGCATCAAGAAGTTGCCGTTGGTAGCATCCGCTTAGATTTCTTAGCATTTGCCGCACAAGTGATTCCCTTTGTCTTAGATGCCAACTCACCGTTGAGTGTCGTCATGGAGGCAAAGCATCCCAAACAAAACTTAAATAATCATGTCCCCCGACTCAGGCATTATTTAACCAGCTTGAATGTCAGGTATGGGTTGCTGACTAATGGCAAAGAAATCAGAATTTATCAAAAATTGCAATATGATATTCAGCTATTATTTCAGTGTTCTGGAAAGGAGGTTGAGATCAAGTTAGATAAAATTAAAGGTTTAATTGGTAGAGATAGCCTGAAAGAAGGACAGTTAGTAGATAAACCAGAAGTTCAAATAATTGAAAATAATTCAAATTTTGAAACAAAGAGGCAACATTCAATGAAAACGATTGCAATCTACCATAATAAAGGCGGCGTTGGTAAGACTACTGTTGCAGTCAACCTTGCAGCAGCATTACGGAAAAAAGGTAAAAATGTACTTTTAGTTGATATAGATTCCCAGGCAAATACTACTTTTGCTACAGGATTAATTAAATTTCAATTTGAAGAGGATGATAATTTAAGAGAGCGAAACGTATACCATTTATTAGAATCAGGAGATTTTAACTTTATTCCAGAAGTAGTGCGTACATCTGATTATTTCAACAATCCAGAAATTGATGTTATTCCTTCACATATTACATTGATTGAATATCAGGAGAAACTGAATAGAATATTAGCTAGTAGGAGCAGGCTAGTAACAAAACTAAAAAGGGTAGAAAATAATTATGATGTTGTAATTATTGATACTCCTCCATCAAGAGATTTGTATGCTGAAGTTGCACTGATTGCTACTGATTACCTGATAATTCCATCGGATTTGAAACCATTTGCTAACCAAGGTTTACCAACGGTCAAAAACTTTATTAATCAAATTAATGAATCCAGAGAAATTATGGTGGGTAAACCACCGATTAATATAATGGGCGTTCTTGCTTCTAAAATCTCAACAAATCCTAAATTTTTACAATACAATTTTCCCAAACAGAGAGAAGTAATCTCAGATCGCTATCAGCTGCCACTGATGGAAGCTGTAATTTATGACAGAACAGCGTTATCAGAATGTATGAATCAGACTATCACAGTTGGAGATTTAGAATATCCTGACCCTAAGTCTATTATGAAATTTGCCGAATTAAAAACTTCTGCTCAAATTTCTGCTGAAGAATTTAATGTATTAGCAGATGAAGTTATCCAAAAAATGGGGATTTATTAATGATTAATTTTTCTTTGGTGGATGTAAAAAGTATTACTTCTAATGAACCTCGTTCAAATTTTGCAGAAGCTGATTTAGAGAACCTTGCAGACATAATTATAGAAACAGGAGGAATTATCAGACCATTAGTTCTGAAAGTAACAGGGGTAGAAAGCTATACGGTAGTTGATGGACATTTTGAATATTATGCTGCTGTCAGGGCAAGAGAAAAAAATCCTCGACAAGGTGAAATGGTTAATGCTTGTGTCATTGCCCCAAAAGTAGAAGATTTAGTAGTAAAGCAAGTTGTATCTCTCAAAGGAATTGATTTTTCTGGCAAACCAGTAACATCAGAGCTTGAAACAACAAAATTAGAACCGCGTCTGGCAAATCTAGAATTACGTCTTGAGAAGCAATTCAATGAATTTAAGTCAGAATTTATACAAGAAAGACAGAGAATAGATAGTCAGTTCAAGCAACTTGAAAACCTTATTCCCCAAAACAGTGAACAGAGTAATCCACTTAGTTTATTGAACTCTTTGGATAAAGACGAGTTATCTATAAAGTTACAACGCTCTAGAATTCCTGGGGCGGAAAAACTTGCAAAAGGCATATTTGATGCTCGACGCAAGAAACCGAAGCAAGAGTTTGAAGATTACCGCGATGTAGTAAAGTCTGTTAAAAACTTGGGTGATAAAACAATAAAGTTGGGTGATAAAACAATTTTGACTATTATTGATGAGTGGTCCAGAAGTTAGTAGTTATTAAAATAAGTTATTCGCGGTGTAAAAACTCTGCATAGCTTTCTCTGCGCCTCTGCGTGAGATATTTCCACCAAGTAAGTACTTGATAGAAAAAAGGCGATGCTACCTGCGGTGGGCTGCGCCAACGCATTCCCATACTCTAACCCCGCACCTGTCGCAGTGCATTAAACGCCTTACCTCGCAACCCAACTGGTAACAACGATAACCCTAAACCAGTCCAAGCTTTAGGAGTTGAAAAAGACTTTCCTGCTAAAACTAGCTCCCTACCTTTTTGCGTTTCACCCTTTTCAATTAAACGCAAACCTAATAATAATTGCGTTTCAGTTAGACGATTTTTCCTGATTGTCTCTATTTTTTCCGACTCAAACTTATAACTTTCTAAATACCGGAGTTTATCAAATAAATAAGGAATGGCTCGATTGATACCTTGCTGCTCTGCATGAGAGCGATATTCCATCAATAATTCTGGTAAGTAATAACCCTTTTTTCCAGCCAAAGCCAAACGCACAAATAAATCATTATCCTCACAGTTTTGCAGATTTGGCTGCATATATCCTAATTCTTGCAATGTTTTCCGGCGAAATAATGTCGCTCCAATTTGAAAGCTTTGCTGAATAAATACAATTTCCAACAAATTATCTACAATACCTGCTGGTAAATTCTTCCTACCCCAGCGATGAGAATTTTCTTGAGTTTTTGCCTCATCCCGCACATTGTTAATATCAATTATCCAATGGTCTGTACCAACAAAATCAATACTAGGGTCTTGAGTAAGAATAGCTGCGGTACTTGCGAGAAAATTGGGTGTTAGCCGATCATCATCATCAAATTTAATAAAATATTCACCACTGGCAGCATCAAAGCCAGAGCGCATATTATTACTTTTACCAATATTTTGCAGATGACGGATATATTTAATCCGGTGATCTGTGTACTGTGACATCAACTCAGATGTGCGATCGCTAGAACCGTCATCACAAACAATTAGCTCAAAGTATTGCTCAGACTGATTGAGTATACTGTCAATGGCATAAGGGAGGAGATTAACACGATTAAAAGTAGGAATACAAACAGTAATTTTAGGCATATTTTATACTAATAACTGGATAATATAACCGAGGGCAAGAAGGAAGCTATTTTGATTAGTTTGGATGATACTAACATCAGAAACTGGTAAGTAAGGAGGCGCAAATAATTTAGAAGTTCTTGTAGCGACTGTCTTAAAAATCAAGCGATCGCCTTTTTAACGAGGGTTAGGACTCTCCCCTCCTAAATTATGCTGTAAAACTTCCATCGTGAGGAAGATTTACGAATATGTAGCAATCTCTCTCAATAGGAGCTTTCTTTTTAGCTATTTTTGTATTGAAATTAATATTCAGCTAGGATGATCCAGGTAATTTTATGACTTCTGCTGAATTTATATCGCCAGCGCAATTGAAAGAAGAATTCCAGATTGAGGGAATTGCAGAACCAAGTATACTCGGCTATTTTGAAACCTTAAATGCCGGAGAATTTGAGGCAACTGCTGCCTTATTTGCGGGAAATGGTGTGATGCGTCCACCATTTGAATCTGATATTGTGGGGAGAGATGCGATCGCAGCCTACTTAAAACAAGAAGGCCAAAACATTAAAGCTTACCCCAACACAGGAATAGCCGACACTTTAGAAAACGGTGATATCCAAGTCCAGGTAACAGGCAAAGCCCAAACTTCGTGGTGTAGTGTGAATGTATTGTGGCTATTTATCCTCAACCAACAACGGCAAATTTCCTATACTAGAATCAAACTTTTAGCTTCCCCCCAAGAGTTACTTTCTTTACGTCGTGAACAGTAGCAAATAAGTGTAATAGCTTAGGCAATATTTGATTATACCTAAAACAAAATATAGTCATCTAAAACTTGGATAAATCATATTACTTGAAAAATAGTAACTTTTGTCTATTGGACTAATTCCGGTAAAGTAGCTTCTAACTTAAGACAGTTGGCACCATCAATCTGCAACTGATACTCGACCTTATCCATAAGACGATTCATAATCATCCAACCATAACCACCTTCTTGTTTTTCCATCGGGTCTGGAGCGTAGTATGTAGACATATCAAAGCCTTCGCCGAAGTCCCAAACTTCTAAGGCAAGCTCCCGGTCTTTGAGTTCCAAACGCAGTAAAATTGGCAAATTTGGTTTGTCCTTGTGAGCATGACGGACTGCATTTGAGTAGGCTTCTACCAAAGCCAGTCTCAAACGACTTGATTGCCGTGACCAATCCACAGAATCTCCTAGCTGGATTTTTAAACATCCTAGCAACCAGTTTTCGACAATATTAAGAAAACTCAAGTCACTTGGTACATGAAGCTCACTTTTCATGACTTACAAAATCTCCAGTGAAAGTATAGTTTGATCATCTTCTTGAACGTGGTTATCTGCCTGGATGCGAGCTAGTAAATGGTTAAGAGAAAGCGGTTGTTGTTCTTGTTGTAAGAGTTGCCATAGACCATCTTGATTCAGCATAGAACGGTTAACTGGCTCAACGTCAGACTCGGTTTTTACTGTTGAATCAGAATTAGTTGATACCGTTGCTTCTGTAATTCCATCGCTGGCTAATAACAATGTGTCTCCAGCAGCGAGAACCAAACGACCAGACTGTGCCTGCCACTTAGGCAAGATCCCCAAAGGAACGCTGCGGACTTTGAGGTAATTAGGATTATCGGCTAAAGCACCTTGGCGTGACCATAACAGTGGATAAATATGACCGGCATTAGTGTAAACAAGTTCCTTAGTCGTAGGGGTATAACAGGCTAAGACAAGGGTGATGAAATAATTGTTGCTAATCAAGTCTTCACTGAGAGCGTGGTTGAGGTTCTGCATGACCACATTCGGCTCGGCTGGTGTTTCTTGAGATAATTCCCGGCGCAAAACTGAAATAATACTAGCCATAAATAAAGCAGCTGGAACGCCCTTGCCAGAAACATCACCCACTGCTAGCCACAAATCGCCTTTGGGATGAACGAAAACTTCAAAAAAATCGCCTCCGACTTCCCGCGCTGGGTAACAGCAGGCTTGCACCTTCACACCTTTGATGTCAGGTAAAGTTTGGCGTAGCAGGTTGTATTGAATTTGGCGAGCCACCTCCAATTCATTGTGAATCTGCTGTTGCTTTTCTTGGAGGCGCTGGTAGAGTTTTGCTTGTGAGAGGGCTAAGGCTGCTTGTTCGGCAACACCTACAATCAGTTGGATGTCTTCGTCTTCCCAAGTGCGATCGCGTCCCCATTGGTGGAGGGCTAGCACAGCCAACAGATGCTGCTGGTAGCTAAGTGGCACAACCAAGTGGTGGGAAGGATTGCCGTTATATACATCTTCAGCAAGTTGATAATGACGGGTTTCCAGCACTTTTTCAATTAAAACACTGCGGTCGAAGAAGCTATCTGATACATCAGATTCAGGATCGCGGTAGAAGAACTCGTCTTGTGTGAGGCGATCGCCCTCTACTGGTCTGAGCAAGCAACTGGTAGCTTCAAATGTTTGTCCAATAGTTGCTACAATCTTTTGCAGCATACTGTCGTAGTCTAAAGATTCCCGAATTGCTGTTGTTACCGCATTAAATAAAGATTCTCGCCGTAAAGCCCGACGCAACTCTTGCGTGCGCTTCTTAACTAGGCGATATGTATCAGTGGCTTGCTCAACTAACGCTCTCAGCCGATCCGGATTCCAGGGTTTGGTAATATACTTGAATACCTGACCAGAGTTAATCGCATCTACCAAATCTTCGACATCAGTAAAACCAGTTAACAAAATCCGAATTGTGTCTGGATAGCGCTCTACAGTCCGACTAAAAAAGTCAGTGCCACTCATTTCTGGCATTCTTTGGTCAGAAATAATCACCGCCATTTCGCCAAATTGATCCAAGATTTCCAGAGCGCCCAAAGCATGATTGGCTTTATATACTTGAAAATCTCGCCTAAAAGTGCGGTAGAGTAGATCTAAGTTATCTGGCTCATCATCTACCACCATGAGCTTAAGTTTGTCCAACCCGATCTCAGACATAATTGACTTCAGTTTTCACATATTTGAATCGCGAGATAGGATGATGTTTATCCCACCTGATAAATAACAGAAAATCCGAGAAGCCATTCACTTTGAAAATATATTCTCAAAGTTGGGAGTTTCTCGTGTTGATCCTGAATAATTGCTCCAAACCAAAATTAACTTTATCCAACCAACCCAGAACGCAAGGCGCGCACTGCGGCTTGAGTACGGTCATCGGCACATAGCTTATTCAAAATATTGCGAACGTGAGTTTTAACAGTCCCAACAGTGATGTAAAGTCTTTCCGCAATTAGTGCATTACTACAACCTTCGACAATCAACTGTAACACTTCTAATTCCCTTTCTGTCAGGGTGTAAGTTTGAATTCCTTCCAGATTCTCAACAGAATCAGGGTTAGGGGCAATAGTCTTGGCATCGACAAAAGCCGATTCCAACTTTTGGGGATTTTGTTGCGCTTGTTGTAATACAATCCGAGCGATCGCTGGATCGATCCAGGCGTTGCCATTGTAAGTGACTCGCACTGCTTCCAGCAAATTATCGAATTTGATATCTTTCATACAGTAAGAGTCTGCACCAGCAGCAAAAGCTGCCAACACCGCTTCTTTATTATCCCGCAGCGTCAAAATTAACACCTTTGTCACTAGCTGCTGCCCATTAATAGTAGATTTTACCTCCCGTGTCAACTCAATGCCATCCTTATCTGGTAAACCAATATCGACAATGGCAATATCTGGTTGTACCATTTTTAACATTTTTAGCCCATCAGTAGCATTAGCAGCTTCACCTACAACTTCAATGTCGTCCTTTTGCTGTAGTGCTGTCCGAATACCCACACGAGTTAGGTCATGATCTTCAATCACAGCAATCCGAATTTTACTCATAGCCAACTTCAGCCCGTTACACTACCTTAACCGTAAAGTCGAGTTTGGTGACATACTCCCACACTAACTGCAAGTAGTATAGTGGGGGCTTGTGTTCCCGGAACCAGAGTTGAGCGTTTTATACTGAGTGAATATTACACTTTAACAATCATAAAATTTGCACTGGTTCAGTCCAAGTACAAGCGCTCAAGACTAATTAGTTCAATATGCTTTCTCTTGTTGCAGGGCAATGGGGAATCTCTCCTGCCTAAGTTCTAATCTAAAAAAATTTGATAAACTTAACAATCAAGGAAATCTGGTGTGATGGTTAATCAACAATAGGTTATGTCTAACGGCAATCAAGCATTTTCAGTGTTGGGAATACCAGTTCATGTGATGGCTAACTATCCAGGCTGGTTGTTAGAATGCCTGCACACAGGCAAAGGAACTCATGTAGTAACGCTGAATGCAGAAATGATTATGCAAGCAGAGCGAAATCATTTTTTAGCTGAGGTGATTCAAAATGCTGAACTTGTGATTCCAGATGGAGCTGGGGTTGTTCTGTATTTGCGGTGGCTCTTATGGCAAAATGTGCAGCGTTTTCCGGGGATTGAACTAGCAGAAAAACTTTTGCAAGAACTTGGGCAACAGCAGACAGGGGCAAAGATATTTTTCTATGGAGCCGCGCCAGGAGTGGCCTCAATTGCGGCAGATTTTTGGCAGCAGCAAATTCCAGATTTGAGTATAGTAGGTACTCACTCAGGCTACCATTCTCCAGAAGAAGAAGCACAATTGCAACAAACTCTGGCTCAATTGCAGCCACAAGTGATTTTTGTCGGTTTGGGAGTGCCACGTCAAGAGTTATGGATTGCCGAAAATCGCCATTTGTGTCCTCAAGCAATTTGGATTGGCGTTGGTGGCAGTTTTGATATTTGGTCGGGAACTAAAACTCGAGCTCCCGCCTGGTTAGGAAATAATAATTTGGAATGGTTGTATCGGCTTTATCAAGAACCTTGGCGTTGGCGGCGGATGTTGGCGTTACCGGCGTTTGCTGTGAAAGCGTTTGTTTATCGTTTGACAGCAAGGGGTGCAATTAGTTAAGAGACGCGATTAATCGCATCTGTGGGGAGAGACGCGATTAATCGCGTCTGTACTAGGGAGTATTAAAGCCTTCAAAAAATTTGAAATTTTTTTTGGTAAATTTTAAATTTCCAGGCGAAACCTGGGAATCCTTATTTTTGAGAGGAATGTCACATCTAAATCGGCAAACTGTTTGGTTGTGGGTATGAGGAAAATTGAACAATGCCAGTATTAACAACTCAAGTTAAGAAAGACAAATCAGTTCATAGAGAGGACAGTAAAACTAAACAGCACGGTAGCAATACTACTGCAAAGGTGCAATTGCAATCTGTAACCAAAACCTATACTAACGGCACTCACGCCTTGTTGAATGCGAACCTTGAGGTAAAAAAGGGAGAATTTCTGTTTATCACTGGACCTTCTGGTTCTGGTAAATCAACGCTCTTGAAACTGCTGTATGGACAGGAGTTAGCTACAGAGGGAGAAGTAATTGTTGATGGATATAATGTAGCGGGTTTACGGGGCGATCGCTTGTCATTATTACGGCGACGGATTGGTATTGTGTTTCAAGACTATAAATTGATTACCCAACGAACAGTAGCGGAAAATGTGACTTTTGTGTTGCAAGCTCAAGGTTATACCCGCAAAGAAATTCAACGACGTTTACAACCAACTTTAAAATTGGTGGGTTTGTTGAATAAAGCTGACTGTTTTCCAGATCAACTGTCTGGGGGAGAGCAACAACGGGTGAGTATTGCGCGTGCGATCGTTGGCACACCACCCCTGCTGTTGGCGGATGAGCCGACTGGAAATCTCGATCCAGATAATTCTTGGCAAGTGATCCAGATCCTCCAGAAGTTAAATTCTTTTGGGGCTACAGTAATTGTTACTACCCACGATGAACAATTGGTGCGGCGATGCAATCATCGGGTAGTGCAAGTTCGCAATGGACGGCTGTCTCAGAAATAAGCAGTGGGCATTTGTCATTTACAAATGCCCAACGTTAACCTATTTTGTCTTGTTTCCCTGAGTGTGACATGACTCAGACCTGTTCGCGCTTGCGTCTCCCCTTGCGAGAAGGTACGGAAGCTCTCTAAGAATCACTCCAAAGATTTCCTAGTTGCTCCCAATCGAGCAGCGCTCAAGGCGAGCCTTACGGGTTTTGGACTTTGACCTAGACTGAGATATCTGATACCTCAGCATAGGCATAACCGTCTGCATAGGCGTTTTGGATTCCCGACTGTCCATCGGTACTAATTAGTATCTTAACATATTCGTGGCAAATCCAATGCTGGTAAATATAAAGCCGTGCTACAAGCACGGCGTTTTAAACCCAACTTTTCGATAAATTATTTCAACAACATAGAAAGCAAATTCGAGTGATTCTGACCATATCTGGTTTTCCTAATTATTCCAGAAATGATTTTTTTCTGGAGATAAGTGACTGCGATCGCTCCGAAAGTTATCACTGAAAAGGCAATCAGAAAGTGACTGGCAAATTTTGGTAAATATACCACCAGAGTTTGCCAGTAATAAACAAAGAATATATGCCACAAATATATCCATAAAGAGGATGAACTGACAAAAATAATTCCCCTGATCAAGACATGATTATTGTTAGATAAATTATACTTATAACAAATTCTATCTACTGCACAAAAAGCAAACAAAGACATAAAAATACCATAGGAAATAAAGTACATTGTGGGTGGATATTTAAAATCTGCGGTAGATGCAAAATGTCCTAGACTCCGGTAATAGAAACCAGTTAAGAATAAGAAGATAGTTAAAAAAATTCCAGAAATAAATAATATTTTTTTGAAGCTAAGTTGGAGTAACACTATTCCCAAGCCAAATAAACATCCGTAGGGAATTAGATAAAATAAGTAATCATCAATCAATTGTTTAATGATTTGACTGTGTAAGTGAAAATGGCCAATTTTAAGAAATAATATTTCGTATCCCAGATATATTAAAAATAGCAAAGCTAAAAATTTATTTTCCGACTTACATAATTTGTATAACTTCAATAAAGGATTCGCAAAAATAGCAACGAGAGTAAATACACGAATAATCCAGACATATCCAATCCCTTTCAAGAAGAGGAATGTTTCAATTATTTCTGAAGACAAAAATGGATAAGGTTTAGCCAGCAAAAAAAATATCAGATTAGCCGAAATGAAGAAAAAAGTCAAAAATAACCATACCGGGGCAATCAGACGAGGCAATCTTTTTTGCAAATAATTCCAAAAAGATATATTTTTATTGTTAGCTGAATAGTAATATAATGTTCCTGATGCAATAACCATCAGAGGTACATCAAAACGTCTGATGTCAAATAAAATATTATTTTCAGATCCTACATGGGCGAAAATAATACAAAGCAGGGCGATGGTTTTTAAGATATCAAATCTAATATCTCGCTGTTTGTCTAGAGTTTTTTCTATTCTATTTATCATTGGCTACATAAAAGTAATTTTAAATTTATGGCTTTTCAGTAATTATCCGAAGTTGCTTCGCCAAAAGTTTGGAGATTTTGCCAGACAATAAAAAATAACATTATTATCTAACATGGGAAAATTTTGTAGAAATTGGGGCGTTCTATCCTTGATTTTTAAGTAATATCATGTCCGCTTGATTACTTATTAAACCCTAAGAACCTCACCCCGCCAAAGCTATGCTTTGTCTCCCCTCCCCGCTTGCGGGGCTACGGTGTATACACAAGTCGAGTTGGGAATCAAATGGACGAAAAAGAACGGAAAATTATTTTTAAAATCCTTGATTTTTCGTTAAACCTATATCAATAAGTTGACACTATTGATAATAAATATGATAAACTCAAAACCTTGCCTACTAAGGCTTGTATCTTAACAGGCAAGGATTTTACGACTTGTGTATACACGGTAGCCGCTTGCGGGGAGGGGATTAAGGGGAGCATCTGGCGTGTGGGGTGCAATGACTGTGGGAATCACAACTAATTATGCGGACATGATATAAAATTTGGATTTTGATGTTTAACTAATATAGAAATCCTTTCTGTCCTGTTCCCTGTTCTCTACCACGCAAGTAAATTCAGGAATCAAATCGGATTGTTATAGTTTGGCATACTATATATTGAATAACCACATTTATTTACACATATCTTGCCTAGTTGAGTAACAAAACTCAAGCAGCGTAGCAGTATGATTTGACCCGAAACTCTCTTTCATACTGCTTTTGAGCAGAACTAATAAACGTGGTGCTTGATTTTTGTAGATACGGGTACGAAAGTTGCTGTTTTGGGTGGTAGCAATTGTAGGCGATCGCAAGCTTGTAAACTCTTAAAAGCTGCCTCTCGAATCACAACTTCCTCGTCTCGACTGAGTAGGAGTTGCAAGCATTCGACAACATCTTGCTGTACTGAAGAATCAACTTGTTTACGGCTGATGACTTTAGTTAATTGACGTAGGGCAATCAACCGCTTCAATGGATCTTTTTCTGTTAAATTCACCAACAACTGATCGAGGTGATCTTCTTCTCTATTTTCATAGAAGTTGACAATTTGCCATACCAATAAAATTAAAATTAACAGAGTTCCCACACCTTGCACAATAGCCCCGGTGGCAATCCAAGGACTGTGAGAGTCAACCCAAATTGCAGCTGCCATGTAAGTGCTGACAGTAGCAAGACCACCACTGACGACTGCTAAGGCTAACCGACGATTTGAACTGTTTAAGAACTTACGTATCTTAGACCAGTGCAATTGCCAGTCCCACTCCTGCATTGAGTAAACTAATACCATTACTCCAACGCCGATTAAGAGAGCCAATAGCAGTTTCCAGTTCCACAACAACATGGCAACGACGATTGTCAGGAACCCAAGAAAGCCCCCAGGTCCAGAGAAGCGCTTAAATGTTTGCTGCTTTGTGGCTCTTTTTGTCTTGAATTTTGTCAGCGGCCAGTTCCATTTGGGGATCTGGTTGATCAATTGCTGCCAAGAAGACGAAGCCTGTGCCACAGTGTTTACCTACTTAATTACGAAATTACCTATTGTATAAGTTTTACTAGGGATGAAGAAAGGGTGAAGCCCAAACCACAAGATGCCCGGTTTTCATGGACGGATAGTAGACTAATACAGTACGGCGGAAATCAAGATACCATTTAAAATCGCTCAGAGCAAGGGTATAAAGGCTTTATTAGCGCTTGATAGTGCAGTTTGAGCGATCGCGATCGCAGGGCCAAAGCACTAGTAGAATTAATAGCTTATTAAAATGAGCGTTTTGACTCTTCTTGACGCTCAAAATTATTTATAGGTTTTTTGATAGACTACCATAAAAACTTATGTTTGATTCACGCTTTAGTGATAGTCCCTACCACGAAAAACCCTTATAAAATAGTAATTACAACGTTAAGTTATTTTCTATTATGAAAGAATAATTATCAAATCTTTACAAGTAATCAAATAATTTTATATCTACTTAATCTGGCGGTAGCCAGAAGTCCTAGAGTGATTAGTTCGCTGATAATAACAATGAGTGGAGAGTTTGAACTAAACACGTAAGCATCCAGGGTGACTAAAAAACGCGGTGACGCGGAGAAATTATCAAATACTCTCTTTGCGTCCCAGGTCTATTCTTTCACTTGTGCCAACTAATCACCACAGTCAACAAAAATACTTATGTTTCAACCACTAGGATTTGAACAACGCTCGATAAATACCTCACTAGGTAGAATGGCATACTATACTGCCGACGGGGCACCTTGGCTGGATAATTTAACTGCCAAAGATGATCGGGAAACTTTGGTGTTCTTGCACGGTTTTGGTGGTGGTTCTTCTGCTTATGAGTGGTCGAAAGTTTATCCGGCTTTTGCCGCCGAATATCGAGTCATTGCACCAGATTTGATCGGTTGGGGTAGGTCTGAACATCCGGCGCGGAGTTATAATATTGAGGATTATTTGACCACAATTCGGGAGTTTTTTGAGCAGACTTGTACGGGGCCAGTAAGTGCGATCGCTTCTTCTTTGACCGCAGCATTTACAATTCGAGTAGCAGCAACTCATCCTGATTTATTCAAGTCTTTAATTCTCACTACCCCCGCCGGACTTTCTGACTTTGGCGAAGACTATTCCCGTAGTTTTTTTGCCCAGTTAGTCAGCGTTCCGGTTGTTGACCGTTTACTTTACAGCACTGGAATAGCTACGAGTGGGGGTATTCGCAGCTTCTTGGAGCAACGGCAATTTGCTCAGTCTAATCGAGTCTACCAAGAAATTGTAGATGCTTATTTACAATCCGCCCAACAACCTAATGCTGAGTATGCAGCCCTGTCTTTTGTGCGTGGCGATTTATCCTTTGATTTATCTCTTTATATTCAACAACTAACAACTCCCACCGCCATGATTTGGGGACAAAGGTCGCAATTTACAGGGCCATCAATTGGTCGCCGCCTTGCCGAAATTAATCCCCAAGCGATCCGATTTTTTCAACAGTTGGAAGATGTGGGGTTAACACCGCAGTTGGAATTACCAGCAGTGACAATTGGGTTAATTCGCAAATTTTTACCTTTGCTTAATTAGTGGTTTGCTCAGTTGTCAAAGCCTCATCTAATTTTAACCATAATTGTGTAGCTAGACTTGAGATTGTCTAGGCTTAATAAATTAAATTAAGGGCGTTACTGAATCATATTTTGATTTTAGAACGCCCTTAATTTTACCTTAAACTTACTTACAAGTATGCTTATGTATACTGCAAAAGCATCTCGCTAAAAATAAATATTGCTAAAGTGTATCTTAATCAATTTTTAGCCCCGATCCCTATCTTGATGACAGGAGACTCCAACGGCGACACTTTGGAGCCAAAACGGGATGGTTCAAACTTCGGGGAGTGGTTTTCTGGGTTACTCAGTCGCTATCCTGCTGCATACACACAGGTTGTGCAATATCTCCGTGAAGTTATGCCTGATATTAAGGATTTTCTGAATGAACTAATCGGCAAAGACTCCAAAAGCATGATTGTTCGCTTTCAAGAAAATAATGCGAATCTGAGTGTTGACTTTGAAGCCTTATCTGACGGGGAAAAATGCTTTTTCCTTTGCTCTGTTGTCTTAGCTGCTAACGAATCATACGGTCCTCTTTTCTGCTTCTGGGATGAGCCTGACAACTATCTCGCCATATCAGAGGTTGGACATTTCCTAACATCACTGCGACGCTCATTTAAGAATGTTGGTCAAATTTTGGTGACATCTCATAATCCTGAAGCAATCCGAAAGTTTTCAAATGAAATATACCTTTGTACTTGATCGAAAAAGCCACTTAGAGCCAACTTTAATCAGATTGCTCAGTGATCTGTCTATTCAAGGTGATCTTGTAGATGCCTTGATTCGTGGTGATATAGAACTATGAGCATAAATAAGCATAGACCGCACATTCTTGTGTTGCCTGAAGACGATGCTAATCGTCAGATTGCAAACGGGTTTATTCTTGATCTAAACCTCAATAGCCGCGCTATTCAAGTCCTACCAGAGGCTGGTGGTTGGAAAAATGTTGTGGAGAAATTCACGAATAATTATGCCTCTACAATGCGACAATATCCAGACAGAATGATTGCTTTGCTGATTGATTTTGATGAGGATAAAGATAGATTGATTTATATAAAGGCTCAGATTCCAGATAATTTAGAAAATAGAGTATTTGTTATTGGAGTGTTATCTGAACCAGAGAGGTTAAGGAGAGATATTAATAAGAATTTTGAAAAGATCAGAGAAGCTCTTGCAAAAGATTGCTCCGATAATACGAATGAATTGTGGGGACACCATCTTCTCAAACACAATAGAACGGAGTTATATCGGATGATTTCATCTGTCAAACCATTTCTATTTAATTAAAGTAGATATCAGGCACTTTATAAGTTGCCAGTTTATTATAGTAATCCGAATTGAATCGTGAGAAAATACGGAGATTAAAAGTATGTATAAGACTGCTAAATTGCGATTAAGTGTAATTTATCCAAGCAGTATGTTACAAGGCGATCGCCAGTTTTGGTTGTAGAATTAACATCAAAGCTACAGACATTCTGCATCTAATCAAAACCTGATTTTTCGTAGGTGCGAGGTTAAATCTTACAAATACTCTATGGCTTGATACTTTAGAGGGTAGAGAAATCCCGATGGTTTGGTTGTCTCAATGGCTAGTTTTAGGAACTATATTTGTTAACTTAACTTTTAGTACACCTTTATTTGCCAGTCAGTCTATGAACCAAGAAGATATTCAGATATTACAGCAGTTTGCGATCAAATTCACCACAAGAAGAGCTATCTAATAGGCTCAAAAAACAGACCACAATGATTAAACCAATTTAGAGCATTTTC
>NZ_JBALCE010000073.1:0-106043 GCF_036919815.1 Nostoc sp.
CCAACCTGCAAACGCTCAACCTCAGCGGTAATCAACTGAGCAGTCTGCCACCGGAAATAGTCCAACTCACCAACCTGCAAACGCTCAACCTCAGCGGTAATCAACTGAGCAGTCTGCCACCGGAAATAGTCCAACTCACCAACCTGCAAACGCTCAACCTCAGCTACAATCAACTGAGTAGTCTGCCACCGGAAATAGTCCAACTCACCAACCTGCAAACGCTCAACCTCAGCTACAATCAACTGAGCAGTCTGCCACCGGAAATAGTCCAACTCACCAACCTGCAAACGCTCAACCTCAGCGGTAATCAACTGAGCAGTCTACCAACGGAATTTAGACAACTCACCAACCTGCAAACCCTCTACCTCTACAACAATCAACTGAGCAGTTTGCCACCGGAAATTAAGCAACTCACCAACCTGCGATCGCTCAACCTCTACAACAATCACCTGAGCAGTCTGCCACCGGAAATCAGACAACTCACCAACCTGAACAAGCTGGATCTTCGTAGCAACCCAGTTCCCATTCCACCAGAGATTTTGGGGTCGAAGGATTTATCCGAAGATCCGGGTGATGTAAATGAAATTCTCGATTTCTATTTCCGAGTGCAAGACCCAGCCGAAACAGAACTCTTCTACGAAGCAAAGTTCTTAATTATTGGCGAAGGAGGAGCCGGTAAAACCTCTTTAGCCAAGAAAATTGCAGATGAAACCTACGAACTCCAGCCAGATGAGGAATCAACTCAAGGCATTGAGGTGATCCAGTGGCACTTTACACAGCCAAATGGCAAAGATTTTCGCGTTAACATCTGGGATTTTGGCGGTCAGGAAATCTACCACCAAACCCATCAGTTTTTCCTCAGCAAGCGATCGCTTTATGCTTTAGTTGCCGACACTCGCAAAGAAAACACCGATTTTTACTGGTGGCTGAAGGTTGTCGAACTCTTGAGCGACAAGAGTCCAGTTATCATCATCAAAAACGAAAAACAAGACCGTGATTGCCCAGTTAATGAGCGCCAGTTACGAGGAGAATTCAGCAATCTGGAGAAAACACTGGCAACCAATTTAGAAACTAATCGCGGTTTAACAGAGATTAAAGACGCGATTCAGCTATACATCAGCAATCTTGACCACGTTGGTACACCTCTACCAAAACTCTGGTTAAGAGTCAGAGCAGCGCTAGAGAACTATTCCTCAAACTACATCAGCTTTGAACAATACTGTACCCTTTGCCGACTTAATAAATTAACAGACCGTAAAGATATGCTGCGCTTGAGCAACTATCTCCATGACCTCGGCGTTTGCTTGCATTTTCAAGACGATTCTACACTGAAACACTACGTTATCCTTAAACCCGAATGGGGAACTACTGCTGTTTACAAAGTTTTGGACAATGATAATGTTAAGAAAAAGTTGGGTTGTTTTACTAAGGACGACCTCAAAGATATTTGGCAAGACGGCGAATATGCAGATATGCGAGATGAACTACTTCAATTAATGATGCGGTTTAAGCTTTGCTACGAAATTCCCGGTCATCGTGACACCTATATTGCGCCTCAATTGCTCTCTATTGAAAAAGCTGATTATACTTGGGACGATCGCCACAACCTCATCCTGCGCTACACCTATAACTTCATGCCCAAAGGCATCCTCACCCGTTTTATTGTCGAGACGCACCCTTGGATTGAACAGCAAAAACTCGTTTGGAAAACAGGCATTGTTCTCAACAAAGACCAAACTCGTGTAGAAGTCATTGAAAACTACGATCAACGGGAAATTCAAATCCGTGTAGCCGGAAACCGTAAAAAAGAACTAATGGCTGTTGTCACCCATGAACTAGAAAAAATCCACAACTCTTACGAACGTTTGCAACCTCAAACCCTAGTTCCGTGTAACTGTGAGACTTGCAAAAACCTGCCGACACCTCATTCCTATTCTCTGAACTCACTCAAAAACCGCTTGAATGCTGGCCGCTACCAGATTGAGTGCGACAAAAGCTATGGAATGGTAGATGTCCGCAAGTTAATTGATGATGTCATGTTCCAAACCATTAGAGCAGATGGGGAACTCGACCCCCTCGACCCTCAAGTTGCACAATTGCAAAGCGAACTGGAGCGAAAGCGAGATGAATCATTGACACATCGGTTACGAGATAGCAAGATGAATAGTCAATATGTAATGGAGTTCGAGAAGGAAATCTTCATCTCCTATGCTTGGGGTGGAGAGAGTGAGCAATTTGTCAATCAACTAGATCAGAGTTTGCAGGCAAAAGGCATCAAAATCATCCGGGACAAAAGTGAGTTGGGCTACAAAAGACTAATTAAAGCCTTTATGGAACGGATTGGACGCGGTAAATGTGCGATCGCAATTATTAGTGATAAGTATTTAAAATCTCCCAATTGTATGTTTGAGCTAGTGCAAATTGCTAAAAACGGGGAATTTTATGATCGTATTTTCCCTATTGTGTTAGCAGATGCCCAAATTGATAAGCCTATTACAAGACTTAAATATATTAAGCATTGGGAAGAAGAAATTAAAGATTTAGACAAAGGTATGAGAGAAGTTGGTGCAGCTAATTTACAGGGATTTCGTGAAGAAATTGACCAGTACACCGAGATTCGCAACACGATCGCTGAACTCACTAACCTGCTAAAAGATATGAACACGCTGACTCGTGATATTCACAGCGAATCAGACTTTGAGGAATTGCTGAATGCGATCGCACTCCGTCTAGATGAGTAAAACTAGACTATTGCCGAGGTTGACAGGTAGAAACATCACCCTTTTTACTCGACAATTTGTGTTCCAAGGTGCAAGCTTCCAGTTCAAAACTCAAATGATTAGGGTCAAAGCTGCAAGTGCGAGGATAAAAGGTCGAGCCATCGCTCTTTTTACTCGACAACTCGTGTTCAAAGGTGCAAGCTTCGAGTTCAGAGGTCAAACGATGCCTGCGGCGGGCTGCGCCAACGCTCTTTTTACTCGACAACTCGTGTTCAAAGGTGCAACTTCCGAGTTCAGAGGTCGAGCAATCGCCCTTTTTACTCGACAACTCGTGTTCCAATTACGAATTACGAATTACGAATTACGAATTACGAATTACGAATTACGAATTACGAATAGTCCAGTCGGGATAAATTTTAAAAGCATTGGGTACTTCGCCATCAGCTTCAAAAGGAATTCGTTCCCAAATGAATACAGCAGCATCGGGAACAATAGAACGTCCACCAAAGCTACAGCGCAATTCTGAAAAGGCGAGGGCAATTTGTGATGTTTCTGCAACTTGATTTACAGCATCACAAAACTTGACTTGCAGGCGAGAGTGTTTGCCAGC
The DNA here is from genome assembly GCF_036919815.1 of Nostoc sp. Lineage (GTDB taxonomy): Bacteria > Cyanobacteriota > Cyanobacteriia > Cyanobacteriales > Nostocaceae > Nostoc. The sequence continues at coordinate 3,331 of NZ_JBALCE010000073.1, forward strand.
AGGTATAGTTTTTTGGTAAATTTGACCGTCAATAAACTCACTAGCAGGCTTAGTTTCCGGCAGTTTGAGAAATTCTTCGAGGGTGAGAGACGGAGGAGTTGCTATTGTCATCGCCTTAAGTTCAGTATTATTGCCACTCGGCCAAAATTTTATCGTTTATGTTTTCTGCTGAGATAAATCCATCAAATTTGCCAGCTTGTAAACTACCCGCGCTCCAACATTACCATCCCACTCACCATCACCGACTTCGCAGATATCAAAGCCAATAATTTTTCTGCCACTATTCACCAATTCTCGGAACAGACAAAAAGTTTGCTCTAATTCCAACCCACCGGGAACAGGAGTACCTGTACTCGGACAGAGTTTTGGATCTAGACCATCTGCATCAAAGCTAATGTAAACATACTCAGGTAAATGACTGATAATTTCTCGGCATAAATCAATCCAAGTTGTTCCAGAGTAAAGCTTTTGCTTAATAGCTGGGTCATAATAAGCAATAATGCGATCGCTAGATTGGTCAATCATTTCCACTTCATCATGACTAATATCACGCAAACCCACCTGCACTAACTTAGAAATTTGCGGTATTTTCATCGCATTAAACATAATAGACGCATGGGAAAACTCAAATCCCTCATAGGCATCGCGTAAATCTGCGTGGGCATCAATGTGCAAAATGCCATAGTTTGGGTAGTTAGCCGCTAATGCTTGGAAATAACCTAACGGTGAACTGTGATCTCCACCAATGACTGCAACTCGCTTACCATGATTAATTGCTTGTTGACAATTTTCAAACAGCCATTGATTCACCTGTTCACCAGCCTGATTAATTTCTGTCAGCACAGGTGTTAAATCTGGTGTATCTGAGAGTTGTTTACCTTGGGCTAATCGCTCGATAATTTTTGCTGCCAAGACGCGATAGTATGTGTTCTTCTCTACAATATCCTGGGAAATTTCCACCATGAAAATTCCCTGCTTCCAACCATCAGGATTATCAAAATCGAACAAATCTAGTTGAGTCGAAGCATCAAGAATTCGCTGTGGGGCATTAGCAGTGCCTGCACCATAGGAAACAGTGACTTCCCACGGCACACCAAAGACAACCAAGTTTGCAGACTCGTAATCGCAGGGCAAACCCAAGAGGTTGCCATTTACTTCACCTACGCCGCTAGGATTGTAGTCTTTTAATTGATTACTCATTGAGTATCTTCTGGATTTATGTGAATAGACAGCACGCCGCCTAGTGGACATCTGCATTGTAATCAAAATTTTTCACAGGCGGTAAATTACTATCTTCCAAACTCCTGTACAGACGCGATTAATCGCGTCTCTTCAAAGTACAGACGCAATTAATCGCGTCTCTTCTGCTCAATCAATTGATCGAAATTGCGACAATACACCTGTTGTCCGTATTCTTGCCACTCTTTGTCTGAGGAGTAGGGTGACGGTTTTAATGTTATCTCTTGGACGTATGCCATCAATGGGCGACGAAGACACTCATATTTCTCGAAGGCTGTGGCTATAGCTTGCGTATCATCCCAGTTATTCTCCTCAGCAATTTTAGCGATTAGTGTTGCAATCAGCAGTGCATCTTCAAATCCTTGATTAGCTCCTTGACCCATGAAGGGAGGCATTCCATGTGCAGCATCGCCAACTAATACGATTCGCCCTACACTCCAGGCTGGTGGAATTTTGACAGCATCAGCTTCAGTATTGGGGTCAATTGTGCTAGGAACTTGTACAGAATCTGAAATAGTAGCGCGGTGAATATAGTATGGGCGTTGCTGCATCTTGGCAGGAGGAGATATACGTACTAATTGCTTAAGTGCATCAGGAAAGCCCGCCTTCTCCAACTCCTGGAGAGCTAAGTCAATTAAAGAGTTTTCAGACTTTTCTTGCAACAAGTCCAAAGGCAAAGCAAGATGTATCACGTACCTTAGTTCACCAATTGGTCTGCGAAATAAAATCATCCTGATGTTATTTCTACAAACAGGATTTCCAGATATTTCATCATTAGTGATTGTTACAACTGGTGAGTCTTGAAAGAAATATTCTTCTAATTTCGTCCGCAGTTCGGTTGTTATGTCAGGTATTTCTCTACAAAATATAGCTGCAAACCCGGAGTATTCAGGTCGGGCAAAATCATGGTATTGACTATCTGTGTAAAGCAGTCTACGAACTGTAGAATTAATCCCGTCTGCTGCAACAATTAGTTTAGCTCGAATCGATTTTGTTGCTAGTTCTTGGGGGGCAGCATCCGATTTCTGGGGCTGTGTATCATTCTGTTTCTGCCCTTCTGCCCAATAAGCATAGGGGTTGGCTTCAGTGTCAGATACACAATCTATCCGCACACAATCGTTTTCCGGCTCATTCACAATATTAATACAACGGTGATTAGCTTTAACTCGGTCTTCGGGAAGTAGCTGTCTGAGGGCTGTCTGCAAATTGTACCAAGAAATTGACACTCGACCCTCGCCATAATCTTTAAACCAGTCATCAAAACTAAGCGAGATTGACCAAATTATCTCTCCCTGCAAATTTTTGTAAACCCATTGGGGTGAACTCTTTGAAGGTTGTTGCTCTTGAGTAGGTTCGACAGTTTTCTGGCCATTAGACTGCTGGGGATTCAATAAATCAAGTCCAGTTTTTTTGACTTCTTCGTAGGCGTTAGGATCTAAATATTTGAGAGCCTTTAATCCATTTGGGAGAAGATCCAACCCCTGACCAACTTGACGAAAGGCGCGAGTTTGATCGATGACAAGGATATTTTCAATACCACGTTTACGTAAGCCAATAGCAGTTGCTAACCCAATAGGCCCAGCGCCAACCACTACAACATCGTAGATTTCCTGAGAAGCAGAAGAGGAGACAACAGAGCCAGTCAAGGTATCAGCTTTGGTTGATGTGTCTGTATGTGTATGAGGACTTGATTTAGTTTCTAGCATATTTATACACAGTAATCTGGGATAGAAGCTGGGCAATATGGAAAGCTATTAGCTATCAAGTAAGATACCATTACACAAGAATATTAAAATGAAATCTGACAATATAGATATTTTGCCGCGATCCGACTTTTATCTGAAACATCAGCTATGGGTTCAATCTCGCTTCAAAATTTACCGCTCTTATCTAAAACTGTTTCACTTTAATAATGATACAAATACGTTGGTAGGAAACATTGCTTATTGGTGTCAACTCAGCTTAAAAGGGCAGTTACAAACCGCGTCTACACGAGGCAAAACCTTGATTTTAACTTAGTCCGCCCACGCAAACTAAGTTTGTATAGTAGCGAATTATATTCGCCTAATACTTCTCAAACATCCTCTTACGGTGTTAGAAAAGAGCGATTTCAGTTGCAAACGAAATTTGTTGTCGCAAACTCTTCAGTAAATCTAGAGTTTTTTCGTAGGCAACTCTCTTTCCTTGGTTTTCAAAGTACTCAGATGCTTTTTGTAAATCAGACATCGCTTCTAAATGATATCCTAAGCGATAACGAGCTACTCCCCGATTAACATAAGCCTGGGCATTACTGGGGTTAAGTCTGATGACTTGGGAAAAATCACGCACTGCACCAAAGTCATCTCCATTTTGTCCACAAACACAACCCCGGTTAAAGTACGCTCTATTATCGTTAGCATTGAGACGAATTGCGAGATTAAAGTCAAGCATAGCTGCTTGGGTATCTTGCAAGACAAAATGCGCCAAACCTCGGTCATTGTAGATATCTGCAAGCAGTAAGCTGCTTATTTGGGGGATTTGAGTTAGGGCTAAATTAAAGTCAACAATTGCCTCAAAGTCTTTCCCATCCCCAGCACGGGCTAGCCCTCGGTTGTAGTAAGCTCGAAAATCATCGGGTTTAAGTGCGATCGCTCGATTATGATCGACAATGGCAGCTGGATAATCCCCTTGTCTGTAGAGTGCGACTCCCCGGTTCAGATAAGCCTCAAAATTATCCGGTGCAAAATTTATTGCTTGAGTACAATCTGCGATCGCTTGATGGTAATCTTGTAATTTGAGATATGCAAGAGCGCGATCGCTATAAGCTACAGCAAAATCTTTCTTAAGTTCAATCGCCTGGTTGAAATTCTCTATTGCTTGCTGATAATTACCATGCCGCATCTTATCTACACCCAACTCCAATAAATCACCAGCTGTAATTTGCGTAATTAAAATTGGTGATGAATGTGCGGATGGAGTCAAACAAATGAAATATAAAGCAATAATTACACTGAGAAATAATCGCCAGAAACCAGTCATAAACATCCTATTTGACAATTTCGGCAACCCTAAAATTAGCGGGACAAAAAGCCCCGCAAATTGTTAATTTTTGAAGTTAGATTTTAGTCTACTTCCAGTCCTTATCTGCTTGTGAAAGCACATAAGCCGCTACATCTTCAATTTGGTTAGGTTTCAAGCGACTTCCGAAGGCGGGCATGGCATTTTTACCTTTTGTAACTTGGGCAATAATCGCCTCTGCTGAGTACAAACCATACTTTTCCAAAGCGTCCTTCTTCAGGTTTTTTTGCGCTTGAACCAGATTCTTACCTCCGGCGTGACAAGAGGCACAATTGGCACTAAATACTTTAGCTCCACTAACAGCATCTGCTGCCAATGCTGGACTACTGAAGACAAAGGTGAAGATTGCTATGCCTAACAGCATCACGGTAATAATTTTTTTCATTTCGTGTTCCCTGTGCAATATCTTCCATAATTGTCAGTTGAGACGTTGCCATAGTCAAATGACAAGCTGTCAAACTTCAGTTTATTAAAGTTTCGGGATTTTTAATCTTCGGTTTTTACAGGAATTTTCATTTATTTTAACCACATTTGTTGTCGGGATATAGCGTGGTCTATTTACGTGAAAATAGCTGTAAATTTAGGGTTGTTAGTAGAGAGCGATATCTGGCAACTGCTTCTCTACGAGACGCTTTGCGAAAGTATCTACGTCTATGATCATAATGCAAATTTATTTGAACAATGAAATATAAAAGATGAAAATTATGCTGTTTTATCCTTTAAATTTCATCCTTTGTTATTTACTTGACAGCCCCTAACTGAACAAGTGCATCTTCTGTAACACGACAAATTCGCCAATCATCTAATATAGATGCTCCCATACTACGGTAGAATGCTTGGGCTGATTCGTTCCAATCCAACACACTCCACTCTAACCGCCCACAATCACGTTCTATAGCTATTTGGGCTACTTTAGTAAGCAGAGCCTTACCAATACCGAGCCGGCGATATTCTGGTAAAACAAATAAATCTTCTAGATAAATTCCTGGCTTCGTCAGAAATGTTGAATAATTATGAAAAAATAGGGCAAAACCAACAGCTTGACCCGCAGATTCTGCTAAAATTGCCTCTACATACCTCCGTGAACCAAATAAATGTTCTTTAAGTGCCAGAGCATTGCCAGTAATAGCATGAGATAATTTTTCATACTCTGCAAGTCCCTGAATTAATTTAAACAGTACGCTGTGATCGGCCGGTTCAGCAAAACGTACAATCAAATTGCTAGGCGAAGTCATTAGTCTATAGTCCATAGTTCATAGTCCATAGTCTATAGGCAACTGGGCAATTTTTTTTAAGTAATGACTAAACAAAAGCTAAAAAAAGGTACAAAACGCCCTGTTTTTGCAACTTGCAGTATGTGAAGCTCAAGAAATATACAGATAAATTTGCTACAACGGATAGAGACTCTTTGAACGTCGGGAACCTCCGCAAGGCACTGGCTCCCCTACGAAATTTCAAGTTTTGCGCTTTATTTGATCGATATTCGTTAGTGGAGCTAATTAGATCAGTCTACCTTGATCAATGTAATTAAATCAACCAACCTTTTAAACGTTTAGCAATGTGGGGACGCCGCAATTTTCGCATAGCTTTGCTTTGAATTTGTCGCACTCGCTCACGAGAAAGATTGAACATATTGCCAACTTCTTCTAAAGTACAGGGTTCGCTGGTTGTCAAACCATAGCGCAGAGAAATAACATCTTTCTCTCGTGGAGTTAATACGTCACCCAAGACTTCCCAAATCTCCTGACGCATCATGTTTTCATTCATTTTTGCTTCTGGAGACAGGTTATCTTCATCTTCTAGCAAATCCATCAATTCCGTGTCTTCTTCTTTACCGACGCGGTGGTTGAGAGAAAGTGCTTGACGCCGTAGTTGTTGTAGCTGGCGTAATTGTTGCACACTAATTTCCAAAGCTTCTGCCATTTCCCCTTCGGTGGGATTACGACAGAGTTTTTGTTTAAGTTCTCGTTGGGCTTTTTTCAGCTTATTAAGCTTTTCAACAATATGAATAGGTAGCCGAATTGTCCGCGCATCATTAGCTATAGCCCTGGTAATCGCTTGTCTAATCCACCAATAGGCGTAAGTAGAAAACTTATATCCTTTATCGGGATCGAACTTTTCTGTAGCGCGATTTAAACCCATTGCTCCTTCCTGAATTAAATCCAGAAAAGGCACTCCCCGATTTAGATATCGCTTGGCAATAGAAACTACCAATCTCAAGTTCGAGCGAATCATTTTGCGTTTCGCTACTCTACCTTGATACAAGCGACTTTCTAATTGCTTTTCCGTCATTTCTAGCTCAGAAGCCACTTCTAGCTTGCTAGGTTCTTGTCCCAGTTTTAATTGTAAAGCAGCTTGTAATTCCCTAACTTCTTCTAAAAACCTGACTCGCCGCGCTAACTCTACCTCTTCATCAGGTTTTAGAAGCGGATAACGCGCCATTTCTTTAAAAAATGCGCCTACAGCATCATCATGTTCGGTTTTATTGTATCCCGAAGGACGAGCCGCCGCCATGTCATCTCCATCCCGTTCGTCTGATTCGGGATTTTCTACTACAATTGGAGATTCTTGATCTGCTACAGCATCTAAATTTTCGAGTGATGGTTCTTCACTATCAGCAGTGTTCTCCAGTATTTCCATTTTTCCCAATTCAACAATATTCATAGTTTCCTTTAGGGATTGTTGTTTTGTTTTGTACCTAATTTACTTACAGCTACTCGTTTGAGGCTTGGTAGTTTTCCCTAAGGGACGAATGCACCCGTTTATATAGCGAAATTCAAGCTTCTGCTAATTTATCTTCAGAAATAAAAATCTGTATCTACCTACCAACTATAGGTTACGGTTAGATACAACCTATAACTAAACTGGCCTTGACACCCAACAAAACTTTCTTTTCAGGCTTACAACCAACATATCTATTCTTCATTTTTTTCGGAATTATCAAATATGTCAAATCCTCCTCAAACTTTCTCAACCTTAACAAATATAAAAATCTCAGCTAATCATCCCAATTTCTTAAACTTTCATATATTTTTCTAAATAATTTTAATGTTTAGGCGTTGAAAATCACTGGATAAATCGAAAATCTGATGTTGGGGTTATGCATTGCCGATTAAAAGTTACCTAGATGATAAAAATTACAACAATGGCAGCTTAATTTTGGGATGATCTTATTTGTATAAAATAATCTCATATACAGAAAGGGTTGAATATCTATCGATAGGCGGAAAAAGACTACTCCCTAATTAGTAGATAGAGCAACTGTTGCAGCAAGATTGGGCATACTTTTATTTGTATAATGGGCATCAAATATTTATTGCACGTATAGAAGAGGCGAGATTGTCTAGTAGATTACATAAGAGGAAACTTATCAAGTATTATGAAGGATAACAGTATTGAGAAATACCATTTAAGTCTAAGAAAAGAAAAAGTTAGAGTTTAATTGGCTAGGTTAATTTTGACCAGCTATGTGAGTAAAATGTTAAACTATAAAGTCAGCAACTATGTATATTAATCAAGTAAATTTCTCTCCTTTAGTGGTGGCCGAGCCTAGTGAATCGTACCAGTCGGGTGCAACTCTTAATAGGTGGGTTGAAGTACTGGTAGACTGTCCAGGAAGTACAGGACTATTTACTTATCGATTGCCAGCCCAGTTAGAAATAAAACCAGGGGATATTTTGAGCGTGCCATTTGGGGCACAACAATTAGGAGCGATCGCTATTCGGTTACTGGCACAACCAAATGTCGATTTACCACCAGAAAAAATCCGGGAAGTAGAAGATATAGTCAGCGTTGGATTTTTCCCAAGTGCTTATTGGGAATTACTCAATCGAGTCGCTGCATATTACTATACGCCCCTGATTCAAGTGATCCGGGTTGCTTTACCACCAGGGTTGCTGGGGCGATCGCAACGTCGTATCCGCATCATTAGAGGCACAGGAGAAAACGAAAGTAATTATTTACTTACATCTGGCAATCCTTCAGCTTTTCTGACTCCAACTGCGCGGCAAATTTGGGAACTTTTACAAGGGCAGCCGGCGGGAAACTACAGTTTCGCCTACCTCCAACAAAAAGTCAAATCTGCTTATCGGGGAATTCGGGAGTTGTTACGATTTGGTTTAGTAGAAAGCTATTTAGAACCACCACGGCTAACTCGACCAAAACTGCAAAAAGCAGTCACGCTGATAGCTACAATCGATCACGAGTTAACTACTCGCCAACGAGAAATTTTGGAAGTACTACGACGGCGTGGTGGTGAGTTGTGGCAAAATGAATTACTGGTAATTTGCAATGCTAGTTCCTCTATCCTGAAGACTTTGGTACAAAAGGGTTACATCGTCATCGAAGAACGCGAAGTATTGCGAACAGAACAGGGTCCACAATTAGTAGGTGATGGTGCTAAATGCTTAACTGCTGCCCAAGCTAGCGCCTTAGAAACAATCCAGAGACTAGATGGATTTGCTGAAGTTTTGTTGCATGGAGTAACAGGTTCGGGAAAAACCGAAGTATATTTGCAAGCGATCGCACCTCTCCTCAACCAAGGCAAATCCGCCCTTGTCTTAGTCCCAGAAATTGGACTCACACCCCAGCTAACTGATCGTTTTCGCGCCCGCTTTGGTAATAAAGTCAGCGTCTATCACAGCGCCCTTTCCGATGGTGAACGTTATGACACTTGGCGGCAAATGCTCACAGGAGAACCCCAAGTTGTTATTGGTACCCGTAGCGCCGTTTTCGCCCCTTTACCTAAATTGAGTTTAATCATTTTAGATGAAGAACACGACAGCAGCTTTAAACAAGACTCGCCCATTCCTACCTACCACGCCCGCAGCGTTGCCCAATGGCGAGCAGAATTAGAAAATTGTCCCTTAGTGTTGGGTTCCGCTACGCCTTCCTTGGAGAGTTGGGTAAGGGTCAGAACCTCACCCCCTAGCCCCCCCTCCGCAAGCAGAGAGGGGGGACAAGAAATAAATTTCAACTCCTCACTCAGCACTCCTCACTTCGCACTCAACACTCAGCACGGGCTAAACGCCCCGCTACCGCTAACAGCACTCAGCACTCATTACTTAAGTTTGCCCGAACGTATCAATTCCCGCCCTTTACCGCCGGTGGAAATAGTCGATATGCGGCAAGAGTTGCAGCAGGGAAATCGCTCTATATTTAGTAGATCGCTGCAAGCAGCTTTGCAACAGTTGCAAGAGAGAAAACAACAGGGAATTTTATTTATTCATCGTCGGGGACACAGTACTTTTGTATCTTGCCGCAGTTGTGGATATGTGTTGGAATGTCCGCACTGTGATGTATCGCTGGCATATCACCACACCGAAGAAAAAGCGCCGGAATTACTGCGTTGTCATTACTGTAACTATGCGCGATCGCATCCTAAATTCTGCCCTGATTGTAGTTCCCCTTACCTAAAATTTTTCGGTAGCGGTACTCAACGAGTCACGCAGGAATTAGTGCGACAGTTCCCAGAGTTGCGCTTGATTCGTTTTGATAGCGATACCACCCGCAACAAAGGTTCACACCGGACTCTACTCACCCAATTTGCCAACGGCGAAGCAGATTTATTAGTAGGAACGCAAATGCTTACCAAAGGTTTAGATTTACCACAGGTAACACTTGTGGGCGTCGTTGCTGCCGATGGATTGCTAAATTTATCAGACTATCGCGCCAGTGAACGGGCATTTCAAACCTTGACTCAGGTAGCTGGACGTGCTGGGAGAGGCGATGATCCGGGTAGAGTAATTGTGCAGACTTATACTACAGAGCATCAGGTAATTGCAGCAGTGCGATCGCACGATTATCTGTCTTTCTCTGAAGCTGAATTAGAACAACGCCAAGCACTCAATTATCCCCCTTATGGACGGTTAATTTTATTGCGTTTAAGTAGTCTTGACGCGATTCAAGTGCAAAATACGGCGCAAATTATTGCTACAGCCTTGAGTACAGAAGAAGAATTTGAGATATTAGGCCCAGCACCAGCGAGTATTTTACGAGTAGCTAATCGTTATCGCTGGCAGATATTGATTAAATTTGCCCCGGATGCATTGCCAAAATTGCCAGATTGGGAAGAAGTGCGATCGCTTTGTCCGCCATCTGTTAGTTTGACAATTGATGTAGATCCATTAAATATTATGTAGTCTAATTGCGGTTAAACCATCTTTATGAGGAGAAAACCGCAATATTTTTAATGGTTTATAACTTAAATCTTGCACCAGTTCCAACAACCGCCTAGTAATGAATTACTAGGCTAATAGCGAAAGTCATCTAAAGATGACTGAGAAAAGATTTCAGTCCATTGAAATGGACTTTCGCTATAAGAGGATGTTTGAAAAGTCCTCTTATCGGTAGTAAAAAGTTCTAGATCCCCCTAAATCCCCCTTAAAAAGGGGGACTTTGATTTCGGTTCCCCCCTTTTTAAGGGGAGCCAGCGCGGTCTTGGGGTCTCCCCAAGTGGAGCGACTGGCGTGGGTTAGGGGGGATCAATAAGTACCTAAAATCACAGCAAACCACTTTTAAAACAAGCTCTAAGAAACAGAAATTTATTTCTGGGCGGGAGATGGTGTTAATCGAGAATGGTGCAAGATATCAGCGCACATTTCGCACTTAAAAATTTAAGATTGAAATACTTCTACATCAACTCCATCTCCCGCAACCCCTGGCGTAGTCTTTTGGCCTCTTCGGGATTATACCTTTCATGAAGGGCGATCGCTTTTCTAAAAGCTGTTAAACTATCTTGATGATTGCCAACTTTCAGCAACACTACCCCTAAATTTTGATAGGCTTCAGCATAGTTGGGATTTAACCGGATTGCATTTTGATAATATGCGATCGCGTCTGTAAATAAACCCAAAGCCTTAAATATCATCGCTAAATTATAATGTCCAACAACAAAAGTCGGGTCAATTTTTAAAGTTGTGGCGTAAGCAGTTTTTGCACCGTTGAAATCTCCTGCTGCTTTGAGTAAGTTACCCAAGTTGTTGTATGCTCCTAATTTGAGCATCGGGTAAATTGGCAATTTGATCGCAGCTTGATAGTGCGAAATAGCCTGTGGGGATTTTTGCAATCGACTGTAGGCAATGCCTAAATGATAGTGGAGTTCATATAAAATATCGTAGTTTTCTTCAGCCGCAGTGATTCCTCGTCTCAGCAACTCCATACCTTGGGAAATTTTCCCAGTTTCCACATACAATGCCCCTAATTTACTGCAAACATAGGGATCATCAGGATGAGTAGCAAGAAAGCCTGACATGGCGGTAGCTGCTTTGGCATATTTGTTATTTTGAGCGATCGCACTTTTTTGATATCCTGTGTGTAAAAGTGCCACCCCTGGTAAATAACCTACTTGCCAATGGGGTTCTTTGGTTAAAATTGCTGACACACTATCATCTACCAAGGCATGGTAAGGACGGTCAAAATGAATATCTGAATGATTGCGGAATAGCCTGGAAACCAGAGAATAGGGAGATTGTTCTGCACCAACTTCCTGGCGGACGAGGTTGATCAGCAGGTATTCGTCTCTAGCGATCGCCTCTCGCAACTGCGGTACAATTGCTGGTGTCAGAGTTTCATCAGCATCTAATACCAAAATCCAATCACCACTAACATATTTTAGAGCGGCATTCCGGGCAGCACTGAAGTCATTACACCATTTAAAATGATGGACTTTTGCACCGAGTTGTTGGGCAATATTGGGAGTGCGATCGATTGAGCCTGTATCCAAGACTACCATTTCATCCACTACTTTTCTGACACTGTTCAGGCATTTGGGCAGTGTTGCTGCTTCGTTTTTCACAATCATGCACAGACTGAGTTTCATATTGCCAATAAATTCTGGGTTCCGATTTTTTACTTGCGGTTGTTACCAACTCTTATTTGTGCCGATATAGCATCAGATGATCATCTGGCGAGTTTTATAACAAGGGACAGAATAAGGATACTTTATAGCGTTTCCTAATCACATGAGGTAGATCATAGCCCCTCTCGAAGAGCGGGGAGGCGGTTGGGGGTGGGGTTCTTGTACCTCACAAAGCCCGATAAGCGCTATATTTGTCATCAAAAATCCTCAAGTTCTACTTGTTAGACAAGCTTACTGAAACTAAGTCAAGATATATCTATTTTAGTTTCTTGACAATTTTTCTAAATAAGGCTAAAAAATCTTAACAGGGTGAGGCATGACAAAGCCTGCTATATCAAGCTGTAAACTATAATCTGGGAGCGTGTTACATTATTTACATACATTCTTCATAGTAGTGAAAACAAGTAATTTCTCATAGTTAATTTTCTGTGACAAAAATCGGATACACGACTTTTTTCCGGTTTTTATAACTATAATACACATTATATAAAGAGTCATATATGTATGAGAGATTCATTCGCCAAAACAGCAAATTTAGTTCGCCAAAATATCAAAGAATATTTGCGATCGCTTAACAATTGGTTTTTAGATACACCAGAAAGGGCACTCTTAGAAGCTCAACAAGCAGCTCAAAGAATTAAAAATATTGAGAGAGAACATTTTGATAACAAAAAAATATCTTTAGAATCAGTAAAATATACTGAAACCGTGATGTCTTACTGGCAAGGATACCTTGATAAAAATTTAACTATTATCAAGGTCAGACTTGCAGAATTTCAGCTTAGTCGGGGAATTGTCAATATATCTAATTCTGTTTTATTAGAAAAGCTGAAGATTATTGATGAAGTTGTAGAGAAGTACGCTATCAAAGATAAAGTAATTGATCATAGCGGATTACTATCAACTTCTGAAGCCAGACAAATTAAGCGGAGCAAAATCAATAAACAGCCAGAGTTATCTAATATTAATGATATTAAATCAACATCTCCATCTCAAACAACTGGAGCCTTTCCGAGGTCTATAGGCAAAACAGTTAATAGAATTAAAGCAGATTTTGCCCCGCAGACAGAAGAAGAATTTATCAGGAATTACCGAAATTCTCGAAATAGGACAAGAATTGCTCTGAGATTTTTAATAACTCTAATTATTGTACCCCTTTTAGCTCAAAACTTATCTAAATATTTTTTAGTAATTCCCGTATTAGAAAGGATTAGAGGAGATAATCCAATTCAAATTTTCATCAATTCTGATCTGGAAAAAGAAGCTCTCCTGGAATTACATAATTTTGAGCAAGGATTGAGATTTGAATATTTACTCAAGCAAGCACCTCCACTAGATTCAGAGGTAATAAAAGAAAAAATTAAAGACAAAGCAATGGAAATAGCTGAGGGATTTCACATTAAAAGTAGTAGCGCTCTTAGCAATGTTTTTGCAGATTTAATCTCACTATTTTCTTTTGGTATAATCATCGCTCTGAGCAAAAGAGAAATTGTGATTCTCAAGTCTTTTATGGATACCATTGTCTCTGGTCTGAGTGATAGTGCTAAAGCTTTTTTGATTATTCTGTTTACAGATATATTTGTAGGATTTCACTCACCAGATGGATGGGAGGTCATTCTTGAGGGGTTTGCAGAACATTTAGGTCTGCCAGCCACTAGAAATGCAATCTTTTTCTTTATTGCGACATTTCCGGTGATTTTAAACACTATTTTTAAATACTGGATATTCCGCTATCTAAGTCGTTTATCGCCATCGGCATTAGCGACATTAAAAGAGATGGACGAATAATTGAGAGTTCATAATACCCTAGCCGATTGAGTCATTAGTACTAGTGGTCTGTCGCAAAAGTTTTGATAGGTGAATCAGTTTTAAATTTATCTTCTTTACCTCCAGGACTTACGCAAACAATAGCCGAAAAGAATGATTTTTAGGTAGGGGCAATTCATGTAGCTTTAGCTGACCGCAGGGTATTGCCCCTACCCTATGTAGCTTTGCGTTTCTCTACGAGACGCACTCGTGTTTGCGTCTACGTTATTCCGTAACTGGTGCGTAAGTAGTAAGTACTAATGACTTCGATTTCCCACGGCAATTCAAGAAAACGAGCGTCAAGGCAGCGTGTCGTCAGACAAGCAATGTTTTCGTAGTCGTAAGATGAGTTAAAATTATTTAATTAATAAATCATAACTTTTAGACATTAGCACTTCAAAATGTGCTTCGGTATAAACAGCCGTTAGGAAATTTTATACATGAATCACGATGCTTTCATTGTTCCACCAGGTTCAAAGATTTCTCTGAAAAAAAACTATGACCCAGCCTATAAGACCGATTTTCATGAAAAAACTGATGCTGCAAGCAAATTACAGGCAGATATTGAACGACTAGCAAATTATCAAAATATTCTCTATGCTCAAAATACTTATGCCTTGCTGATTATTTTTCAGGCAATGGATGCTGCTGGCAAAGATAGCACAATTAAACACGTGACCTCTGGTGTAAACCCACAAGGATTTCAGGTGTTTAGTTTTAAGAGTCCCAGTGCAGAAGAATTAGACCATGACTACCTATGGCGAACAACGAAAGCTTTGCCAGAAAGAGGCCGAATTGGGATATTCAACCGTTCATATTATGAAGAAGTGCTTGTGGTTCGTGTCCATCCAGAAATACTTCAGAAACAACAACTTCCCCACTTACCTGAAGGAAAGAAGATATGGAAACAGCGCTTTGAAGAAATCAATAAGTTTGAAAAACATTTGGTAAACAATGGTGTAATTATCCTGAAGTTTTTTTTAAATGTCTCGAAATCAGAGCAGAAAAAACGCTTTTTAGAACGGATTGAATATCCTGAAAAAAATTGGAAGTTTTCAGATAGCGATGTCCAAGAACGAGCTTTTTGGGATGATTATATGAATGCTTATGAAGAAGTTTTCAACTCTACTAGTACTAAATGGGCACCGTGGTATATTATTCCTGCCGATCGCAAATGGTTTACACGTCTGGTAGTGGCCAATATTATCTGCACAAAATTACAAGAACTAAATCTGCAATACCCGACAGTTAGTGAGGAACATAGGCAACAACTTTTAGAGGCGAAACGCATTCTAGAGCAGGAAGATTAAGACATAAACTTGATAGGTAAGGCAAAAAAATCCTGAATTCCAATATCCTGTATAATTTATTTAAACAACGATAAAAAATTGTAAATTTATTAATTGCTGTTTGTAACAAAAGAAGTTACCTAGATAGTCATAGCTGCAAAATCATGATTCAGATGGCAGAAGATGGCAACAATCATCTACCTTACTTTACTAATGCTGCCTTTGATATTGTGGCGATCGCAGCCTCAGCAGGCGGTCTGACTGCTTTAACTAAAGTGCTATCGACTCTACCCAAAGAATTTACAGCCGCGATCGCCATTGTGCAACACCTCGCTCCCCAACACCGCTCGTTCATGGCAGAAATTTTAAGTCGGCGCACGGATATTAGTGTCAAACAGGCAGAAGAAGGAGATTGCCTTACCCCAGGAAAGGCTTACATTGCTCCACCTAATCATCATCTGTTGGTTAACAGTGACGGCACACTTTCCTTATCACAGTCGGAATTAGTACATTTTTTACGTCCTTCAGCTGATCTATTATTTGAATCAGTTGCAGCCGCTTACAAAGACAGAGCGATCGCTATTGTGCTAACAGGAACGGGTAGCGACGGCGCGATGGGAGTCGAAGCGATTAAAAAAATGGGCGGTACTATCATTGTCCAAGACGTAGAAACCGCCGAATTTTCCGGGATGCCCTCCGCCGCAATTCAAACTGGCAACATAGATTTTATTCTTCCCCTTGATCAAATCTCCAGCGCCCTGGTGACTTTGGTCATGGGAGAATGTTGAAATATAACTGAGATATTATATTGTATCAGTCCTAAGAACTGCCTCATAATTCATTCTGAGACTAATAACTAAACTCGTCTAAAGACGACTGAATAAAAAGACTTTTAATCTAAAATCGCAAATCTAAAATCCAAAATTGGTATGACTTCCGCAGAAAGAAATCCCGAATTTGAAAATCTCCTGATTTATCTCAGACAAAACCGGGGATTTGATTTTACAGGCTATAAGCGCTCGACTTTGATACGTCGGGTACAGAAGCGGATGCAGTCATTTAGCATAGAGAAGTTTGAAGAATATTTAGACTATTTAGAAGTTCATCCAGAAGAATTCAATTATCTTTTTAACACTATCCTAATTAACGTCACGGCTTTTTTTCGAGATTCATCAGCTTGGGAATACATAGCAGAGCAAATACTGCCTAATCTGATTAGGAATAAAAAAACTTCTGACCAAATCCGCATCTGGAGCGCTGGCTGTGCTTCTGGGGAAGAAGCTTATACCCTGGCAATGTTGATGGCTGAAATGTTGGGAGCAGAGGAATTTCGCCAACGAGTTAAAATCTACGCCACAGATGTAGATGAAGATGCTCTCAACCAGGCACGTCTTGCTGTATATTCAGCAAAAGATATCCAGACAGTGCCAGATGAACTACGGCAGAAATACTTTGAAGTTGTCGGCAACTGCTATGTCTTTCGTCAAGACTTGCGCCGCTCAGTAATTTTTGGTCGCCACGATCTGCTTCAGGATGCGCCGATTTCGCGCTTAGATTTGTTAGTCAGCCGCAATACATTAATGTATTTTAATTCTGAGACTCAAGGGCGAATTTTAGCCCGGTTTCATTTTGCACTAAATGATAATGGCTATCTGTTTTTGGGAAAAGCAGAAATGCTATTGATGCATTCTAATTTGTTTACGCCACTGGATTTAAAAAACCGGATATTTACTAAGATATCGTCGGTGAATATCCGCGATCGCCTCTTAATTATGGCAAATTCAATAGATGAAGAATCTACCAGCCGTTTGTCTCGACTCCTCAGGCTGCGAGACATGGGTTTTGACACAGCACCAATTGCTCAATTAGTCATTGATATCAATGGCACTCTGATAATGGTGAACGAGCAGGCGCGGACTTTGTTCGCCCTTTCCCCCAAAGATTTAGCTCGTCCCTTCCAGGATTTAGAACTTTCCTATCGACCACTTGAGTTGCGATCGCTAATTGAACAGGCTTATACTGAACGCCGCCCGATCACTCTGACAAATGTAGAACGCCATTTGTCAAACACAGAAATGCAATATCTGGATGTGCAAATTACGCCTTTGCAAGAAACAGACACCAGTTTCTTAGGTGTCAGCATCGCCTTTAGTGATGTCACCCGTTATATTAACCTCCAAGAGGCGCTGCAACGCTCCCAACAGGAACTAGAAACTACTAACGAAGAACTACAATCTACTAATGAAGAATTAGAAACTACCAACGAAGAACTACAATCTACTAATGAAGAATTAGAAACTACCAACGAAGAACTACAATCTACTAATGAAGAATTGGAGACGATGAATGAAGAGTTACAATCTACTAATGAAGAATTACAAACAATTAATTACGAACTGAGCGATCGCACCACAGAACTTAATCGTACTAACATTTTCCTGATCTCTATTCTCAGAAGTCTCCAAACTGGAATAGTGGTAATTGACAGCAGCTTTAAGATTTTAATTTGGAATTACATGGTAGAAGATTTATGGGGCTTACGAACTGATGAAGTTCTAGGACAGTCTATCTTCAGCCTAGACATTGGGCTACCCGTCGAGCAGTTGCGATCGCCCATCCGCGAATCCTTATCCAGGAAAAAACAGTTTCAAGAAATGATCCTCAATGCTACCAATCGTCGGGGTAGACAAATAAAATGTTATCTGGCAATTACTCCCCTGCTTGGCATTGAAATGCAGGGAGCAGTTTTGATGATGGTAGATGTAGAGAAAGTCAGCAGTATGATTTCTACTCAAGATATGGAGTCACGGCGGGAGCAGGATTGACTCTCACTGGGCTAAAGCCAGAGTGAAAAAGAATATAGAGACGTAGCACTGCTACAATATCTGCTTTGTTGGGTTGAGTCATGTAGCTCGCTTCCCGCAGGGTAACCCAACATTTGATCCTTGTTCATGTTGGGTTTCACTGCCGTTCAACCCAACCTACATTGATAGATTTTATTATAAGTAATCACCCGAACTTGATATTAGACTCAATTTGTGGCCTCAACCAATCACGAAAACTAGCATGATAAAGACTATAATGCATTTCTGCTGCTATTGATTCTAAATGTAAAAACTCTCGCCACTTGTCTAAAATTACCTTTATTTCATATTCATCTTCATCTAATTTTTCTGCGATCGCTTCTATTGATATTGCTTGCTCTTGAACTAATATATTTAACACCTGTAAAGCCATTGGTTGCTGTTTACTGGTTGCTAAATTCATTTTTTCTAAGTGATTTTGGTAATAGAGTTGTAAATTTGGGGGGTAAATATCCTCATTAATAGCTGCTAAGATTTCACTAACATACAGAAAATTAGTTTCATCTTGGCTAATCTGCGTTAATAATTGATGATTAATATTGGGAGACTTTAAATAACTTTTAATATATTTCTGGATATCAGCGCGATTTTGTTCAGGGTAATTTGATAAATCTAAAGATTGGACTGGATTTTCAATTAATAAACCTGATTTCTCTGTCAAAAAAGAACGACGACTCAGGATAAAATAAACTTTTTCGGGTAGATAACGGGGTAAATAGAAAATATTTGAGCCGCGTGGTTGATTATTGAGATCAATGCGATCGCAGCCATCAATTGTAATAATTAACCGTTGTTTTGGTTGCAATCTATCGCTGATTTGTTGCAGCAATAACGATAAAAAACCACTGCCTTCTGTGGTAAAATCAGGAAAGTTCGTGGTGAGATTGTTTCGACTCCGGTTCCATCGAGCGGAGCCGAGATGCTCAACACAAGTTTTAGTACCTTGATGTTGGGCAATTTCTATTAATTGAGTGCAAATAATCGTCAGAAATTGCTCAACGCGATTTTTACCTGGTATTTCGACATTGTAATAGACAACTCCGGGATTTTGGCTGACATAATGGGCAAGAATGGCACTTTTACCAATACCAGGATCACCGATAATAGTAAAGTAGCCCCGGTCAGATTGATTGAAAAAGTTGTTGATAGCAGCAAAGACAAATTCACGACCCACAAAATTACGGCTTTTTTCTGTAATAATTGCTTGAAATTCTTTGCGATGTCCTCTCGGATTTTTGATAGTTGTGTTATCAAACATTGATTTACTTCATTTACTGTTAAAGGATGTTTTAAAAGTAGTTAGCTGTGACTTTAATCGAATTATTACCCCCCTTAATCCCCCCTTATAAAGGGGGGAAACAAGAAAATCCGGTTCCCTCCCCTTTATAAGGGGAGGGTTAGGGTGGGGTAAACAAATATTTTATACATCAATCATGACTTTTAAAACAACCTCTTATCTCGACTTTATCCATTTTTTGGCAACGCTTAAGCTGACGCTGAAAGCTTTGTATGACCGTAGTTTTACTTTTTAGTTTTCACCTAAAATCAGTGATATGGAAAAAGTTTTTGCCAAAAAGCTAGGGTTTTGCCGATACAAGAGATCCAAGTTATTAATTTTGGATAAAGTCGAGCTTATAAGGAATTCAATTTCTGGAATTAACAAGCGATCGCACTAGAATCATCTTTAAAATTTAATCGACAATAATGTATTTATTATTAGCCTATTGTTTCTTTTCTAATTTCTTCAATATCTTGCCAAAATTCTGCTCTTGTTAAATTTTTTAGAGACTCTTGGCGTTCTTTTGTATAATCATCAGAACCCCAACCCATTTATTGTAAAAAGCGAATTGTGTCAAGTTGTCCCAACTATTTAACTAAGGCTTGATAACCTTTTGTGCGTAATTCAATGAGTGTCATTTTCATCATCTCCATTTAATAAAAAACTATTCATTAACCAAATAATAGGGGGTTATAATTTTTTTAATTTATAAAGATTAGTCATTTTTATTAACTCTGGTTCAATAGCTTCCCTACTGACTAATTTATATTTTCCTGATTTAACCTACTTTAAAATTTTAATAACTGCTTCACCTTCTAAACGGTTTCTATCATGACTCCAATCATCAAAAGGGCGATTTAAACAACAAACATCAAGATAAATAAAATAAGATTTGCTCACTCTATATGCCCTCCTTCTAACCGCAGGAAATGAACACGCCCTGATTGTTCTCCTGCTACAATTGTCAATCCATCTGGGGAAACTGCACAGCAATATATAGGACTATCACCAATAAAAGTAGAGATTTCCTTTGCTGTCTCTAGATCCCACTGTTTCAGGGTGTTGTCATCTGAAGCAGAAACGGCTGTTTTTCCATCTGGGGCGATCGCTACTGCACTTACCCAGGAGTTATGACCAGTCAGGGTAGAGATTTCCTTTCCTGTCTCTAGATCCCACTGTTTCAGGGTGTTGTCATCAGAACCAGAAACGGCTGTTTTTCCATCTGGGGCGATCGCTACTGCATATACACTGGAGTTATGACCAGTCAGGGTAGAGATTTCCTTTCCTGTCTCCAAATCCCATAGTTTCAGGGTGTTGTCACCTGAACCAGAAACGGCTGTTTTTCCATCTGGGGCGATCGCTACTGCACTTACCCAGGAGTTATGACCAGTCAGAGTACGCAGTAGGTTTCCGCCTGGAGTCATTAAGCTGGCTGTAATGGGGCGAAATCGAGGAATTTCACTTTTACTTTCTACTGCATCTGTTAATATTCTCTGAATTTCTGGCTGGGGAAAACTCTGCAACCTTCCCCATAATTGTCCTACTAATTGATTTGGGTCTTGATTCAAAACATGGGCTGATAACTGTAGCGCACGTTGAATTAATTTCAGGGTTTTGACTTGTTCGGGGTCTAGTTTCTCTTGTTCTTCTAAATTCTCTAATATTTCAGAATCTTCAATTAAGGAATAATCCCTAATCAGGGGTTCCACTCCAAAATTATGATATTGAATTTTCAGAGAAATAAAATCAAAATCTATGAGAGTTTTATAATAAATTTCCGAATTTCCTACTTTTAATATTTGTTCAGGAAATTGACCCAAAAACAAATTTTTAAATTCTGCTGATTTTGAGGCTAACTTAGTAGCAAAATCCCCCATTTTATTTGATCTCCTTGATCATATAATTAGCCATACTTTGATTAACTTCTTTAAACAGTTTTCGACCTTTACCTAGTTTGTCTTGCCCTTTGAGAAATTCCAAAAAACTTCGATGATAAATACTATAGTAAGTTTTTTGTTCATCTGCATTTAGTTTCGGTGTTACATACTCAACCCAATCATTTAACACCGATTTTACCTCATATTCATCCTCATCAAGAATTTCCGCAATCATGTTTATGGATATTGGCTCACCTCTTTCTACCAATATATACAGTATTTTTACCTTCTTTTCATTCGACTCATTATCCATCCCCATCCGATTCCAATGAGTCGTATAATAGTCCTGAAGACCTTGTGGTAATCCTTTTAAAGTTAAATCATTGTATTTACCTTCAGAGATTCCCGGCAATAGATAGCGCAAATATATAAAATTATTTTCACTCTTAACAGCTATTTCCTGAGTAAAATTATCCTCAGAAATATTGCGCTCATTAATCCAACTTCTCAGTTTATGATCATTCTTCAAAAATAAGTGAATATACTCTTTTACATCTTCTCGACTTAAAGCTGTATAATCACCCTTTGTTAAATCTAATTCATCTACAGGAGTATCTGGAGACAAAGTTAAACGTTTAGTTTCTTGATTATAAAGTCTTCTCGTTAATAAAAAATAAACTCCATCGGGAAGATTTTGTGGTAAATCTAAAAGATTACCATTTCCTTCTTGTTCTACTTCATCTAGTGCATCAACAACAATTACAAGTTTTTGTCCTTTTAGTTCTTCACTGGCTTTTTGCAGGAAAGTTCTTAAATCAGCATTGTCTGCATTTTGGAGAGAATGACGCTTAATTAATTGTTGACGAATACTGGCTAAAAACTTTTCTGGGTTGTTGCGTCCTTCTGCGAAAACATTAAAATAACAAGGAAATTTAGTAGCTAAAACATATTTAGCAGCAATAGCGCTTTTACCCATACCTGCATCCCCAATCACACTAAAATAACCCTTGTTTTGAGTTATGAAGAATTTTTGAATAGCCTTGAAAACAAAATCACGACCGCAAAATAAGCGAGTTTTTTCAAAGATTAATGCTTGAAATTATTTAGGATAAACATCTAAATTTCAATCTGGATAAGGCTGATATTTTGAAGATTTTGTTTGTTTAGCAACTGCAATAAAAGCTTCACCAAATTCTTCTAATTCACCTAAAAAGTTAATTTTAGCATCGATTATCTGCGTTTTTAGTTCGCTATTTTGATTAAGAAATTCTTTTGTTTTTTTTGCAAATTCAAAGGGAGCTTTAGAAGTGTAAGCAGCCAAAAAATCATCTTTAATTTTTCTATTTCTAAACAGGTTTAAAATTGCTTCTGGCTTAAATACACCATACCTTACAAGAGCGTAAACATAAACAGTATCAACATCATCAGGAATTTGGGTAGGATTGAGTTCTAATTCCTGTAAAACTTTGATAACAGCTTCGTTTTGTTGAGCTTGTGTGATGAATATTTGAATAGCTTTAGGAGCATATTTAGTAATCAATGAAGTAATGGCCGCAAATTCTATCATGGCTTATTACCGAAAATTTACTATTTTATTACGAGTAGCATTATAGTAAATAATACAGTAAGTACTGTTCAGTAATATTATAGTTGCATAACGTAACCTTGTTGTATTTAAACGTCTGGCAAAACATACTGCTGCTACTAGAACAGAGTTTAAGCAAGGGATTGCAACTGTAATACTAGTTATATTAAGTGTTTAATTAAACATCAATACTCTGAAGTAACACTGCTTTATTGAAGCAAATGGGATTAGTGCTGTTAGATGCGATTGCTCCAACTGATGTATAACTTAATTAAGTTACTTTCTTCTGTGTTGATCATAAAAGAACTATGCTGGACGAAATATTGGTTGGGTTAAATTAGATTAAATAAAGAAGATCAAATTTGCTACAGCAGATTTCAAGGAAAGTGAAGTACACAACGATTCGTCTCAAAGCCAAGTATAAAGACTGTTTGACTTCTGACTTCTGACTCCTGAATAGGACTTACGCAAAACTACACACGGTAGGGGCAATACCCTGCGGTCAGCTAAAGCTACATGAATTGCCCTAAGAAGAAAATCAGTCTTTTCGGCTATTGTTTAAATTTTATCCGGCGCTAATGGCATCCGAAGCGCGTCACTACGGTATATATTGGGTTTTAGCTGCTACTTACTTCGACAAATAAATTGTCATGCAACAGCTTGATGAATTGGCAATTGTCGAAAGCGAGTTGCTAGCGACTTTACATCCAAAACCTAGAATTCACAGTTAGTAGACTAAGGCAACAGATATGAAGCTTCAGCTAACACACCTGAGACTGCTTGTCTCCAATTACAAAGATTCTTTTCTGTTCTACCGGGATCTGCTGAAATTTGATGTCGATTGGGGCGATGAAGATAGCGGATATGCTGAGTTTAATACCGGATATCTCAAGCTGGGTTTGTTCAAAAAAGAATTAATGGCTGAAGTAGTCCCAAGAATCGAACAGCCTTCCTATGTTGCCAATCGAGATAAAATTGTCTTGATTTTCGCAGTCGATAACGTCGATGAGGTCTATGAGCAACTAAAAGATCAAAATGCGCTGATTGTGACTCAACCACAAGATCGCCCAGCCTGGGGAATCCGCACAGCTCATTTTCGCGATCCTGATGGCAATCTCATCGAAATCTACAACAATCTAGGAATTATCAGTTAAAAATGACTTTTTTCAGTACTGGCAGAATTCACGCCTTGAGAGTACTGCTTGAAATCGACTCTGCCAGAAAACCTATTTGCTGGGTAAATTGGAATATAGATGCGGAAAAATTTTCTGTGTAAACTTGACCAGCAAATGGTGATGAAAAACTATTATCAAGATTTTATAATTCGTGATTGGGTGGAAAGCGATCGCACTAGAGCCGCCGAAGTCATCAGTTATGTATTATCAGAATACGGTCTAGGTTGGGAACCAAAGGGCGCTGACCGAGATGTGTTGCAAGTAGAGGAATATTATTTAGCGACTGGGGGAGAGTTTTGGGTAATTGAACACCAAAGCCAGTTAGTAGGTACTGGAGCATACTATCCTACACAGCGTGGTGAAAAAGCTGTAGAAATCCGCAAAATGTATCTTTTGCCCAGCATTAGGGGTTTGGGACTGGGGAAATATTTGTTACAACAGCTAGAAGTAGCGATCGCAGCGCGTGGATTTGGGCAAATTTGGATTGAAACCGCCAGCGTTTTGGTGGAAGCAGTCAAGCTGTATGAAAGCAACGGCTACACTCCAGCAACGGGAGTAGAAACGCCAAGATGCGATCGCGTGTATGTTAAGTCACTGCACAAGAGTTATGAAGTTTGAACTCCTAACTCCTGTACGCGATTAATCGCGTCTCTCCAAACTCTTGTACAGACGCGATTAATCGCGTCTCCTAAGTCCTAAAATGCACACTTGGATTAAAAATCTCACAGGCTTACTCAATCTTTTTCTCCAATCTCATTGCCCTCTATGTCAACGCGCAACTTCCCAAGAATTCTGTCACAACTGCACCAGACAACTGCAAAAATGTCAACGTAAAGACCCGATTTCTTTATGGCAAGAGCCAATACCAGTGTTTGGCTGGGGGGAGTATATTGGCCCGGTGAAAAGGGCGATCGCGGCGATGAAATACGAAAATCAACCCCAAATAGCTCGTCCTTTGGGTCAATGGTTAGGAGAAGCATGGTTGTTAAATTCACCGAGGCGAGATAGCCAGCCTGTGGTAGTTCCCATCCCACTTCACCCTAGCAAACAAAAGCAACGTAAATACAATCAAGCCGCACTAATAGCACAAAGCTTCTGCGAAATAACTGGATTAAAATTGAAACTAAACGGTTTAGCAAGAGTGCGAGAAACTGAAGCGCAGTTTGGTTTGTCGGTATCTAAACGAGAAAAAAACTTGGACAATGCTTTTGCTGTTGGGCAAGAATTTCGCGATCGTCCTCCAAATGTCCCAGTGCTGTTAGTTGACGATATTTATACTACTGGTGCTACTGCCAGGTCTGCTGTGCAAACACTTCGTCAGCATGGAATTGCAGTTTTAGGATTAGTAGCAGTAGCCACTACGGTTAGAGACGGATAAATCAAGAATTAATGGGCAAGCTTTGGCAGAGAATGATATAAATTGACCGAATTACTCTATTTTTGGGGAAAAATTGCTTGAAATGTATGAATAAAGTTTTTGAGGCAGGTTTAAAACAACTCATGATCATTCCTGCCACATTGCTGGCAATAGGCATAAGTACAAGTGCAGCTTTTGCTCAAAATAAGTTGTATAGTCCAATCCCTTTATCTAGCACTACTGAAATTACTGATCGCCTCTCAGACAAAGACATTCCTACAGGTCAAGGTGGGTTTGCCCGTGATTACACAGTGAAGTTAGAGAAGGGCGACAATTTAGCAGTTGACCTGTCATCAGAAAACTTTGACACCATGATCACACTGCTGGCACCTGATGGTTCGACTTTGGCAGAAAATGATGATGGCCCTGATGGTACTAGCAATTCCCTACTATTTACTCGCATCGTCGAGAGAGGGAATTATGTTATTCGTGTCCGGTCTTTTGGGGAAACTGGGGTTGGGGCTTTTAAACTCAAGGTGACAAAGTTGCAACCGATTAAATGATCGGGGAGTGGGGAGTGGGGAGTGGGGAGTAGTTGTTATTCTTCCTCATCTCCCTCATCTCCCTTATCTCCCAATACAGTTCAGTTAAGCATTTCTTCCTTCTCTTCCTTTGCGTCCTTTGCGTCCTTTGCGGTTCGTTAAAAAATTGACTTTGATAAAGAGTTAAGCCTTAACTGAACCATATTGCCTTATGTCCCTCATTTCTAAAAAACGGTCAGCACGCAAAGAAATAAGGCTTCAGTCCACTCAACGACTGCGCCGTAGGTATCTCCAGTGTGTCCGCCTAATTTGTGGTTGAACCACGCACCAGTTAAAGTGGCGATCGCACTTCCCACAACTATCATTCCCACTGCGAGAAATAACTGCTGTTTATCTATCAGCCAAAGTAAACCACTCAAACTAAACAACAAAAACAATCCCGGTAACAAATCTTTGTAAGAACGAATCGCTTGTTTGTGAAATGCACCTTTACCAGTTGGTTTCAGATAAGGATATCGCGCGATCGCTAGCTGTTGTCCCCAGCGTCCCCAGCCACAAGCAGCCATCAGCAATAACCAACGGTTTTCTGGCATATCTGTCAAAGCTGTTATTTTCAGTGTCACCAAGGCGATCGCTGCCATTGCCCCAAATGCACCTGTAGCACTATCTGCCATCACCTCCAGTCGCCGCTCTGGGTCGCCCACTGCCAAACCATCGGCAGTATCCATTGCCCCATCTAAGTGTAGTCCTCCAGTTATGGCAATCCAAACACTTACTATCAAAGCACTACGAGTTAACACTGGCATACCAATGTAATCCATCCCCGTATCCAGTAACGCTAAAATTCCCCCAATTATCAACCCTACAAGCGAAGCAAGACGTGCCACTCCCCGAAAGTCCAATCCGTTCAAATCCGGTATTGGAATAATAGTGTAAAATATAATACTAGCTGCCAGCTTTGACAGCAGCTTTTTCCACCACTGTTGCTGTTTCGTCATCTGAATTACATTAATATTTGGTTAATTGCTGGATAATAGTTTAATTTCGGTACAAGCGACATGAGCGGACTTTAAAGCTTTAGATAAGATTTACTTCATATTAGAAATTCTCACTGAAAATTTTGTTATCCTGATCTAAGTGGTAACTAAATACAGCTTAGTTATTTTTATACAAAAATATGTAATTCAGCAAATTACAATTTCATCAGCGATCAAAATTTGTGTTTTGTATTTGTTAACTAAAAATTTACTCCAAATTAATTAGACGATTGCCCCACAAAATTGATATTTTTTTAAATGTGGGAGTAAACAAGCTATTCAATTATGACAGTTTAGCTATGTTGTCACTCTTTTTAGCTCAATCGCTATTTTCCTATGAGTCACCATCTACCCGACATCAGGATACCAGCCCCGTGCATTATTAACACGGGCATCATTGTAAATAAGCTCGACATCCGGCGATTGCTGACAGATTTAGGTCGAGTCCACTACATCTACACCCAAGAAGATAAGGTCTTGAGCGAGGGTGAAGGGGATGTGATGGAAGTTTTTGCTAATCCGCAAAGGTCTACTTTAGTGGCTAACCACGCGCTATATCTGAATGTTTGTAGTTTTGATTACTTGGAACTAAAACAGTCGTCGCAACAAGAAACCTATTTTGATTTGATGCAGGATGGGGTTTGTCTGCGGTTGATTCCCCGCTCAACCCCTTTACAAGAGCGACGAGAACGAAACTTCAATGTCAGCGCCATAGAAGCGATGATGGAGCAAGTACTCTCAGCCAGGTGGGATGCAGAAATTGACGATGACTGTTGTGATTCTTTCTAAATAACAATTATTCCAGTATATACTCGTAAAGTTGGTAACTAAGTTAGTCGTGAGTGCTTAAGTATTCATTAAAACTCAATTATCAGTTTTTATGTTTCTCGATAATTTAGCCAAATAATATTAATTTTGCCCTAATACCATTTGGTTTTATGGCTCTTTACCGATTAGCGTTTCACAATCTAAAATCGTTCGGCTGAGGCTCACGACAAGTCTAAAATACCAAATGGCATGAGTGCGAATTTTTCCTTTGAATGTCTTGCTTGCTGTAGTCAGACAAAAGCTAGAGCCGGAGTGTTTTTCACGCCTCACGGTGTTGTAGAAACCCCCAGATTTATGCCAGTGGGAACGCTGGCAAATGTCAAAACTATCACCCCAGCCCAGCTACGAGATACTGGGGCGCAAATGATCTTATCTAATACTTATCATCTTCACCTACAACCAGGAGAAGCGATCGTGGCTGGGGGTGGTGGGTTGCACAAATTTATGGGTTGGAACGGACCGATGCTCACGGATTCGGGTGGATTTCAGGTGTTCAGCTTAAGTGAGATGCGGAAAATTACTGAAGAAGGCGTAACTTTTCGATCGCCCCATGATGGACAAATTATTAACTTAACACCTGAGTTATCTATTGAGATTCAAAATACTTTAGGGGCAGATGTAATCATGGCATTTGATGAGTGTCCGCCCTATCCAGCGACTCGCCAAGAGGTAGAAACGGCAACTGAGCGCACTTATCGCTGGTTAGAACGCTGCATAACGGCTCATCAACGCAGTGAGCAGGCTTTGTTTGGGATTGTGCAGGGGGGCGTGTATCTGGATTTGCGTTGCCGTGCAGCCCAAGCTTTAGCTAAGTTGGATTTGCCCGGATATGCCATTGGTGGCGTGAGTGTGGGAGAACCGCCGGAAATGATCGCTGAAATTGTAAAAGTGACAGCACCGCTTTTACCACCGGAAAAGCCGCGTTACTTGATGGGTGTGGGTACTTATCGGGAAATGGCGATCGCGATCGCATCTGGTGTAGATTTATTTGATTGCGTAATTCCCACACGCTGGGCCAGACATGGGACGGCAATAGTCCAGGGCGGACGCTGGAATTTAAAAAATGCTAAGTTTCGTGAAGATTTTGCGCCCTTGGATGAAACTTGTCCCTGCTACACTTGTCAAAATTTTAGCCGTGCTTACGTATCTCATTTAGTGCGATCGCAGGAAATTTTAGCTTATACCTTGTTGAGCATTCACAACATTACCGAACTAATTCGCTTTACTCAAAAGATTCGAGAAGCAATATTGAGCGATCGCTTTGTCATAGAATTTGGTCACTGGCTCAATCAAGAAACGGGAGATGAGGAAGATGAGGGGGTAAGAGGGGCAGAGGAAACAGGGGAAGAATAATAATTTTCAACTCCTGTACAGACGCGATTAATCGCGTCTCTCCTAAGTACAGACGCGATTAATCGCGTCTCTCCTAACTCCTAACAAATGACCAAACCATGTTAAAGTATATCTCAATTATGAAAGCTGTGTTGGATAGGTGGATTTAAACAAACATGGAAGCAGCACTTTTATTAGCAAAACTGCCTGAAGCTTACCAAATCTTCGATCCTTTGGTAGACGTTCTCCCAGTCATCCCTGTATTCTTCTTGTTGCTTGCTTTCGTTTGGCAAGCAGCCGTGGGATTTAGGTAAGTTAATCTATTTTTCAATTTATAGGACAGGTACTTTACCTGTCTTATTTTTTTGTGACACCATATTTGATAAAATTAATATTTATTAATATTCTGTAATGAATTAATATAATAAATAAGATATGAATCAAGCTATGTCAATATGAAGCCTTGACAGCCAAGCTTAGAGTCAAGGAGGAGACAGTTATGGGTAATATCAAATTCGTTAAAGAAAATAAAGAAGTAGTGGCGGCGGATGGTGCAAATCTCCGGCTCCAAGCCATGCAAAATAACATTGATATATATACATTAATTGGCAAAATGACGAATTGCGGTGGTAATGGTCAGTGTGGCACTTGCGTTGTCGAGATAGTCGAAGGACTACAAAATCTTTCCCCCCGCACAGACGTAGAAAACCGGAAATTCAAGAAAAAGCCGGAAAATTACCGCCTTGCCTGTCAAACTTTAGTGAATGGCTCTGTCAGTGTAGTCACAAAGCCTTAAATTCTCAAATCTGCCATTGCTTCCACTTCTATCCAGTCAGTAGTCAAAATACTTACCAAAATTGAGTTTCCTCTCTACGAGACGCTACGCGAAAATTTTGAATTGGTATAATTCTGTCATTGATGATGCTATCCTAATGTTGTTGACTGGAAATTTAAGAGAGGTTTTCTTGCCATGCAAGTTAATGACCTGGGGTTCATAGCGAGCATTTTGTTCGTACTGGTTCCCGCCGTGTTTTTACTAATTCTGTACATCCAAACTGCTAGCCGCGAAGGTGGAAAAGATAGTTAAGAGTTCCTGTATAAAATAAATAACCCCTGTACTAGTAGTGTAGGGGTTTTTATTTATCAACCGCCAACTCTATTTTGACTTTAAGCGATTGTCCGCGCTAACAATACCGGACAAGTGGCATTAACTCGAACATAGTCAGACAAGGAAGAGCCAATGAGTCTGTCTATATCAACAAAAGTCTTAGCGATGGATGGACGACGATCTGGAGAACCGAGCAATAATAAGTCTATATTCAACTCTTCTGCCAATCGACAAATTTCTTCACCGGGTTTACCACTGCTGATATAAGAACGAGATTGAATGCCCTGTTTTTGTGCTTCTGCAACTGCGGCTGCCAAAACTGGATTTTTGTCTGACTTAATCTCGGTTATTTCCGATTTTTTACCGCCTAAATCTGTACTAACATTTGCCAAAATTAACTGGCCGCCCTGAATATCTCGCAACAAGAATAGAGCCAATTTCAAGCAATTTTTTGCTGAATCCGAGTTATCTATTGCCACCATAATGCGCCTAATTTTTTTCACATAAATGTCATCTTTTACCAGCAACATGGGGCGAGAAGATAGTTGGAAAACATACTGACTGACTGAGTTCGATAAAATCGATTGCAACCGCTTCAGTCCGCGTGAACCCATAATAATCAAGTCAGCATCAATTTCATCAGCTACTTGGCAAACCACATCTTTGGGGTCGCCTTCACGCAAAATTGAAGAAACCTGGCTAGGATCTAAGTTTAAAGTTTGAATAGCATTCGCCAGAATTTTACCACCATTTTCCCATTTAGTTGTCATGCTAGCAGCAGCATTTTGTGCAGGAACAACATGCAAAATTGTAACTTTTGCAGATTGAATTGAAGGGATTTCTTTTAGGGTTTTGAGCATTTCTTCTGCGTGTCCCAATCCCGATACAGCCAGCAAAATTCTTCTGATCATCTTAGGTAATTTTTGTTAAGTTTACTGCCTTGCTCGACAACCTAGTTAGTAAGTTGGCACAAATAAACTTTGTTTTTTAGTATTTAACACTCAAACGAATGGCAAAGTATAAAAAACTCAACAAATATTTAAGTTTATTTGTACTTAGTTGCTGAAATTCTCAACTAGATTTCTATTAAGCATACTCTGAATTGAGCCTGAAGAACTTAATAAATTATGATGTTAGTTATCATTTTTAATCTATGTTTACTTTTGTTAATTAATTTTTTTGAGAGTTAGTTAAACGAACATTCGATTAATCAAGGAGGTGTAAATAAAATTAAAAATGGAATGCGGAAAATATTCTGAGTCAAAAAGGAAGAGTAGCAATTGTCACAGGTTCGAGCAGTGGCATCGGTTATGAAACGGTGCGGGTTTTAGCCCTGAGAGTGTCAATATCCCTTTGCCCCTAAGAACTGTGCTTGGCAAATACGCTAAGTATATATTAGATACACAAATATTAGGTCAGATAAAAAACTATATGTGAGGTAGCAAATGGTTCAATCACAAGCAAGCTCTTTTGATGCAATTAGTCCAACAGCTTTGATGGTAGCTTATACTAGGCAGTTTACTGATATCCCTTATGGCAAGGAATTAGCTCAATTAGTTAATGCCGAAAGCTTCATAGAACAACTGCAACAAAAAAAATTAACTCAGCCTGCTGAAGTGTCTGTTCTTGTTGAGGCTCGTTACAAAGCTGTTAATCAAGTAATATCTCAACACTTGCAATTTGAGACTACCCAAATTATCGAGTTAGCATCTGGATTATTACCTCGTGGTATGGCAATGTCTCAAAATCAAAATATCACTTTTGTTGAAAGTGATTTACCTGCAATGATTAGTCAGAAGCAGCAACTAGTAAAACGATTGGAGAACGGCAGAATTTGTATTTTGAAGCAATTGATGCTACTAACCAACCTAGTCAGTTTCCTTTGAACGTAAATTATTTAGATCAAAACCAACCTGTAGTTGTTTTATGCGAAGGATTGTTAACATACCTAACCTTAGCAGAAAAGCAAAAGGTGTTTGCTAATGTTCGTGAGATACTGCGAGTTTACGGCGGTGCATGGATTACACCTGACCTAACCACTTTTGATGGCTTGAATCAACTACGGCAAATTAGTCCTGGGTTGCAAAGACTCAATCAAACTGCAAGTAATGTCTCAGGTCGAGCTATTAATAATTATCACTTTGAAAACATCGACCATGTGAAACAGTTCGCTTATGAACAAGGGTTTGATATTAAAGAATATAGTATGCTCGAAATGATGAATCAAATTACTTGTTTAAAGCCTTTAGGGATTGAGCCGGAGGTTGTTAAATCAATGTTGGCTATTGGCTCTACTTTTGTTTTAACCATTATTTAAAATCTACCATTTCCCTGAACAATGTGCTTAACGGTGGTCAATGTTTCCAGGCTGATAAATCCCCGACGATGACCTTTTTGGTTAGACATGCCGAGAAATACTGAATCTCCCCGCGAGGGGTTGCGGGAAAAACGCGGGGAAGTGTTGATGTAGCTAGAGGCACTGTTAACCCCTAAGGCAAACTGCCGACTTTCCTGGTAAGATTCAGTAACGATAGAATCGGCGTGACCACTGCTGTATTGATTAATCCAGGCGATCGCAGTCTCTAAGCTATCCACCAGTTTAAAAGCTACTGTCCTAGTTAAATAAGGGTTTCCCCATTCGCCTTCCTTCACCAGATGCAACTGGGGAAAGGCTTTTACTAGTTCTGCATCCCCTTTAATTTCAAAGCCTTTTTCCATTAAGCTGTTCCACAGAACGGCTATTGATGATGGCAAGGCTTGGCGATGAATGAGTACCTTTTCAATGCCATTAACTTGATCAGGTTCGCTCTGATGGCTATCAAGAATCATCAAGCGCACCATTTCTAAGCTGCTATTGGGCGACCAGTAGAGATAACAGTTACCCATCGCTGACTTTAAAACTGGGCAAGTTGACTGTCGTACTACCTGCTGCACTAAGCTAGAACGTCCGTAGGGAATCACTAAATTCACGTACTGGTCTTGGGTGACTAAATCCCGAATCGAAGCACCATGTTCGGCTGTGATCAGTTCTAGACAGCCCGGAGGAAGTCCAACTTCTGCGATCGCATTTTGCAGTACTTCAGCGATCGCGGCGTTAGAATGGCTAGCTTCAGTACTGCCTTTGAGAATTATACAATTGCCAGTTTTAATACAAAAACCCGCTGCGATCGCTCCTAAATCGGGAAACGCTTCATAAATAAATCCAATCACTCCCAAGGGCATTAACTGGGTGTAACTCTGGGAATCTGCCAGTTGATAATCAGCAGTTCTGACGCGCCGCAGCGGATCTGATAATTCCCCCAACCGTTGTAAAATGTCTACTGTCATCTCTAGCCTTTTGGGAGTCAGCTTCAGCCACTCTAATATCAACTCTGGCACTGCCATTTCTCGACTGGCTTCTAAATCCAAGGTATTGGCTTCTAGAATGTCGTCAAATGAGCGCTCAAGGGCTTGTGCCATCGCCAATACTGCACGACTCCGGTCTGCTCCCTTTGTGATCCCCAACTTTAGGGAAGCTTGATAGGCTCGTTGGGCGCTAGTAATCGGTTCGGGGTGATCATCCAAAACTTCAACAGTCATTGAGTTAACGTCTGTAGGTAAGCCAGACCATTAGTGCTGGTAAGATAGCCAACAGCACCGCCACCATTGCCCAAGCAATAATGCTGGAACCATTTGCTAATCGCAGTGCTAATGGTAGCCATATAATCACTAGCACGAAAATAATCCCCAGCGCTATAGGCAGATAGCTTTCTCCCAAGCGCGGATGGACAACATGCCAACTATTTCCCATCCAACGCCAAGCCCGCTTGTAGGGATAGGTGGTAGAAAGCTGTTCTAGGACATGACCATTATCTTCTACAACAAAGATTTGCTGACAGCGATCGCAACCAAATGCATCTGTCAGCGTAATCGGAATTAACTGACCCCGGCGACGACAGGGACAGGGGTATTCGGCATTGAAGTCGATTTTTTCGGGTTTTTGAGATTGCACAAGCGTTCTAATAACTTGAGCGTGTTTTACATGAACTGCGAGAATATAATCCGTTGGTAACTGCCTTAGAGGCTTCTCTCTTCATATAGATGGACAGCATATACATACATATTCATCATTGCAAACAGTAGATACCGCCAACTTTAAGTATCGTAATTGCCATATCAATACAGGGTTCTCTGTTTGTAGTCTTTCCCCGTAACTGGCAATCTTGTTTAAAAATTTCCTTCTCTTCATCTGTTGCTTTCAAGGTAATATGGTTGCGTTTTTGGGCATTTAATTCTGCTGACAGACTTGGTACAATCTTAAGCTTACGTGGCGATCGCTCCTAAAACAAATCGTTTGGGAAGGCTACGCTCATAAACAACAGACACCAACAAATCCTAGATTTTCCTTTGGGTCACTATATATTACTATCCAGTTATCAAGGTGAGATCGTGATTATGTCCAATGTCTATTCCTTGAAGTTCACAAGCTTTTCAAGAGCCGGAATTGCCAAAACATCCAGAGCATGTGTGTGACTTTTTGGCCAAATAGATTGCGGCTAACTTCACTCTTAAAAGACGTTTTGCACCTGACAACACTAGTATTTAAAACCACCTTTAGTCCAGTGTAATACACCCTACACAAAACGAATTGATTACACCTATAAAGATTGTAGCCAAGCTAATGCATATCTTGACTATTCTAAAGCTGGGTTTTATATTTCTTAGAAACTAGGTAACGTGATTTGAATGGACGATATTCAAATTTAGACAGTAGATGATTTTTTTGTTCAAACTGTCCACATTGGGAGTGGTTGACAGGAGTGTAACGCAAATCGACAAAAACTTAAATGCACCTTAAAAATACTAAACCTCTTAGAATTTTTAACTCTAAGAGGTTTTAGTTGGAAGCGGGCAACGCGATTCGAACGCGCGACATTCACCTTGGCAAGGTGACGCTCTACCACTGAGCCATGCCCGCATTTATCATCTAAATATCAATATCCCAGATTTATCTCTAATTGTCAACCCATTAATTTGGTCATTAGTGAATAACAAAGGAGAAGTGACAAATGACGCACTATGTTACAGGACTTACGCAAACAATAGCCGAAAAGAATGATCTTCTTCTTAGGGGCAATTGATGTAGCTTTAGCTGACCGCAGGGTATTGCCCCAGAGTGAGTGTAGTTTTGCGTAAGTCCTATGTAAGTCCAGCACGGTGGAAATAAACCACTTATTCCAAATCAATACAACTCTTGGAGAGGCTACGCCAACCGCAAGCTCAGTAACCATAAAACGCTTACGCTGTATACGTGTTTGAATTTTGTTAGCGAGTCCGCGTATTCCTGCAAAGAAACAAGCTACGCGCAGCGTCTTGTAGAGAAGGGTCTCGTAGAGAGCGTCATTTTGAATTCCGCCTTGCGGTACTAGCCTAGTTCTTCTGACCCCGTGGTTAAATTGCCGAGGCTGGCACTTTGAAAAGAGGCCGGCAAAGACTGGCTATTACGAGAATACGGTTCTGCCAGATTAGAACGCAGTTGCCGCATGAGGCTGGCCATTTCTAGGGCATTCATGGCATAATCCCAGCCATGATTACCTTTGATGCCTGCCCGTTCTAAGGCTTGCTGCATAGTATCTACTGTCAAAATGCCAAAAATTACTGGCACCCCAGTTTGAAAGCTAGCGGCGGCAATGCCTTTAGAAACTTCTGAGGATACGTAATCAAAATGGGGTGTTTGCCCTCGAATGACTGCACCTAGACAAATTACAGCATCATAACGATGGGAAAGTGCTAGTTGGCGAGCTACTAAAGGTACTTCAAAACTTCCCGGCACCCAAACATAGTCCACCTGATTACCGTGGGGGTTAGGGTCTACACCGTGGCGTTTCAAGCAATCTTGACATCCCTCTAGCAGCTTTCCGGTAACAAGGTCATTGAATCGACCAATCACCACTGCAAACCGCAAAGGCTCCGTTTGGGTAAAAGTTCCCTCGAAAACTGCCATGATTGCCTCTTAATGAACTATACTTCTGGCCAATATACATTTCTTCTTTAAATGTAGAGAAGCAGGAAAGCACTGTCAGAAAAAAGGAAATCCGAAAAAATTTCTCCTTTTTTCCTTTGGTCTTTGACCTTGGCTTTTCTGCTCCTCTAGTTCTTATATTATGTGCCTACGCCAGAGCGAAGCCGTCGCCTACACGACAAAAAAGTTTAAGAAACCAACTAAAAATACCAAACCAATCCAGACGCCGGAACCAACCCAGAGTAGTTTTTTAGATTCACCCCAATTTTGGGGAGTCGCGTAAGCAACGGGAACGCCAACAACCAGGACAAAAGACAACAAAACTAGACCTATCAGAGCAAATTGGAATATTATAGTCATTTTTGCTTCTCCTAATACAGCGAAACAGTGATATATCCTACAGTGACATACTCCTACACTGACTGCAAGCAGTACATTGTAGGCTTGTCAGTGACTCACGCTATCCCGTCGGACAAAAACTCTCGCTTTGCTTATATTGCACGAGATGCCCCAGAGCACAGTTGAACAATTACAAAATATTCAAAACGGCAGTTGCTACACTTGGGGAAACCCCTGTTCCCGCACTGCCTCGGCTTTGTACTCTAAACGACACTCCCACTTTTTTCTTGTTTTTAAATTCAGGACTTACGCAAACAATAACCGAAACCCTTATTTTCAGGTAGGGGCAATACCCTGCGGTCAGCTAAAGCTACATGAATTGCCCCAGAGTGCGTGTACTTTTGCCTAAGTCCTAAAATTACCAGAAATTACAAAATTTTAGTCATTTGTCCTTTGTCTAGTACCGATGACTAATGACCAATGACCAATGACTAATGACTAATGACTATGGATTTAATTCTTTGCCACACAACAGCAGATTTTGATGCACTAGGAGCAGCAGTAGGGCTAACACGTCTACTACCGGGAAGTAAGATTGTGCTGACTGGCGGTTGTCACCCTCCTGTACAGGATTTTTTAGCATTGCATCGGGATGAATATTCGCTGATTGAACGCCGTTCGGTGAATCCAGAAAAAATTCGTTCTCTGACTGTGGTGGATACGCAACAGCGCGATCGCTTGGGTAAAGCTGCCCAGTGGTTAGATTTACCCAACTTAAGAGAGATTATAGTTTATGACCATCACTTAGGACAAGAGTCAGATATTCGGGCCACGCGATCGCATATTTCTTCAGTCGGAGCCACTACAACTTTAATTGTTGAGCAATTGCAACAACAGCAAATTTCTCTAACTCCTGCCGAAGCAACTGTGATGGCTTTAGGTATCCACGTTGACACTGGTTCCTTGGCTTTTGACCAGTCTACACCACGGGATGCTTTAGCTTTGGCTTGGTTGATGCAACAACGTGCCAGTTTATCAGTAATTTCTACCTACCGTGACCCTGGCTTGTCTTGGCAATTGCAGCAGCTATTAACTAAATCGCTGGAAAATTTAGAATATCTCTGTCTGCATGGATATACGGTTGCTTGGGTAACTCTGAAAACAGCTGGTTTTGTCCCAGGATTATCCAGTTTGGCCTCAGAACTCGTGGAATTAACCGAAATTGATGCGATACTATTAGCTAATGAATATCCTTTGGGTGAAAGTGATTCACGCTTAACAGTAATTGGGCGATCGCAAATTCCCAAGACAAATCTAAATCTATTATTCCAACTCTTGGGTGGCGGCGGTCATTCGCAAGCTGCATCGTTGAACCTACGCAAAGTAGATTCGCAGGCAATATTAAAACAACTCCTTGACGGAATAAAAGCACAAATTCCCCATCCTCCCACTGCTAGGGATTTGATGTCTTCTCCTGTCCGCACTATTTTGCCTGAAACCACAATTGCCGAAGCACAACGCATTTTATTACGCTATGGACACTCTGGTTTATCTGTAGTTGATGCTCAAAAGCAACTGGTAGGTATTATTTCGCGGCGGGATATTGATATCGCTTTGCATCACGGATTTAGTCATGCGCCAGTCAAGGGTTACATGAGTAGGAATCTCAAAAGGATTACACCAGATACGACATTGCCAGAAATTGAAGCGCTGATGGTGACTTATGATATCGGGCGCTTACCAGTATTAGAGAACGAGCAGTTAGTTGGTATTGTCACCCGTACAGATGTCTTGCGGGAATTACATCAAAACAGTCCTGAGTCTCAATTATCACTCCCAACTCAGCACGGGCTAAACCCTAGCTATCCGCTAACAGGACTTAACATTGAGTTGCAGAAAAAACTTGCTCCGCAACTGTGGCAATTACTTACCAAAGCATCACAAGAGGCAGAAAAACGCGGTTGGCATCTTTATCTAGTGGGAGGTGCGGTGCGGGATTTACTATTAGCCCAAGCATCGGGCACTTTGATGATTAAAGATATTGACCTTGTGGTTGATGGTTTTCACAAATCAGCAGATGTTGGCGCTGGTGTGGAATTAGCAAAGGCACTTCAACAACTTTATCCTGCGGCTCGCTTAGAAATCCACGGGGCTTTTCAAACTGCTGCTTTGTTGTGGCACAAAGACCCAGAATTAGATTCTTTATGGGTAGATATTGCCACCGCTAGAACAGAATTCTATCCTTATCCAGCAGCAAATCCTGAAGTTGAGGCTAGTTCCATTCGTCAAGATTTGTATCGCCGAGATTTTACTATCAACGCCCTCGCCTTGCGCCTTACTATCCCCCGTGCTGGTGTAGGGGCGCAGCATGCTGCGCCCCTACTTGACTTCTTTGGTGGATTAATCGATTTACAAGCTAAACAAATTCGAGTTCTGCACGCCAATAGCTTTATCGAAGACCCCACCCGCATTTATCGTGGTGTGCGTTTTGCCGTGCGCTTCGGATTTGAGATTGAACCGCAAACTGAAGAGTTTATCCGCTATGCCATCAACAGTGGCGTTTACGATCGCACTGCTCAAGAGAATAGCAGAACTCCAGCCCTGCAAACTCGACTGAAAACAGAATTAAAACACATCCTAGAAGCCCCTTACTGGAAATCGGCTTTGCAGTTACTCGATAATTTAGGGGCATTGCAATGTATCCATACTACCCTGAAGCTAGATGCAGAACTCCTGCGGCAATTACGTTTGCTAGAACGCTGTTTACGGCGATTTGACCCACAACCAACTCTTATGCATTGGGAAATGCGCTTAGAAACGTTAATTGCCCACCTAGCACCAGAATATGGGGTGAAAGTAGCAAAAAATCTCCAATTGCCAGAGGATAGCATTGCTAGGCTGAAGA
The DNA here is from genome assembly GCF_036919815.1 of Nostoc sp. Classification (GTDB taxonomy): domain Bacteria; phylum Cyanobacteriota; class Cyanobacteriia; order Cyanobacteriales; family Nostocaceae; genus Nostoc. The sequence goes on from NZ_JBALCE010000073.1 coordinate 42,809, forward strand.
ACTTAACTCAAGTGCAAACTCAGGTGATGACATTATTACCCACTTTGCAACGCCCCAGTCAAGTAGTGCAGTTGCTGCGACAGTGCGATTTACCAATGCTGATTTTAATCGCTGTGCAAAGTCCGCGAGAGATTAGACATCAGATTTGGAAATATTTAACTGTTTGGGCGAATGTGCAACCACTATTAAATGGCAATGATTTAAAGAAACTTGGTTACAAACCAGGGCCGCAGTATCGGCAAATCTTAGATGATGTAGTTGCTGCTACATTGGATGGAGTGATTAAAGATCGCAGAGAAGCTGAAGAGTTTTTAGCCAAGCATTATCCTGATTAATTTATATTTCACAGATATGGTTTTTATGCAAACACAAACACCGAAAAAATCCTACAGCCCAGAGGAATATTTACAACTAGAGGAGACATCAGAATCCAAAAATGAATATAGAGATGGAGAAATAATTCCTATAGCTGGTGGTACGACTAATCACAATGAAATCGCAGGTAATTTTTATGCCAATTTTAAATTTACGATGCGGGGTAAAAACTACAAAATCTACATGGGTGATGTCAAATTGTGGATACAGCGTTATCGTATCTACACTTATCCTGATGTCATGGTTATTCAGGGAGAACCAATATATGAGGGAACTGGCACTACTACAGTCACCAATCCCATAATGATTGTGGAAGTATTATCTAAATCGACAGAGAATCACGATCGAACTAATAAATTTAGATTTTATCGTTCTATTGCGACACTCAAAGAATATATTATGATTAATCAATATGAATATCTTGTTGAGCAGTTTAATAAAAATGCTGAAGGGCAATGGGTATTAACTGAATACGAATCAATAGATGCGGTATTATCACTAAAATCAATAGGTTTTCAAATTCCCTTCAGCGATATTTATCAAGGAGTTAATTTTGAAATAGAAGAATAATCATAATGCGTAGGCGAAGCCCATCGAAGATATCGCAGTAGTCTAAACTGTATCTGGCTCAATATTTAACTCCCGCAGTTTTGCTGCCATCAATTAGTTCTAGGTTGATTTTAAGAGAGCTTAATTTTATTTCCATATATAGGATTGACATTTTGATCAATCAGATATTTCAGTTTCATGCTTGCTGTTTAGCTTGTCTTTCAATTCTGAGTTGGCGCAGTTTTTCTGACACTGGCGGGGGATTAAGCCTCTGTTGTTCTCGCATTCTCTGACCGTGTTCTATCCAGTTTCTCATATAAGCACTGACGGTTTCTTTGTTTTGCAGATAATAAAGAATAGTTGCATATACTTGTTCCAGAGAGATTAATTTATAGATTTGGGCAATTTCTTCTGGAGAACGTCGACAATCAATGTATTCATAAAGAATTCTTTCAATACCAATTCTTGAATCTTTCAGTCTAATATCTTCAGAAGAAAGAAAGTTGAAATACTCTGCAATATGTTTGGTAAACATAGATTAACCTATATCAATAGTTAGTTATTATAATTATGATAATTTTTTTATAAAAGCGATCGCACTACATTAAGGCTTTGCAAAAAAGGCGATCGCATTCTTAAGTTAGGTAGAAAAAAAGAGAGGGCAATTTTATCTTCCTCACAAACCAGACAAGATTCCCGACTTCTTTATAGCCAAGTAATCCTTCCTCCTTCCCGATTACGTCCCAATTCTCGCAAAACTTGATAACCATATTCGCTGAAATCTGGATAGCTATTCATAATTTAAGGGCAACAAATATGGTGTTTTCACATCTTGCAGCAGACGACTAAAATCGCAGCTACCAGAACAAAGCGTGCCTCCGCAGGCTAGAAGATGTAGTCAGCCTGCGCGGACTTCTTTTGTGTAGCCGCGACTTCCAGTCGTTCGATCTTGTTTTTGTAATACGCAAATATACTTAAATTACCAGGGATACATTAATTAATCAATATTTTTGACATGAAGTGTTTGTGAGGAAAAATAGAGATGGGGAAATAGAAAAAGCGCCAGGGCTGAAATAGCACATCGCGTCACATAAATCTCTAACTCCCTAGCAGAAGCCGTAAAGCATACGAGCAAGTTATAATTCTCTTGCGGATCAACGTCACAAAAATTTATGAGTAACCCCCTTGTGCAAGCCTTTTTCGTCGGCAGAGCGGTAGCTGAAGTAGTTAATGAGCGTTTAGAGGTCGCCTTGACCGATGCTTTGAGTGATTTGGGCAAATTTGATGCCGAAGCTAGAGAGCAGTTGCGCCAGTTTACAGATGAAGTCCTAGAGCGGGCAAATCGGGCAGCAGAAGCAGCTAATGGTGGTCAATCTACCACAGGTAGTCGGCAAGCCAGTTCTGTATCAGTTGACTTGCAAGCAGATATTGATGAATTACGAGCAGAAATTGCCCTGTTACGCACAGAATTGCAACATTATCGCCGAGCTTCTGCATAAGTTTAGTCATTGGTCATTAGTCATTAGTCATTGGTCATTAGTCATTGGTCATTAGTCATTGGTCAAAAATTATAGACAAATGACAAAGGACACTTAATTAAAAACAGTTTAGGAATCAGAGTGTCTTTTCTTCCAAGTGATTCGGTTACAAACCAACGGTACACAAAGTATATGGAACAAGGTTATTCAGATCAGGCATACCGTTGGAATCGGGAAAACTACTCTAGCAGACGGCGTTTTGTGGACATTTGGTCTTTTGTCTTGACCTTAATGTTTAAGCTTTGGCTATACAACAAATCTTGGAGTTACGCGGGTGGAGTAACTGAGGTAAAGCAAGCTGCAAGACGCAAAACCCAGGCGGTTTGGATTCGTAATACACTGCTGGATTTAGGGCCAACTTTCATCAAAGTCGGGCAATTATTTTCTACCCGTGCTGATATATTCCCTGGTGAATATGTAGAAGAACTAGCCAAGTTACAAGACAAAGTACCAGCATTTAGCTATGAGCAAGTAGAAGCCACCATTGAGAAAGAACTAGGCAAAAAAATTCCTGAACTATTCCATAATTTTGAAGCTATTCCCTTAGCTGCTGCTAGCTTGGGGCAAGTACACAAAGCTGTGCTACATAGTGGGGAATTGGTTGTCGTCAAAGTACAACGTCCTGGACTGAAGAAGTTATTTGAAATAGATTTACAAATTCTCAAGGGAATTACCCGCTACTTTCAAAACCATCCCAAATGGGGAAAAGGGCGAGATTGGTTAGGAATTTACGAAGAGTGTTGTCGCATTCTTTGGGAAGAAATTGATTATCTTAACGAAGGTCGTAATGCTGATACTTTTCGCCGGAACTTTCGCGGCTATGATTGGGTAAACGTTCCCAGAATATACTGGCGTTATGCAACTTCCAGAGTGCTGACCTTGGAATATCTCCCTGGAATTAAAATTAGCCAATACGAAGCTTTAGAAGCAGCAGGTTTGGATCGAAAGGCGATCGCTCGTCAAGGCGCTCAAGCCTATTTGATACAGTTACTTAATAGTGGCTTTTTCCATGCCGATCCCCACCCCGGCAATATTGCCGTTAGTGGAAGTGGGGCTTTAATATTCTACGATTTTGGCATGATGGGGCGGATTAAAGCCAACGTCCGCGAAGGATTAATGCAAACCCTGTTTGGTATTGCCCAAAAAGACGGCGATCGCGTTGTGCAGTCTCTGATCGATTTAGGTGCGATCGCCCCAACGGATGACATTAGCCCAGTGCGGCGTTCCGTCCAGTACATGCTCGATCATTTCATGGATAAGCCCTTTGAAAATCAATCGGTCGCAGCAATTAGTGACGATCTTTACGAAATAGCTTATAATCAGCCATTTAGATTTCCAGCAACTTTTACTTTTGTGATGCGAGCTTTTTCTACTCTCGAAGGGGTAGGTAAAGGATTAGATCCAGAGTTTAACTTTATGGAAGTTGCCAAACCATATGCAATGCAGCTTATGACCGATATGAATGGTTCTGAGGGGAATAGCTTTCTTAACGAATTAAGTCGTCAAGCAGCTCAAGTAAGTAGTACTGCGTTTGGTCTACCACGTAGGTTAGAGGATACGCTAGAAAAGCTTGAGCGGGGAGATATTCGCCTCCGCGTTCGCTCTATAGAAACTGAACGGCTGTTGCGGCGGCAAAGCAGTATTCAACTTTCAATAAGTTATGCTCTGTTAATCAGTGGTTTCACACTTTCAGCTACGATCTTAGTGGTTAGCAATCATGCATGGTGGGCACTAGTCCCTGGTTTAATTGCAGCAGGGCTTTCAGTGATCCTAATCCGACTACTTTTCCGCCTCGACCGTTACGATCGTATGTATTAATTGTTGGTTGCAAAAAAAATTTATGAAACTTAATTTCACGGGTTTTAGTGATCCGGGACTTATTCGTTCTAATAATCAGGATGCTTACTATATTGACCCAGATGGGCGGTTTTTCGTTGTCGCCGATGGCATGGGTGGTCATGCCGGAGGTGAGGAGGCAAGTCGGATTGCCACTAAGGAAATTCAGGCGTATTTAGTGGCAAATTGGCAATCTCCTAAGTCTTCTCAAGAATTGCTAGAGCAAGCTTTATGGGCTGCCAACGAAGCAATTTTGCACGATCAGCAAAATCATCCTGAACGCGCTGACATGGGTACAACGGTTGTAGCGGTAATTTTTCGCTCCCCAGAGTCGCCCTGGTGCGGTCATGTTGGCGATTCGCGGCTGTATCGCTTCCGAAAGTCGCAATTAGAACAGGTAACGGAAGACCACACTTGGGTAGCACGGGCAATCAAAATCGGTGACATCACCTTAGATGAAGCACGATTACATCCTTTTCGTCATGTATTATCGCGCTGTTTGGGGCGTCAAGACTTGCATCAGATTGATGTGCAACCACTGGACGTAAAAGTTGGCGATCGCTTATTACTATGTAGTGATGGTCTCACAGAAGAACTTGTGGAACAGAAGATTGCTAGCTGCCTCCAAGACACCCCTTGGGTTGATAAAGCCGCCATCTCTCTAGTTGAGGCTGCCAAAGAACACGGAGGGCACGATAACATCACAGTTGTCATCGTCTCACTCGAAGAAAATAGTCATTAGTCATTAGTCATTGCTTATTTTCCAAGGACAAATAGACAAAGGAAAAGAAAATGAATGTAGAGACGTAGCACTGCTACGTCTCTACAAGGGTTCTGGATAACGCATATTTAATTTCTGGAGATGTCTAATGACTAATCCGGTAAATATACTCATCAATTTGTTCAGCGTGAGCATTTTTCCTTTTTACAATTTGATACAAATACTTTTAGTATGCAAAGTGCCCTAATGAGGCTAAATTTGCATAACTTGGTAAATTGACTTCTTGCACGTAATCAGGTAAAGCGGCTATAATTCACGCTTATTACCATTAATTCCCCAACCTGCTTAAAATCCCAATCCTGCGAAGTTTCATTGATATTGGGGCAGACAGCATCTTAGTTTTTCTGTTTTAGAAAAACTATCGAGGGCTAAGGATAGCATCTGCTTTTCTCCTCAAAGAAGAGTTGTGCAAAGCAAGAAGGAGTCAAAGAGGTAGTTATACCTATCTCAGTCCAAATAGAGCCTATTTTCTGGAATATGGTTCGCCTGACTTGGGTGGTATATCAGTAGGATTAGGTGCAAAATATCAGGTCAGAAAAATTCCGCATTTAGGATGTGGGCAAACCTGTCAAACAATTGTTATCTTTCTTAATACAGAGTAACAAATGTTGGACAGTTACAAGTCCAATTATTATCCCATTTGGACTTCTGTCAACGATATCACCTTTACACGTTGTTTTTTCGGAGTTAAGTTATGAACCAACCAATGAAACTATCCTTGGAACAGCAATTCAGTATCTGCTCGTTTTCTACTCAGGTGCAAAACATGAGCCACGATCAAGCTAAAGACTTTTTGGTGAAGCTTTATGAGCAAATGGTAGTACGCGAGGCAACTTATCAAGAGCTTCTTAAGCACCAGTGGGGCTTAGATTCCGGTTCCACTATGGCATAGAGTCGTTCTGATGTCGCAGTGGACGACCTCCTTCTCTTGCTTGGTTCCAAAGAGGAAAAGAGCTGGGGCTGTCGGGGCGTCAACTTCGATAAATAATTCCACAAAAGCAGCCCAAAAGTTCAATTTACGAAATTAACTAAGAATGAGTAAACATTGCCTACGGCACATCTGCTGCAATCTAGACCTAAGTTTAGATTTATAGGCTAAATTTATTGTTTACTTTAGCCAAACTTCTTTTTGTTTCGTCTAGTCTGAGAATCACACCTGCGTAAATTTATAATCATCTAGAATATGTACACAGGAATAGGAAGAGAGAATTTAGATAGCACTGCTTTGGCAGCTAGTTATTTCGCTCTTTATACATATAACCGGAACTTACATGTTTATATATATTTTGTTTATAAAAGTTTACATACTTGGAGTGGCCACACCTTAGTTCCATCTCAAATATGTAACATTAGGAAATTATGGCTAGCTGCAAAGATCGTATGGAGAATCTGTATCAATACCTTCCAGTTTTGCCAGAATTTGAGGCTTAATCTTTTCGTACTCGCTTTTGAGTAACCTTTTACTAAGTTGCGGGTCGGCAGAGAATATCAATGTATTGCTCATTGCGACCCACTCTTGCAGTCGTTGGCGCTGGGCAGAAGCGATGCTGGAAAGTAAGATATGGGTACAGTGATTTGGTGCTTCTCGTCCAAAGAACAACAGGCGGTAATAACCTGTATGCTGTAGTAAGCGGACAATTTCTTGACCAAGAGTGGTTTTGAGATCAAGGTAATAAGGTAACCATTTAGCGCCATGTTTGCGGTTGTAGATCACAGTAATCCATAGCAGCATGGGATGAGGAATAGAAATGAAAAGAAATTGGTTATAGCGGGTACAGAGTAAGCGCTTTTGAATTTCCTCTTGCGGTAGCATCACCCACAGAGCTGGTAAAACCTCCCCATTGGTATGAATGGGCTGGGGAAACACAATATCGGCAATTGGTTTATTTTCAGGCCAGGAAATGGCCTGAGCTATTTCATCGTTTGACCCGGATGGGTGCAAATCGGCTTTTGTCTTTTGTTCAACAAGCTTAGGGCTAACTGTAATAGCAGGAACTAGGGCATGGCTGTCTTGCTTAGGGATGCGTATATGCTCAGGCTTTTCTAGAGATGCTAAAACTCTGAGGATTTCAGCGATATTTTGGGGGCGATCGCGTGGTACTTTAGCTAGACAACTCATCACCAAATTTTCGATTTCTTTTGGTAGTTCTAATCCCGGCGTAGTCTCAGCAAAAGAACGTGGTTTTTGATAGTGATGTATTTTATACCACGCTCCAAAAGAGTGAGTTGATGCCACCAGTGGCATTTTGCCTGTGAGCATCTCAAACATCATTACGCCCAAACTATAAATATCAGCACGGTTGTCTAATTCTTTACCCTCCATCTGTTCAGGAGAAGAATAAGCCAATGTCCCCAAATAAAATTTTGTATGGTCGCCATCTGACTGTAATAACTTAGCAATACCAAAATCTAAAACCTTGACCAATTCTCCGAAACTGGGATCTTGAATCACCAGTATATTGCTTGGCTTGACATCACGATGGATAATTGGGCAAATTGTACCATCAACTGGGATACCATCATGGGCGCACTGTAACCCCAGGCTAAGTTGACGCGCCATACTCAGGAATCTTGGTAAAGGCAGTCGTTGCTTGCGAATAATATTGTTCAGGCTTTGTCCTTGTAAGTATTCCATCACGTAGAACGGCGTATTATTATCATCTACGCCATAGTCCATAACTCGGACAATGTGGATACTTTTTTGCCCTAGTAAAGCACAGGTTTTTGCTTCTCGCTCAAAGCGGTCTTGCAATCGCAGCTTTTCATTTTGGATTGATAGCGCGAGAAACTTAACGGCAACGGGTACACCTCCCAACAAAGTATCTTTAGCGCGATAAACCCGACCCATTGCTCCAGTACCGATTAACTCCTGGAGTTGGTAGCGTTTGCTGAGTAAGCGACCAATGTTGGGGTCTGACATAGATAATTTAAATCCAAAAGCAGATTGTAAGTGTTTGGGAGGACAAGTGCATTCAAACTGATATCTGAATTATTGCGCCTATAAATGACTTTTTCGGCTTGTACCGCCAGGCAGAAATGGATGTTAAAAAGCTTATAGGATAGGCTTTTGTGCGATTTCCAATCGTTGCTCTATTTAGGCAGTGCTGTACTAGCTTTTTTCAGTCCTCTTTTAGAGGATTGAAACCATTATCTGGCAGTTTGCAACCGAGACGGTTATTACAACTGGTGCAACATACTAGTTCAAACAAGCAGAAAGGGTAGATTTATAATGACGCTTTGTACCATTTTGCACTTTAATTGTCGTGTAGTTTTAGTTTGCCCAATTTTGACTAAATAGATAACTCTATGATCTGCCAAAAACCCTAATTAGGTAGTACCACAGTCACTACAGAGTTCTGAGAACTGAGTAATGAGTGCGGAGTTTTGAATATCAATAAAGCCTGACGGGGCAATATGAAGCCGTGCTGGGAAGATTTTATCAGTTCCAAGCCCTCATCCCTCATAAATAATGCTCTAGCTTATTAGGATTTCTAACTATTATTTTAGTGGTCAATAAACCACAACTAAAGTTTTGCTTGATCAGCACTTTCCTCCTACCTCCAGCAAGACTGTCCTCTGCCTTTGTTTTGTAAGTAGGGATAATCACAGATACTTATTGCCTGACCAGATTTTTAAGCTTCGGGATCATTCTGACTACGTAAGGATATATTATTTCTTAATAAAAGTGTGATAGTACTAATTGGTAGTTTTTCGTTTTCTCTGTAGGTTATAAGACATGTCAAAAACTAATTTATTACCCATTGCATAGTATTGAATTCGACGTTGGATCATCTTGTTAAATCGGGGAATAAAATCAGAAAAAAAGTATGGATTTTTGCTCAATTCTGTGAATGCTGTTACCAACTTCCCTTGTTTTATAGGGACTACAACTTGAAAGTAAGCTAGATTTTTCTTAAAGACTGCCAGATTATAAGAGAGAGCACGCATTAAAGCTGGATTTTTTTTCACAACTTCTTGTTGCATGAAAGAATTAGTCGCTATGCAGCATTGATTTAGACGTGATAATATGCCTTGATGTACAATAGAATTGGGGCGTGATCGGTAGAAATAATAGGGTTTTGGCACCAGAAAAAAGCGAGCGCCATTGATTAAGCATTTCATATAAAGCCAAAAGTCCTCAGTTATTCTTATGGTTTCATCGTACTCAATGCCGTGCTTAACCAGAAATTCTCGTTTGAATATAGGCTTGCTTAAACCAAGATGCAACCCTGCTTGTCCATAGACATCAGTTTCTACAAAATCAACGATATCAATTTGGAGAACTTTATCTATATCTACATCTTCTCCACTTTCTTGAATCAATGTACTCCAAGGAGATGTTGCACCATCTTTGATTAAATAAAGATCGTCAGCAATCATATCGGCATTTGTTTCTTCTGCCAGCAACACAAGCTTTTCTAATCTTTCAGGAGCATACCAGTCATCTGAATCAAGAACAGCAATCCATTCTCCTTGAGCTGTTCTGATGGCACGATTACGCGCAGCAGAAACCCCAAGATTTTGTTGATTAACTATCACTTTAAGACGTTGGTCAGTAAAACTTTTAGCGACTTCTACAGTTTTATCACTTGAACCATCATCGACCATGATCACTTCAATATCAGTGAGCGTTTGCTGTAAGGCTGACTCTATTGCCTTGGCAATATAAGCTTCAGTATTGTAAGCAGGGATAATGACTGACACTTTAGGATTCATGAAACTGAACTCCAGACTACTGACTACATGGCTAAAGCAAAATGCTACAATCTTGATGATAATTTGAAAATTACTTTTTTACAATAAGTACGTAGATATAAATAATCCCAGGTTTGTAGTCAGGACTCTAACACTATTTTGAGGGCTGGAACCCTTTACTAAGAGTCTATTTCATGAATCTTACATTGCGTAACATAGTTTGATCTATTCTTGCCTACTTAGTTAAAACTTAGTAATTAGGTGAGAATAAACGATTACTCGTTAAGGTCGGGCATGAGATATTACATAGATCACAAATTTTCTTTTCTCCAAAGGACGATGCCTGCGGCGGGCTGCGCCTACGCTGTAAGATTTTGTACTCTGTAATACCTTTTGTCAGGCAGCACTTAACCCCTTAAAACGGCCACATCGAGATCAAGCTTTTTTCCCGGAATTTTTAGAGCATTAAACTGCCCAGAGTTCTTAGAGCAAGGGCTTTCGGGAACTTTGAGATCAAGCTTAACTCTAGTAATTGCCTTGCTCAATTTCGCAGTGCTGTACTAACTACTTACTGCTCTTAGGTTGACTGACGCTCTAGGCTAGCTTCCATTGTGTTAGTTAAAAAATGACCAGCCAAGACGCCACTACTGAGGTAGTATGTATCTTCCGAAATTCGGTGTAGGGTTTCAAACCCACTACGACGCTGACGATCGCCTAGTACCTGGTAATGCTGCACAATAGTATCTAGACCAATCCAGCCTTCGCCTTCAACCTGCCCCAAAAGATTATGTTGGAGTAAAAAAGTATACTGACGTTCTCCATCATGCAACCGCCCCTTGTATTGCAAAGAGATTTCCGAGCGATCGCTACCAGGAAATATTAGTTTTGTGGCCATAGTGAACCAGTTATCTCGATTCCAAGCTATTAAGGTCATACCCTTGACGCTGATTGGCATCCCATTACGTTCCAGCCAATTTCCTTGTATTGCCCAGCGTCCTGGTTCCAATAAAAAAGTATGAGCCACCTTTTATATTCCCTGCCTTGATCGAGTGCCGCCAAGACTACAGTTATAGCAGTACTGAGTAATGAAGTTAAGTAATGAACCGCGATCGCGTTGAAGAAATTTTTTGATATTATATGTTTTTCCTGTTTCAGGACTCACGCAAACAATAGCCGAAACCCTTGTTTTTAGGTAGGGGCAATACCCTGCGGTCAGCTAAAGCTACATCAATTGCCCCTACAGTATGTAGTTTTGCGTAAGTCCTAATTGAATTAAATTATGAATTATCAATTATCAATTATGAATTATGTTGACCTTGGTAAATTTCTCCTAAAAGCACTTCTTGAGGTGCCCCAGTCGCAGTAGGTAGGTTGCCAGGAATACCCAAATTTCGCCAGTAGGCTAAAACCGCGAAGGCGATCGCTTCTTTAAAATCTGCGCTCAAGCCGACTTCATCTGTAGTCCAGACTGGTATTGATGTCAACAATAACTGTAATCTTTGTTTCAAATAGAGATTGCGACTACCACCGCCACATAATAATACCCGTTGGGGCATTGACGGCAAAAAAGTGCGGTAACTATGAACAATTGAAGCAGCTGTAAGTTCGGTAAGAGTTGCCAATACGTCGGCAGCATTAAGTTGGTATGCTTGGGCATCTTTTAAACACTGATGCATATAAGTCACACCAAATAACTCTCGACCAGTGGATTTGGGCGGCGGTAGATGAAAGTAGTCTTGGTTGAGCCATTGTTCTACCAACGGATGGCAAGGAGTACCACTCGCTGCCCAATTGCCATCTTCATCGTAAGTTTTAGCACCAGCGCTTAAATGCTCCACCGCTAGATCCAATAGACTATTTCCTGGGCCAGTATCCCAAGCGCGAATTTTTGAAAGCCAGTCGCCATGCCGAGGGGGAATATAAGCAACATTACCAATACCACCAATGTTTTGAATACAACGCCCCTCCTGGGGATGACTGAGTAAATAGGCATCTACTCTGGGTACGAGAGGCGCACCATGACCACCAATAGCGATATCAGCAACGCGGAAGTTGCTCACAGTTGTAATACCCGTAAGATAGGCAATTAATGCACCGCGCCCTAGTTGCAGACTGTAGCCGAGTGGGGAGTGGGCAGAGATGCGATTAATCGCGTCTGTACTAGGGAGTGGGCTTGCCGTGAGCTTGTCCTGAGCGTAGTCGTTGGCGCAGCCTCTCGAAGAGAAGGGCGTAGCCGAATGGGAGTGGTTTTCTTCCTGATTCCCTATTGCCCTATCCGCAGGTGGTCGATGATAAACCGTCTGACCGTGAGAGCCAATGAGAGTGGCTGGCTGATGAGCAATTTGAATATTTTGGGCGGCTTGGGCAAACACAATGGCGATCGCATCATCTATTTCTGCCAATTCTGCCATTGAGATCGCAACGCCTGCACCAACTGCTAATATTCTTTCTCTGAGTTCGGCTGGATAGGGATATGTTACCCCAGCTAGCAACTCAACTTTCAGATCCAATTCTGTACCGGAAATCTCTACCAAGGCGGCATCTATGCCATCTACGGATGTGCCACTAATTAAACCGATAACGCGAGTAAAGACAGCAGCTGTTTCAGTCGGATGCATTTATGCACCTTTTATAAAAAAAAGTTTGTTTACAATTTAGCACTGAGAACTTTGCGCTTTCTATATAAAGCGATTGACATCAGAGAACATAATATCAGTAATTTTCCTCTAAATGAAATTCAATAAATTACATTTTTCTCTGGGCGAAGTCAAATCGAAAAAGTAGTAATTATTCTGATGTTGAAATCTAGAAGCACCTCGGACAATGAGTGTTGAACGAGAAAAATTTTAAAACCGAGAAGAATTGCCAAATGAAAAGTCTTTTAATTAAGTCCGCGATCGCTTCTGGTGTCGTTTTGTCCTTGGCTACTTTTACCCGTCCTGTAATGGCTTCGTCTTTTACGGTATCAATCGAAAACGCAGGCGTACAAAATGCCCAATTATCAAATCTTGTGAATGCTCATGTACAAACTTTTGATGCACAAACAACAGGTTACAGTACAGCAGGCTTTCAATCGAATGATGGAACGCTAAATGTTGGTAGCTATAAGACTACTCTGATCCAGAATGCAGACCAATATGGTGGTGCTGGTGGAACAGGCAAATATTTTGATGTAAACGCCAACATATCTGGTCAAACGGTTTCTACCCTAAATTTGACTACCGCACAAAGTTACTTTGGACTTTGGTGGTCTGCGGGAGATGCTAATAACGTACTGACATTTCTTTCAAAAAATAAGGTTGTACAAACTATAACTACTGCCGATGTGGTTAGTTATATCGGAAACCTCGCAAATAAAGCCAGCTATTACGGTAATCCTAATTCGACATTCAAAAATCAAAATAGTGGAGAACCCTATGCGTTCATCAACTTCTACGATGTTGCCGGAACTTTTGATCAGGTTCAATTCAGCAATATTGGCGGAACTGGTTTTGAATCAGATAATCACACAGTCGCTACTAGCTACAAGAGTATCACCGGTAATGTAGTTACCAAAGCAGTTCCTGAGTCTTCTTCGCTATTAGGAGTTCTTGTGATTGGTTTTGTGGGTGCTAGTTCAGTTATGACTCGTCGAGTCAACAAAAAGTCAGTTTTGCAATTGTCATAAGTGGATGCCTAAGCCAGGAAGTCACCTTCCTGGCTCGGTGTTGACAAACCGTGCATGAGAGGTTATACTTTTACTTCTCCTCAATGATTTTGTAAGATTCTCCTAATTTTCTTTACATCCTAAGCCCAGGCTTCACGTTCGCGTAGCGTGCCGTAGACAGGATTTCAAAACTTTCGACGACAATTCAACATTAAATACAAGTTAGGGCGAGCTTACTGACGGTAGGTTCGCCCTAATCCTTATGATCACCCTTCTCCTACACTCAAAGCATAGCAAGCTTTCAGAGTAGGAATATGTCTAAGGAAGTCTTGCTAGAAGAAAGAAAAGTAGTTAAGAAAGTCTTAAAGAATACTCAAAGAAGAAATAAGTAAGTGGGCAAGAATAAATCAAACTATGTTACGGAATATAAAATTAATTAAATTCCCTTGTAGTCAGGGCTTCAGCGCTATTTTCCGGGCTGAAGCCCTGACTATAAACCTTTAATTATTCACACCCACTTACTTTAAAGGAAACAGCTTACAGAAAACCCACGTCTGAAGAATCGATATGATAGAAAAGTAAATAAAATTTAAAAAATATTTATCAAATGGTGGTTCAATCATCTGGCTTGTCCAAGGTCAAAGACTCATTAACACAAAAAATCTTCTTGGGTAATGAACCTAATGCAGAGTTAATTGCAATTCTCACGGTTTACTTTGTCCAAGGAATTTTAGGGTTATCGCGTCTAGCTGTTAGCTTTTTCCTCAAAGATGAACTGCTACTGAGTCCAGTTGAAGTGTCGGCGCTATTGGGAATTGTCTTTCTACCTTGGATGATCAAGCCGGTGTTTGGTTTTATCTCTGATGGCTTACCGATATTTGGCTATCGTCGGCGTCCTTACTTGATTTTATCCGGGATACTGGGATCTGTTTCTTGGGTGAGTCTGGCGACAATAGTTCATACTAGCTGGGCAGCAACGTTAGCGATCGCCCTTAGTTCTCTCTCTGTCGCCATGAGTGATGTTATAGTTGACTCGCTGGTTGTAGAACGAGCTAGAGGCGAATCACAAGCGAAAGCCGGTTCACTACAATCTCTGTGCTGGGGTGCTGCTGCGATCGGAGGTTTAATAACAGCATACTTTAGCGGTCTGCTGCTCCAATACTTTACTACCCGTACTGTCTTTGGGATTACCGCCTTGTTTCCTCTGATCGTTTCAGGGGTAGCTTGGTTAATTGCTGAGTCTCCCGTTAACAAAGATTCTCAAGACACTAATCACACTAACTCTCTATCAATCAAACATCAATTGGGGCAGCTACGCCAAGCCATCACCCAAAAATCAATTTGGCTACCAACGGCATTTATTTTCATCTGGCAAGCTACGCCAAATGCAGACTCAGCCTTTTTCTTCTTCTCTACCAACGAACTACACTTTGAACCAGAATTTTTGGGACGGGTGCATTTGGTAACAAGTTTCGCTTCTTTAGCAGGTGTTTGGATTTTTCAACGTTACCTCAAAAGCATCCCTTTTCGCGTGATTTTTGCTTGGAGTACTGTCCTTTCCTCAATTTTGGGGATGACGATGCTGTTGTTAGTGACTCACACAAACAGGCTGTTAAATATAGATGACCACTGGTTTAGTTTGGGTGATAGTCTTATTCTCTCTGTGATGGGCAAAATTGCCTTTATGCAAGTGATGGTGTTAGCAGCAAGGCTTTGTCCCTCTGGTGTGGAAGCAACATTATTTGCCTTGTTAATGTCGGTGTTTAATTCAGCAGCAACGGTTTCCCATGCATTGGGGGCATTAATCACCTATTGGCTGGGGATTACCGCAACGAACTTTGAGTCACTTTGGATATTGGTGGTAATTACTAACCTCAGTACGCTGTTACCCCTACCATTCATCAACTGGCTACCTGCTGCCCAGGAGCAAACTGAGACACCCAAAGATGGGGAACAATCGTTTTTGCCTGATTTGATGTCTGAATTGGTACTGAGAGAATCAGAGTCAAAAATCGTTGAATAGTGTAATAAATATTACGCAAAATTGAGTCTGTGCGGTCTTCTGCCAAGGGAAAGGAGACGCTAGCAGAGTCGTAAATAAATTCTTTTCTAGCGGCTATGTATTTTCGTGCAAAGTAACAATAATAAAGAAAGTACATGCAGAGTTTTAAAAGTCAAGAAAGCCCAGTTACAGAAAAATCCTATACTCGTGGAGACTGGCAAGGAGGATATCAATCGCTCACGCAAGAGTTTGATTATTGGATTGATGATATAGAAGGAGAAATTCCCAGAGAATTACAAGGTACGCTGTTTAGAAATGGCCCCGGTTTATTGGATGTGAATGGGCAACTTCTTCATCATCCATTTGATGGGGATGGGATGATTAGCAAAATTACCTTTACCAACGGCCGCGCTCATTTTCGCAACCGCTTTGTCCGCACAACTGGCTATTGTGCAGAGCAAAAAGCGGGGAAAATTCTCTATCGCGGTACTTTTGGGACTCAAAAACCCGGTGGTTGGCTAGCGAATATCTTTGACTTCAAACTTAAAAATATCGCCAATACAAATGTTATTTATTGGGGTGGTAAACTGCTAGCACTGTGGGAAGCTTCTGAAGCATATCGCCTCGATCCCCACACTCTTGAAACCTTAGGTAATGAATATTTTAATGGTGCTTTGTCAGCAGGTGAAGCTTTCGCTGCACATCCCCGCTTGGAAAAGAATTGTGATCAAGATGGCGGCGCACCTTGCCTAGTAAATTTCTCGATTAAGCCGGGGTTATCTACCACAATTACTATTTTTGAGCTAAACCAAGCGGGTGAAATTCTCAGACAGCACGCTTATAAGGTTCCAGGTTTCTCTTTCATCCACGATTTTGTCATTACTCGCAATTACTGCATCTTCTTTCAAAATCCTGTCACCTTTAATCCCATACCTTTCGCATTGGGAATACGTGCGGCGGGAGAATGTATCAAATTTAAGCCAAATCAGCCAACTCAAATTCTAATTATTCCCCGCTTCCCCAAAGAAGGGCAAGAAAAGATAAAAATCCTAGAAACTCAGTCGGGTTTTGTCTTCCACCACGTTAATGCTTTTGAGGTAGAAGAGGAAGTTTTGATTGACTCCATTTGCTACCAATCTTTACCAGAAGTCGAACCTAAAAGCGATTTTCGACAAGTTGATTTTGAGGCGCTTTCACCTGGGCAACTTTGGCGATTTTATCTGAATCTAAAGGATGGGACAGTCCGGCGGGAATTGATTGATGGCCGTTGTTGTGAATTTCCCAGCATACATCCGGCGAATGTGGGACACCCTTATCGATATCTATATATAGCTGCGGCTCATGCAGAGACTGGTAATGCTCCCTTACAAGCATTGCTGAAAATTGATTTAGAGTCTGGTGAAAAACAACTTTGGAGTGCTGCACCCCGTGGTTTTGTTGGTGAGCCGATTTTTGTGCCGCGTCCAGATTCCGAAAAGGAAGATGATGGTTGGGTATTAGCTTTGGTTTATGATGCTGCTCATCACCGCTCAGATTTGGTAATTTTGGATGCTAGTGACTTCTCTAAAGGAGCGATGTCTGACGACAAGTCGCTTCGCGCCTACGCGCGGCTACATCTCAAGCATCATATCCCCTACGGTCTGCATGGCAGCTTTACTTCTGACGTTTTTGGAGAAATTTGATCCCCTCTTTGGGTGAAACCATTTTTTCACTGGAAATGATATGCAAATCTATATTTTTGAGCAAGCGGACTAATTTTTGCGTCAAAGATCCTTTGAGGAACATTTGCCAGCGCGATCGCTGACTTTCTCCAATTACAATTTGGGTGATCCGATATTTTTTGGCAACTTCAGCGATCGCATTGGCTATGTTACTGTTGGTAAGATGAAGAAAAGTACCTTCAAATTCTTTACAGAGTTTCTCACAAGTGTCAATATGTAGGCTTTCGGACTTGGTGAGAAAGCGTTCTGGATTAGCAATGAACAAGCTATAAAGTGGGGCGTTCATATAATTAGCCAGCCTCGCACCCCGGCGTAACAGCTGGACTGAGTTGGGATAAGTGGATATACATACCAAAACCCGCTCGTGAATATTACAGGATTGGCCGTTACGGATAGTGGCGATCGCATCTTCTTCCACGTTGTCTGCTACTTCGCGCAAAGCCAACTCCCGCAAAGCAATCAGGTTTCGGCGGTGGAAAAAATTATCGAGGGATTGTTGGATTTTGTCGGGTGCATAAATCTTCCCTTCTAATAAACGTTCTTGTAGCGTTTCGGGTGTGACATCTACTAGTACTATTTCATCTGCATCATCCAGAATCCTGTCAGGAACTCGCTCACGAACTACTACACCTGTAATTCGGGCTACTAGGTCATTGAGACTTTCCAAATGTTGTACATTCATTGTGGAGTAGACATCAATACCTGCTGCCAAAACTACTTCTACATCTTCATAGCGTTTTTCGTGTGGTGAACCAGGGACATTAGTATGGGCAAGTTCATCGATTAAGACTAATTGGGGCGATCGCTTTAAAATAGCATCTGTATCCATATCCGTTAACATCAACCCATCCTGAGGATATTGCTTGCGGGGTAAAATCTCCACTCCCTTTGCCTTCTCAACTGTGTCCTTGCGTCCGTGGGTTTCCAAAAGCCCAATGACGACATGAATTCCTTCATGTTTGAGTGCATGTCCTTCTTCCAGCATCCGGTAAGTTTTGCCTACTCCAGGAGCCATGCCAATAAATATTTTATGCTTGCCCCGTCGTCGTGGCGGATAAAGCGAGTAACATGCAGAATTAAAAGGAGTGCCAGGCGAACCAGCATTAGTATTATCTGACATTAGACCTGCCTTGAAAATAGGGAATAGGGAGTAGGGAAAAGAAATTTTTATGACTCTTTGAGGACTTACGCACAAGTTACGGAATAACGTAGACGCTTCGGTTTGCCGCAGGCTACCACAGAGGGCACAGAGAAATCAGAGTTTGAGACATATTTTGCGTAAGTCCTATTATGGTTCACGCATATTCCCAGAAAGTAACGAAAAAGTTATCTATTTATTCCTAACTCCTCACTCCCCACTCCCCATTTCTTAATTTTGCTGACGATTAATATCTTGCAAGTCAAGAGCATAATTCAATCGGAGAACATTGACTCCCGGCTCGCCAAAAATCCCTAAAAATCTTTCATCAGTATACTTATTAATTAAAGGTAGGATTTCATTGTCTTTTATTCCCCGTGCACCAGCAACCCGCGTCAATTGCTGCCGTGCTGCTTTCAAGGAAATATGCGGGTCTAAACCGGAGCCAGAAGTATAAATTATATCAGCGAGCGGGTTAAGATTTTCGTCTCGCAATTGATTTGCCTGTTCTAAAATTCGCTTTAGTAGCTCTGGATTGCTAGCAGCGAGATTGCTGGCTCCAGATATGCCAGTTGGCTTGGCTTTTTTTCCTTGGCTATATCTAACAGTACTGGGACGAGAATGGAAATATCGCTCAGATGTGAACACCTGACCAATTAAAGCCGAACCAATTGGTTGATTATTTAGATTCAGCATGATGCTGCCGTTAGCTTGATAAGGCAAAAAAACTTGACCCACTACAAGGATTATCAGAGGATAGATGATTGCAGTCAACAACCAAAGCATCAGAGTTATGAAAATTGCTCTGATGGTTTCTCGAATAATAGCCATAAAAATTTTCCAATTGCTGCTAATATTTTATTTTTAACTTAAGCCAAGCCCACAACTGTAATTAGTATATCGATCAACTTAATGGCGATAAACGGCGCAATCACCCCACCTAAGCCATAAATTAAGAGATTGCGTTGGACTAGCTGATTAGCTGTCAGGGGTCTAAACCGCACACCTTTCAATGCCAAGGGAATCAAAGCTGGAATAATCAAAGCATTATAAATCAGCGCTGATAGGACAGCAGACTTAGGGCTAGTCAAATTCATAATATTCAGGCTTTGCAGGTTAGCAGCGACAAATATCACTGGGATAATTGCAAAGTATTTAGCAATATCATTAGCGATCGAAAATGTCGTCAATGCGCCGCGAGTAATCAACAATTGTTTGCCAATGCTAATGATATCGAGCAGCTTTGTGGGATCGGAGTCCAAATCGACCATGTTAGCGGCTTCTTTTGCAGCTTGCGTCCCTGTATTCATAGCGACACCGACGTTAGCTTGGGCTAATGCTGGAGCATCGTTAGTCCCATCTCCGGTCATGGCAACCAGTTTACCTGCTGCTTGTTCCTTTTTAATCACACTGATTTTGTCTTCTGGTGTGGCTTCGGCAATGAAGTCATCCACCCCAACTTCTTTGGCAATGACAGAAGTTGTAATTCGGTTGTCTCCAGTTAGCATGATGGTACGCACTCCCATCCGTCGCAGTTGCTCAAAGCGATCGCGGATACCAGGTTTGACAATATCTTTAAGATAAACAATCCCGTAGATTTCGTTATCTAGGCTGATTGCTAGGGGTGTACCTCCCAGGCGAGAAACTCGTTCGTAGGCAGCATCCAATTCTGGGGTATCGTGTCCGTTGCGGGAACGGACAAATCCTTTAATGGCTCCGACTGCCCCCTTCCTGGCCTCATGTCCACCAGGTAAGTTAGTGCCACTCATGCGTGTTTTGGCAGAAAAATCGACTGCTTCTGCCTGAGTGGAGTCAAAATCAAACCGTGCTACTAAATTTTCTGCCAGTCGGACAATGGATTTACCTTCTGGTGTATTATCAAAGAGACTAGCCGCCCACGCAACATTAGCAATTTCCGAAATTGAATAACCGTTAATCGGAATAAACTCTTCAGCTTGGCGGTTGCCGAGGGTAATTGTACCTGTCTTGTCGAGAATTAAAGTGTTGATATCACCACAGGCTTCGACTGCTTGTCCTGAGGTGGCAATGACGTTCAATTGGGCAACTCGATCCATACCAGCAATGCCGATGGTAGTTAGTAAGCCGCCAATGGTCGTCGGAATTAACGCCACTAAGAGGGCAATCAAAATTGGGATGCTGACTGGACTGTTGACATAGTAAGCAAGTGCGGGTAGAGTTACCACGACAAACAAAAACATTAAGCTGAGAACTGCCAACAATACCGTTAAGGCACTTTCATTGGGTGTTTTGCTGCGTTCTGCCCCTTCTAAAGAGGCAATCATCCGGTCAATGAAACCTTTGCCTGGGTCAGATGTGATGTAGATAATTAGTTCATCTGAAATAATCCGTGTCCCCCCAGTGACAGAACTGGCAACGTCGGAGCCTGATTCTTTTAATACTGGTGCGGATTCCCCAGTAATTGCCGCTTCATCTACGGAGGCGACACCCATGATTACTTCGCCGTCGGCGGGAATGATATCGCCAGCAACTACGTAGATGGTATCGCCCTGTTTGAGGCTGGTGGAGGAAACTTCGCTAATTGTGCCGTCGGAAGCAAGTTTTTTAGCGATCGCCTCTGCCACAGTTGAACGCAAGGCATGGGCTTGGGCTTTACCCCGTGCTTGTGCCAATGCTTCAGCAAAATTGGCAAACCAAACTGTAAAGAATAAAATCCCCGACAACAAGCCGTTGAAAACTTGCGGGTTCTTTTGCAGGGGTGGGCCAAATAGATCGGGATCAATTGTTAGCAATAGGGTGATGATTGTCGCCACCCAAACCACAAACATCACGGGATTTTTAATTGCATACTTAGGGTTTAGCTTGACAAAAGCCTCTCTAATTGCCCTGAAGTACAGCCACTTATTACTTGCCCTAGCCTTTTTACGTGCTTGGCGGCGATCGCCAGGACGATAATTTGGGCGTCTAGCTTTGAAGTTAGTTGCCACTTGATTTATAAATAAAGTTAGGAGTGAAGAGTTAGGAGTAGAGACGCGATTAATCGCTTCTGTACAGGAGTTAGGAGTTAGGAGAGACGCGATTAATCGTACAGGAGTTAGGAGTAGAGACGCGATTAATCGCGTCTGTACAGGAGTTAGGAGTTATTAGGAACTTACAATAAAAAATAGATCCAACCTGTAGGGTGCGTTACTAAGCTAATGTACTTTTAATTTGCATAACCAGGGCGGGCAAGATGCCCACCCCACAAGATTTTTACTTCCAGGTAATATGCAAGTTAAATGTCTAACAGCTTAACTCACCTTCATCGGATGGTGCGTTACGCGATCGCTAACATACCCTACGAAACTACGAAACCGGATAATTTATTTATTTTTTGGTATTCTCTTAATTCCAAACTCATAACTCATAACTCATAACTCATAACTTTCCTAACCGCCAGATGCTAGTTTCAAACCCTCCGCTATGGGGCCTAAAGCCAGAACGGGAAAGAAAGTCAACACTCCTAAAACTAGTGTGACTCCAGCCGTGATACTAGTAAATATCAGAGAATCAGTTCTGAGGGTACCACGGGTTTCTTGTACTTGTTGTTTGCTCCCCATGCCGTCAGCTAACAACAAGATGGCAATCATCGGAATGTAGCGTCCTCCTATTAAGCTAACTAAAGTACTCAAGTTCCACCAGAGGGTGTTATCCCTCAACCCCTCTAAGCCGGAGCCATTATTTGCTGCTGCTGAGGCGTATTCATAAACTACTTGCGAAACACCATGATAGCCAGCGTTGCTAATTCCAGATAGGGAGATGGGATAAGCCAAGGCGATCGCACTGGGAATCAAAACTAGAATTGGGTGAATCAACAGCACGATGCCGATGAGGACGATTTCCCGCTTTTCAATTTTGCGTCCTAAAAACTCTGGGGTGCGTCCTGCCATTAGTCCAGTTAGGAATACTGTGAGAATTAAGTAAATAAATAAGTAAGCTGTTCCAGTTCCCTGACCACCCCAAATAACGCGGATAAACAAGTTGAAGAGAGTCGAAAATATTCCTTGCGGCATCAAAGAATCGTGCATCCCATTCACAGCACCAGACATAGTAGCAGTAGTTGTCACTGCCCAAAATGCCGTTTGTGCCCAGCCAAATCGAACTTCTTTACCCTCTAAATTGGGCTGTTCTAATCCCAAGGCGTTATTAACAAGGGAATTACCTTGCAGTTCTCCCACAGATGTTACTCCCACCAGAACTACAAAAATTACAAACACCATCCAAAAAAGTAGCCAAGCTTGTTTGAGGTTGTTAGCAAATATCCCGTAAGTGTAAATCAAGGCTGCTGGTATAGAAATCATAGCGATCATTTCTATCAAGTTAGAAGCGCCATTGGGATTTTCAAAGGGATGAGCTGAGTTTACGCCAAAAAAGCCTCCGCCGTTGTCGCCTAAAAGTTTGATCATTTCAAAGGATGCCACTGGACCTCTGGCAAGATATTGCGTCCCGCCATCCAAGGTTTTTAAATCCAGAGTCCCAGCTAATGTTTGTGGTACACCTGCTAGAAGTAAGGCGATCGCACCAATAATCGAAATCGGTAGCAATATTCGCGTAATTCCACGGACGAGATCGACGTAAAAGTTTCCCAATCCTCTACCCGTCAACCCGCGAATAAAGGCAATTCCCACAGATAAACCGGTGGCTGCGGAGGTGAACATCAAAAAGCCTAAAGCCGCTACTTGGCTAAAATAACTTAAGGTTGTCTCACCAGCATAGTGCTGTTGATCGGTATTCGTCACAAAGGAAATGGTTGTGTGCAATAATACATCCCAGGTGGTAGCACCGAAGCCGTTAGGATTCCAGGGTAAGAGTCTCTGGAAATATATCAGTAAATACACTGAAATACCCATAAGGAAGTTGCTGCATAGTACAGCCCGGATATATTGCCAACCCGTCATCTCATCCTTCCTCCGAACACCCGCTAGTATGAACATACTTCGCTCTATGGGGTTCATTAAAAAATCAAGCAGTGTCCTTTCTCCCAAGAAGACACGCGCTATGTATCTTCCGAATAGCGGAGTGATTGCTATGACAATACACAGCGTTAAGCCAATTTGCAAAAAACCTTGTTCCATAGATTTTGCGCTCAATTAAATTTAGGTTAAGTGCTAGCAAGCCAATTCTTAGAAATAATAGATTAACTGTTGGAGTTTTTGATTTCGAGGGATTTACTATTTTCAGTTCTGACTATTTTCTAGATACTTGCTAAAGTTTTTGTTAAGAATATTTAATTTTTACTCTTAATTCATCTATTTCAACTAGTTAGGATTATTTGTTTATACAATACATTTTCCAAGTTTGCTACTTTCAAAGAATAGAAATATCCCAGAGGATTTTATTAATGGGATTAGGGATTGGGAAGATTGTGGTAGATACCCCGCTTCTTGTGGGCAAACTACCCTGTCCCCAGTAACGATTGCTCCCAGTTACCTTGACTGCATCTGGATAAACGTAATTTTAGGATTAATTCTCAAGTTGGCATTTGCAGATATAGATTGGAGATAAACCATAATTGCTGAATTAAATAGTTATACAGATTGGATGATCACAATTTTTTAGTAAATGATAAATGACGATGTTAAGTCGATTAGTGACTATGAAAGAAGCTATAAGTGAGCGTGGCGAGACATACGGGCTAATAGCGATCGCCTTTGCTATCGTGATCAGCTTGGAATATTTGACACCAGCTGAGTACGTATTTGGCTACCTCTACACAGGGACGATTTTGTTAGCTGATTATCGATTGAATCGGGGAGCAGTATTAGGAGTCACTCTTGCAGCTACAGGATTAACATTATTGAATTTGGTTGTTCCCGGCGGAGAAATGATTCATCCCTCAACGTTGGCAAATAGGTTGATTGCAGTGTTGGCGTTGTTGGTAACGGGTTGGTTAAGCGATCGCAACCACCGCAATGAAGAAGCGATCGCTTATACGCAAGCACAATTACGCTCCCAAGAACAACTAGCTATCATGCGTGAAGATTTTGTCTCTACCCTAACGCATGATTTGAAAACACCCCTATTAGGAGCAATTGAAACGCTGAAATATTTTCAAAATGAGCAATTTGGTGAAATCACGCCAATGCAGGCAAAAGTTCTCCAAACAATGGCTCGTAGTCATCGCAGTACACTACAATTAGTCCAAACTCTTTTAGATGTATACCGCAATGATGCCGAAGGGCTGAAACTACAGATATCACCCGTTAATTTGGTGACAGTGGCGGAGGAGATTATTGCTACCCTGGCGGAACTAGCGAGAACACGTCAGGTTTATATTTCTCTGCACTATGGCGAATCAGATTTTCGGAGCTTTCTCTGGGTAAATGGCGATTCTTTGCAACTTGGGCGAGTGTTCACC
Source organism: Nostoc sp. (assembly GCF_036919815.1). Taxonomy (GTDB): domain Bacteria; phylum Cyanobacteriota; class Cyanobacteriia; order Cyanobacteriales; family Nostocaceae; genus Nostoc. The sequence continues at coordinate 67,466 of NZ_JBALCE010000073.1, forward strand.
AATCTTTTGAGTAATGGCATTAATCATACCCCTCGTGGCGGTAAAGTGGAAGTAGTACTTGAAGGTTATTCTAGCGATCAAGTAGTAAAAATACTCGATACTGGTTCCGGCATTACCGAAGAAGAGTTACCCCACTTATTTGAAAGGTTTTATCAAGGACATAGCGATCGCCACGTCTCAGGATCTGGACTGGGGCTTTATTTGACTAGGCAAATTATTGCTGCTCATGGGGGTACAATTTGGGCAGAGAATCGCTCACCACGAGGCGCACTGTTTGGTTTCAGACTCCCTGTTTGTCCACCGCCGGGGAGTTGAGAGGGGATGAGGGAGATAAGGGAGACAATGTAGATAAGGAGAATACCCTATGCCCAATACTTCTCTACGAGAGGCTACGCCAACGACAACGCTCAGTACAAGTGACCAATGACAAATGACCAATGACAAAAATCTTGCTCGTTGAAGATGATGAATTATTTCGGCTTGGTCTGCGGATGCGGTTGCAACAAGAAACTAGTTTGGAGATTGTCGCAGAGGCAGAAGATGGGGAACAAGCTGTAGAGTTAGCAAATCGCTATCCCCTGGATTTGGTCTTACTGGATATAGGTTTACCGGGGATTGGCGGGATTGAGGCTTGTCGCCAAATCAAGCAGAAGCACCCAACTTTACCAATTCTGGTTTTAACGTCTCGTTCTGAAAAACCCTTGATTTCACGGTTAATTGCTGTCGGGGCGCAAGGTTACTGTCTCAAAGGTATTCCATCTGAGTCTTTAATATTAGCAGTGCGATCGGTTGCAGCAGGCGCTTCTTGGTGGGATCAAACGGCAACAACAGAAATTAGAGCCGCTTTTGAGGGCAATCCTACTGTGTTGCTGCCTACAAAAACTGAGGAATCCTTAGAAAATCCCTTAACGAAGCGGGAGCAAGAAATTTTGGCACTGGTAGCAACTGGCAAAAGCAATCAAGAAATTGCTGAGATTCTCTACATTGCCCCTGGTACAGTGCGGGTTCATGTTCATGCTATTTTACAGAAACTAGAAGTACGCGATCGCACCCAAGCCGCAGTTTTAGCTATTCAAAAAGGATTGGTAGCACCAGAATTATTGATTAATTAGATTCATTTTACTAGAGAGGAAACTACAAACTAAATTCCGCTGCGGCATCCTCATCAACTTCTGCATCCTTACCCATAGCAGTAGGTTTAAATTTAGAGCCATGAATTAATTCACCAAACGCAATTCCTGAATTTTGGTGAAGAATATTTAGCACACTCATAAAATCTCGCACAATTTCCCCTGGTGTAAGTAATGCTTCTGCACCCAAGCGATTAATAATTTCTTGGACAAACTCTTTCAACTCACGATTTGTCAAAGTCTGTTCATATCCAAAATTAAGTGCATGAATCTCAGCTAAACGTTGCAAAAGCGTCAAGATTTCTGCTTCACTCAACGGGTTCAATCGAATTACTGGCCCCAAATACTCCTGAACGCCAGATTGTGCAACAAAACGGCTTTCTTTTGTGCGTCTTTGCCAAGCTTGGTCTGCAAAAAGTCCCCGTTTAGGGTCTTCTAAAAACTTAGTTGTTCCACCAACAACAATACCAAGATGTTCTGCTTTACACTGCATGGTATCGTTAAACATTGCCAGTAGTCGATTATAATTCTTTTCCCGCGTGACTGTAGTAGATATTTGATATAAATGTACGGCTTCATCAACTAAAATTAACAGTCCTTTATAGCCAATGTCAGCGACAAATTTAGCAAACAGTTTGATATAGTCATACCAACTATCATCATCAATAATGACGCGCACTCCTAAAGCTGCTTTCGCCTCAACTTTAGTAGTAAATTCTCCACGTAACCAGCGCATTGCTGCACTTTTTAAATTATCATCATCCAATCGGTAGCCACGCCAATAAGCGATAATCACGCTCCCAAAATCAAAACCGTGAACTAAATCTTCAATATATTGAACTACTTCTCTAATTTTCGATTCAACTTGGTCATCAAAACCATCCTCATTCGGACGCATTCCACTTTCTTTAACCACTTCTTGTTGAATTTTATTAATCCATCCTTCTAAAATAGAGACTAAAGCACCACCATCAGGACGAGTTTTTGTAGCTAGGTGGCTCATTAATTCTCGATAGGTGGCTACACCTTCATTGTTGCTTCCTGCTAATCGGCGTTCAGGGGAGAAATCAGCATCAGCTACTACAAAACCTTGTTCCATAGCGCGGTTGCGAATTAGTTGCAATAAAAAACTTTTCCCGGAACCGTAGTTACCAATTATAAAGCGAAATGCTGCTACACCTTCTGCAATATCATCGAGATTTTGTAATAGGCTTTTGAGTTCTTTTTCTCGGCCTACTGCTATATATTCAACTCCTACTCTTGGTACTACCCCCGCACCAAGGGAATTGATTAAAGCAGTGGAGATTTTTCTTGAGATTTTGAGCTTTGCCATGAATTACACTTGACTTTATTTTAAACGCAGAAGCACGCAGTAAGTAGGTAAGGTACATATTCACCTTACTACTAATCTGACGACAGCAATAATAATTTAATTTCAGGAAGTATGTCTAGCCATGAGGTATTCATACATTGCAATTATTTTTTTGACATGCGTTATATGCTCAGGGTAAACTTCTGGACTTTCGGAATCGGAATTAATTATTAATTCACCAATAGTATCACTTGCTTGTTCATTTATAGAATCGATTAATAGATTCGGCATAGTGATATTTGCTTCAGCAATTTTTTTAATAGCAGCCTTGGGATTATCTTGTTCAACTATAACTTTTAATACTTGTAACTCATATAGTGGTAAATTTTCTAGAAATTTAGTCCATTCTTCGGGTATATTCTCTGATGTATCAACCTCCGAAGTATCGATGATTGCTGAAGATTCAATTATTTCCGAAAAAGGAAATAATTCAATATCATCTTCTTTTAAGTTATCAGATAAAGGTTCGGGATTGAATGTTTCTATTTGTTGGAGTAATTCCCATACTTGATTTTGCAATGAGTCTCGTTCTTCTTGTAATAATGAAACTTGCCCTTGCAACTGCTGTAACTCAGCTTTTTGTTCTGCTAGTTGGGTTTGTGAAGAATTCAGGATAGTTTGGATATTTTCTCTTTCGGTTTTTGTCGCTACAAGCAATTGATTGTTTTGATTTGTCTCAACTTCTAGCTCTTGAATTGCAATTCGCAGTTCGTATAGTTTTTCTTCTAATTGGGGTTTGAGTCTGCCTAAAAGAGTTAAATTGCTTTCAACTTCTTGTTTCTCCTGCTGGAGTTCGGAAATTTGACTTTGCAATAGGGTGATTTCACTGCGAGATACATTACAATTCGACTCTAGACGCCGTTTCTCTGCTGTGAGGACAGAAAAAGCATTGTTCAATTCTGCCTGATTATTATGCAAGTTATGAATTTCAGTTTGCAGGCTACTGATTTCGGTTTCTAACTGCTTTTTTTGCCCGGCAAATGTTCTTAATTCTCGATGTAAACTATCCCTTTGATTACGGCTTTCTGTTACTTGATTTTGCAGTTGTTGTGACTCAGCATATAATAAATTATGATGTTCTTCGATTTGATTGATTTCTCTGACAACACGAGCCTTCAATCCCTCCATATCTTTAATACGCTTGCGGAGAGAACCTAAAACAAACATTTCATAATTTCTGCGTCGCTTATCTACGAATAATACTGCTGTATAGATAGTAACAGCCGTAATTATACCTGTGAGAAAGGCTTTCTTAAAATCCCAGTTTGGGACAAGGCTAAGTCCAAAACTCACACTAAAGGCAACTATGCCTAAGATTAATCTATTGCTGATCATTACTGATTGCATATTGCTGGTTTTTAGCGTAGTTAAATTATCAGAATAAGTAGCTTTCATCGTAATTTCTAATTAAAATACATATAGGAAAATCCTTAATGCTAGGTGTTGGATATATTGTTATTTGCATGAGAAAGTGTTATGTCTGCTTTTAAAAAATCAATAAACTGCCGTGCTGTACGTCCAGAACGACCATTGTGACGAGTTGCCCATTGTAATGCTTGAAATTCCAAATCTTCTTGGGTAATATTAATTTCGGCTTGTGCGGCTAGATGTTGTATAATTTTCAAGTAAGTTTTCTGGTCGGCTGGTTCAAAGGTCAAGGTTAAACCAAAGCGATCGCTAAACGAAAGCTTCTCCTGCATCGTATCCCACGCATGGATTTCTTCGTTATCCTTAGGGGTAGGTCTATCCACAAAAAACTCCCGAATTAGGTGACGGCGATTAGAAGTAGCATACACAACTACATTTTGAGGACGCGCGGTTAAATTACCTTCTAAAACTACCTTGAGGGCTTTAAAAGCATCATCATCTTCTTCAAATGAAAGGTCATCGACAAAGATAATAAATTTTTGTGACACACCCCGTAAATGTTCCACGATTTCTGGTAAGTCTTTTAAATCAGATTTTGCCACTTCCAATAAGCGGAGACTGCGTTGGGCTTTGCCCTTGACGGAGGCATTGCTATATTCATTCAACAAAGATTTCACTAAAGAAGATTTGCCAGAACCGCGACTACCATAAAGTAATACATGCAGTGCCATTTCTCCTGCTAATAGAAACTCTGTATTTTTTAGCAAAGCATCTCTTTGAGACTCGTAACCTACAAGCGCACTCAGCTGAATCGGATCAGAATACCGAATACCGATAAACTGCCCAGCTTGCCAGCGTAAAGCGTGATATTCTGCAAATAAACCAGAGCCACATTGCCGATAATAAGTTGCTAACTCTTCTACAGCATCACCCCAATTGTCTAATTCTTGTAGATATGTAGCGAACTTTGTCTCTACTCCTACAAATTCTTGCTCTTTATACCACACTACTGGTGAAATCGGCATATCAGCTACGCCTTGTATCCACTCACTCAAACAAGCGCTGCTACATTCATAGAGACTTTGCAATACTTGTAAATCATGCTGAACTCCTGCTACTAAAGCCGAGGGCAAATCTTCAAATTCTCGCTGTTGGGCTAGCCTTGTAAAGGGATTCTCAGAAAAGAGAATCTGAGTAATTAAATAGTCTTCCCAGTTTTGATTTCTAGCAGCCAAAGCGTGGAAGTAATTGCCGTAGGCTTGGAGACAACCCCGTGCATCGGTATCAGTGTAACGTATAGCTTGCAACAGTTCCAGAAATGCTATCCCCACTTCGCATTGCAGAACAGATTGGTAGAGTAAAAGTGAGGCTGCTTGGCGCTGGAGATAGTGAATCTTTGTATATGAGGAAGTACTTGGCATTGGCATCGCTTGATTATCCATCAATTAACTGTGTGGTATAGCTAAATAGCTATGGTAAATTGTCTGCTGACCTGGCAGTAAAGTCAAAATATAAATAGGTTTTAACAATGAATTTAAGTATAATTGCTGCTTTTGCCTATGGCATATTAGCGATCGTTGGTGGCATTATTGGCTACATTCAGGCTAGAAGTAGGGTTTCACTTCTAAGTGGTAGCATTAGCGGTTTATTACTCATATTTGCGGCTTATTTTCAACTTCAAGGACAAACCTGGGGTTCGATTTTAGCAGTGTTAGTTACTGGTGTTTTGGTGGTAGTCTTTGCATTTCGACTGGCTAAAACACGCAAGTTTATGCCTGCGGGATTAATGACGATTTTGGGTGTGCTGGCATTGGCGGTGATGGTGAAGCAAATGGTGGGGAATTGAGGGTTTAAGTTTAAACGCAGAGGGGAGGCAGCGCGTTGCCGGGGTTCCCCCCGTTGTAGCGACTGCCGTCGCGCAGAGGGAAGCGCAAAGGTACGCAAAGTTTGTTTGAGTTAGTCGCTACAAACTTAGGCAATCCTGTACTTAGCGCAAAATCTGGTCAATCATCCGGTTTGCCTGAGAACTATAACCGCCACCAAATAAATTGAAGTGATTCAAAATGTGATATAGGTTATAGAGCGTTTTTCTCTGCTCATAGCCTGCATCTAAGGGAAAGGCTTCGTTATAACTTTTGTAAAATGCTGCGGGGAACCCACCAAACAATTCTGTCATGGCAATATCAACTTCGCGATCGCCAAAATAAGTTGCTGGATCAAAAATCACGGGTTCTCCTGAGGCAGTACACCCAGCATTTCCACCCCATAAGTCGCCATGTACTAAAGAAGGTTGCACCTGATGATTCGCCAATAGTTCAGGGATAGCTGCGAGTAATTTTTCTTGCTGGGGGAAATTTCCTCCCCGTCGCCTTGCCAACTGAAATTGATAACCCAGGCGATGTTTAATATAAAATTCTACCCAGTCTGCTGTCCAAGTATTGATTTGGGGCGTTGAACCAATGGTATTGTTAATTTTCCAACCAAAACCTTCGCTACTGCTAGCTTTATGCATTGCCGCCAACTTGCGCCCCATCTCTTCCCATAAATTGCTGTTACCGCTACCAAGTTCTAACCATTCCAGCACGATGTAGCTAGAATTCCCAGCTACACCCCAACAAATAGGTTTTGGGAGGCGAATACTAGCGGTTGCTAGCATTTCCTTTAAACCCAATGCCTCAGCCTCAAACATCGCAACTTGGGATACAAGGTTTTGCTTGACAAAGTAGGTGATCTGAGTACTGGAAACAGCATAACCTTGGTTGATGCACCCGCCACCAACCGATCGCTGTTGCTGACTCTGGAATTTTTCGCCCGTCACTTGGGTAATATGAGCATCAATTTGAGTCCACATCATGCAATTTTGGATTTTAGATTTTGGATTTTGGATTAGTAACTGGGCATTGGGTATTGGTTATTGATTATTCTCGTCTTCCCAATGCCCGATGCCCCATGCCCCATTTTCTAATTTAGGGCTTGACGACAACTACACCATAAGCATCTGGGGAAAGATACTCTTTGGCAGCTTGCATCAAGTCAGTTGCATCTTGGCTGTGAATCATCGCTGGGTAGTTAAAGGCGGGTTCCAAATCTCCCACCAAAGACTGATAGTAGCCATACAAATTAGCGCGATCGCTTGGTGTTTCATTGCCAAAAATAAATCTGTTAGCGACTCGCCGCCCCACACGGGCAATTTCTGATTCTGTTACCAACTCGGTTTGGACTTGGCGAATGTGTTGTGCGATCGCATCCTCTACTTCTGCTAAATTTTCCACTGCACATTTAGCTGAAATATAAAATGTCCCTTGCAGCTGATTGCTCATATTGCTCACAGAAATTGAAGAAACCAATCCCCGTTCTTCTCGTAAATCCCTCACCAGTCTTGATGTCCGCCCGTGTCCCAAAATTCCTGCTAAAACATCCAGTCCATAGGTGCGATCTAACTGAGTCATTCCTGGAACCCGCCAAACCATCACTAGCCTTGCTTGCTGGAGACTTTCATCTTTAAATTCTCGACGGACAATTTCTGTAAATGGTGATTCAGTAGGCAGAGACGCGATTAATCGCGTCTGTACTGGGCTTGCCGTGAGCTTGTCCTGAGCGTAGTCGAAGGCCGTAACCGAATGGGAGTGGGAAGTGCTAAGTTTTGTAAATCCTTCAGCAACGGTTGCAATTAATTCTTCTACAGGTAAATTGCCCACAGCGACAGCAGTAATTGACTGGGGTTGATACCAATTAGCATGAAAATCTCGCATCTGCTGGGGTTTAAGTTCAGCAATCACCGATTCTGGCCCTAATACCGCACGGCGATAAGGTAACTCATCAAAGGCTGTCTCCATTGCGCGTCGAAATGTCCGGCGCTGGGGATTATCCTCTGAACGCCTAATTTCTTCTAAAACTACTAATCGCTCACGTTCAAAAGCATCATCAGGAATACTAGCATTAGATACTACATCTATTTGTAGTGGAGCAAGCTCGGCAAAATCTTTGGGCGCAGTGGTTATATAGTAATGTGTATAGTCTTGGCTAGTCGCGGCATTGGTAACAGCACCCCGTTCTTCAATTCGACGTTCAAACTCGCCGCTAGCCAGTCGTTCTGTCCCCTTAAAAATCATATGCTCTAAAAAGTGAGCCATGCCGTTAATCGCATCAGATTCTACAGCTGAACCAACTTTAATCCATAAGTTGAGGTTTACAGCTTCAACTGGCATCTGCTCCGCGATGATTGTTAAACCATTGGGCAACTGATGCAGGGTTGGGGTATTAAGACGTGGAAATTTCCGCAGGGTTGAAGTCATTGCTACTTGTGTGAGGAGCTATATTACTTCTTTATCTTATCCGTCAGAGAAAATCAAAGAGCGCAAACCCCTGCTTTTAAGCACTTGCCAAGTCTGTTACCCAGGTATAACAGCGTGTTTGACTCCTGAATTCTGTATTCTGCTGTATCTGCCCCTATTCGTGCGACAAGGCCGTTGCATAATATTGATTCCCTGATGCCAATAAATATATAGAAGTCAAGTTTCACATCTTTAGAATAAACAATATATGTTAATCGGATGATCTACTTGTCATAACCAACGATGCTGTTTCGTCTGATATATAAGAAAACTATGAAACGCTTTACCATCTTTACCTATTTTCCGTTCCTCGCTCAATTCGCTATGCAAATCCCGACATTGCCCCAAAAACTCTTGATATTCTTGATCTGTGTCAAAGAAACAAATATTAAATTCAACCAAAAGCAAAAATGGTATCCTTGATTTAAAATCAAATCAATGGCGATGGAGCTCGCCAAAACTGCCTTTTCAGTACAGGTTAAATTCATAACTGGAAGGCTGATGGCTCCTACTTTCCTCGCTGACTGCGGGAGAGTAGGGCTTGGCTAAATGCATTACCTGACTCTCCTGTAGAAAGTGTAACTCTACAAATCGCACCTCAAAGAGTCATGGTATGAAACACTTTCGTCAATTTGAACCATTTATTGCATTACCACATCTGATCAAGTGGTTGCCTATTTCTTTTGTGGTTGGCATTCTTGCTGGAACGGCTTCTGCGGCTCTTTTAGCATCATTGGAATGGGCAACAGATTGGCGAGAATCGCATCGCTGGATCATCGCCTTACTGCCCCTTGGCGGCTTCTTGAGTGGTTGGATTTATCATCAATTTGGTCAGACTGTAGAAGCCGGAAATAATCTTTTACTGGAAGAAATTCATAACCCCAAAAATGTTATTCCCTTTCGGATGGCTCCTCTTGTTTTGCTAGGAACAGACCTTACACATTTATTTGGAGGTTCAGCCGGTCGTGAAGGTACAGCATTGCAAATGGGTGCTTCTTTAGCAGACCAGCTAACTAGAATATTACATTTTCAAGGAGCCAATCGGCGAATTCTGTTAACGGCAGGTATCAGTGGAGGATTCGCTTCAGTTTTCGGTACTCCCTTAGCTGGAACTGTTTTTGGTCTGGAAGTTTTAGCGATTGGTAAAATTAATTATGATGCTCTTTTTCCCTCTTTAATTGCTGCGATCGTTGGAAATCAACTAACCTTGTTATTGGGTTTGCATCATACTGCATACCAACACGCGCCGTCTATACCGACGCTCACAATTTGGGGGCTGATTTCTGCGATTATTGCAGGTGCAATCTTTGGAATAATTGCACGATTTTTTGCTCAAGTAACTCACAAAATCAGTCACTTCTTTAAAGCAAAGATATCTTATCCTCCAATGCGTCCTTTGATAGGCGGTGCGCTGATAGCAGCAATTGTTGGTTTGAGTGGCACAACTAAGTACATTGGTCTTGGTATCCCTACTATCGTTGATTCCTTCCACACTCAGCTACCTCCTTGGGATTTTGCAGCAAAATTAGGTCTGACTGCTCTAACTCTAGGAGCAGGATTTAAAGGAGGAGAAGTAACCCCTTTGTTTTTTATTGGTGCAACTTTAGGTAATGCTTTGTCGTTGCTTTTAGCATTACCTGCACCACTGTTAGCAGGAATGGGATTTGTAGGTGTGTTTGCGGGTGCAGCAAATACACCTTTGGCATCAACCTTAATGGGAATTGAACTATTTGGTTTGGAATCAGGGGTATTTATTGCTATTGGCTGTGTAGTGAGCTATTTATTTTCAGGTCATTCCGGAATTTACTCATCACAGCGTATCGGGTTAAGTAAATACTCTGCTGTATATTTAGAAGAAGGGGTGACTTTGGCTAATTATGGACGACAAAAAGTTGAGCCAAAAATCGATTTATCTGATGATAGCGAAGAAGGTGGAAGTAATTCTCAGAAATAATTTTTTTATGCAATTAATGGATAATTGGGAAAGCTCGTAGTTTACCGCACTTCTCTACGAGAGGCTACGCCAACGGCAGGCTCAGTGACCATCGTATGCATTGCAATTGTATTTGTATAAAGTAAAGTAGGCACTCAATCAAAAGGAGAGGGATAAATCGTACATAAATTTGCTGGGCAAAAGGTGTCTGAAATCCTGAAGTACAAGAAGGGTAGTATAAAACAGGCTCCACTCCCGGAGGAATCGCCCAGTTGGGATGAGTTTTGTGAAATGTTATGGGAGGAGATTGAAGCGGGAGCAGAGGTAAATCAACCGGGTTTTAAAGTTGTTCGCAAGTTATTAAGCGATAAGAGGTTTGACAAATGAAGAATCATGGATTTAGCAAACTAGTTACCTTTTTAAATCAATTAGAACAAGAGAGAATTAGTTACACTTTAGCCCATCATCGGGATGAAACCATTATGGTGAATGTGTCCGTGGCTGGGGAACGATGGGAAGTGGAATTTTTTGAGGATGGTTCGGTTGAGGTGGAACGATTTGTTAGTAGTGGAGAGATTAATGGGGAAGAGGTTTTTAGTGAGTTATTTGCTATGTATTCAGAGCCAGAAACTAATTCTGCAAAACTTACCCAAAATGCTAAGATGACAAGTAAGACATGAAGGGATCGCACTTTGTCTAACCTGTAAAATCGAACCTTGAATTTAACTGCTCATCTCAAGGCTAATCATTATTTGTATATGTGATTGCTGGGGAACGAAGTTCGTATCCGACTATGGCAGAGTAGAGACGGCGTATAACGTCTTCAATTTTATAACTTTTATCGCGTAAATCTGGATAGAAAGCCCCTTCATGTAGAATCTTGCTGCGGATTGTATAAGCTTCTTCCAGAATTTCTAATGCCATTTTGTCCTCAGTTAAATGAGTTGTAATAAGGCATTTAATAGCGTGTGATACAGATTCGCGTGTTAGATTCCTGATACTCCCTTCGAGCGATCGCTTTATATCATCAGGTAATTCCAGTGAATCTTGCACCTTATTTAAGGTATCTTTGACAATCTTTTTTAAATCTGGATATTCAAATTTTTTCTGTTCAGCTAATGGCTCAAGTGCTGATATTAGCCCAACAAATCTTGCACGTTCTGTTGCCTCTAAACGAGCGGCGGCAAAAAGCTCCATTGAGATAAGTAGCTGTTTATTATTAATTGGGATATTAGAAATGAAAGTTTGCTCCAATACTTCAACAACTAGACTTGCTCCACTAGTCAACATACCACGAAATGACATCCCCATCAGTATCCCTCCGTCTTGAGTCCGATCATATACTACACATGGCAGTGGAGTGTGATATTCTAACCGCAGTGGACATTTCAATGAAACTGCTGCCCACAAAACTGACATCGCAAACTTTAAACCAGCCTCCTCTGCTTCGCTAGCACTAGCAAAACCTTCTAAATGGGCTGTAAATTTCTGAAATTCAAACTTCTTGTTTTGGTGAGGAATCAGACGAACAATCAGATCATTACCCAAAATGAGACAACTTTCTCCATCAAAACCAAACTGATGGGTGTCACCAAGAATAATATCAACCTTTGAACCATAGGGTCTAAGTTTAGGTTTGTCTGCTATTTCGGATCTTGTTTTTGGTAAATGATTACTTGGCATTTACTAATCTTACTCCTCTAAGTATCGCTCGTTGGGTAACTTCAACTACAACCTTTAAGATGCCCAACAAACCTACACCTTAAACTTTTCTGTAATCTGCTAAACTGTTTAATTTGCCATTTCTCTCACTATTTACTGAAATGCGATCGCACTTCCTAATGTCTATATTTTATTTACTAAATCATCGCTTCCAATTCTTCCAAAGCTTGAAAACTTCCTACTTGCCAACTACGTTCCACAGCAGCCGGGATAATCTGAGTAATAGCTATATCCTCAAAATTAGAACTGCTATTAGATTTTATGTATTTCCCATCTCTCAGCAAATAAATAGAAAGGCTTCCACTATCGTAAACCCATAATTCTGGGACTCCAATGGCTTCATAAGCATCGAGAGTAGTTTTCGATGTGACATCAGTCTCAATCGCTAAATCTGGCGGCGGATCATCAGGTTGTAAGCGGCGATGACCAATCATCTGTTGATAATTCTGAATATAAAAGCAAGCATCAGGTTCAACTCCTGCTACACCTTGCCGTTTAAAGGTGGTGGAACCAAAAGGTTGGTATCTAATATCTTTAGCCTTCAGCAATATTTTGACAATATCAGAAATTAAATCTTTGGGTATTTCATGTTCTGGTAAAGGAGCCATAATTTCTAAAGTCCCTTGACTGTAGGCAATTCGTATAGTTCTTTTTTCTCCCAATTCTTGTAAAATAGATTCAAATTCTTCCCAGCTAACATCTGGAATAGTCACCGTGCTACCAGGTGCTAACTGCATCTGGCTAACAGGTTTGAAAACAGGGATAGCAGCAGTCATAACCAAAATATAAGTAAGCTGAATCTCAATAATTATCTATCAGGTTGCGGTGGATAATACAGCCCACCGTAACCTTTAGACTAATAGATTGAGTTTAACAAAAGCGGCTAAAAGCGATCGCTTTACATTTTAAACTTCTCGGTAATCCGCTTCATCGCCTCTTCGACATTTTGCCGACTATTAAACGCTGATATGCGGAAGTAACCTTCACCCGCAGCACCAAAGCCAGAACCAGGTGTGCCGACAACGTTGACAGTTTGCAGCAACTTATCAAAGAATTCCCAACTAGATAAACCATTAGGCGTTTTTACCCAAACGTAAGGTGCATTCACGCCACCATAAACTGATAATCCGCCGGCTGTGAGTTTCTCGCGGATAATTTTGGCGTTTTCTAGATAGAAACTAACTAATCCTTTGATTTGTGTCTGTCCTTCTTCAGAGTAAACCGCTTCGGCTCCCCGTTGGACGATGTAAGAAACGCCGTTGAATTTGGTAGTCTGGCGACGATTCCACAGTTTCCAGAGTTCCACATCGGAACCATCGGCGGCTTTTGCTGTGAGTGTCTTCGGTACCACGGTTAACGCACAGCGAGTTCCCGTAAAACCTGCATTCTTGGAGAAAGACCGAAATTCGATCGCAACTTCTCTTGCACCTTCAATTTCATAAATTGAGTGGGGAATCGACGCATCGGTAATGTAAGCTTCGTAGGCTGCATCAAAGAAAATAATCGAGTTATTAGCTTTGGCATAGTCCACCCATGCCTTTAAATATTCCTTGGTTGCAGTTGCGCCAGTGGGGTTATTAGGAAAGCAGAGATAAATTAAATCGACTTTCTTTGAGGGAATTTCGGCGGTGAAGTTATTTTCAGCCGTAATTGGTAGATAAACTAAACCCTCAAATTCGCCTTTATCGTTGATATTCCCCGTATTACCCACCATTACATTAGTGTCTACATACACCGGATAAACGGGGTCAGTAACGGCGATGATGTTATCATGACCAAAGATTTCCAAAATGTTGCCCGTGTCGCACTTGGAACCATCGGAGATAAAGATTTCTGAGGCATCGATCGCGGCTCCCCGTGCTTGGAAATCTTGACTAGCAATTTTTTCCCGTAACCAAGCGTAGCCTTGCTCTGGGCCGTAGCCTTTGAAGGTATTGCGATCGCCCATTTCTTCCACAGCTTTAATCATCGCTGTGCGGCAAGCTTCCGGCAGAGGTTCAGTAACATCGCCAATGCCCAACCGGATAACTTTAGCATCAGGATTCGCTTCAGCAAAGGCATTCACCCGCCGAGCAATTTCTGGAAACAGATAACCCGCTTTCAGTTTCAGGTAGTTGTCGTTAATAGTTGCCATGTGTAGATTATGAAAAACGCCCTCAAACAGCTTACTGCTAATTTATGAGGGCGGCGAGACGCGATTAATCGCGTCTGTACAGGAGTTAGGAATTATAAGAATTCTTTCCTAAATGCCCAATACTTCTCTACGAGAGGCTGCGCCAACGACTTCGCTCAGTACAAGTGCCCAATGCCCAATTAGATATTTACCGCCTGTTTACTATTTTCTGATGTTGTAATAACTGTTGCGATCGCCAATTCCTGAGTGGGTAAGGATTCTTGTCCTGTAATCAATCTAGCTCCGCGATTACGGGTGAAATAGTTCCACGCCCACTTAATCATCACTACTAATTTATTGTCAAATTCAATTAAGAAGTAGATGTGAATCAACAGCCAAAACAGCCATGCAAAGAAACCTTTCAACTTGATAAAACCCAAATCTACCACAGCAGAATTGTGCCCAATCATCGCTAAACTACCGTTGTCAATATAAGAAAAGGGTGGCAAACTGTTACCTGCAAGCCGATGCTGGACTAGTTCTGCTACATATTCTCCTTGTTGTTTCGCTACAGGTGCAACACCAGGTAGCGGTTTCCCATTTTGATGAGAAAAATTTGCTAAGTCGCCAATTACAAAAATATTCGGATGTCCCTTAATACTCAAGTCAGATTCGACGATAATCCGTCCAGCGCGATCGCACTCAGCATCTGTGCGTTCTGCTAGCACTTTTCCCATTGCTGAAGCTTTCACACCTGCTGCCCATAATACCGTTTTTGAAGCAATTTCTTTAACTTCATCGCCTTGTTTGAGGGTAACAAGATCATTCTCAATATTCGTTACCAATGTTTTTGTGTGGACAATCACCCCCAACCGCGTCAGGGATGCTTCCGCTTCTTGTGATAATTCTGGTGCAAAGGGTGGCAGAATCCGATCCAGACCTTCTAATAGCAAAATCTTGGCTTGGGATGTGTCGATGTTGCGGAAATCTTCTTTGAGAGTTTGATTTGCCAATTCGGCGATCGCACCGGCTAATTCTACACCTGTTGGGCCACCACCGATAATTACAAAAGTTAACCAAGCACGGCGTTTTTCTGGATCTGTTTCTTTTTCTGCGGCTTCAAAGGCCGTAAAAATCCGGCGACGCATTTCTATGGCATCTTCTACAGTTTTCAAGCCGGGGGCGAATTCTTCCCAGTTGTCTTTGCCAAAGTAGGAATGCTTGGCTCCTGTGGCGACAATTAACGTATCGTAAGCTATTGCTTTGTCGCCGACAATCACTTGTTGCGCTTCTGGATCAATATTATTCACCTCTCCCAGCAACACTTTCGTATTTTTGCTCTTGCTGAGTACAGAACGCAACGGCGAAGAAATATCCGCAGGAGATAGCGCACCTGTGGCGACTTGGTATAACAGGGGTTGAAATAAATGAAAGTTGCGTTTATCAATCAGAGTAATGTTTACTGCGGCTTTAGCTAGTGTTTTTGCCGCATAAAGTCCACCAAAACCACCGCCAACAATTACTACTTGATAGGGTGGATTATTGTCAAGGTAATTTACCATAAGAAATATTATCCTGTATTCTGACTATTGTAACTATTCTTAACAAATTTGTATCAAACTTGTCATCATATATTTTGTATTGCTTTTTACATTTGAAAAATGATTAAAGTAATCAAAACTACAGGATAAACAGAACTTTTCAAAATAGAGATGCAGACAATAAGAGTTGGGAATATTTAAATTGCTCTTTACTTGTGTAAATTTGTCAAAATTAGATGTTGTATTTATGTAACTTCACTCAGAACTAGTTGGTTCTGGTGTTTGTGTCAAACGTGGTGAATGAGTTCGCCGCCAACGGGAAAAGCCATAGACAAGAGCAACAAAAATTAACAAATAGGGACTGTAAACGATTAACCAAATACCCAGCTTGAGTAAGCCAACGGAAAATCCACTCAAGGAGTGGGTGGAGTTGTTCCAAGTTTCCTGAACTTGCAAACCAAAGGCAGGTTGGGGACTGGTGCTAGAAACTGCTGCTTCTAGGTTCAGCGTAATAGTGGAATATGCAACTTGATTTTGTAGGCTTTTGAGTTGGGCATTAATTTGTTCTATTGTTTGGCGGACATTATTCAATTCTTGGGCAACACTAAGCACATCTCTAATCGAACCAGCCCGATCCATAATTTTTTGCAAATTGACTTCAGTTTTTTTGCAAATTAGTTAATCTAGCTTGGAAATCTACTAGGCGATCGCCCACATCTTCAGCCGTGATATTACGAGTATCGACAGTGCCCAATTTAGCTATTTGTTCTAGGGTAGGTTCCAGCAGATTCTCTGGTATCCGCAATTGGATTGTTGCTGTGTAACGCCGGCTGTCGTTTTTGGGTTGTTGTTCTTGCAACCCGATCAAATCCCCTTGCTGTTTATTGATAATTTGCGAAACAGCATCAATAGTCTGATCTACGGAGTTGACAGTCAAAGACATTGCTGCTTTCTTAATGAGTTGGGGACAAGAACGGGCTATTGGTGCAGCTTCCGTCTTTTGGGAAATACTGCTTTCACTAGCAGGTGCCATTGCTTTATTTGCCGCGCCATCGGCTGCAACTTGAGGTAAAGCCTGATTTGCTGACTGATGGGAAGCGGCGCAACTGGTGAAAATCACCCCTCCTAATAACGCACTCACAAATAAAGCAGATGTGCGCGGCAATTTCATCGAAGTATACATAATCTATCCCCAGATGGATGAAGTTAAACCCAGTATTACTGAAGGAAAACTCAAAGCCTGGATTGTTGCGATTTATGTAACAGGGTTAAAGTTTTCTCCAAAGTCCAATTATCATTCTTCAATTGATGTTTTTTGCTGAGAGAAACTTGCTAACTCGGATGCTAAAGTCTCTTCTAATACATCTATAATTGCGTGCGGATCAGTAGGGGACTTCATCATTTCAGCCTCCGGGTCAGAGCGATTTTTGACATTAGGAATATCCTGACGTAATTCCTCAAGCAAACCGATGAGTTTAGCGATTTTCTGCTCAGAGAGCAGGTTAAGTTGAAGACTAAGCTGCGCCCGTTGCTCTGCTAACTTTTCTTGTCGCTCTTGTTTAATCAATACCCCTGTTGTCACCAACAATGAACCCAGAGTCAGTGAAAATTGTAACCAAGGAAATGGAAGAGGATCAAATCTTGGTATGCCCAAACGTCGTGGTAAGATATTGGGTGTTACCCACAGAATAATCGCAAGGACGATGCTATACAGGAATGCAGGACGACCAAAAAAGGCAGTTACCGTTTCTACAACACGCTGGTGTTGTGGTACGTCTTTTTCAGAACGTCTGTGCAATGCGATGATAGTCTCGATATTTTTACTAATAGATTCCGGTAATGGGGCAGTGGGCAGAATGTTTTGACGAGGTATTTCGCACGATCCTTGCGGTGAATCTTTTGGATTTGGTTTATCTTGGGAGAGCATTGGTAGTCTGACTTGATAAATGATTATTTCAATTTATTAACTCAATTTAAACCGCAATTCGACTGTTATATGTTTGATTAATCAATCAAGTTTGAACTAAAATTGGAGATAATAACGTTATAGTGTCTACTGGAAACCTTACCGGCGGTAAGTTTCAAGGTGATGTGGCAACCAGGATCGCACTCTCGCTATGCCAAAGTCTAGAATGCCTTTCCTCTCAAGCAATCACCAGCGTTACTAACCCCATACTAGGGTAAAACTTCCGATTTCAAATTTTTAACAACGAAGCTTCCCTGATGGGAAACACTATTATGACTCTAGGGGACGGTGCTAATAATTTTGGGTAATTTAAGTAAATTATTTGTGTAACCTCTCAAATTAACTACTAAATTATCGCGTTGCCCTGTACGTTCGGTTTTTTGAATATATTCCCGATTTGAGAATTAGCGATCGCATTAGGGATTTCCAACACCCCACAAGAAGTAGTTGAGTATTTTTTTATTTGTCAGTGCCTGATGCAAAACCTTTACCCAGGGTATCTTTCGGACATTTATGACGGCTAAAAATTTTAATGCAGTGCGAAACTTCTGAATCTAGGTTTTATCAGGCTTTGAGCAATATTGTGAGAAATCCGGGTAACAGTTCATCTGTGGTTACTCAATTTGGGGTAAAATCAAAAGTCTGCTAATTGACGATGCTTGCTGACAGGAGATGCTTCTATGGCCCGGATGTATTATGACGAAGATGCCAATTTAGACCTTTTGGCTGGAAAAACTATTGCTATTATCGGCTATGGTTCCCAAGGTCATGCCCACGCTCTCAATTTAAAAGATAGTGGTTTGAATGTGATTGTGGGATTATATCCGGGTAGTAAATCAGTCGCAAAAGCTGAAGCATCTGGGTTAACTGTGAAGAATGTTGCAGATGCTGCCAATGCTGCTGACTTCATCATGATTTTGTTACCTGATGAAGTCCAAAAAACGATTTACAAAAACGAGATTGAACCAAATCTGCAAGAAGGGAATGTCTTAGCCTTTGCCCACGGTTTCAATATTCACTTTGGGCAAATTGTACCACCAGATAACGTAGATGTGGTGATGATAGCACCCAAAGGACCGGGACATATAGTACGGCGGACTTATGAACAGGGTGAAGGCGTACCAGCGCTGTTTGCAGTTTATCAGGATGCCAGTGGTCAGGCACGCGATCGCGCGATGGCTTATGCTAAAGGTATCGGTGGGACTCGCGCTGGTGTCCTGGAAACTACTTTCCGTGAAGAAACCGAAACTGATTTATTTGGTGAACAGGCGGTATTGTGCGGTGGTTTGAGTGCTTTAATCAAAGCCGGATTTGAAACTTTGGTGGAAGCTGGTTATCAACCAGAATTGGCTTATTTTGAATGTCTGCATGAAGTCAAGTTGATTGTTGACTTGGTTGTGGAAGGCGGTTTAGCTAAAATGCGCGACAGTATTTCTAACACAGCCGAATATGGCGATTATACCCGTGGTCCGCGGATTGTGACTGAACAAACCAAAGCTGAAATGCAGAAAATTCTCAGTGAAATTCAATCTGGGCAATTTGCACGGGAATTTGTTCTAGAAAACCAAGCTGGTAAACCAGGATTTACCGCCTTGCGTCGCAAAGAAGCTGAACACAAAATTGAGGAAGTTGGCAAAGATTTACGTGCTATGTTTAGCTGGTTGAAAAAAGCTTAAGCAAAAGAAAGACAATCATCCAAACCCCGCTTCCATTCCTCTCCGCGAAAGGTCTTCCCCCTTCCCACGTCGGGAAGGGGGTCAGGGGGTTAGGTCTTTGATGACTTTGATGTTTCGCATAATACTTTTAAAACATCCTCTTACAGCTATTTTCAGATAAATGGCTGTAACTTATACTGATTAGCTGTGAGGCTCCATACAACAAGAGGGTTAAAGCCCTATTACAAGGACACAGTGATAAAAAAGTTTTTTAATTTCTGTTTTGAGGTTGAATTCTATCTAAAAATCGCTATTAGTTGCACAATTGTTCAGCAAATATTTTATTGGCTATTACACAATATAGAACTTAACCTTATCACTCAGGTTTTGTTATATTGGCTTGTTGGTTCTATGTCATTTTATAGCATTGGTCTTTTCATCGAAAAGGTAATTAAAAACAATGATAATTTGAAAGAGAAACTAACTGCCAGAGTTAAGAAAGTAAAAAAACAACCATTTCCTTCCTTTACGGCCAAAGGCATTATTACTGGAGAATTTAAAAGTCTCATAGCAGCTTTAATTATACTCTATTTAGCGCCACAGGTAAATAGAGGAAATAGTTTACTCTTAAACTTTGGATGGTTCTTGATGAGAATAATTGCTGCTGATTTCTGTTTTTACGTTTCCCATTCGCTACTTCACAGAAAATTCTTGCAGAAAATACATCTAAAACATCATGAGTTCGCCGACTCATCAAGTTTTGTGGCTGGGCATAAGAGTTTAACTGAATATATTATTGTTACTATTACAGACCTTTTGCCTATTTTTATATTTGGGTATAATATAACCCAGTTATGTGCTTGGACTATTATAGGCAATGCTTACAACCTAGAAGGTCATAGTTCCTTATCAATATTTTTTGTCCCATCAGATTTTCACGATCTTCACCACAGTTGTTTCAAGGGAAACTATGGGATTCAAGGATTTTGGGACAGGTTATTCAATACACTAAATCCTCCTACAAAGAAGCCAGGAATTATGTTTCCTGTAGCTTCTTTGGAGCATATCACCATGAAGTCGTCTAGTAATTTGGATTGAGTAAGAAATTGTAAGTTGGGTAGAGCGTAAGCGTTACCCAACAAATCTCGGTAAATGTTGGGTTCCCCTGCGGGAAGCCCGTTCGGGTCTACGTTCCTCAACCCAACCTACGATTGTCTTAACCCTATTGAGAGATAACCTTGTTTTTCGCGCTAGGCTCCCCTTAATCCCCTCCCCGATCTTCGGGAGGGGAGACAAAGCATAGCTTTGGCTCTTTGGGGTTCTTTGAATTTAATAAGTAATCACCCGAACTTGATATAATTTGGATCTAGAAATGAAACAGCCTTGCCCTGCCCCCCTATCTTTTGGTCTTTTTATTAACGGGATTGAGCGATCGCTCTAAGCGACTAAACGCTTGAGAAGAAAGCACGGTCAGGAATAAATAAACCAAGGCGACAGTGGCGTAAATCTCAAATGAACGATAGTTGTCAGCTACAATCAGCTGTCCTTTGCGGAACAACTCTTCAAACCCAATGATAGCGACTAAGCTGGTGTCTTTGAGCAGGCTAATGAACTGATTTACTAGAGGTGGTAGCATCCGCCGGAGGGCTTGAGGAAAGATTACATAGCGCATCGTTTGCACTGAGCTTAAACCTAGTGATTGGGCGGCTTCTGTTTGCCCAGGCTCAATTGATTGAATACCTGCCCGGACAACTTCAGCAATGTAAGCAGCGCTATTCAGGCTCAATGCAATCACCGCTGCTGCTAAACGATTTAAAGTGAAGGTAAAACCAAAATTTTGGGCTAAAGCAGGCAACCCAAAGTAAATCATAAAAATCTGTACCAGCAACGGCGTTCCCCGGAAAAAGTCTACATACGCCCTAGCAATCCAGGGCAAAGGCGGAGTCGGGAAAAGGCGAACAATTCCAATCAGTGTACCCCCGATCATACCCAGGAAGACTGAGATGGCTGTGAGTTCAAGTGTTACTAAAGCTCCACTTAGCAAGGTGGGTAGGGACTTAAAAATAATGCTTAGTGAGGTAAATAGTTGGGATACGCCTTTTTCGGCAGCCTGGTTTTCGATGGGTGATTTTTCTGGTAGTTGTGGCGGTTGGATACCAAACCACTTTTGGTAGATTTTGGCGTAAATACCATTTTTCAGCACCGTTTCTAGACCTTGGTTAATCGCTTGCAAGTTGGGCGATCCTTTAGGTGTAGGAATGCCATAAAATTCTTCTGTGAGCAGACTGCTGACCACTTTGAGTTTTTTAAGGTTGCCGCTCTTTATGCCATATAACATAACGACCTGATCATTAAGAACGGCATCGACATTACCATTGATTAATGCTTGAAGGGTTAAAGGTGAATCATTAAAAGTGCGAATTTCCGATCCTGGAATACTTTTAGCCTTCTGTGCGCCAGTTGTCCCAATTTGCACGCCAATAATTTTGTTCTTAAGATGATCGAAATTGGTAATGTTTTGATTATCTGTGCGGGTGACGATCGCTAGCCCTGATTTGAAGTAAGGACGCGAGAAGGAAATTGTCTTCGCCCGTTCGGCAGTAATCGTCATTGCCGCAACGGCAGCATCTACAGTTTGCCCTTGCAATGCTGGAATCATCCCCGCAAAGGGCATATTTTGATACTTAACTTTAAAGCCAGCAGATTGGGCCATCGCATTCATCAAATCAATGTCAAAGCCTTGCAACTCACCACTGGCAGATTGAAACTCAAAAGGCGCAAACGTAGGTTCTGTAGCAACCGTAAGTGTGTTACCAGCAGTGGAACCACCTGTAATACAACCTGAAAGTAAAAGTAGACAGCTTAAGCTTAAGCCAAAAACTAGCTGACGTAACCAAAGGACAACAGTTAATCCAGTCATATTCTTTAGACTTCTCCAAAAATACCCAAGCTTAGACTATGACTGGTTTTCCAAAATCAAAAATCCAGTTAAGCACAATTCCTGTAATATTACTGTAATAATAGTAAATCGTAGAACAATGGACACTTTGTTGCGGTAAAGAGTTGTCCAAAGACACTTCTGTGAATGCGTTGGCAACTGATGCTCGCAACTTCAGTAAATCCGCTTCAAAAGTATCATCCCATTCATATTGAAAATTCACTTTATAAATTAGATTAAAAATGATTGCAAATACATTTGATATTAACAGTGTGTTCGAGGAAGATTATCTTTACTTTTATGAAACGTTGTTGACACCAGAACGTACTCAACACGAAGTTGACCTCATTTGCCGATTGCTACATTTAGAAGCAGGGATGAGTATTTTAGATTTAGCTTGTGGGCATGGACGGATTGCTAATCAGCTAGCGGCTCGTGGCTATCATGTAATTGGACTTGATGCAACAGCTTTCTTCTTAGAAAAAGCAAATCAAGATGCGGTTAGCAACGGTGTTAAGGTAGAGTACCTGCAAGGCGACATGCGTTCTTTACCCTTTAGCGATCGCTTCAACTGCATCATAAACTGCTTCACAGCCTTCGGTTACTTCGATGACAATGAAAATAGATCGGTCTTAACCCAAGCGTATCGCGCTCTAAAAGTAGGTGGCAAATTACTAATTGATGTTCAGAATTTTAGCCGCGTCTTGCAAGAATTTAGGCCGGAGTTAATTACTGAGCGTGAGGGGAATTATATGCTTGCACGCACGCACTACGATGCGCTGACTAATCGTACCCATACCGAGCGGATTATCATTCGTGATGGACAAGTGCGGCGCGGTCAATATTTTGTTCGTAATTTTACCTTTCCCGAAATGCGGGATTGGCTCCTGCAAACGGGCTTTTGCGAAGTAGAGGGCTATGGTTACGATGGGGAACCGTTCGCACTTGATAGCCGCCGAATGATTGTCGTAGCAAGCAAATGAAGAGTCCTGAGTGGTGAGTCATCTGACTCCTAAGGAATGTGGATTAAATAAAATGCAAAACTTCATCCTGTCTCTAGCTTCCCTCTCCTTTATAAGGAGAGGGATTGAGGGTGAGGTAAGCCAGGGATATAAATTATATGTTATTTAATTTTTATTCCTAACTCCTGAATTCTGTTTGAAAAATTAGCACCCCATTGTTCCTAGACTACCGATAATCTCCTTTCAAATCTTGAGCAATTCTAAAACCAGCGTGTTGATGAAAGTAGGGACGAAACCAGTTGCGATAGGTTGGTAATGCCATTGAACCATTAGTTGCCCATGAACCGCCGAGCATCATCTGATGTTTGCCATCAAAAAAGGGTGCTGCTTGGTCTTCGTAAAGCGGATGAGGTTCAAATCCTGGTAGGGCGTTGAAAGTGTCCCCTAGCCATTCCCAAACATTTCCTCTAAGATCATAAAGCCCACAACTACTATTAGCTGGTTTGAACATTCCCACTGGGCTAGGGGAAATGAATTGTAAGTTGAGATTATAGTTAGTTGATGAGTGGTTATCCTCACAGGTAAGTAAGGCTTGATTCCATTCTGCTTCAGTCATCAAGCGTATTTCTGAGCCTTGAGAGCGACAAAATGCGATCGCTTCGTAGTAATTAACTTCCACAGGCCAGTCTAGGGGTAAGTCTATCTCGTTGAATGTGGCTCGATAACGGTAGCCATCCTCGAAGGGTATCCAGAATTTGGGATGTTCTACGTTGTAGAGTTGCTTCCAATTCCCAGATTCACTATCCCAATAGTCGGAATTTTTGTAACCACCAGCTTGAACAAATTTCAGATATTCTCCGTTAGTGATTAGATGTTGACTAGCTAAAAACGGTTTAACTTCAACAGTGCGATCGCCATATTCGCTATCCCAACCATAGGTAAGATCATCCTGGGGTTTTCCTAGTTTCACCACACCACCTGGAACCCGGCGCATTTCATTGTTGGGAATGTTCCCGTTACTAGGTGCGTAATTCCAGCCTGAGGGACGTTTTAGACGATCGCTAGGCAATTGACGCACTAGCATCGAAGAGGTTTCAAAGTGAATCCGACTATGTTCTATTCCCATCAGCAAAGCCCAGAAGGGATGCTGTTGATGAATTGGGAGATCCAGGGAAGTATTTTGAATTAGATTTGCGATCGCTTCTCGTGCCTTGTCCCGATATTGCCAAACTTTTTCGACATCAGGCCAGCTAACCCCTTTCATCGCTGCGTCAAGTTCCGTCGGTGTTTCTGGATCAACTCCGATTTCAAATAGGGTTTCGTATTGGGAATTAATTCGAGCTTTTATTAAACCAACGCCAATTAACTTGTTGATCAAAAAAACTGCTGAGTGACCAAGATAAAAAATTATCCGGTTTCTTAAAGGATCAGGGTTAAGATAAAAAGTTTCTTCCCCGACCAAACTTTTCATGAGTATTTCTTCAAGTTCCCAAGAATTTTCAAAGTAGTTGAGAAGGCTTTGTGAACTGCAATCATTGAGTGTGGGAACTTGATTTGATTTCAGTTTATTTATCGTTGAAACTAAACTCATGATATTTTTGACCGAAGATTAATTGCACAAATTACATAAATTATGACTGATTACAAGAAAAAGTGTTTTTGATCACATTTTTTCTGTGTCGCCATGATCGGGCAATTTGCTCAATTTGTAAATAGATAAAATATGTATTTTAAAATACTCAACCTACGGATTGACAGAATAATATAAATAATGAATTGACGTTAACTAGAGTCTAAAAAACCTAACAACTATATCTGATGACCGCAAAGTTGTATCAAGTTAAGAGTTGTGCAACTAATTAGAGAAGCATACGGCGATGCCTTCACAGTAGGCATCGCGGATTTTAGATTTAATCTAATCTAAAATCCCAAATCGAGTTACCGATTCACCGCCGCAGCTTCCCGTGCTGCTGCTGCTTGATCTGGGTGAATACCCAAGCGTGTGAGATTAATCCGACCTTTGTTATCAATTTCGCGCACTTTGATAATCACTTCATCGCCCACTGCAACTTCATCCTCAACTTTGCCAACGCGGTAATCAGCAAGTTGTGAAATATGGATCATACCTTCTTTTCCAGGCAGAAATTCCACAAATGCACCTATGGGTATAATCCGAGTGATGCGTCCGGCATAGACATCCCCTTCGTTCAGCTTGCGGGTCATACCTTGGATGATGTTTTTGGCTCTCTTGGCCTTGTTCTCATCTACAGCAGAAATTGTCACCGTACCATCATCTTCGATGTCAATTTTGGCACCAGTTTCCTCGGTGATCCCCTTAATAGTCTTGCCTCCAGGACCGATGATCAGACCAATCATGTCTGAATCAATCTTGATTGTTAACAGACGTGGGGCATAAGGTGAGGTTTCGGTACGCGGCTGGTCAATACAGGCGAGCATTTTCTCCAAAATGTGTAACCGGGCTGATTTAGCTTGGTGGACAGCTTGGGAAATAACGTCTAACGACAGACCAGGGATTTTCATATCCATTTGCAAGGCGGTAATCCCGACATCCGTGCCGGCAACTTTGAAGTCCATGTCCCCCAAAAAGTCTTCAATGCCCTGAATGTCAGTCAGGATTCGCACTTCGTCCCCATCCTTAATCAGACCCATTGCTGCGCCACTGACGGGTTTGAGAATTGGCACACCAGCATCCATCAGGGCTAGGGTGGAACCGCACACTGAACCCATTGAGGTGGAACCATTGGAGGAAAGTACTTCCGATACGATCCGAATCACGTAGGGAAAATCTTCTTTTGACGGTAGCACAGGTATTATCGCTCGCTCTGCTAATGCGCCGTGACCAATTTCGCGCCTTCCGGGAGTACGCAATGGCTTGGTTTCCCCAACTGAGAAAGGCGGGAAGTTGTAATGATGCAGATAACGCTTGTGTTGATCTAGCTGCATATCATCGTTGAGGTTTTGGGCATCCCCAGGTGTACCTAGAGTACAAGCGGATAATACCTGAGTTAGTTCCCGGTTAAATAAACCGCTCCCGTGGACTCGCTTTGGTAAGACATTAACTAAACAAGAAACAGGACGCACTTGATCGAGTTTGCGACCATCAACGCGAACGTTATCTTCGATGATTTGCCGCCGCATGAAGTATTTGGTAATATCTTTAAAAGTGTTCCCAAGTGCTTTGCTATTTGCAGTTGCGGCAACTCGAATTGGGTCTTCATGTGACAGTTCAGTGATCGTCGTGGCAATTTCATCCTTGACGACATCTAAAGCTGCATCGCGTTCGGGTTTGGTGAAATGAAATTGAGAGAGGATTTTCTTGATTTGGCTGCTAGCGCGATCGCGGATATAATTTTCTAGCGTCTGGTCTACTTCTGGTGGTGCTGCTTGCACTATTACCAGACCCAGTTCTGCGATTAAATCTTGCTGCGCTTTGATTAAGTCCCGCACTGCTTCATAACCAAAGTCAATCGCCTCAATAATATCTCGCTCTGGCAACTGATTGGCTCCCGCCTCCACCATGATTACGCCATGTGGTGAACCGGCTACTACCAAATCCAAGTCTCCAGCTTCAATTTCTGCGTATGTGGGGTTAATAATGAAATCATCTCCCACTAAACCAACCCGCACTGCTGCCATTGGCCCATTAAAAGGAATCTGGGCAATTAGGGTAGCGATCGAAGCACCTGTAACTGCTAGCACATCGGGTGGTACTAACTCGTCCATCGACATCGTGATCGCAATAATTTGCAGGTCATCCCGTAGCCATGAGGGAAACAGGGGACGCATGGGACGGTCTATAAGACGGCTGGTGAGAATTGTTTTTTCTGGGGGACGACCTTCTCGGCGCATGATCCCGCCGGGAATCCTACCAGCTGCATACAGCCTTTCTTCGTAATCTACTGTGAGTGGAAGAAAATCAATGCCTTCTCTGGCTTGCGATCGCGTAGCCGTGACTAAAACGGATGTGTCCCCTGATTCTATCAACACCGACCCACCAGCCTGGGGAGCTAGTAAGCCTACTTTCAGTCGAATATCCCTACCATCGAAGGATATTGACTTATCAACTTCTGCCATTCAGTTTTTTTTCCTTCTCTTTCGCTATTCTCTTTCTGTGGCAATCCTAACATTTATGCACTATGACTGACTTCTGGTACATACAAAGATAGATAAGTCGTTCAACCCAAAGCACGATACATGATCAGCGCGTCTACCACTTGTTGATCTCCTAGCTTGGCTGCACGCCCAATCCGCCCAATGATCTCAAATCCTAACGACTGCCAAAGTGTAATTGAAGGTATATTAGTTTCAAAGACCAAATTAAACATTACTGCCTCATAACCAAGGTTAGCTGCTATCAAAAGCATCGCTTCTCCCATGAATCGCCCTATCCCCTGACCGCGTAACTCAGGTTGTACAATAAAACCAGCGTTGCAAATATGACTACACCGACCGGGAAAGTTTGGTTTTAAGTAAAACGCCCCTAATATTTCTTTTGGCTTGTGTGTAGCATCTCCAACCGATGTCCTGATAACAAAGGCATCCTTACTCAACCAGTAAGCTGAAAATTCTGCCGGAGATAGAGGTTGCTTTTGGGGATAAGTTTTACCTTCAACAATTACAACATTAAGTAATGCTCTTACAACCTCCTGTTCTTGAGGATGTATATAATCTAGTTCAACTAGTATCCCGCTTTTTAAAACTTGAACAAGGGGAAAATCCATTAATTAATAATCTTTATGCGGATTGATTGCGGAAATACTTATTATATGCATTTGCCGGAAAGATATTCGGAAAAAATGTAAAAAGTAGAATATTGGCAATTTGAATTATTAGACTTATCCTTAATATAAATAGCATGAGATAATAAAAAGCTGGAGTAAAAATTATGTGGAAAGAATATGACAAGTCCTTTAGAAAGAATTGAATCGTATCCTCATGAAGCTAAACGCCTAATTGGAATTAGTTATGACCAGTTTTTAGCATTGGTCGGCTTGGCAGAGCAAAGGCATATAGAAAAACAGGCAGAAATTGAAAAAAAGAAAATTCGGATTATCGCTCCTGGAGGCGGGCGTAAACCAGAGATGTCAGCCAAAGAAGGAATATGCTTATGTCTAGTTTACCTGAGACAAAAACCAATTTTTGAGATTTTAGGGTTGCTGTTTGACTTTTCCAAAACTAAAGCCAATGATACCTTCAATTATTGGGTAGATATTTTGCGAGATATTTTACCAGCATCTCAAATAGAAGAAGTATCAACAGATAGTCAAAAATATCAAGAATTACAGCGAATGCTGTCTAAATACGAATTAATTGTCGATAGCGCTGAACAAGCAACGGCAAGACCTGTAGACTATCAAGAGCAAAAACGATACTACTCTGGCAAGAAAAAAATGCACACTTTGAAAAATCAATTTATTGTTCTACCTGGAGGGGAAGATATTATCGATGTCTGTGTCGGAATGTTAGGGAAGACAAGCGATATTAATTTATTTCGAGAAACCCGCCATAAATTTACTGACACACAACAGTTTCTTGGCGATAAAGCCTATATAGGAGATGATGCCATTACTACCCCTCATAAGAAACGAAAAAATACAGAAATCTCGGAATTACAAAAACAAGAGAATAAAGAACTCTCGTCACGCCGAATCGCTGTTGAACACATGATATGTCGGGTCAAAATAAAACGAGATAGCTAGTGATAGATTCCGTCTAGCTCGGCATCGATATAATCAGGTAATTCTGGCTGTTTGTGGGCTGGTAAGGTTACGAATTAATCGGTTATTTTCTGTTACACTTAGTACTTAATTTGCGATTTTTAAATTCATTTATTCTGATTCTACGTTTCTGCTCTAATTCCATTTTTTTCTCTCTCGATGCCTTCAAACCCTCATTTCCTCGTACAGCCAGATGGCGATCGCTCATTCCGTGCAAATCCTTGTAACTCTCTCCTGGTAAGCTTTCATGATTCGCGGATGAGTCTATTTAATTTTTGGAAAATCTGAGTAGTTAGCAAATGGCGATTTTACACGGGAATTGGTTACTAAAAAATCAAAATGGTTGTTTATTTATTTGGGGAGAAACTTGGCGATCGCCACGAGTAAATTTCGATCCGAGTGGATCTGGAGATATACCACTACATCCATTGGCAATGACATCAGTTGAATTGAGTGAGTGGTTGCGTTCGCAAAACATGGCAATTACCAACTTCATCCACCAACCCCAAGTTGCGTTGGCTACTACTGGGCGAGCCTCCAAAGGAGGAGCTACGCTAACGCGCAAAGCCGCCATTGCTACTGAGATCAGTTTGCCAACGCATTCCCAAATAATTGCCCTACCAACTTATATCCCAGAAGGCAGTGGCGAAGGAACAGCAGCGATTTTCCCGGTGCATTCTGCCAGCTTAGGGTTAGACACAGACGCCCCGCAATATTTGCAACCGTGGCGAGTCGAGGGTTTTTGTTTCAACCCCAGCGAAGCAGTAAAATTTCTCACGGCTGTTCCCCTAAATGCTACTAACGGCGAAGATGCCTTTTTGGGAGGAGATTTACGCTTTTGGTCGCAGGTTGCCCGGTGGAGTTTAGATTTAATCTCGCGGTGTAAGTTTTTACCAAGAATTCAGCGAGAATCAGATGGTGCATTTGCCACTAAATGGCAAGTACTTCTAGACAGTGCTGTAGATGGAACCCGCCTAGAAAAATTTTCTGCGAATATGCCGTTGGTTTGTCGTACTTATCAAGAAGGAGTGGGGGGAGAAGAATTAATAATCAATGCCCAATGCCCAATGCCCAATGCCCAATGCCCAATCTCTGTAGACTTTCCAACCGAACCTCAAGAATTACTTTTGGGATTTCTCAACAGTACGATAGATGCCCAAGTGCGAGAAATGGCGGGTTCTCAACCTCCAATGGAAGCTAAAGCAATGTCTACGACGGGCAGCACCTACGCATCTTTATCAGTTGCGGTACGACAGTGGTTGCAAGCTTTGACTACTGCATCTGGTACAGTCAATGCAGATGCAATTGAAGTGGAACGACTGGAAGCGGCACTGAAGGCTTGGACTATGCCGCTACAATACCAATTAACTCTTAAAAGTCTATTTCGTACCTGTTTTCAACTGCGTTCTCCAGAGTCTGGCGAAACAGATTGGACATTGGCGTATTTCCTGCAAGCGGCTGACGATCCGAAGTTTTTGGTAGATGCGGCAACTATTTGGAATCATCCAGTTGAACAATTAATTTATGAAAATCGGACAATTGAGCAACCACAAGAAACATTTTTGCGAGGTTTAGGGCTAGCTTCCCGATTATACCCAGCGATGTCTGGCGACAAGGCGCAAAGCGCCTACGCACCCAGTTTAGAAACCGAATATCCCCAATCTTGCCGTCTCACTCCCATCCAAGCTTATGAGTTTATCAAAGCTGTAGCTTGGAGGTTGGAAGACAGTGGTTTAGGTGTAATTTTGCCTCCCAGTTTAGCGAACCGTGAAGGATGGGCGAACCGTTTGGGTTTGAAAATTACTGCCGAAACCCCAAAGACAAAGCAGGGACGTTTAGGGTTACAGAGTCTACTAAATTTTCAATGGCAATTGGCAATTGGTGGACAAACTATTTCCAAAGCTGAGTTTGATAAACTTGTGGCTTTAAATAGTCCGCTAGTAGAAATTAACGGCGAGTGGGTAGAATTGCGATCGCAAGATATCAAGACAGCCCAAACTTTTTTTACCACCCGCAAAGACCAAATGGCGCTTTCCTTAGAAGATGCCTTGCGTTTCAGTACAGGGGATACCCAGGTAATTGAAAAGTTACCAGTGGTCAGCTTTGAGGCTTCTGGGGCATTGCAAGAGTTGATTGGGGCGCTAACAAATAATCAGGCGATCGCACCTTTTCCCACACCAACAGGTTTTCAAGGACAGTTGCGACCTTATCAAGAACGAGGCGCAGCTTGGCTGTCATTCTTGGAACGTTGGGGCTTGGGTGCGTGTCTCGCCGACGATATGGGATTGGGTAAATGCGTAGCAAATAATACATTACTAGATGTAAACGGACTGTTACACACAGCCGAGACAATCTGGACAACTCACGCTGGAGAAACAGAGTTTGACGGCGAAGGATTTTGGGCTAACCCCACAGAGCAATTATTAGTTAATTCCATAGATGAAAAAACTGGCAAAATCGTCCAAGCTAATGTCAGACGGTTATATCGGCAGCAAGTCCGCGAGAAATTACGAAAAGTCACGCTAGAAGACGGTAATAGTATCACCATTACCCGTCGTCACAAGCTGCTGACAAGCAAAGGTTGGACAAATAACTTACAGGTAGGTGATTACGTTTGTGTACCAGGTAAAACGCTTTGGAATGGACAACCGCAAGATCCTGATTTAGTCAAATTTCTCGCTTGGCAGATTGCCGAAGGGCATGAACTACCCGATGTAGGAAGAGTCACAATATCTCAAAAAGACACCAGAGTACTAGACGATCTACTCCAGACTTGCCAACGCATTCAAAAGCGCTATAACCTCAAAATTAACAGCCCTAATATCTGCACCTCTCCTAATAGAGTTCCTTGTCTTCGAGTTAACAGCCAAGCCTATCGGCGATTTTTAGAAGCTAAAGGTTATGTTTCGGGAAAACTGTCGGCAGAAAAATCTATTCCGCCTTTCATCATGCAGGCAGACTTGAATAGTGTGCGGATATTTTTACAAAACTATTTTGATGCTGAATCTGCTGTGGTTTTGAGTATGGGGAGTATCGAGATTTCTACAGCTTCGGCTTTACTAATTCAGCAACTTTCTACTCTGTTACGTCGTTTCGGCATTTGGTTGCGAATATCGCCCAAACTGAAGTGTGCCACTAATGGAACTCGTACTTTTCGCACCTACTATATCGGTGTAATTGGAGGAAATTCTGCCCGCAGATTTTGGCAAAAAATTGGTTTTAATAACTCAGAAAAGCAGCAGAAATTAGAGCAAATTTGTCAACTGGTTAGCAACACAAATATTGAAGGAATTCCGGCTTCTGATATTGTTGCCCAAACAGTCAGAGCAACGGGACTACCATTGCGGCATTTTGGAATGCACAACACTGTTTACATTAATGGCTCACAGCAATTTTCTAAAGATAGTTTACAGCGAGTAATAGTTGGGATGAGCCGCATGATTAGTGGAGAAGCCCAAGAGCAGTATCAGCTACTAAAACCTTCCAAGTGGACAACTCAAACTTTGTCAGCCTATGGCAACCTAGATGTAGAACAGTTGAGCTTAACGAGAGAGTCTTTGCAATGTCTTCTCGATCAAGAGGTCTTTTATTGCCGGATTGAGGGTATTGAAGATGTGGAGTATGAAGGGTGGGTTTACGACTTTGAAGTTAGCAAACATCACAATTTCGTTGCTAACAATATTATTTGTCATAACACTATCCAGTTCATCGCTTTTCTGCTGCACTTGAAAGAACAAGATGCACTCGAAAATCCCACTTTACTGGTTTGTCCAACTTCTGTTTTAGGTAACTGGGAAAGGGAAGTTAATAAATTTGCACCAAGCCTGAAAATTTTGCAATATCACGGTGACAAACGTCCAAAAGGCAAAGCGTTTTTAGAAGCGGTTAAAAATCATGATTTAATCGTTACTAGCTACTCACTTTTGCATCGAGATATCAAGTCATTGCAAAGCGTCTCTTGGCAGATAATAGTTTTAGATGAAGCGCAAAATGTGAAAAATCCAGAGGCGAAGCAATCAAAAGCAGTGCGGCAATTATCAGCTACCTTTCGCATTGCATTGACGGGGACACCAGTAGAAAATAGACTGCAAGAATTATGGTCTATTTTAGATTTTCTGAATCCAGGATATTTAGGCAATAAGCAATTTTTCCAACGTCGGTTTGCGATGCCAATTGAAAAGTATGGGGATACAGCTTCTTTGGTTCAGTTACGTTCATTAGTTCAACCATTTATACTGCGGCGATTGAAAAGCGATCGCGAGATCATTCAAGACTTGCCAGATAAGCAAGAAATGACCGTATTTTGCGGTTTAACTGGCGAACAAGCTGCACTTTATCAACAAGTTGTAGAAGCATCTTTAGCAGAGATTGAATCTGCTGAAGGATTACAACGGCGGGGGATGATTTTGGCTTTACTAATCAAACTCAAACAAATCTGCAATCACCCAGCCCAATACTTGAAACAGGCGACATTAGAGCAACATAACTCAGCCAAACTTCTGCGCTTAGAAGAAATGTTAGAAGAAGTTTTAGCAGAAAGTGATAGAGCTTTAATCTTTACACAATTTGCTGAGTGGGGTAAGTTACTTAAACCCTATTTAGAAAAACAGCTAGGGCGAGAAATATTCTTTTTATATGGTAGCACCAGTAAAAAACAACGAGAGGAAATGATCGACCGTTTCCAACACGATCCCCAAGGTCCCCCGATTATGATTCTTTCTCTGAAAGCAGGCGGAGTAGGACTGAATTTAACACGAGCAAATCATGTATTCCATTTTGACAGATGGTGGAATCCTGCCGTGGAAAATCAAGCCACAGATAGAGTATTTCGGATTGGTCAAACCCGGAATGTGCAAGTACATAAATTTGTTTGCACTGGTACATTAGAAGAAAAAATTCATGACATGATTGAAAGTAAGAAACAATTGGCTGAACAAGTTGTGGGTGCTGGTGAAGAGTGGTTAACTGAAATGGATACAGACCAACTTCGCAACTTACTAATACTTGACCGGAGTGCAGTAATTGACGATGATGCAGAATAAATTCGTAGTAAGGACTTTAGTCCTTGAATTGAATGATAAATCACTCACTACAAACCTCTGAAAATTGCTGTAGCAGATATGACTAATTACACATTACAAGCAAGCCGCGAATGGTGGTCACAACAATGGCTAGATTTGCTAGATTCCTATCGCTTTAAAAAGCGTTTAGAACGTGCGAGAAACTATGCTCGTCAAGGAAATGTTTTGAGCATTGAGTTTAAAGGTGCAAAAGTATTGGCTAGGGTGCAAGGTAGTGAAATCGAACCTTATAAAGTTTCCCTTTCTCTGGAACCTTTTAGTGATGAACAGTGGGGTTATGTAATTGAAACCATGTCCCAAAGGGCAATTTTTGCCGCGAAACTTTTGGCAGGAGAAATGCCACAAAATATAGAACAAGTGTTCACAGCTAATGGTCTTTCCATATTTCCATTTACCCTTGCTGATATCCAGAGTAAATGCTCTTGCCCTGATAAAGTAAATCCCTGCAAACACGTTGGTGCGGTATACTATCAGTTAGGCGATCGCTTCAGTGAAGACCCTTTTATACTATTTCAATTGCGCGGACGTACCAAAGAGCAAATTATCAGCGATTTACGTCAATTACGTAGTGCCAAGATTGAACCCAATACGCCAGAAACGCTTGATGTTCAACAGTCAATTCCTAATAACAAATACTCTGTAAAAATTGACTCTTTCTGGCAATACAATGAGCCACTAGAGTCATCCTTGGTAGTGATTGCACCGTCCACTAGCGAGATGGTATTAGATGTATTAGGAGCAATCCCCCTAGCAAAGGAAGAGGAAAATGCAGTAAATTCAACTTCGAGTGATGTGGTAATGAAGTATTTGAATACGGTTTACAGAGATGTGAGCCAGAAGGCTTTTTTAGCAGCAATGAATGTGGGAAGAAGTTGATATTAATTCGGAATTCGTAATTATTCTTCGTGAGATTGTTGTAATTTTAGTTTCAGACCAAAGTGCTGTAGTACAAAGAGCCATCTGCAAAGATAAAATTCTCAAAGCCTGTTGTGGACAGTGTAATAACATTTTTATTGTTATTGAAACTGATGTTAGCTGGGTTTAGGGCATTACCTGAAATTACACCAGAAAAAGTGAGTTCAGAGCGATTGAAAGCACTGAGGTCTAAGGTATCAAAACCTTTTCCACCATCCACAGTCCCAGTACCAAACCCTTTGAAGTAGTCATTTCCTGCATCTAGATCAATGTTGATACCACCACCAATAGTAACTTTTTGTTTAACTTCATTGATGGTACTAGTGGCTGTAATTTTGTCATTGCCATTGCCAGTCTTGATAGTTCCTTTTCCATAAATGCCATAGGCAGTACCACCAATTGTTGCTGTAGCCTGTCCGGTAAGAATGTCACAACCATTCCCAGTATCAATTACTCCGTCGTTGAAGATGCCATAGGCAGTACCGCCAAAGACCCCAATGCCGCCAATAGCGCCAATACCGATGCCTGTGATTGTGTCATTTCCATCCCCAGTTTTGAGACTACCATTATTGCTGATGCCAGTCCCTACACCAGCTTCGCCGGACGAATATCCGTTAGCGCCCTTGCCGCCCATACCGATGCCTGTGATCGTGTCTTTTCCATCTCCGGTATCCAGTTGCCCACTGTTGCTGATGCCAGTCCCAAATCCACCGCCACCGCCGCCCTGACCAGTGCCAGTTATAGTGTCATTTCCTGAGCCTGTATTGAGACTGCCATTATTCCTGATGCCAGTCCCTACACCGCCATCGCCGGATGCAAGCCCTCTAGTGTCGGCAATGCCGCCCATACCGATGCCAGCGATCGCGTCATTTCCGTCTCCGGTATCCAGTTGCCCAGTGTTGCTGATGCCAGTCCCATATCCACCGCCGCCGCTATAGCGGCCGTAAGCACCAGTGCCGCCCTGACCAGTGCCAGTGATAATATCATTGCCCAACCCAGTATTCAGTTTGCCACTGTTGCTGATGCCAGTCCCATATCCACCTTTGCCGCCACCGGAGAATTGACCGTTGCCGCTTCCGCCGTTGCCGCTAGTGCCATTGCCGATGATAGTGTCATTGCCCAACCCAGTATTAAGGATGCCAATGTTACTGATGCCTGTCCCTGAACCGCCATTGTTGCCAAAAGTGCCAGAGCCGCCAGCAGCAAAATCATCTGCACCGTTGCCTCCACGACCCCCAATGCCCTTACCGATGATAGCGTCGTTGCCCGACCCAGTATTCAGATTGCCATTATTGCTGATGCCGATTCCAGCACCGCCTTCGCTGCCATTGACGTTCTTACCGATAGCACCATCAGCCCCTTTACCGCCAGTGCCGTTGCCTTTAATGGTGTCCTTTCCTAAGCCTGTATCAATGAAACCTCCAGTTAAAATATCAATCCCAATTGCTGGAAATTTATTTAAATCTTCCCCAACTAAAGTGTCGTCACCAGCAGTGCCTGTGAAATTGGGTGGAACAGTCAATTTAGGCATAATTAAAATTCCCTAAATTTAGATGAGTATGGTCAGTTCGCTCATTTGGATTGTTGCTTGGCTTTGCCTTTTGACAGCGCGACTACTTACTTTTCTTCAACTAACCTATTAATATACTACATCTTTGAAATGGTAATATTCGTATTCAGGTAAAGGTGTGATACTTTCCAAAATAGTGCGTGCGATTGTAAGCTAACATTGCTGCCCCATGTCCTAAGTCTTTTAGAAGATTTTCAAACTGTTGCCAGCTGATGTCATGCAGAATTACTCGGTCTGCTCGATTCTTGACGATTGTCATTGTTACGACCTCCAGAATGTTTTATAAAAAAGAAGAACTCAGGAGTCAGAATTCTGTATGGAATACTGGCTTAAAACCTAAAACCTTATGAGCGAAATAAAGTTTAAACATTGTTCGTTATTAAAACTCTATCTTTTATAGGTAGAGTATTCTGAATTCTGTATTCTGACTCCTTTTTATTGTCCAAACTCAAGCCTAGCCTGTTCTACCAAATCAGCTGTCACAACCTCTTGCTCTGCTTCACGAGCCAGCTGTTCAATTCGGGCTTTAGCTTGACTGCGGACAAAAAAGGGAATATTTTGTAACTTCTCCTTAGCTTCAGATGTCCATTGCAAAGCATCAATAAAATTGGAATCGCTCATAGTATTAATTACCTTGGTAAGTCGCTCAGTAGATTACTAATTTTCCTATAAAAAAAGCCCTTGCTTTTATGCAAGAGCCTCTAAATTATTTAGTTGTCAGTGATGAGATAAACTTTACAACCTAGTCGAGGTTGTCCATAAACATCACTGGCTCAGTATCACGGTTAATCCCTTTCTCAAAACCACCAGCAGCTGCCCGTGCGCGACCAGCGTGCCACAAGTGACCAACTAGGAAGAAGAACCCTAGTACGAAGTGAGAAGTCGCCAACCAAGCGCGAGGAGATACGTAGTTGAAGGAGTTAATCTCGGTAGCCACACCACCCACGGAGTTCAAAGAACCCAGAGGAGCGTGGGTCATGTATTCAGCAGCGCGACGAGCTTGCCAAGGCTGAATATCATTCTTGATTTTTTCCAGGTCAAGACCATTAGGACCACGTAGAGGCTCCAACCAAGGGCCGCGGAAATCCCAGAAGCGCATGGTTTCACCACCGAAAATGATTTCACCAGTGGGAGAGCGCATCAGGTATTTACCCAATCCTGTGGGACCTTGGGCAGAACCGACGTTAGCACCCAAGCGTTGGTCACGAATCAAGAAGGTCAAAGCCTGAGCTTGAGAAGCTTCCGGACCCGTAGGACCGTAAAATTCGCTGGGATAAACGGTGTTGTTAAACCAAACAAAGAGCGAGGCAATGAAGCCCATCAGGGAGAGAGCGCCCAAGCTGTAGGAGAGGTAAGCCTCACCAGACCAGATGGATGCACGACGGGACCAAGCAAATGGCTTGGTGAGAATGTGGAAAATACCGCCAGCAATACAGATAAAGGCAATCCAGATGTGACCACCGACCACATCTTCTAAGTTATTGACGCTGACAATCCAGCCTTCGCCACCGAAGGGAGACTTGATTACATAACCGAAGATAACCGCAGGGTTTAATGTCGGATTGGTAATAATCCGAACATCACCACCGCCTGGTGCCCAGGTGTCATACAAACCACCAAAGAACATTGCCTTTAGCACTAACAGCAGCGCACCGCATCCCAAAATAATCAGGTGGAACCCGATGATATTGGTCATCTTGTTCTTATCTTTCCAGTCGTAACCAAAGAAAGAAGAGTATTCTTCTAAGGTTTCTGGACCACGGACTGCATGATAGATACCGCCAAAGCCAAGGACGGCTGAGGAAATTAGGTGGAGTACACCGACAACAAAGTAGGGGAAGGTGTCGATGACTTCACCACCAGCACCAACACCCCAACCCTGAGTGGCGAGGTGAGGTAACAAAATCAAGCCCTGCTCGTACATGGGCTTTTCAGGAATGAAGTGAGCGACTTCAAATAAAGTCATCGCTCCAGCCCAGAATACAATCAAACCAGCGTGGGCAACGTGGGCACCCAGTAGTTTGCCAGATAGGTTGATTAAGCGTGCGTTACCAGACCACCAAGCAAATCCAGTGGATTCTTGGTCGCGTCCAGTACCGCCTAAAATATTTGGTCTATTAGAGAGCGTTACCACGTGGTAATACCTCCTCAGGGAATACAAATTGTTCGTGGGGTTGATCTTGAGGAGCCATCCAAGCGCGGATACCCTCATTCAGCAAAATGTTTTTGGTATAGAAGGT
>NZ_JBALCE010000074.1:0-37560 GCF_036919815.1 Nostoc sp.
TTCTCAATAAAAACAGTTATTTCGCTGCGATCGCACCCCTAAATAGGTAATTTAGCACCCGAATTTTAAACACCTCACAAAATCGCATTGCTCCCGTCAAAGACTGGGAATGTCTATTAAGAGGGCTGCCGCCTCCCTTACCTGACTTCTCACGTCATCTGGAAAAACCAACTTGATAGTGCCGTACTTTTTGCTAACATACCCAAGATTAATTTTACTTACTTTAATTCTGTTTCTTAATTTTGAATTTTGAATTTTGAATTGCTTACTATAATTTCCCTTTGAGAAGTGAAGGGTCAATTCCCTCAACATACCAATCCATCGCCAGTTGTCTTTGATCATCCAACACCTTACCCTTTGGCACTCGCACCACCCCTTTTTGGTCTTTCACCGGGCCATCAAAAGGATGTGCAGTACCCTGAATAAACTGATCACGCTTCGCATTCACCAGTTCTTGCACATCAGCCGGAATTGCCTGATTCATCGGGGAAATATCCACCATTCCTTGACCAATGCCATCCCAAACCTCTTGAGACTTCCAAGTATTAGTCATTACAGCCAAGGCTGTATCTGTATAGAATTTGCCCCATTTGTTAATAGCTGATGTCAGGTGGGCTTTTTGACCAAACTTATTCATATCACTGTTGTAGCCAAGAGCATAAATGCCTTTTTCCTCAGCCAATTGGACAATAGCACCAGAGTCGGTATGCTGCGTTAGTATATCCGCACCTAAATTGACCAAAGCTTGAGCCGCTTCTCTTTCTTTAGCTGGATCGTATCAACTTTGTACCCAAAGTACCTTAACTTTTGCTTGGGGATTTGTTAGCCGCACTCCTTGGGTGAATGCACTGATTCCCCGAATTACTTCTGGAATTGGGTATGCGCCAATAAAACCAACTAGATTCGATTTTGTCATCTTACCAGCAATCATGCCGGTTAAGTAACGGGGTTCTTCAAAACGTCCCAGATAAGTGCCGACATTGGCAGCACGTTTGTATCCTGTACAGTGTTCAAAGACAACATCACCAAAGTCCTTGGCAACTTTAATTGTTGGGTTCATGTACCTGAAGGAAGTTGTGAAAATCAACTTGTTACCGTCTAATACTAGTTGGCGAATCACCCTTTGGGCGTCAGCACCTTCGTTGACATTTTCGACAAAGGTAGTTTTTACCTGATCTTGAAGATTGGCTTCCATGTCTCTGCGGCCTAAATCATGGGCATAAGTCCAGCCAAAATCACCGACAAGGCCGACATAAACAAATCCCACCTTGAGAGGTTCATTTACTGCCACAGGTGACGCTGAGGGAGACACCTCACCCGGCAATTTGGAATTTTTGCCTTGAACACAACTAGTTAAGGCAAAGCTAGATCCGGCTAAAGTGACATACTTTAGAAAATTCCGACGATCCATATTTTATCGATGGGATTTAGTTGCTGAAAAAGATTTTTCTGATTTCTAGTAGCGACAAACACGCTATTGACTCAATTTTAGCTCTTGTTTTTTGCCGTCAACTTACTTACAAAAGAAAGCAAATAATGGGGAATAAGGGAGTGGGCTTGCCGTGAGCGTAGCCGAATGGGAGTGAGAGATGAGGGAGAAGAATTAATAACCAATGTCCAATTTTACTAATCTGGAGGTTTTTAATGAATTTATTTGAGCTTTTGGCAGGGGAAGACAATCATCCAGCCTTAGTTACGCCTGGGGGGCGATCGCTAACCTATAAGCAAGTTCACATTTTGGATCAATTGCCTCGTGGTGCTACCGGGAAACTACAACGGTTGGCTATGGCGAAATTGCTGAACATAGGGCAGTAGGGAGATGAGCCTTGGAGATTGAAAGTTGAGGCTTAAGGCTTGTTTGAATTTATTGTTGCTAACTTACTTATCATCAGGTGACTAATTAAAATTACGGAATTGAAGAACCCAGTCCCACAGGTTGAATCTTGACTGTTAAAAATAATAAAGTAACAGAAATTTACTGCTTTTATGTTATGAGAAAAGTAATTTTGCCAAGAGGAAGCGATACACTAAGGGAAATTCCTTAAGGAAGCGTTAACGTTAATGGTACGGTCAAACGGGATTAAAAATGAAATGTCTGCACAGGAATTGCCCACAATTTCAGACAAAGATACACTGACAATTGAAGATTCGTCTGCACAGGAATTATCTACAATTTCAGACAAAGATACAGTGACAATTGAAGATTCGCCCGAAGATTCGCCCGAATCAGTGGAAGATGTCCAGGATATTGACGACATCTTGAACTCACTCAAAACCTTGCTGAGTACCCTAGAAAAGCTCCAAAAAGTCCGGCTGGAGGTGGGCGACATCAAACCGTTGATTGGACGGATGCTTGATGGGGAACTGGTTGCTGGTGATGAACTTGAGCAACTTAAGGCAGGTGTGAGTAGTCTTTCTCGTCTTGTTCGTGCTTATAATGACCATCAAGCAGCGTTGGCTAAAGCACAACCTGCTAGAAACTTGCTAGATCAAGTGCTTAAGGAGCGTAAAGCTAATTGAAACAAGAAGCGATGTCTACGATGGTCACTGAGCTTTGTCGTTCGCACAGAGTCTCGTAGAGAAGTGCGGGCTACGCCTAATTATTCAAACGCGTAGACGCAGAGCGGCTTGTCGTCAGATATCGCTGTAAACTGAATATCTACTTATACCAATTCTGTATGAAGATGCGCCAGACTATATGAGGAACGAACCGCAAAGGGCGCAAAGGACACAAAGAAAGAAAGAAATAAGAAGCTAAGAAAATTTAGCACAGCCTTAGCGCAGCCTCACAAATAAATGGTATTACTATTGATATTTTTCTTAATAATTGGCTTATAACCTATTTTAGGTTATATTTCCGAAAGTCTAGTATTACTTGCAAGGTAGGTATCGTAATGAAGACTAATAAAGAGAATCTACCGTTAGACCAGATTCTCTTATAGGATAGCTTACAAGTGCTCAGGAATCTACCAGATGAATGTGTTGACTTAGTTGTATCCTCTCCACCTTATAATCTAGGCAAAGAATACGAATCAAGGCAAGCTCTTGAGATTTATTTGGCAGAACAAACAGCCGTTTTGCTTGAATGTAGCCGGATTCTCAAAAATACAGGTTCGCTATTTTGGCAAGTTGGTGCTTTTTCTGACCGAGGAATGCTGATTCCTCTGGATATTCGCTTTTTTCCGATTTTAGAGTCATGCAGATTAATTCCTCGCAACCGAATTATATGGGCTAGGCAACATGGTCTTCATGCCCAGAAAAAGTTTTCTTGTAGACATGAAACTATTCTTTGGTTTACTAAATCGGATAACTATAAATTTAATCTAGATACTATTAGAGTTCCGCAAAAGTATCAAAATAAGAAACATTATCGGGAAAATCGGAAAGGTGAACTTTCATGTAATTCAGAAGGGAAAAATCCTGGTGATATTTGGCTATTTCGGAATGTTAAACACAACCATGAAGAACAAACTATACATCCCTGCCAATTTCCAGAAGACTTGGTAGCTCGAATTATATTGGCTACAACTAACAAAAATGATATTGTTTTAGATCCATTTATGGGTTCTGGTACTGCGGCAGTGGTTGCGAGAGATCATGAACGCCATTTTATCGGGTCAGAAATTGAACCAAAATATCATCAAGTTGCGTTGCATCGTCTTAGTGGCAATCCAGATAAAAATGGTTGTTTTCCAAATTGAAAAACATTGCGCGATTATGTTGAAAAAACTGGTCAATCTATTGATAAATTTAAGTTTGATCTGCAAGTAGGAAATAAAGCTTCAGAACGCAGCAAAGCAAAAATTTATCCAGAAGAGTATCACTTGCAAGAAATGGAAGATTGACCAAGCCGAACGGGAAATTTGCTATCTTACCTCATCTCCTAGCTAGGCTCGATGCGTACTCCCTGCCTTCACCACCGACTCATTCATAGCATCAATTGCTTTATTTAGCGTCGTATGCCTAGCCTGTTCCACTTGCATCGCCGCATTTAATGCCATTACCTCCGCGTTCGTTTTTTTCAGGTCTGATAGTGCATCCCATAGTTGTATACCACCAGAAATTGTGGCAGCAGATTCATCGGTCAGGTCTTCTACCCCGTCTTGTAAGGTGTCGACTGTGTAGAGAGCGTTGATTTGCTTGTTGATGTTGGACATCATTTTTCTCCTTGATTTGAGATTGTTGTTTGAACTGAAGTTAAGCTTGTTTGCCTTCTGTTTTTAGAATAGAAATTCAACCGGGAATAGGCATCTGAAAAACGTCTCGATCTCACATCAACGAAATATATAGATTCACTCTTACTTTCGTTGATTGCACTACACTTGTAGATAAAATTAGGGGAGTAAGTGTAGCGGCTTGCAATCATCGAGGCTCTTATCTATGATCACCAAATCACCATCCACGATGCCCGCGCCTTGCATGGAATGACCACTGACCCGCATGATGAACGTGGCAGCAGGCAGGATTGCGGATCAAGTAGCCGGATAAGTCAATTTCATCCTCAAGATAGTCTTGAGCGGGCGACGGAAACCCCCCAGGAAGAGGGTTTTCGATGACATGCAGCACGCACGCAGAGGCACAAGCGAAAACGGGATGCATCGTGGGAGATTTCTGCAACATAGAGACTCCAGCAATAGTTTGATTACGCATCATTTTCAAAGAGGAAATTGCAGGAAAAGGCTTTAATGGTACTTAGGACTTACGCATTGACAGAAAGACAATTATGTAAATATGTAACCTTCTTTCTTACATGCTTCTGTGACTGCGATATTTCCTGTTTGGCTCACAGCTACAAGAATAAATCCAAGTCAGCTAAGAAAGCATCGTCATGAGCGGAAACTACATTTCCAATTTGGGAAATAGGAGCGAGGGAAAACTTCTTAACCCTACAAGTAGCGCTCATGCATACTACCGTCTATTTGTATAGTGCGTAAGTCCTAGTACTTTAACAGTTCTTCGATAAAAGCAAGCGGATCTATTTCAAGGACTTGGGCAATTTGTAAAAATTCAATCACGTCAAGACCACGCTCTCCACGTTCATACTTTGATACATAAGATTGCGGAAGCTTTAGCTTTGCCGACAATTCTGCTTGAGTGAGCTTGGCAGTTCTGCGGGCTTCGATAAGTAGCTGACGAAACCGATTGTACTCTTCGCTGAAAACTGATTTAGGCACTTTAGCTTGCCTTTTTTCTGGCGATGGTTTATCCGATCTCCATGAGAGTTATGACATATTGCTGAACTCAGTTAAATTCTAAAACCTAATATCGGATAAACCCAAAATAGGTTTTTGAGCATACATATCTAAATCTGTGCTTTCATTTAATATCCTTCAAATGAAAGCAAGATATCTACTTATGTTGATGAACGTTGCACCCGCGATTATAGTACTAGGTCAAAATAGCGTCACAGTAGCACGCAAAATAATCACAGTCCTACCAGGGGCGACGCTATACGGTCTAGCGGGTCGCACATCTGGAGTTGATATCAGCTTTACTAATTTTGGCGAGACGTTGCGCGAGTT
Source organism: Nostoc sp. (assembly GCF_036919815.1). Classification (GTDB taxonomy): domain Bacteria; phylum Cyanobacteriota; class Cyanobacteriia; order Cyanobacteriales; family Nostocaceae; genus Nostoc. The sequence goes on from NZ_JBALCE010000074.1 coordinate 5,523, forward strand.
ATTTGTCCAGGGAACGCCGTTGATTGGCATTTGTGCCGCCGGCATTTTAATTAGAACTCTAGCGCCCGTAATCTCGGATAAACGACAGGAACCACCAGTGCTAGCTGTGGCTGAAGATGGTAGTGCTGTTGTCCCCCTCTTGGGCGGACTTGGTGGGGTAAACGATTTGGCACGCCGCATTGCCGAAGCCCTTGATGTCAAACCTGCAATTACGACCACAGGCGATTTACGTTTGGGCACAACGCTGTTGTCTCCTCCCCCTGGATACCATTTAGCAAACCCAGACGATGCGAAGAAATTTATCTCAGATTTGCTAGCCGGGGCACAAGTCAAGTTAGAAGGCACAGCGCCTTGGTTGAGCGATCGCAAACTACCCATAGATCCACAGGGAGATTTGACCATTCAAGTTACAGAACGCTTGGTGACTCCCCCAGCCAACTGTCTTGTCTACCACCCAGCAACGATCGCGATCGCAATTAGTGACATCATTGATGATCCAGTAGCTTTAGTACAGCAGCTACTAGCTGATGCCAAACTAGAAAGAGCATCAGTCGCCGGGATATTTGCACCCATCACTGCTGCTACCGATCCCGCAATCCACGCCGTAGCTAGCGCCTTGGGAGTGCCTGCCCGCTTTTTTACCCCAAATCAGCTAGAAAGTCTGTTATCACAAGGTTATAGCCCCGCCCAAGCCGCAGCAATCGCCGCCACAGGCACATCTGTCTTATCTTCTTTATCCCCCCACGTTGCGATCGCTATTGCCTCTCAACCAATAGACCCCAACACCATCGGTCAGCCACGCGGACGGTTAGCGATTATTGGCACGGGCCCTGGTGGATCGCAGTGGATGTCTCCCGAAGTGAAAGAGATACTCAAGTCGGCAACTGACCTAGTGGGTTACAAAACTTATTTGGATTTAGTCGGTTCTCTGGTTGATGGCAAGCAACGGCATGAGTCCGACAACCGCGAAGAAGAAGCACGGGCAAAAATGGCCCTTGATTTGGCAGCATCTGGGCGATATGTAGCCGTAGTTTCATCTGGTGACCCCGGTATCTATGCAATGGCAACAGCAGTTTTTGAGGTATGCGATCGCTATGCCAAACCCGAATGGGAAAGTATCGACATTCATGTGGCACCAGGCATCTCTGCTATGCAAGCAGCAGCAGCAGCGATTGGTGCGCCCCTTGGACATGACTTTTGTGCTATTTCCCTTTCTGATATCTTGAAACCTTGGTCTGCGATCGCACAACGAATTACTGCTGCTGCTGAGGCTGATTTCGTCATTGCTTTCTACAATCCTGTTTCCAAAGAGCGGACTTGGCAACTAGCAGAAGCAAGAAATATTTTGCTGCGACATAGAACACCGGATACACCGGTAGTGTTGGCACGGAATCTCGGTAGACCAGGACAGACCGTGAAAGCGATCGCACTTGAGGAGTTAGTACCAGCCGCCGCCGATATGCGGACAATTATTCTGGTTGGTTCCACAAAAACCAGAACCATCAAGCGCCGCGATGGTAATATCTGGGTTTATACGCCGCGTCGCTATACCGAACAGTAGGTATATTAACAATATTCAAACGGCTTACTAGCACACGCTGGAGTGTGGCGGTGTTTACGAGCTTCTGAGTTAAGGTGAATTCTAGTAATAAATTTACCATAGCCGTTGGTCTCGACTTCTGGCAGAGAAGTCAAAACTCGTCAACATGGTATTTTTTTAATCAGAAATCACCTAAGCGGAAGGATGTTCTGGCAAGTTTTTCACAGAAGTAGTAATCATTCCGGTCTCAAATCGTTAGATAATTCCACAATACCCCTAGACCCATCAATCCTTACCCGTTGACCATCTTGTAAAAGCCATGTAGCGCCTCGAACATCCATCACTGCGGGAATCCCATATTCACGAGCAACGATCGCACCGTGAGAAAGCCGTCCACCAACTTCGGCAATTAATCCTCCAGCCCTTAATAAAAAAGGTGCCCAGCCGGAATCTGTGTAAGGTACTACCAGAATCGTATCTCGGTCAATCTCCGGTACGTTTTGTAAATTTCGCAACACCTTCACTCGGCCTTCAACTTGTCCCGGACTGGCTCCAATACCTTGTAAGATTTGGTCAGAGTAGAGCAGAGAGGGGGCTAAGGGGTGAGGGGGTGTATTGCCGTAGACTAAAAGGGGTACTTGAATGATCTCGCTATCTTTGAGGAATTGCGATCGCCTCAATTTCACTAACTCATCCAACTGCTGAATTAACCTGGAATCTCTACCCGCAATTAGACGTTGCACTTCATCAAAGTTTAGAAAAAAGATATCTCCTGTTTTCTTAAGTAAGCCGGACTTTAACCAAATCTTCTCTAAAGCGACAAAACTCCAACGCAATTCAGCTAAAAGCCGAGAATAAACTTCGGTAACTCGTCCTTTGATATCCACACGCCGTTGCACAAAAGAGCGTTTGCCTTTACCAGCAAAGATGCTATTAATCGCGTCTTTAGCGCCTGATTGTGGTTCATTACCCTGCATTAACTGCACAAACATCTGCTTAATCATCTGGGGATTCTCCCGCCAAGTCGGAACGGAAATATCAGTTCCCACTTCACTTAAATAGCCGTAATCCTGAAGCAATTCGTCAAATTCTTGCAGGATTTTCTCTCCCTCTGGGGTTTGCTTTAATTGCTCAAATACCTGCTGTGGCTCAAATTCAAGCAATACTTGCTTGGCATCTGTAGCTATTGCACTGAGCGATCGCAATGCCGCGATCTCTGGGGTGACGCTGTGATCAATTTGCCCATCCTTCACCCGAAAAATCCCCTGGCGGAGGGCAGCACTCAAGGGAGCAAGAATGCTGTAATATGTTCCTTGACGCAGCAACTCCAGAATAAAGTCAATTCTTAACAACAGCTTGGATGGTTCCAAGTTATCTATATCTGACTGCGCCAACTGCGACAACCCAGGAATGAACAGTTTATGATAATCCCGCTTGAAGTCTTTTTCTAAACTTAATTCCCGCTTCAGCAACTTTCCTAGTCCTGGCAAATTTTCCCAGGTTGACTCCCAAGACGGCTTACTTAATTTAGCTCCTCTGGTTAAAAATTCCAGACTTTCGGACGGCAGTCCCATGCGGAGAAAAATGTTCCCTAAGAGGGATGCGTTAAAGTAGGCTCTGGAATAATGGAGAGTTGCTGTTTCGGCAAAATCTAACCCCAAGGCGCGATCGCCTAAAACTAAAGTAAAAAGTTTTCCCCAAGCTCCACAAGTTAAGGGACGATTAATTGACCATGTTAAGGGGTGAATTACTCCGGGAATCACTTCGGCGGCGATTTTGCGTGTCCACATGGGTAGTAGAGTGGTGATCGGTCGAGATTGCAACACCCAAAGCGTTTGACCGTCGTAACTCCACTCTATATCTTGAGGAGTGCCATGATAACGTTTTTCGAGTCGGTAGGCTAAGTATGCAACTTGCTTGATTAATGCTTGTGGTACTCGTCCTTCACCCTCTAATTGCACAGAGGAAGAATTTTCTGTTTCCAGGACAAAAGCGCGATATTGTTCTGGTGTGACTTTTCCCGAAACGACTTGCGTCGGGCTGCCTGGAAGGGCTTCGATGATGATCGCATCACTTTGCTGGGTAATGGGATCGCGGCTGAAAGCGACACCAGAAAATACACTTTGGACTTGTTGTTGAATTAACACAGCCATTGCTGAGTCATTTAAGCCGCGATCGCGCCGATATTGCACGGCAGATGGCTGATTATAGGAAGCTTGAACTTGGGCGATCGCTGACTGCAATCTCTCTGGGCTGGTAACATTTAAAACTGTTTCATACTGCCCAGCCGCAGAAGCCTGTTCTGAGTCTTCTCCAATGGCAGAAGAACGCACCACCAAAGGGGATAATTCTGATGGCTGGAGAAATTCTGTCAACAGTTCTGGATCATCGATTGGGGCAAGTACCCACCCCTTTGGGACTGGATAGCCCCAGCGCTTAATTTGAGATAATGTCGCCGCCTTTTCTCCGACAATCGCAGCATCCAACTCTTCATCTAGAGAAACCATTGCGCGTTGGCGTAGCCCGTCGTAGACATCGCCGCGTAGAAATTCCAACATCGCTTGCGATTCTGTTTGTCCCTCTTGGGTTGGCAGGTTCATGTCATCAGGAATTTTTTTATAAATCCAGCCCATTAAAGCAGCTAAGGCAACAGCAGCAAGCATTCTGGGAATATCGCTAATGTGCAGAAGTGCCACAAACAGAGGAAACAGAAGCAAAACCCCAAATTTGACTACCTGTCTTGATTGCAGAATTGCAAAGCTAATACCTGCAAAGAAAAATACAAATATTGCCACCAGTGGATCATGTACGACAAATCCCCAGACAACATTTGTCGTACCTGCCCCTCTGCCTATCCAATATCTACCGATTACCAGAGCGATCAGGGCAATCAATTCCCAAGACGAGCCATCTGGGAAGAAAATGCGAGTGAGCAAGACTGCTGCAACTCCTTTAAACGCTTCTGACAAGATTGCCAGAATTCCGACAAACCTACCGCCATGATAAAAGGCAGCTGATACAGTAATGTTTCCTGTACCAACTTGTGATAATTGCTTGCGCGTAAGCGCGTAAGTAATCCATCCAATCAGGGGTAATCCGCCCAAGAGGGGGCAGGCAATTAAAATAACTAACACACCCCAAGGTTCAAACATTCGGGATTTTGGATTTTAGATTTAAATTTTCCATCTAAAACCTCAAATCTAAAATAATTAAGTTTTTCTGAAATTTTTGATGGTTATTACTAGTTGCTGAATGGACACTTGGCTACGACGGAAACCGTTTAAGACAAGTGTCCTTCTCGGCTACTAATGATTTTAGTTTAGCGCATAGGCAGCTTGCAGCGCCCAGATGATCAGAGCCGCGATCGATCCCAGAAGCAACACGGTAGAGATAGTGACTACTTTTGGGGAATCTGCACCCTCAAATTTCATAATTCCGCGATTTAAGTCGGACACAGCTTTCTAATCCTCTTGTGTTGGAGCATGAAATATTTGTCCGTTTTGATTGTAGTCTTTCTATTTACGGATGATGTTAAATTCCTAATATTCTTTTGTTTAAGCTTGGGAATTTTTCCATCACCACTAGAACTTACTTCTCCAGAGGTATTAGTCCTATTTTTACAATGATGGAGAGTGGGGCATAGGGCATGGCGTATAGGGCATGGGGAATGGGGATAAGGAGGATAGTAACAAAGGGAACAAAGGGAACAAGGAAAGAGTTTCTTTCTCAATGCCCAATGCCCAATGCCCCATACCCAATTTCGGTCAATATGTACTAAAATCAATCACTTGAGTCACAAAGAGAGCAATCATGGCATCCATCCGCGAGTTGCACCAACAACTGGTTAAAAAAGAACGTTCTGCCGTTGAAATTACCCAAGAGGCTTTAGAGCGTATTCAAGCATTAGAGCCGAAATTGCACAGCTTTTTATGTGTGACGGCAGAACGGGCATTAGAGCAGGCGGGTGCTGTGGATGCCAAAATTGCTGCGGGAGAAGAAATTGGGCTGCTAGCAGGGATTCCAGTGGGGATCAAGGACAATTTATGTACCAAGGGAATTCCTACCACCTGCGCTTCCCGGATTTTGGAAAATTTCGTGCCGCCTTATGAATCAACGGCGACGCAAAAACTGGCAGATGTTGGGGCAGTAATGGTAGGCAAAACCAACTTGGATGAGTTTGCAATGGGTAGTTCCACCGAAAACTCCGCCTACCAAGTCACGGCTAATCCTTGGGATTTGTCACGAGTTCCAGGTGGTTCTTCTGGGGGTTCTGCTGCTGCGGTGTCAGCCCAAGAATGTGTGGTTGCTCTTGGTTCTGATACTGGCGGTTCGATTCGCCAACCTGCATCTTTTTGCGGTGTGGTGGGAATGAAACCGACTTATGGTTTAGTTTCTCGTTATGGTTTGGTGGCTTACGCTTCCTCTTTGGATCAAATTGGGCCATTTGCAAACACAGTGGAAGATGCGGCAATATTATTAAGTGCGATCGCAGGTCATGATCCCAAAGACTCTACTAGCCTGAAAGTTGCCATTCCCAACTACGCCGCCAGCTTAAAACCAGACTTGAAATCCAGACGTCACCTAAGAATTGGGATCATTAAAGAAACTTTTGGTGAAGGGTTGGACTCTGTAGTGGAACAAGCTGTTACTAAAGCAGTAGATCAACTACAGAGTTTGGGAGCAGAGATTCAGATAGTATCCTGTCCCCGGTTTCGCTATGGCTTACCCACCTACTACATCATCGCCCCATGCGAAGCGTCAGCAAACCTGGCTCGTTACGATGGCGTTAAATATGGGTATCGCGCTCCTGATGCGGATAATCTGCTATCGATGTATACTCGTACCCGTGCCACTGGTTTTGGTACAGAAGTTAAACGCCGGATTATGATCGGCACTTACGCACTTTCGGCTGGCTATTATGACGCCTACTACTTGAAAGCCCAAAAAGTCCGCACCCTGATTAAACAAGACTTTGAAAGAGCTTTTGGCGCGGTTGATATCTTAGTTTGTCCCACATCTCCCACTACAGCATTCAAAGCAGGGGAAAAAACTACTGACCCCTTGAGTATGTATTTAACTGACTTAATGACTATTCCGGTGAATCTTGCTGGTTTACCTAGTTTAAGTTTGCCATGTGGTTTTGATGATCTAGGACTACCGATAGGATTACAACTAATTGGCAATGTGCTGCGAGAAGACCAACTGTTTCAGGTAGCTTACGCTTATGAGCAATCCACTACTTGGCATCTGCGTAAACCGCAAATATCTTGAAAATTGTCATTAGTCATTAGTCATTTGTCATTTGTCATTTCTCCCCCTGCTTCCCCTGCTTCCCTACTCCCCTACTCCCCACTCCCCTTCATTGATTAGGAACCATTGACTGTTGAATATTGACTTCTGGAGTCAGGGATTTAGATGTAATTCCTCGTGGATTAAGTGTATAAAAAAGACCAGTAGATGCAGCTATTAATAAAAGAATGTAGGTAACAACAAGAGGTATGTATGTATTTGTTTTATTGTCTAAATTCTGATGATCATTATTGGAGTCTTGGCGGACAACATTGCTTATAAGAGCATGTGATAAAGCATTTCCATCCAGTCCTAAAGCATCTCCATAGCGACGGATGAATCCTTGAACAAAAATAGGCTCAGGCAATTCTTCAAATCGTTCTTCTTCTAAAGCCTGCAAAACACCTGCTCGAATCAGTGTTTGAGAGGCTATTTCTTCTATGCGGATGGATTTTTCTTGTCTTACTTGTCGCAACTGTGTAGTTATTTCTTTTAGCTGCTCTACTTGAGCTTGGTTTAAGAGCGTCACAGTCTTCTCCTCTAGGGGCTAATTCTACTATTCATTGAGAAGACTTAAATGTGCATACGTATTTTTACTGAATAATTGATTTTAGTGAATTTTTTTGAGAATGGTTTAAGCCTAGATTTTTAAATGCTAAAGCTGCTATGAGTAAGTAATTTTACTGTTTTAATACATACTTTTTAAATAAAAGTTTAGAGCAAAAAAGTTAATAAGCTGCAATTTCTAATACAAGTATCGTCTCAACTGCTACTCTGGGCTGGGATAATTGCAGCGATCGCTCTTACCAAAAGAGAGAGTGGGGAGTAAGAATTTTAGATTTTGGATTAAAGAATTGAAATTTAATCCAAAATCCAAAATTGAATTGCCCAATGCCCACTTCCCCTTCAATGTGCGATCTGTCTATTTATTATGGATATTCTCCAGCGTTAGAATGAGCTTGCCGTCGGGCGGATAATCACTTCATTGACATCGACATCATCCGGCTGGGAAACGGCAAACAAAACCGCTCTAGCGATCGCTTCCGGAGTGAGGGCAGTTTTGCGGAGTTCTTTCAAGTAGCCTTTTGCTGACTCCTCCGTGATATCACAGCCGAGTTCAGTCTCAACCACGCCAGGGGATATTATTGTCACGCGAATATTTTTCGATTCTTGACGTAATCCATCGGATATGGCCCAAACAGCATATTTTGTCGCGGAATAGACTGCGGTAGTAGGGCCCACCATATGCGCGGCGATAGACGCGGTATTGATAAACTGTCCACCGCCTTGCGCTTCCATGATCGGCAAACCCGCAGCAATACCATTCAACACGCCGTGGATGTTCACATTAATCATGTTGTCCCACTCCTCGACTTTCAGGGCATTCATCAGCGATAGGGGCATCACCCCTGCATTGTTAAAGATGACATCGACGCGACCAAACTTATCTTTGGCGAAGTGAATGAACGCTTTCATATCCTCACGATTGGCAACATCCACCGCTTTGAATTCCGCTGTATTACCCTGGTTACGGATCTCCTCGATAATCTTTTCTAGCTTTTGGGTACGCCGTGCCCCTAAAACAACGTTTGCACCGTTTTTGGCGAGTAACTTAGCGGTGGCTTCACCGATGCCGCTACTGGCTCCAGTGATCGCAATGACTTTATTTTCTACGTTTAACATGGTTATTTTCTCCTCTGTTGAGGTTGATTTGAATTTTGGATGTGTTCATCGTATGAGTAAGCGCAAAGGTTTGGAATACACAGACCTCGCGCTTTATTGCCTAATTCTCCAAATCAAGGTTTTATGGATTGATATCGATGTTCTACAATGCTTAAAAAAGGATGATTAAATTAATCGAAAAACATCGTGGCGATCAAAATCATCAACCAAGTCATAAACCAAAGTGCGATCGCTCATCAATGTCAAGAATTGGCGGCGCTAGTAACTCATCACACCAATAGCAAAGGGGACGGTTTTCATAAAACAGCTATTGAGCAGCTGGAATTTCAGCGAGAATCTTCTGCTTCCACCACACTACAGGGTGTCTGCGAACCTATCTTCGCCATCCTTGTTCAGGGCAAAAAGGAAGCGTTGCTGGGTGAGGAAACCTATCGTTATGGCGCGGGTCAATATCTGGTCGTCTCAGTTGATTTGCCATTGAGCGCGTTTATTCTTGAGGCAACCCCAGACCAACCCTATTTAGGATTCAAGCTGAATCTAGATCCACGTCAACTCTGCGATATTATTACTGCTCAAACTAGTGTGATTGAGGGTAAGAAGAAGAACTCTATCAGAGGCTTATTTGTCAGCACGGTCGATACACCATTGCTCGATTGTGCTATGAGACTGACACGGCTTTTGGATACGCCGCAGGATATCCCGATCCTAGCGCCGATGATTATCCGCGAAATCTATTATCGCCTTTTAATGGGTGAACAGGGGGAAGCTGTCCGCCAGATTGCGACATCTGGCAGCAACATGCAGCGCATCGCCGAGGTGATAAAACTCATCAAGGGTGATTTTACAAAGCCGATGCGGGTTGAGGAGCTAGCTGGGCAGGCAAGTATGTCTCCTTCATCTTTTCATCACCATTTCAAGTCAGTGACATCAATGAGTCCGCTTCAATATCAAAAGCAATTAAGACTATTAGAAGCACGTCGCCTGATGCTTGCCGAAAACTCCGATGCGGCTAATGCTGCCTATCAGGTGGGTTATGAGAGCCAATCACAGTTCAGCCGCGAATATTCCCGCATGTTTGGTGCGCCGCCGATCAGGGACATTGAACGTTTCCGCACAGCCTGAGCGTAGACCTGTATCAGCTTTGCATTGGCACAATTGCTTACTTCATAAATCTTCATCAAAATTCTATTCCGATATATCGTGATATATCAAAAATATCCTATAGTAGAGAAAGTTGATTTGAGATTCATTTATGTTTAGACACTTTCGGTCACAGTTGGGCGTACCTGCATGGGCAGGAGTTAGCGAAGATGATTTATTGCTTGTGAGGTCTTGGTTTGGGCATGGCAAGGATCATGGTAGAGATCATGGCAAACACTTGGGTAATGAAATGTTTGGTCGTGGTTGGGGAGATGAACATCGGACTCGTCGGGGTGACATCAAGTTCATCCTGCTGGAATTGTTATCCGAGCATCCTAGTCATGGTTACGATCTGATTAAAGAGATGGAAACTCGTTACGGTGGTTTCCGTCGCCTCAGTCCTGGCTCAGTGTATCCAACACTGCAATTGCTGGAGGAAGGTGGTTATCTCAAGAGCGCCCAGGAAGGTGGTAAGCGGATTTACACGATTACGGATGAGGGTAGACAATTATTGGCAGAACGTGCCCAACAGCAAACTTCAGACTCTCCTTGGGATAGTTTTAAAACTTTCGTGACAGGCAAGCCCCAAGAGTTTATTGAGTTACGAAATGCCGCAACAGAATTAGCTGCTGTAGTGGTGCAGGTTGCTCGTAGTGGCAATATGGAGCGAATAAATCGGGTGCGTGAGCTTTTAGAGCAAGTTAAACGGGAAATTTACGCGATTTTGGCTGAAAAATGAGTTAGGACTTAGAATACAGTTGAGTCGAATATAGACAGACCTAACAAGAACAGCCCCTTCACTTGTACGGAAGGAGAGTAAGATTCAAAGTCTCTCTGCTTTTAGAAGAGAGATCAGATCGATTGCTATAGGGTTCTGTTGACTAATGAAGCGATCGCACTTAAATCTGGCTCGATGAGTGAGTTGAGCAATGTCCACAACTGCAAATCAGTAAAATCTGGAATTGCCATAAATGCGCCGACTGACTGCAAAACTTGCGGATCGTGGGTCGATGCTATGCCAATGGTGCGGATATCTGCGCTCACCGCAGAACGAATACCAGAGGGAGAGTCTTCTAAGGCGATCGCTTCTTCTGCTGTAATTGCCAACTTCTTCAGGGCAACTTCATAGGGTGCAGGGTCAGGCTTACCTGCAATACAATCATCCGCTAAAACAACTGTATGGAAAGCTTCTTTTATTCCCAAAACCTCTAGCATAAATTCTGCATTTAATCTAGGGGCATTAGTTACTAATGCACGTTTTAACTGATGTGTATCTGTCCATTCTAGGAGTTGAGAAAATCCACTCAGAGGTTTGAGATTAGAGGCGAGTTTACGGAAAAGCGCCTCTTTTTCGTCTGCAAATTTTTGCCCTTCTGCTGCTGATAATTGTGGCAGAATATCCTTAACAATTTCTGGATTTAGTCCCCCACTAATTCGGGATTTATAAAATGTCTCGTCAATTTCTATGCTATAATTTAACAGCATTTCCTGCCAAGCTCGGTAGTGTATGGGGTCAGTGTTGACAATAGTGCCGTCTAGGTCAAAGAGAATTGCAGCCAGCATGATTTTTTGGTAAAATGTAAATAATTGTTAACTTTATTTAAATAGTTTACATTGTTTTTTTGTCCTTAGTGATTGTTCCTTTGTCAGTAGAGGGGAAAAAGTCGCAAATTAATCTGCTAAATCCTAAAATCTATACTGGATAGGGCATGTAAAGGTAGACAAATACAGCATCTCAAGTAACTGCGGGATTATTGATAACCTTCTGTGTAAGCAAATGCTAGCCGCTACAAACTTTTTTCGCGTTGATGATTTACTAGTGCAGATTTACAACTCTGAAGTAGAAATCGCCCAGGAGGTTGCCGAAATCGTGCAGAAGTATTTACAGCAAGTTCTCAAGGAACAGGATACAGCTGCTGTATTGTTAGCAACAGGTAACTCCCAACTCAAATTTCTTGATGCTTTGATTGCATTGGGTAGTGTAGATTGGTCACGGATTATTCTGTTCCATCTAGATGAATATTTGGGAATTACTGCTGACCATTCTGCCAGTTTCCGGCGCTATATGCGAGAACGTGTAGAGAAGCAGGTTTTTCCAAAGCAATTTCACTATATAGAAGGTGATACATTGCAACCAGTAGCAGAGTGCGATCGCTACACCAAACTACTGCAAGCACAACCAATTGACTTATGCTGTCTTGGTGTTGGCGAAAATGGACATTTGGCTTTTAACGATCCAGCAGTAGCAGATTTTCAAGATCCTTACAGTGTGAAACTAGTCAAACTGGATATAGTGAACCGTCAGCAACAAGTAACTACAGGTCACTTTTTGAATCTAGAAACTGTTCCACAATATGCTTTTACTGTTACAATCTCGACGATTTGTTCAGCTAGAAAAATTCTCTGTCTTGCTCCAGAAAAACGTAAAGCGAATGTAGTAAAAGAGATGTTGGAAGGAGCTATAACTACAGACTGTCCGGCTTCTATTCTCCGTCAACAATCCCAAGCAACGTTATTTTTGGACGTAAATTCTGCTAGTTTGCTTTCTTGAACTTGTCTCTTAATTCTCAGAGGATGTTTTAAAAGTTTTTGATGATGTATCAAAAATCAAGCTCCTAGAATTAACTATGACTTTTTGTCAAATGTTCATAAATAAATTCAGGATATTATTCAAAAGCAACCCTTTACATGGTCAGAAAACATCATTTCCTCTAGTTTTGCTTTCAGCAATACGTTCGGCAATATAAAGGTCCAAAGTGAAACCAGGGACGAAAACTCCGTCATATCGAACAACATCCCAGAAGTTACAAGGATCTTCGCCAAAGCCACTCAAATGAGCACCTTGAAGGTTGACTCTAATGAAATGAGTACTAGTCAGATTGCATACACTTATATTAGCACCTCTCAAATCGCAGTCATAAAACCAAGCCCATCCCAAGTTACAACTCTCGATAAGAGCATCCCTGAAGTTACAGTAGTTGAATTGAGCTGTCAAATCGCACTGCCTCAATTTAATACTACTCAAGTTGACATAAGAAAATCCCGCACCACTCAGACTGATATTTTGCAGTTAAACCCCACTCAAGTCAGCGTATTCCAAAATGATTTGCTCAAAATCTCGCTCCCCAGCAGCATAACGTTTGAGAAATTCTTCTACAGTAATCCTTCTCTTTTCCATACCTCAACTCCCACATCAAGCAGAACACACGGTAGGGACACAGCAATGCTGTGTCCCTACCGTGTGTTGTATCCATAGAGGCATAGCGGCTACTCTACGAGTTTTCCAACGCAGTACCCAACGGGTATGAGAACCGCTATATTATGCCCCTACGTGTGTCGTCTATTTAATTCAAAACCTCGTAATAGCCAGAGGCTCTTAAGGAGGTAATGTCTCAAAGCCTATTCTGGACAAAGCTAGTCCAGAAGTTGACACAAACGACAGCTGTACGCGTCCTAGAGTGTGGTGAATACTATTTAGAGCGAGAACCTGTTACTTCATTAGGATCTCTATAAGCCCGGACTTGATCGCGATTACGAGCCAGACCTGCTAAACCGGCTAGACCAAGTAAACCTAGCCAACCCCAATTGAAACCGCGATCGCTAGTTCTTTGGGAAGTTGTGATGCCTGTATTCCTGTTAACACTTGTAGTATCTGTGGAATCAGTGCCTGTTGTGCCACTGCCTGAGCTACTGCCGGTTGTGCCATTCCCTGTTGTGTCGCTGCCTGTTGTACCACTGCCTGTTGTGTCGCTGCCTGTTGTACCACTGCCTGTTGTACCACTGCCTGTTGTGCCACTGCCTGTTGTACCACTGCCTGTTGTGCCACTGCCTGTTGTGCCACTGCCTGTTGTGCCACTGCCTGTTGTACCACTGCCTGTTGTACCACTGCCTGTTGTGCCGCTGCCTGTTGTGCCGCTGCCTGTTGTGCCACTGCCTGTTGTGCCACTGCCTGTTGTGCCACTGCCTGTTGTGCCACTGCCGGTCGTGTCGCTGCCTGTTGTGCCGCTGCCTGTTGTGCCGCTGCCTGTTGTGCCACTGCCTGTGGTGCCGCTGCCTGTTGTGCCGCTGCCTGTTATGCCACTACCTGAGCTACTGCCACTGCCGGTTGTGCTACTGCCACTGCCGGTTGTGCCACTACCTGAACTACTGCCACTGCCGGTTGTGCCACTGCCACTGCCGGTTGTGCCACTGCCTGAGCTACTGCCACTACTGGAGCCTCCGCTGCCTGAGCCTCCGCTTTGGGCAGAAACAGAAGGAGGTAAGGACACAGAAGCGAAACTGATGGCAAAGACGCTAGCCAAAACAGCTTTAGATAAATCAAAATGCTTCATGGTTATGGTTCCTTTTAGGTTCTAGATATCTGTGGTTGATTGATTTTCAAAACTGATATTGTCTACTCAATCGAGTGCTAAATTAGGTAAACTTTGGCAAAATATATTGAAGAGTCTTTCACCTAGTTTCTTTTGGAATAATTGAAACCATTTGAAGATGCCACAACAACTGATTATTTGTCAAAGTCAAACTAATTAATGATAAGTAATTACTAATTTATGATTAGGAAATAACGACCTTGGTCGTTTGTTCACAACAAACAAGGAATAATAAAAAATTAGATTCACTTGCATCATAAATTTTAATTACTTATTGATTGTCAATTATTTTGCCATTCTTAACCAGGATAGCTGCTAATTTTTTACCTGACTTCTACCATAAGAGTAAAATCACTTCTATCGCAGGAATTATTTTTGCATTAAAATTAGTCTATGAACGTGAAGATAATTATACCTTTTAGAGCTTGCAATTAGATCAACAGACCTCAAGATAAGCACAATCTTCACACTGGGGGTTTTGCCTTGGATTGGCACATCCACAGACGGGGTTCACATAACATTCAGAAGGATCTTTCTGTGTCCGGTATTTTTTGAATATAAAGTATAAAGCTGCTTATTGCAGACAAAAAATAAAATCTTCAATTATAAAATTTCGTACTAATCATAATGAATAGAACCATGTTTGTGTTACTTATTTAGATGCATTAACTAAGTAGACAAGAATAGATAAAACTATGTACAGCAATTTAAAATTAATTAAATTGGCTTTTAGTAAGGGCTTCAGCCCGAAAAATAGGGCTGAAGCCCTTACTAAAAACCTTTATCCAACACAAAGTTTTAAAACTCGAACAATAACTGCCCTCAACAATAACTGCCTCATCCCCAACAAATAACTAAACAAGCGTGCGATTCCTCTCTAGAGCTTTGCTATTCAACTTTTTCATACCAGATGCCTACTCTCTCAAAAGCACTATAAGCAAGCTTCAGAAAATTCATTACTCTCTGTCTGCCAATTACCCCAAATTCTTTATACTCTCTCGCCTCCGCAAACGTCAGGCGATTTTGGTCAATTATGTTTCTTTCTTTATATGCTAACTTCGGAAAATCCATAACTTTTATCTTATATTTATTTACTATTTTCTGAAAGTTTGAGTCTGACTCTATATGCTCCCAATCATCAGACAGCCCCAAATTCCTCACCAGAATATGAGGGATTCTCTCACCGTAGGTATTCACTGACTGAGCAAACAGGTTCATACTGTCGTATCCTCCTGTCGATACAAACCATTTGCAAAACATTACTCCCTGCGAACTCCCTAATTCAAATAATTGATTAGAGTCAATCCACCCTTGTACTGCTCTATGCGATTGTGCAGCTAAATTCACAATTACTGGCCTCTCTATTGCCCACTCAAATATTTTATCTGCCTTATCTGCCTGTCGCTCATTCTCGCTAAACACAGCATACTTACATATCTCCTTATACACCCCTGCTACATCTGGATTCGATCTATCTGTCTCCACTGGTACAAACGGGATTTTCTTATCCAGACAATACTGAATCATTGTCCTAGCAAAGAGAGACTTTCCTACCCCGCCTTTTTCACCATCCACCAAATGAATCGTCGGCATTACAGCTACCTCTAATACTTATTAAACTCGTATGATACATATTTCCCAGGCTTAGAACTTTTTGGCGATTACCGCCTAGTAGTTTTGGTAGTTTTATCAGATGCCTTTATCTCATCCTTTGATTCTTGCTGAACTTGAATCTCTGGAGTTAGCTTTTCTAAAGAAGTCTCAAGAACAAGAGAGTCTCCAGTTACTGAGGCCGATTGTGACATTACTGATGATTGTGTTGAAATCTGAGTATAATTCTCAGCAGATAAAATTGGTTTTAGTTTAACCCCTCTTTTGCCAGAACATTTTTCTTTCTCAATCTCAGTTAAGTATTGCTTGAATGTCGCTGCCGAAACTTTTATTTTTTGAGTTTTGAGGTTTTCAGAAAGGTTTTGATAGCTATAACCTTTTTTCAGAGCCGATTCAAGCTGAACTCGCATAAAGTAAACACTCTCTGGCAGTGATAGTTCTTCTTTATCCTTCTCTTCTAGCTTTTCTAGGGAAGCTAGAGTCGCTTGGAGTTTATCAATAGGAATTTTCTGTCTTGGGCTTGTGCGTACCATTCGTTCTGTTGAATCGGCTCAAAATTTAATTAATCCTATCACCACACCCTCTTGTGTGGATTGATAAGATTATACATATTATTGAACAAGCTATACTGAATAAACCAGTATATGCCCTTTACCCCTTCCACTTTCTGAAACTCGGGCCAGAAGATGTAGTTTCTCAAACTCCTTGGGATTATCAGCCATCCCTGACTAGGATGTTGACTTTGAACGCTTTTAAATGGTAGCTTTTCATATAGAATCTGTGCCACAAGATGTCTGGGACTTACGTAAAACTACACGCTTTAGGGGCAATATCCTGCGGTCAGCTAAAGCTACATGAATTGCCCCTGCCTAAAAATCATTCTTTTCAGCTATTGTTTAGTTTTTAGTTTCTCAAGAGAATTAATATCAGTAGACATTCTGTGTTAACTTGCACGAAGATACAATATTCCCCTGTGTTTGGGAGAGCGATGTCACACGAAAAAGCTGCTGCTTCGTCTACACTGACTATGACGAACACTCAGTCAGATACTCCCATTGAACAAACTATAAAAAGCTTGGTGTTGGGTATCGTGTATCATGTTTGAGGTATTTTATTTTCGCATTGACCTAATGACTTTGACAGCTATAGTTTTTTTAAACCTTGAAAAAACCATAAAGATTCTATGCCTCGAACCACCTCATCTCCATCCCACTCAACTAGAATAACTCCACTGGCTCTTTCCGAATTACATCTGAGATTAGAGTTTTTAGAAAAAGAACATAAATCGCTACTTAAACAGATTAAGAGAAAGCGAACGGAACTGAAGAACTTTGTTGAACAGATGCGTTCTTTAGCCACAGAAATATTTCATCAAGCCAGTCCCAGCTTCCAAAAAATGGCTGAGTTAGACCAGGATATTCATGCTCTATTTGATCAAATTTTTACTACTAGAAAGTTTGGTAAACAAACCCTCAAAAATATAGAAGCAGTTTACCTTAACCTCCAGTTGACAGGAATCATTAGTCTAAAACCGAGGAGCAAACAATTCAATAGAGAGCTAGAGGAACTATTTAACAGTTCCGCTACAGAAGAAAATTTCGCAGGAGAAACTGCTGAAGGTCGCCATCAACATTGGCAAGCACAAGAGTCTGTAGAATCTGCATCTCTAGCTAGAACAGAGGATTCTAGAAAAATTCGTCAAACATTTCTGAGGTTAGCTGAAATCTTTCACCCTGATAAGGTAAAAGACAGTGAGACACAGAGATATCATACAGAAATCATGAAAGAAATCAATAAAGCTTACCAAGAAGGAGATTTGGCAAGACTTCTAGAAATTGAACGGATTCAGGAAGTCGGGGAAGTTATTGACAATAATAGCGAGGATGATTTAACTCGAAAATGTCGAACTCTAGAACAGCAAAATCAAATTCTCCTCACTCAATATGAAAACTTGAAACTAGAACTACGTTTGACAAAAAATACTCCAGAAGGAGCGATGGTTTCAGATTCTCGTCAAGCTGCTAAAAAAGGCATTGACTCTATGGCTCAGATGGTAGAAACAATAGAATCTCAAATTAACGTTGTTTCTCAGATTCGGGATTTTGTTAAGGACTTTAGAGAGCAGAAAATCACTATCAAAGACTTTCTCGGCGGACCAGCAACCCTGCACTCCTTAGACGAGGAAATTATGGAAGATATTCTTGAGCAGATGTTGTCAGAATTAATGAGACAGTAAGTGATTGTATTGTTGTTTCAAGCTTTGTTGCTGGCGCATGGCGGCTTGACGACGTTGGGTGCAAATGCTTTTTCGATGGCGATCGCTGGCCCATTTGCGGCTTATTGGATATATAATTTGACAATAAAGTTGGGTGGTAAACAAAAAATCGCCATCTTTTTAGTAGCTGCGATCGCAGATTTACTCACCTATATTATCACTTCTATCCAACTGGCCCTAGCTTTCCCTGCACCTGTTGGTGGGTTTATCCCTTCATTTACTAAATTCGCCGGAATTTTTGGCAACCCACAATTTGGATCTAGTTTATCGTTGGGCGGATTGGGTTTTTGTGATGGATAAAGGGCGACTGATGTTAGAAGGTAAACCACAAGATGTATTTAGCCAACGTCCACTTTTAGAAGAGTTAGAGTTGGGCGTACCATTGATGTATGAGATGTTATTTGATGGGCTATCTGCTGAGGAAGAAGTAGTTATAGAACGAGTCCGAAAACGGATATTAGAACTATTCCGTAATTTTTTCTGAATAAACGTCAATAATTAAGGTAGATGGCTAACTTTTGGTTGATCGAAGTAGCCATATACCATTTGAGAAACTTGACGAATAAAAGCTGTTGCTCTCTCGTCATTATTCGGTCTTCGCACGAAAATTCCTGCTAAATAACGCTTACCTGATGGTGTTTCAATAATACCCGCATCTCCCAGTACAAACCTCAGAGTGCCTGTTTTGTGAGCAATACTTGCCCCATAACCCAAACCAGACGGAAGTAAGCTTCTATTATGGCAACGAATCATGATACCTAAAACTTGAGAGCGACTGGTATCAGAAATTAACTGATTATTTGTAATCAAAGCTGACAATCGTACTAAGTCTTTCGCACTAGTTTTATTAGTTCCTTTAAAGTCTCCTAACATATTGTTAATCACAGTACTTTGTAATCCCCAAGTGCGAAACCTCTGATTTAAATTTGCCTTACCACCTAAACGGTCGATAATCATATTTGTAGCGGTATTATCGCTAATAGTCATCATTTTAGTTACAGTTTCCAAAAGACTAATCTTAGTTCCCACCCGCCGATACTGCATATCTCCAGAACCACCAGTAACGTGTTTACGTTGCATCACCAATGTTTCATTTAGTTTGATTCTCCCTGTATCGATTCCCTGAAACAAAGCAATTAAAATAGGATACTTAATTGTGCTAGCGGCAGAGAAAGGTTGACTGCCATTGATATTTAAATAATCACCTGTTTGTAAGTCCATAAAAAAGATTCCCGGAGTCAGGAATCTGTTGCGAGCCATTAATGCTTTAATTGGAGTTTGTAGTTCCGATATTTCTCGTCCTAAAGGAACTATACCAGTGTATTTAGGAATACCTGTTGGGTTGAGAAAATTGCTTGAGGGAGTTGGGGGAATGAATTTCAGTTCTGGTAGTTGTAAATCTGATTGATTTCCACTCCCGCCATCTGCGCTGTCAACTTGATTCGTGTTGAGATTGGCCTTTACTGGCGACGACATTAGAAAAATACTTGTGAGACTAAGTAATAACCAGCGTAGTTTCATGTAGTGGTGTGAGGATAATGTTGGATTGACTTACAGAGATTTCCAGAGAAGTAAATAAAATCCAGATTGATTGACATAATATTCACTAAAATATCCCATGTCAATAGATATAGATAACATACATTACTGCAAGTTGAGGGATAAAAACTATGAATTAAAATCAAAATATGAGATAGATAAAATTTACATACATATATGCCATCAAGTAGTTATCTATTTATACAAATAGTCAGAGATTAAGATTGTGGTTTGAGTTTTGCTTGCAATGATTTATACATAGCGATCGCGATAAATAAAGCACCCGTAATTAGACCGATTAAAGAAGAATGCAGAATCAATAATTTTACCTATACTGTACTGTAAACTCTCACAGATGGGGGGAGAGTGAAAAACTACTACTTAATTAGGATACAGCAACATTCTTGAGAATGGTCATCGGACCTTGGGCTTTAAGAATCTCCATTTCTGCTGCATTCCGCACTAGCAAAGCACCAGCGAATCCTAATGAATTCACAGAGATAGACTGGAAATGCTCCTGCGATCGCGGTATGATCAAGATCCATTCTCGTGTCGCTAGCAGATTGTAAGCAGCAGATTGCCTTGCATCCAAACCCACTGCATGTCGCAAGGTGCGATAAACTTCCAGTGTTGCTTGGGCTGCTGTAAACGGGGACTGCCCCCAATTGGAATTTAGTGGTGCAAAAGCGTGTAGAAAAGGAAGTTTTGGTGAAGTTGCGTAGGCTTTGCCCACCGTACCCTTACTCTTAAACAAGCTATGCGTAGCAGAGGCTCCAGAAAGTATTGAATTCTGAAATTGTGCTGATGTTAGCAGAGCTTCAATAGGTATCTGCGGCCCTGAAGGTGCAAGTGGTAATGGCACTAATTGCAAGTGCTTGTGTCGCTGACTAGCACCTGCGGTTTTGCCACTGTTGTAAAATGCTAAACCATCGAAATCAGCTAGACATGCCCACATAGCCGTAAAATCTTCCACGGTGAGTAAGCTTTCCTGTTCCTCGAAGCCACGGGTAATAATTAGCAGATGATAATCAACAACATTAAATTTATTCAAAATACATACATGGCTATCGGAGATATCCGCCACAAATAAATCCTCTTCGTAGGGCAAGAAAGGATTAAACTCTTGACTAGACTTAGCAGATTGTTTTTCCTGTTTCTCCTTGGCGGCTTTTTTGCGATTCAGGTTAGACAAAATCCGCACTAAAAAGCGCACGTTATCCTGTTCGATAAATTCAAATTCCGTCGGTATTGACAGCAGCGCCCCGCATTGCAAAGCATGTTCCGTCTGCTCTTTGACACTTGTCCATAAAGTTCCAGGTTTAAGTAAGATTTTACCCTCTGCCATTTTATTCCTTCAGACATGGATGCAATACCAATCGGGTAGCACATCTGTGCTACCCTACAAATGACTATATTCCAATACAGTTCAGTTAAGGTGGGATGCGATAAGTAAAATACCAAACCTTTCATAACAACGCAATACCTCTGCAACAAAACTGTCACAAATAATATCTACATTAGTAATACATCTAAATATCCTTCCAGACAGCAATGCAAAACGAATCTAGCGACAGAGAACACCCATCAAATAGCATTTCACATAACACTGCTGACACCAAATACCATAATCGAACACCCTGGAAAAAGGCTGCCGCCTCTCTATCGCTGGTGTTGCTGGGATCGGGTATGACATTGGCAGGCGGTTATATGGCTGGACATTCTCAGCAGGTGTCTGAAAACGCATCTAATTTGGCAGTAAGTCCAGTAAATGCCGCTCCTCCATTAGCAGCCGGTACAGATCCTAACTTTGTGATCCAGGTGGTGCAAAAGGTCGGGCCAGCCGTGGTGCGAATTGACTCTTCCCGAACTGTAAAAACTCAGATACCAGATGAATTTAACGATCCACTTTTCCAACGTTTCTTTGGCTCTCAAGTACCAGAACAACAACAGAATCGGGTAGAACGAGGTACTGGTTCAGGTTTTATTATTAGTGCTGATGGTCGTATTCTCACCAATGCTCACGTAGTCGATGGTGCTGATACGGTAACAGTAACACTCAAGGATGGGCGTACCTTTAAAGGAAAGGTGTTAGGCAAAGATGATTTGACCGATGTTGCTGTCGTCAAGATTCAGGCAGACAATTTACCGTTAGTAACCTTGGGTAACTCAGATAAACTGCAACCGGGAGAATGGGCGATCGCGATCGGCAACCCCCTTGGACTAGATAATACAGTAACTACCGGAATCATCAGTGCTACTGGACGCAGTAGCAATCAAATCGGTGCTCCCGATAAGCGAGTAGAGTATATTCAAACTGACGCAGCAATTAATCCCGGTAACTCCGGCGGCCCCCTGCTAAATTACCGTGGCGAGGTAATTGCCATGAATACAGCCATTATCCAAGGAGCACAAGGGTTAGGCTTTGCTATTCCCATCAACACAGCACAACGCATTTCCAGTCAACTAATAGCTACAGGCAAAGTAGAACATGCTTATCTAGGAATTCAGATGGTGGGTTTAACGCCTCAGCTAAAACAAAATATCAACTCAGATCCCAATAGTGGTTTGAGTGTGACTGAAGATAAAGGTGTATTAGTTGTGAAAGTTATCCCAAATTCACCAGCTGCTAAAGCAGGGATACGTGCTGGTGATGTGATCCAAAAGCTTGGTGGTCAAGCAGTCACAGATGCCAGCAGTGTCCAAAAGGTAGTAGAAAATAGCCGAGTCGGGGGCGACTTACGTATGGAATTACGTCGCAATGGGCAGAATCTTAACATAGCTGTGCAACCTGGTGCTTTCCCCACGCAAGTCCAATAAGCGTTATGTTGAGCCGTTTTGAGGGATTTTTGAGTAGTAAATAAGTAGCCTTAAAAATCGGGGACTTCTAACCAAATTTAAGAAAACAAAGAAAGCTCAAAATAAAGCCGTTCTATCATTACTAGGACGGCTTTATCTATCAGTATACATTCACCACGGGCGATCGCGGTGTCTACGTGCATCATTGATAAGCATGAAACAAATACGGGGATTTTTCTGATGTCTTCACCTAGAGATTTCCCGTATTTGTAGAGTTGTACCACCAACTCAAAATTCATTATGCAGGTTACACTCATCCTTCAGCTACAGATTGCTTTATTTCTTGCATTCCTTTTGCTGGTTATATGCATTATCAAGCTTTTGCTTCAGAGGAAAGCTTTGTCTCTGTACCAACAATCCACAGAACAGTTTAAGCAGTCCGTAGACCAATACCAAAAATCTGTAAAGCTTTTTAGACAAGCTATAGATGAGTACGAATTCCTACTTAAGGAACATGGGATAGATACATCACAACTAAAAACTAAAGCTTCCCAGCAACTAATATCCCCATCACCGTTCCAATTCAAAGTAACTCAGGAGGAAATAGACATTAACAACAAGTATCTGCACAGTGAATTAATTGCTCTAACCAACAATGTAAACACAGCTAATCAATTACTAGCAAAACAGAGGCAATTATACCCCGGTAAATCTGATAACTGGGTTTTGCAACAAGTTATTAGTGATTTGAAGCTCAACAAACCACAGGAACAAATACAAACCGAAGTTTCTCTGTCTCCACCCTCGCATAGGCCATTAGCAGACCTGAAAAAAATCAAGAGGCAGCCTAATAAACTAAAAAGAGTGCCCAAGAATAATCCCTTGTACAAAGAACTTCTTAATTTACTCAGTGGCAATCAAGAAATTGCCAATCGGTTGATTACACGTCAGCAGGGATTAAATCCAGATAAATTAGATAACTGGATTTTGGAAAAAGTTGTTGGCGACATAAAACGTGATCGGCGTGTTTAACAAACCGAAGCGTAGTTTACCGCCGTAGGCATCGCCCACAATAAAAATACAATAAAATCCTAGTTTGTAGTGAGCGATTTATCGCTTTTTCAAATTTATCACGACTAAAGTCCTGACTACAAATTTTAATTTATTAATGCCTAGCAATAAGTTGCAACTAAATTTTAAGCTAGAGCGACTGCTGGTTGCTGCCAACGTCCCACCGCCTTACCAATTACTGCTAATTCTTGCATCAAGTTATCGAAACGGTCTGGTGTCAGAGATTGCGGTCCATCGGATAAAGCTTTGGCAGGGTTGGGGTGAACCTCTATCATCAGGGAATCTGTACCAGCTGCGATCGCAGCCATTGCCATTGAAGGTACAAACTCAGACCAACCTGTACCGTGGCTGGGGTCAATCATAATTGGCAGGTGAGTCAGCTTTCGCAACACTGGCACTACTGATATATCTAACGTATTCCGAGTATACTGGCGGTCAAAGGTGCGTATGCCCCGTTCACACAAGATCACATTGGGATTGCCAGCTGCCAAAATATACTCCGCTGCCATCAACCAATCTTCAATAGTAGCCGCCATTCCCCGCTTCAAGAGAACTGGTTTCGGCTGCGCCCCCACTTTTTTGAGCAAAGAGAAATTCTGCATATTCCTTGCCCCCACCTGAATCACGTCAGCAACGTCAACAATTTTATCCAGGTCAGCGGCATCCATCACTTCTGTAATAATACCTAGTCCGCTGACTTCCCGCGCCCTCGCCAACAAATCCAAAGCACTCTCGCCGTGTCCTTGGAAGGCGTAAGGTGAAGTCCGGGGTTTGTATGCCCCTCCGCGCAAAAATGTGGCTCCAGCCCTTTTGACGCGCCGCGCCGTCTCCACAATCATCTCTTCATTTTCTACAGAGCAGGGGCCGGCAACGACTACCAAAGGGTGGTGTTCACCAAATACCACCGCTCCATTGGGAGTATCAACTATTACTTCTGAAGCTTCACCGTGGCGGTACTGGCGGCTGGCTCGTTTGTAAGGCTGCTCTACCCGCAACACCTGCTCAATCCAGGGGCTAACTTCCTGAATTTGTAGTGGATCTAAACTGGCGGTTTCACCTACTAGACCAATAACTACTTTGTGTTGACCAACAATTTTTTCTGGAGTTAGCCCCCAGCTAGTTAGTTCCTCATCAATGCGCTTTATTTCCGCCTCTGGGCAACCACTTTTCATTACTATAATCATCTGAAAGTTCCTGATTAATTAAGTAAAATTTTCTGTAAATGGGCTAACTTTATTGTTGCCTATTGGACTAATTAAGAATAGTTAAAAAGAAAATTTATTTACAAAATCTAGCGCTCAGTCAGTAGTTTTACTACTAAATAACTGAATACAGGGTATAAAAAAGATTATATAATTTTAATTAGCAATGTTGAAGTTATAAAATTTCAACTTCAACATTCACGGGTTCGGCACTTCCTTCAAGTCGGGAAACCCGCCCAACGGAGTGCCTCACTTCTTCATTTACCCAATACCGCAGTTACATAATACCTGAGCGCCGTTTATTATGAGTTTTTTTGCCGAGTTTCGCGCCAAACTGCCACCATTCGTCCCCAATTGGTGTTGAACTCACCCAAACCCAGCAAACTTCCGACTCTTTCTTCATCCCAAGAGGTAGAGAGAACGCCATAAGTTATCCCTAAGACCCCCAAACCAAATAATCCCATGTTCACCAATAACACGGCGATGGGAGGTAGTTGAATGTTGGAGTAGATAGCAAGCAGATAGCTAACAACTAGGGTGGTAATGCCCAAAGCTGTTGGTACACCACAAAATCCAGCTACCCGTCGGATCATCCTCTGGCTGACTACTTGGGGAATAGTCATTTCTTCTTTGGTATAAGGTGTCCTTCTACCAGCCTGTTTGCCAGGTTCTTGAGGCTGTGCTGCTGGTTTACTTTGAGTTTTTGCGGGTTTTTGGCGCTTTTTGTTTGGTTCAAAGGGCAAGCCACTGCGTTCAGATTCTTCAGCAGACATAAGCGGTAGTCCCTATCCACGAATACCGAGGCGAGCAATCAAAGCTTGATACTTTTCCCGGCTTTCCTGCGATATGTAGGCTAGAAGACGCTTACGCTGACCAATTAGCTTCAACAGTCCCCTGCGGGAAGAATGGTCTTTTTTATTTGCCTGGAGATGTTCACTGAGGCGGTTAATGCGCTCAGTTAGCATGGCAACTTGGACATCGGACGATCCAGTGTCGGTTTCGTGAACTTGGTAGTTGGAAATTATTTCTTGTTTCCGCAGTTGCGTGAGAGCCATGATCGATTCAGTTTCTAATTTTTCTAAATGTATGCAGCAGTCTCCCATAATATCACAGCCATCAAGCTGGATGTGGAATGACCTTTACTGCTATATTTTGTATTTTTTTAATACTAAGTAAATAAAAACCAGACTTCCTGTATACTTGATTTCAATCCCTAATAGAGATTTTAGTTGATTGCAATTATACTCTGTTTCAGTAATATCCCTAGTTATCAATGATTTATTGACAAACTACTACTGCTAAACAAATATCTTGGCTGTATAGCTTGGTAAATCAGTGACTAAACCATCTTCTCCAACTTGCACCTCCCAGTTGGTGAGCCAATCTTGCCAATATTGAGCAGATGGGAAGTTAGGAATTTTATATTCATTTAGATTCTGGTCGGAGAAATTTGCTACGACAACGATATGAGAATTTTGCTCATTCCATCGGGTGTAAGCTAACACTTTTTCCTCGGTATTTTCGTAGAAAAACTGGATATTGTCACTTTGCAAGGCGAGATTCTGCTTGCGTAGAGCAATAAGTTTTTGATAATACTCAAATAAATTATGATTCTGGTCGCCTGACAACAAAGACCAATTAATCTTCTGTGGCTTAGTCACATCTTCGCTTTTTTGCTGGTATTCCCCAAACTCTTCTCCCATCCACAGCATCGGTATACCCATCGCTGTCATTAAGAGAACGGCTGCTAACTTCGCTCGCTTAAATGCCTCTGCGTCAAAGATACCGCGATCGCCTAATTCTCGCAATAGACGTTCGCGATCGTGGGTTGCCAAATAATTTATCACATTGGTAGCGATCGCATAACCCTGCTGTCTGGGATTTAAAATTTGCTTTAGTTGTTCTAATTCAAATGTTTCTCCACAAATATATGGAACTATAAAGTACCTAAAACTCTCATGCCAACAACTATCTAATGGTCCATCTGGCTTAACTACAGTGTTTGTATCAGGAATATGTTCGGCAATGTTGTAAAACTGTTTGGGTGCGGCATGGATTTTTGTTTGTTTAGCCAGCCAGTCGAGAAATTCAAAGTTAGCTAATTGGCGCACCGCATCAAAGCGAATTCCATCAATGTGATACTCCTGAATCCAAAATTGCACCACATCCCCGATGTATTTCCATGCAGGCTTAACATTTAACTTTTCATCATAATTATCATAGTTAAACTCTGGCCCCCAGTAATTATCTGGATCTTCAGGATAATGCATGTGTTCGTAATACCAGTAATTCCGGTCAATCAGCATTAACGGGCATTCTTCATCTGTGTGGTTATAAATTCCATCCATAAAAACACGAATGCCTCTAGCATGACACTCATCTATTAATCGCTTTAAATCTTCTGTTGAACCGTAACTAGATTCTGTCGCAAAGAAGTGGCGCACTTTATAGCCCCAGCTATAGTTACCAGGGTACTCATTAACTGGCATTAATTCAAGTGCATTAACTCCCAATTTAACCAGATAATCTAACTTGGCAATTACCCCTGAATATTTGCCTCGTTTGTCAACCCCAACGTGATCATCAGTAAAATCTGCAACGTGCATTTCATATATGACTAATTCCCGATTGTCAGGCAACGCTTTTTCATCATATTGCCAAACGTAAGTATCAATAATGCGTTGCCCATTTTTAATCCGTACCATGCTGAATTTTTCTATTTCATTAACATCTGTGGCATTAGGATCAATAACATCTACCCATTGATCAAGTGCAAAATTTTGACTTTTGCTTTGAACACGAAATTTATATTGATAAATGCCGTCTTCCAGCTTTACTTGAGTGCAGAAATAACCATCTTCACTTTTTACCATTGGGATTTCTTTCCAATCAGAAAAAGACCCAATTAAAGCTGCTCCTTTGTTTCGAGGAGCAAACAACGTAAATTCAATTAAACTTCCCATTTGCATTTTTTTTAAATATCTTCCTGTGAGTAGTCCGTGTCACCATGCGTGGAAATACAAACATTATCCCAAGCATAGGGTTAGCACCTGCTCAAGGAATCGACCTTCCTGAAACCTTTCGAGACAGTACTTCGTTCCGAATGACCATACATCTATCTTTAGATAGACTTGGTTAAAAATAAATATGTGCTTTTAAATTTACTTAATTTGTGACTTTCTTATAACATAGAAGACTTATTTTCTGTTGCTTCAATAAACGCCTCAAACTGACCATTAGGTGTCCATTGAATAGCCCCATCTCGTCCTGTAAAAAATATTTTTGTTTGGCTTTTATTCAGTTCAGATAAAGCTTTTAGATCAAAGTTGGCAGAAGAAGCGATCGCCACTTGTGGTTGCAAAGCAATAACTAAATCTTTCAAAGACTGAGGGGCACACCACAGCACTTGTGGGCGAGGCAAACTTCCATTTTTCACTAGTTGCTGCACCTCTTTAGACTTGACATTACCTACTAATAACCAATTCTGATCTAAAATTTGCAATTGTAAGATAGGTAATTGGTCATTAATTAATTGTGCCACGACTGAACCAGTATTCACCGCTTGACCAACTGCCATCGGTTGGTAAGAACCCTGATACTTTGCTAATTCTTGTTGAATTGCCTGAGTTGCAATGGAATTTTCTGGCTTAGGGGAATATTCATAAAAATTTTTGATTGGTAAACGTTGCAGCAATTCCAACCAAGCATTACTTTCATTGCCTTGGAAATCAGTTGCGATCGCCCAATTTATTTGATTTATTCCCTGCTGTTGCAAAAACGGTAGGATTGTGAAACGTCCTGTACCTTCATCGCCACTATTAATAACAGTTACTGTACCTCTATCTTGAACAATTACAATTGGTTCCGTACCAGATTCTAATATCGTTATCCTAAACAATGTATTTGTAGAATGCCAAAGGGGGATGAATACTAAACCAATCG
Source organism: Nostoc sp. (assembly GCF_036919815.1). Taxonomy (GTDB): domain Bacteria; phylum Cyanobacteriota; class Cyanobacteriia; order Cyanobacteriales; family Nostocaceae; genus Nostoc. The sequence continues at coordinate 33,981 of NZ_JBALCE010000074.1, forward strand.
CAATCACATTAGCAAACCACCACCGCTTCTGCCACCAAGGCACTAACCAAACCAGTATAATCAGTAGATAAATCGCCAGAAGCTGCCAACTAGATATGCTGCCTACAGCAACAGAATTTCCTGGCAACTTGCTAAAAAATTCCACCAGTTTAATTAGCCAATCAGTAGGATAATGCAACACCCCAGCGAGGAAGCTTCCTGCCTGATCCCAAATTAATGCTGCGATCGCACTAATGATTCCACCTATACTAATGATCGAAATTAATGGAGTACTAAGCACATTCAGCAACAAACTATAAGATGGTACAACCCCAAAGACAAAAAGTTGCACAGGTAAAGTCCAAATAGTGGCAGCTAGGGGAACAGCAATCAAAGCAGCGATCGCAGGTGGTAGCCATGCTAGGCGGTTGACTAATGGGGATACTGTTACGACTAATCCCAGTGTTGCTAAAAAACTCAATTGAAAGCCTAAATCCCAAATCCATAAAGGATTAAACACTAATAACAGAGTTGCTGCTAATAGTAATGATCCGAACTGTTTTACCCTCCTTTTTAATAGCAAACCAACTAATGCCGCAAAACCCATAATTACGGCTCTGAGAACCGCAGGTTGAAAACCTGTTAAACTCAGAAAAATGATTAAAGCCAAAAAGCCAAGGGTAAATTGAGTTGCTTTTTTTGTCCGCTTCGTTAACTGTAAGATCACACTCAAAATCAAAGAAGTTTGGAACCCGGAAGCTGCTAAAGCATGAGCTAATCCGGCTTGTACAAATAAGTCGCGGATATCGTAGGGTAAATCAACAGCTTTGCTGCCTAAAACCATTGCACTGACAAGAGGGCCTTCAGGGACACGCAACCAACGAACTTGCGATCGCACAATTCGCTCCCGAATTTGCCACCATCCCCATTTACGTTCCTGATCCAAAACATTTATTTGTCGCCCAACTAGACCGGCAAACGTCCCTTCTTGCTTGAGAAACTTTTGAAAGTCGAAACCACCAGGATTGGAAGCCGCCTTTGGTTTGTACAAAATCCCAGTCACAGCAATTTGTTGACTAGGGTATAACCCAGTAGCTTGAAGTATAGGCACTGTCACATACAATTTACCTGTCACCCCTTTTGGAACACCTGCCGAACCTTTTTCATTTTTAACCTCATCTAACTGAGTCGCTTCCAGCCAAAATTGTCCCCGTTGACTGCGAGTCAAGCGAGGATTACTCGCCACTTCACCGCGAACAATCACAAGTTGTTCTTGATTACTGCTATTTCCAGGGGGAACGAACTGACTAATATCTTTTGCACCTGGTTGCGGCACTCGCCATTGAAGATATAGAGTTGCCAATAATCCCACTAAGCCAGCAGCTAGCCATATTCGAGGATGAGGAGTAGTTTGCCAAATATTAGGCACTGCCTTATTTTTGCTTCCAGCATTTTCTGGTTTCTGAGCAAGTTGCCGTGAAGTGGTGCGTCTTCTAAAAAGAATTGCTCCCACTATCCCCAGAACCAAAATCCATACACCACCCCAAGGAACTGCTGTAAACAGCAACCCAAAAATGTAGCCAAGACAAATAATTACACCACTGGTTTGAATCATAAGATTTTTTGTAAAAGCACCTGACAACCCAAATTTGCAGCTGACTTAAAAATAGCTAGGGCAACAATAGAGAAAAATCGGCGTTGGTGAATTTGGCTATGAAATTTAAAAGTCAAATATTCCAAACTCTTATTATTTGCGCCTGTAACGCCTTTGCGTGGGCTTTTCATCTCTTTAATCAGCAACGCCGAAAAAATTTTATCCTTGTGGTGAAGTATAGTGCATCAAGTTTATACAAACAAAGCCCGCGCAGGCGAGCCGTATCCTTGTAGCATTAATGCTCTAGATTCAAGATTTAACGGTATTTCTGACTTTTAGCAATAGCCACATCATAAAGATATACCTAGCTTAAACCTCATCGCAGCCTGGAAAAATAGAATACAGAGTACTATGCCACCCAAATATGCATCAACTGCTCATAAAACTTTTTTATTCCCTGCAAATCCACTCAAATAAATTCTACAAAAACAACGATCTCCATCATCAATGTAAGGATGTCCGCAATGCAGAATCGGTTCAGGGATGCCCAGAGAATCAAATTAAGCCGCGATCGTTTCCATAACTCCACTCGATTTCACTATCTCTCACACACCTTAACTTTTTCCACTTCATTCTGTGTGTCCTTTGCGTCTCTGTGGTTCATCGAATCGATTTTTTGATAGCTGTTCGTAACCACAGCCTAAGTCGTAGGTTGGGTTGAACGAATGTGAAACCCAACTATATCTAGTTTCCTAGCTAGTTCAGTTTAGTTACGAAACCTAACCTACATACTCTATAGCTGCCACTATTAAAACAGCGATAGCATTACCCAAATAACATAAGAAGCAATTGGAATCACAAAGAGCCAATCAAAAATATAGGAGTAACGAAATGTAACTTTTGAAGGCGAAACAGGTTGCGGTATGACTGGCTGTGAAATCAGTTGCAGCCCAATTGGTCATAAAACAGGCTTATTTAGCAGAGGAAAACCCAACTTCTCCCTTTGCTCAACATATAAATGAGCTACCTTCCTAGCCAAATGCCGAATCCTGGCAATATAGCGAGTTCTCTCCGTCACCGAAATCACACCTCTCGCATCCAGCAGATTGAACGTGTGCGAACACTTCATTACATAATCTAAGCTAGGCAAAACCAATCCTCGCTCCGTCAATTGGGTAGCTTCCTGCTCATACAAATTAAATAGTGTCAGTAGCAACTCAGGATTTGATGCTTCAAAATTGTAAGTACACTGCTCAATCTCTCCTTGGAGGTAAACATCACCATAAGTAATGTTGTCTGTCCAATGAATCTTAGTAATTGCTTCCACTTCCTGGAGATACATTGTCAGCCGCTCTAACCCGTATGTAATCTCAATCGACACCGGACGGCAATCAATTCCTCCACACTGTTGGAAGTAGGTAAATTGAGTAATTTCCATCCCATCTAACCAGACTTCCCACCCAGTCCCCCAAGCTCCCACCGTCGCATCTTCCCAGTTATCCTCTACAAACCGAATATCGTGGTCTTCAGGACGAATACCTAAAGCCCTTAACGAATCAAGATAAATCTCCTGGATATTATCTGGCGACGGTTTAATCAGGACTTGATACTGATAATAGTGTTGGAAGCGGTTGGGGTTTTCGCCGTAGCGTCCATCCGTCGGGCGACGACACGGTTCAACGTAGGCAACAGCCCACGGTTCCGGTCCCAATGCTCTTAAAAATGTCTGGGGATTCTTAGTACCAGCCCCCTTCTCAATATCGTAGGGCTGGGCGATAAGACAACCGCGATCGCCCCAAAACTCATGCAATAAAGCTATTACCGACTGAAAATTCACGCTTCACCCTTCCTTACTCAACACAGTGGATAAACCATTGTTGCCTACAACCCGGCACTGTGGGCAGTTTCAGGTGACTGAAAAACAGTCCAAAATAAATTTTGGAAAAATAGTTGACAAGATAGAGGAGGTTCGTTATATTGAATAAGTGCCTGAGAGGGAAGCGAGAA
>NZ_JBALCE010000075.1:0-46057 GCF_036919815.1 Nostoc sp.
AAATTTTTCTTGTTTCCCCCCTTTACAAGGGGGGATTAAGGGGGGTAACAATTCGATTAAAATCACAACATATCACTTTTCAAACAACCTCTTAGCCTGCGATAAAATAAAAATACATAGATGACCTTCGCGGATTATTCACCCTACCCTTACAAAAAGATTTACTTTATCCAAACTCTTTCTGTCTCGGTGGGTAAAGATTAACATATTTGTGGGCAGAGGCAATATTTCGTCAAACGCGAAAAACCCTTTGGCTGTCTACTTTGAATCCTATTGAGCGCCAGTGAAATTTATCTGCGTGTCGTGATTTAAGACCATTACCTGCTAGTGTTATAAATTAGCACAGACTATACTATAGACAATTTACCAAAAACTCTTTCCAGTTTTAAAATCAGAGGTATCAATGATTATAACTAATTTTAGCAAACATAGAAATGAATTTAAGGAAACTAAAGTACTCAAAACTAAACCGCATTGGCAAGGGCAAAATTTGAGCGATACTGGTGTCAAAGGTAAAGATACTAAAAAGATGCAAGATACTGCATCTGATAGTTCGATTTTCAATAGGTTCAATCGTGGTCGAGTTGCTATTTTTATTGATGGCTTAAACCTATTTCATACAGCTTTACAACTCGGCATAGAAATTGACTATGTTAAATTGCTTTGTCATTTAACCAATGGTTCAAGACTGTTACGTGCTTTCTTCTATACTGGGGTTGATATCAGCAATGAAAAACAACAGGGTTTTCTATTGTGGATGCGTCGTAATGGTTATCGTGTCGTAGCAAAAGAGCTTGTTCTGCCACCAGAGAATTTCAAAAAATCAAATCTGAACGTAGAAATTGCTGTAGATATGATCACTTTAGCTCCTTATTATGATACTGCGGTTTTAGTCAGTGGGGATGGCGATTTAGCCTATGCTGTGAATGCTGTCAGTAGAATGGGAGTTCGAGTGGAAGTGGTCAGTCTGCAAACGTCCACTAGTGAAAGCTTGATTGATGTTGCTGACTGCTTCATTGACCTTGATAGTATTAAAGCACACATTCAAAAAGATTCTCATCTTGGCTATAGTTATCGCACGTCGTCAAATTCAAACCTTTAATTTGCGTATTTTGTTCGGTCTTAATTGAAATGGATATTTTAATAGTTGAAGATGAACCAGAAATTGCTCATTTAATCGAACTCTCTTTAGAAAAAGAAGGATTTTTTTGTCGCACTAGCCGCGATGGGATGAATGCTTTGCGGATGTTTCAGGAGCAATCACCTGATTTAATCATCCTAGATTTAATGATTCCTGGTTTGGATGGGTTAGAAGTTTGTGCTAGAATTCGCCAGAAACCAGGTGCAAAAGATCCTTACATTTTGATGCTCACGGCTAAGGGTGAGGAAATCGATCGCGTCATTGGTCTTTCTACTGGTGCTGATGATTACATGGTAAAACCCTTTAGCCCCAGAGAGTTGGTAGCTAGGGTACGGGCACTATTGCGGCGTAGTCTCCGCCAAGGGGGACAAAATCAAGTCAATCGTACCCAACACTTTATTGTCGATGTAGATCAGCGCACTGCTAGTCGTCAGCTGAATTCTCAGGAAGTTGAAATTTTGGATTTAACTACCCTAGAATTTAATTTGCTAACCACCTTTGTCAGCAATCCTGGTCGAGTTTGGAACCGCACTCAACTAATTGATAAACTTTGGGGAGATAACTTTTTTGGCGATGAACGAGTGGTGGATACTCATGTAGCTCGGTTGCGAAAAAAGATTGAGCCTGATCCGGCAAATCCGACTTTTATTAAAACTGTTGTTGGGGTTGGCTATAAATTTGAAGATTCTCTGGTAGCATAAATGTTATGAAGATGGGGCTGAGAGGGCGCCTATTTTTCTCCCACTTAGTAGTAATGCTCGTAGGGGTAGCTAGTCTGGTAAGCATCAGCAAAATCTCTTCTCCTCGCTTCTTCGTCTTGCATTTGGAACGATTAGAAAATCAGGGGTTCGACTTAATCGATGTCCGTACTGAATTGGTTGCAGGATTTGAACTTGCTTGGCAGCGAAGCACTATTTGGTCAGTCTTAGTCGGTACCACCGCCGCCGGAGGATTGAGTTACTGGGTGTCCACACGGATTATGCAGCGATTGACGGAGATGGAACAAATCACCCAAAAATTCGCTGCTGGTCAGATGGATGCGCGATTACCTGTGTCTGACATTCCCGAACTCAGTGGACTGAGTACTAGTTTTAACCGGATGGCAGCTAGTTTAGAAGGGGTGGAAGCGCGGCGGCGAGAAGTGATTGGAGACATGACACATGAGCTACGAACACCGTTAACAGTGGTGCGCGGTTACTTGGAAGAACTGGCTGATGGGGAAATTGAAGCGTCTCCTGAAATTTATCGGCGTTTAGCTAGAGAAACTAGGCGTTTAGAGCGGTTGGTGAACGATTTACAAGAACTGTCTAAAGCGGAAGCTGGTTATCTGCCAATTAATATCCAACGGGTAAATCTGCGTCCGTTGTTAGAGTCATTAGTGGAGAAATTTACTGACCAACTGTTAGAAGATGGGCCAGTTCTGCTCTTACGATGTCCATCTGTGCTACCTTCTGTATTGGCAGATATTGACCGCACAGAACAGGTGTTGGTTAATCTGCTAGGTAATGCAGTGCATTATACTAATGAAGGTTCAATTACGATTGATGTTGGGACTGAAGCTTCTCTTCTCTGGATTGCGGTTATAGATACAGGTATTGGTATTGCTCCAGAAAATTTGCCCCATGTGTTTGAGCGTTTCTGGCGAGCTGATCAATCGCGCGATCGCCATTCGGGAGGCACTGGTATTGGCTTAACTATTTCCCATCGTTTGATTGAACTACAAGGCGGTCAGATTCAGGTAGAAAGCGAATTGGGAGTTGGTAGTACGTTTCGGTTTTTTGTGCCTTTGGCTTGAATTGAGTCAAAACCTTTGAGATACAAGGGATTGACACAAGCTAGTCACGGCTGTGTCATACCCAATTGCTAAGTTGAAAGTATCCAAAATCTTGTTTTTTGATGGATGTCGAGATTTTGGAAATGCATATAGTATAACATTATGTCTACTTTTATTCTGGCTGTTTTTTTGGTTAGTTTAGTCAGTCTTTCGGGTTACGCTGCGATCGCCTACCTGTTCCCTCGAAATGGTTCCCAAGACTGACTAAATAACAATTCAAAATTCAAAAATAGGAATTTTGATTGATTGCAATGTAGTGTGATACAAACCGTTTCAATCTCTAATAGGGATTTTGATGGATTGCAATCAGCAGCCAAAGCAATGGGAGCAAGAGCGGCGTTTCAATCCCTAATAGGGATTTTGATGGATTGCAATTCTGGGCAGTAATGGAATGGCACGAGTATAAATTAGTTTCAATCCCTAATAGGGATTTTGATGGATTGCAATTCCAATACACCCAGCGCAGGCGAGGCAGTTATTGCAAGTCTCAATCCCTAATAGGGATTTTGATGGATTGCAATTTAAAAAGGCTTACATAAAGCTGGGAGATTAACTGGTCTCAATCCCTAATAGGGATTTTGATGGATTGCAATTACCAAGTAAACTGTATTTAGTTTACCATATATATTGTCTCAATCCCTAATAGGGATTTTGATGGATTGCAATTTAAGCTAAACCACACGCTGGTTTTTTGTCGGCTAGTCTCAATCCCTAATAGGGATTTTGATGGATTGCAATTTAGTAAGTTACTATTAGAATTAGTCATATAGTTAGTCTCAATCCCTAATAGGGATTTTGATGGATTGCAATCGCGGGAGCCTGAAAGCCCACCTATATTTAGTTTTCAAGGTGCGGTTGCGCGTTTCAAGAGTAATCATAGCATTAGAGAATTCGTTTGGGAAGAGTGTCGGGAAAAATTGAAGGCTAAAACCCAATTTTTGTAAGCATTTCAGAGATTGCGCGGATGACAATTGGGCGGTTAGTGGGGTGAAATGCTTGCTGGGGTTGAGATAGAGGCGCTTTTTTAGGGCTGTGGATTTTGTACACCTACCTCTCCGCGCAACAATTGGGATTAAAATCGCTGACCTGTAGTAACTTCAAATCTAACTTCTCCTTGGTCGCTAATTCCGAAGTCGCCTCGAATCAGCCCAAAGGGTGACTTGACTCGCAATCCTAAGCCGTAACCAAAGCCACTTCCAGGTTTGTCTCGCAGCACTCCTGGTTCTCCTAGCACGGTGTCGCTAGACCCGAAATCTGAGGCGAAGTCAGTAAAGAAAACTCCTCCGATTGACTGAAAAATTGGGAACCGATATTCTACCGAAGCTAAACCATAACTCCGACCACTGGCAACTTTACCATATCCGTAACCCCTGACAGAATCTAGTCCGCCAATATTAAAGGCATCAGCTGGTGGAAAGTCCCCAATAGTTGTACCAATTTGTAAATTAATCGCCAACATTTCTGGATTATCAGTTGGTCTACCCTTACCTATCCAACTGACTGGGAAATACTTAATATAGTCTCCCCGTAGGCGGTTGCTGGAAATATTGCCCAGTCCAATGGGAATCGCTTGTTCTGTGCTGAGGGTGAGGATTGATCCTTGAGTGGGATTGTCTCGGCGATCGCGTTGATCTTTGGATACAGCAAATGATATTGTAAATAGATCATCAATGCCAGTACCGCTTACAGATAGGGGACTCCCAAAGCTATCGACCTGTGCAACGTTATATTCGTGATCGCGTAGGCTAATTCTGGTATAGTTGAGTGCCACTGATGTATCCCAATCATCAAAAGCTCCTAAAACTCCCACAGAACCGCCAAATCTTCCCTCCCGTACTCTGTCGCCGTTAGCTAATCTGATATCTTCGTTGAAGGTTCCCGATATATCTCGACGACGAAAAGCTCTAATGCTATAGCCTAAGCGGTTTGGTTCTTCACGACGATAAGGGCTAGTGAATTGACCATTAAACTGGACATCTTTAGTGCTTATCTGCACAAGTGTATCTAATTTATCGTTAAAACCACTCACATTTGCATCTTTATAACCTACTCGACCGTATAGCCCAACATCATCGTTATTACCGCCTCCTAAGAGTAGAGAAGGGAAGCTACGCTCTTTGATTTGATAGATGATATTAACGCTAGAAACATCTTCTTCAGGGTAAACATTGACTTGATCAAATGACTCTAATCTTCTCAATCGTTGCAAATCTGCTTCAAGTAAATCTTTACGAAATACCTGTCCAGGTTTGAGTCTCAGCAGACCCATGATAAAATCTTTCTGAGTACGCCCTTTAATCGGTTGACCTTTGTCATCGCGCCATTCGCCTTTTTGATTAATAAAACGAATCTGGATATCTTTGACAACTTTCTGAGAAAATTCCATCACCTGGGTATCTACTGAAATCGCTCGTACATAATCACCATATTTGGCATACCCTCCCTTTATCTGGATTGTAGCCTCTGGTGTCACAATACCACCAGCGCTATCCTGAGTAGAAGATTGCAAGTCTGCAAGGGCTTCCCGATTTTCCGTACCCACTAACATTAGTGCGATCGCAATTACAATTATTTTAACTAGCATATTGAAAATCCCTTAGTCTTAGCTTACGACATAGAAGTTGCGCTGCTGCCAGGAGAAGGCATAGTCTGGGAAATAGAACCAATCCCCGAAAATTATGATCGAGAAATACTTAGATTTTAAGCTCTTGTTTGGCTTTTTTATAGATAATTACAGTGGAGCATTATTTATTAAATCCATTTACATATAAAAAGCCATGAAAAAAAAACCTAAACCACAAATGCGTATCTGGGCGATGTTGTGTCATTTCTCGGCTTTGTTAGGATGGATATTATTGTTTCTTTTGGTATTTATTGGTATCCCTTTATATTTACCTTTAAATCTTTTAGCTCCTCTGATGATTTGGCGATTTAAAAAAGCACAATATCCTTGGATTGATTTTCAAGGAAAGGAATCCTTGAATTTTCAAATTACTTGGACATTATATACTTTAATTTTCATGGTAATCTCCTTCTTTGTAGTATTAACTAGTTTTAGCTTGGCAGCAACTATTCATCGTTCAGTTTATCAAGTAAAAATAATTATAGATACTTTATTAATTGTGTTCATGTCATTAATTCTATTAGTCCTAATAGTCCAATCATTTGTAGTGACTTTTGCTGCTATTAAAGCTTACAAGGGTCAGCATTATCGTTACCCTTTGACCATTAGAGTTTTGCGATAAAAAATGATTAGGATTTTGAAAAAATCAGGCAATCAAAAAAATTATTCGCTAGGAAGTTTGATACAAATAAAGACTCGGATATATTAGATATGATAGATGAAATGATATTATTAAGTAAATAGTAACTTGTATAAATATGGGAGTAAACAATGATATGATTGGAATTGCGATCGCCGGGACTGGATTTGGTCAAAAAGTCCACATTCCTGGATTCGAAGCACATCCTCAAACTGAGGTAGTTGCTGTTTATCACCGAGATATAAATAAAGCTAAAGCCATAGCAGAAGCCCATAATATTCCCTACGCTGACGATTCACTTACAAATATTGTGGGATTACCAGAAGTGCAAGCAGTCAGCATTTCAACACCGCCATTTCTGCACTATGAAATGGCAAAAACCGTACTGCAAGCTGGGAAACATTTATTACTAGAAAAACCGACAACTTTAAATGCAGTTGAGGCTAAAGAACTTTATCAGTTAGCTAAAGCCAAAGGCGTGATTGCAACTGTAGATTTTGAATTTCGGTTTGTACCAGCATGGCAGTTGTTTGCTGAATTATTGTCAGAAGATTATGTGGGTAAGCTGCGCCTAATTAAAATTGATTGGTTAGGTTCTTCTCGTGCTGATAGTTCACGCCCTTGGAATTGGTATTCTGACAAGGATAGAGGAGGCGGTGCATTAGGTTCTTTGGGTTCCCACGCTTTCGATTATATTTACTGGTTATTCGGGCCAGTCCGCCGATTAACCGCCCATTTAACTACTGCTATTCCCACACGAGTTGACCCTGTTAGTGGGGAATCCAAGCCAGTGGATAGCGATGACAATTGTATATTAACGCTGGAATTAGCAGATGGTACACCTTGCCAACTTTCTATAAGTGCGGTTGTTCATGCAGCAAGAACCCATTGGGTAGAAGTATATGGCGATCGCGGTACATTAATAGTGGGCAGTGAAAATCAAAAAGATTATATACATGGTTTTCGTGTTTGGGGTTCCCAGTCAGGTAAACCTCTGACGGAAATAGAAATACCAAATCGGTTAATTTTTCCGAAAAATTATACTGATGGGCGCATTTGTGCATTTATCCGCGTAGTAGACCAATGGCTGCAAGGAATTAACCGTAATCAGGAAATTACACCATCGCTGCGAGAAGGAATTTATTCTCAGTTGTTGATGGATTTATCTCATGAATCTCATAAAAAAGCAAGTTGGGTAGATGTACCGAGTTTGTCAGGATTTCTTAGCAACTAGAAACCAAATGAGCAAAACTCCCCGCATTCGTATCCCGCCGGAAGTAAAGAAATATGTTTTTCAACGTGACAAATACCAATGCCAAAGTTGCGGTAAAACTACTGTAGAAATTAACCTCAGCATTGATCATATCATTCCACTTTCCCGTGGCGGTCAAAATGATATCAGTAATTTACAAACTCTGTGTTTAAGCTGCAATCAGCAGAAAACAGACAATATTGATCCCCGCTTCCGGCGCCATTTTGATTTATAACGTTTTTCGTGTGGATGCAATACAGACCTAACCCCTAACCCCCTTCCAGACGCTCTAAGGGGGAAAATTCAAAGTCTCTCTCCTTTTAGGCTACGGTGTACGCAGAAGTCTGAAACAGTGTAATCACCTGGGTTTAGGCGTAAATATGACCCCTCCCTAACCCTCCCCTTGTAAAGGGGAGGGAACCAGATTTCTTATTTCCCCCCTTTATAAGGGGGGTAATTCATAAAAGCCAAGGCGAATAGAATTCGCGGCTACACAAACTCTCGTCCGCCTCCGCGGAAAGCATGAAAAATTGAGGATTTGAAACCCACGGAGGTGAGTTTTGTCTGTATAGACGCCCTTTCTAACCGCCCTTTTAACTCTTATCCCAACTGATTTGAAATCATGCTGACATCAACGGCTAACTTTTTGCCCAACTTGAGCAACTGAAGACACTGATTATCTGCCTGATTCGCAAAGTTAGTCACACACACCGGCGCTATCTGACTTTGCAGACAACTAAAGTATAGTTCTTGCGATCGCTGTAGGGAAATGTCAATATTTAGTTGATCCCCGACATCAATCAACCGTTCCAATAGTTGGATATCTGCATTAAAACTACCATTGGCATCGTGCAATAATTGCCAGAGCGATCGCGCAATTAATTGTTCTAACATCTGCTTCCCGTCGGGAATATTCAGATGACAACGCAGATGTTTTGCTTCCGTAGCGATCGCCTCTAATTCTAAGATGTGATTCCAACTCTTTTGGGGATCAGCAATATCTTGCTGAAGCGATCGCAATGTCATCAAACAGCGATGCCCTAAAGCAATATCTGCTGCAACCTGCAATTCTTGTGGTACTGCTAGTTCGTCTCGATGAAACGCCATCAGCACACCATAATTATCGCGGTACGCTTGGGTATACAACTGTCCTAAACGTGTCAATGTTTCCTGACTAAGCAGCCCCATAATCCGATGGCGTTCTTCAGCAAATAGATTTTGCAAGCTGAAAGCTTCTTCCCCAAATAGCTGTGTCATCACCAAGATAGAATGAGCCGCACTAGCTTGTTGCAATCCTCCAAACAGCTTTTCTTTTAATTGGCTGTAGTTACGCCGCCCAGTAAATTGTTGAATGCAGCAGTGGAAATCCCAGCCTCCCAAATGCAGAACCGCAAATACCAAATGCTCGCTTTCCCAAGTAATCTCTGATACCAGCTTTAAATTTCCCACAGCCAGAGTTAGCGATCCCATCCGTTGCAGTTGGTAATCTAACTCATTGGCGGCGTAGCAATAAACCCGCTTCTGGTAATGCTGAGACTGTTTGTCAGCAGCATCTTTTTTCGACAAAGAATTGTGCGTCTCTGCTGGTTTCTGATTACTAAACAGGGAAGTAATGGCGTAATGGGCTGCTACTTGCTTAAAGCCAAGTTGGGCAGTTAGCACTAGTTGCCGATAAATTTCGCCACCGTGTTTGAACTGATCTACATTACTGGGGGCTAAACCAAGACGTTTGACGAAGCCTTTTTCTAACTGCACACCTGCTACATCCCCAGCCAATTCCAAAGCACGGGCGGCATAGCGCAAAATTTGCGTCCCCTCTGGACGGGAAATTTCTTCAAAAAACCAACCGCAACTAGTGAACATCAACAAAGCGTGACGCTGCATTTCCAATAGGCGTAAAGCGTCTACTTGTTCGGCAGCTGTTAGTTTGTGAGTTTGATGACGGGAGAGAAAACGGTTAACATTGGCAGCAGAGCGATCGCGCATTACTTGGATATATTCATCTCTTGCTAGCCAGGGATCACGAAATAACTGCCCACCATATTCTTCATATACCTCAGTTAGCTGATCCCGCAGCCAATTTAAAGCATTCCGCAAAGGACGACGCCATTTCTGATGCCAAACACCGCCTTCGCCACCGCAACCACAATCATCTTCCCATCTGCCGACACCGTGGGCGCAACTCCAGGCTGTGACTGATTTCAATTCCACTTCCCAATCGGGAGAATTTAAGCTGAGGTAGTGGGCGAAGTTCGTCACCTTCCAACCCTGTTGGGGAAACTCTTTAGTAAAGGCGTAGGCTAAAGTTTTCTCAGTTCCCTTTTTGTGGTGTCCAAAGGTTTCCCCATCTGTCGCCACAGAAATCAACTGGGCTGGACGATGATCCCCACGCACTGCTGAACCGATACGTCCGGCAAAGTGACTGGAATTATAAACGACATCACTAAAACCCATGTCCCGCGATATCGGTCCATCGTAGAAGAAGATATCAATATAGGGTTTGTCATTTGTCATTTGTCCTTGGTCATTTGTTTCCTTTGACTCTTGACTATCTTTCAAATAACAACGATAGGGACGGGTAGAATCTATCTGACCACCACCGACTTCGATCCATTCAGGATGGGAATGATCTGGAGTGGGCAGGGGACGACAACGTAGTGCTTGAGAGGGTGCAAGGATAATGAAGCGAATACCTTCAGCAACAAGAGCTTCTAGGGTGGCGTAGTCTACAGCAGTTTCCGCTAGCCACATACCTTCGGGATCGCGTCCAAAGCGGGAGCGGAAATCTTCTATACCCCAGCGAATTTGGGTATATTTATCGCGTTCGTTCGCCAGAGGCATGATAATGTGATTGTATACTTGCGCGATCGCATTCCCGTGACCATGCAAGCGATCGCTACTTTTCCTATCCGCCTCTAAAATTCGCTGATAAACCTCCACATCGTAGCGTTCTAGCCACGACATCAGCGTTGCCCCAATATTAAAACTAAAATACTCATAATTGTTGACGATCTCCACCACTTCGCCTTGGTCATTTAAGACTCTGGCAAAGGCATTCGGGCGATAGCATTCCCAATGAATCCGCTCATTCCAGTCATGGAACGGCGCAGCGCTTGGTTGGCGTTCAATTGCGTCCAGATAAGGGTTTTCCCTTGGTGGCTGGTAAAAATGACCATGCACCGTCACATAAACACCATTAGCCTTTCTCAAGGGATCGGTTTCTTTGGTGTTATGGGGATCTGAATCTAATGTTAACGTTGAGCCAGAGCTAGCTGGCATTTGGGCAGCAGAAGTCATGTATATTTATCCAAAAACAAAAAACTTGCAGTTGCACCGAAAACGTTGTATGTAAACCTTTCTACAATGGTTTTCACACAAAATCCGTTATAAACAACAACTATGGAATCTAACCAAATTTTTGACAAAGCGGTTTGATTGTAGGGGGAAATCTGCGTTATTGCACAGCCCTTTCCCTGAAGGCTCAAAGTAATTAGCCATTGACCAAAGCCTTAGTTAGGGGTTTTCTCTTCTTGGGCGCCAATCAAAATTTTAATTGTCTTTTAATTAATTAAACCCCATTTCTGGTGTAAAGTTTTGGCTCAAATTCATACTTTTGCAACAAAAGATTACAAAAACTCATTATATCGCAATCTTATTTTACACATATCCGCAGCAGTTGAACTGAAAACAGTAAAATTTCTGAATTAGTCTACAGACGGTTGAGAGTATCCTATGGGAGTAATCAGTGCTGAGTTGTAGGGGCAATACCCTGCGGAAAGCTAAAGCTACATGAATTGCCCCTACAACTCTCCGATCAGATACCCTCAACTCAAGACAACAAATGTCAACTAAAAATATTATTCTTCTCGTTTTACTACTGTTTATCCCGGTTTCACTCGCAGCCCACTTTCTGGAGTGGGGAGAATTGATCGTTTTCATTACAGCTGGATTAGCAATTTTGCCCTTAGCAGCTTGGATGGGTACAGCCACCGAAGAAATTGCTATCGTAGTCGGGCCATCATTGGGGGGCTTGTTAAACGCCACCTTTGGTAATGCGACAGAACTAATCATCGCCCTAATAGCGCTGAACGCTGGGTTAATAGATGTAGTCAAAGCTAGTATCACGGGATCGATTATTAGCAACTTACTACTGGTGATGGGTTTTTCCATGTTTTTGGGAGGACTACGCTACAAAGAGCAGATATTTCAGCCAATTGTGGCGCGGGTGAATGCTGCTTCGATGAATTTGGCGGTGGTTGCCCTTTTGATGCCAACGGCGATGAATTACACCTCTCAAGGAATTAACGAACAAACACTGCAAAATTTTTCTATTGCTGTTGCCGTAGTATTAATCTTAGTTTATGGGCTAACGCTGCTATTTTCGATGAAAACCCACTCCTATTTATATGATGTGGGTGTAGCGGAGATCGAAGGAGAGGAAATCTCTCATGCTAAACCCAATATGGCGTTGTGGATTGGCGTGCTGCTAGGATGTACCTTACTAGTGGCAATTGAGTCAGAAATGCTAGTTGATTCTCTGGAGGTAGCCACATCTCAGCTAGGTTTGACAGCGCTGTTTACAGGGGTGATTTTGGTTCCCATCATCGGTAACGCGGCTGAACACGCCACAGCAGTCACCGTGGCGATGAAAGATAAGATGGATCTTTCCCTTTCGGTAGCTGTGGGATCAAGTATGCAGATTGCACTATTTGTCGCGCCCGTCTTAGTTATAGCAGGGCGGATATTAGGACAACCAATGGATTTGGATTTTAAACCCTTTGAATTAGTCGCGGTGGTTGTGTCAGTGTTGATTGCAAACAGTATTAGTTCCGATGGTAGATCGAATTGGCTCGAAGGCACTTTGTTATTAGCTACCTATACAGTGTTGGGGTTCGCCTTCTACTTTCATCCAGTTATGGATGCTGTACGGTAAGCTGCTACGTAGTGCGATCGCTTAATCGTTAAACTATGAGCGATCGCTCTTGATTATGGGTAAATTTCTCCAGCGTTTTCAGCTAGCCTTTCTGATAATTGGCGAATCGAAATACCCTTTTGCCTGAGACAGGAGAAAATAGAAATATATAAGAGCGATCGCCTGTATGAGCTACTGCCTTAATCCCCATTGTCCCAAGCCTAAAAATCCTGATGATCTCAAGTTTTGCCAGACTTGCGGTTCCAAGTTACTCCTCAAAGAACGTTACCGTGCGATCAAACCAATCGGACAAGGTGGTTTTGGCAAAACCTTCTTAGCTGTGGATGAGGATAAACCCTCAAAACCACGCTGCGTAATTAAGCAATTTTATCCCCAAGCCCAAGGTACTAACACTCTGGCAAAAGCCGTAGAGTTATTTAACCAAGAAGCGGTGCAGTTAGATCAATTGGGCAAACATCCCCAAATTCCCGAACTACTGGCATATTTTACCCAAGAAGATCGGCAGTATCTTGTCCAAGAATTTATCGACGGGCAAAACTTAGCGCAGGAATTAGCACATCAAGGGGCTTTTAGTGAAACGCAAATCTGGCAATTACTAAATGATTTATTATCAGTATTACAATTTTGTCACGCCAGACACGTAATTCACCGCGATATTAAGCCAGAAAATATTATTTTACGTAGCAGCGATAGTAAATTAGTTTTAGTAGATTTTGGGGCTGCTAAATCTGCCACAAGCGCCGCCTTAAATCAAACTGGTACTAGTATTGGTAGTCCAGAATATGTTGCACCTGAGCAAATGAGAGGTAGGGCTGTTTTTGCCAGCGATATTTATAGTTTGGGTGCGACTTGTATTAATTTATTAACTGTGCGATCGCCCTTCGATTCCTATGATACCAACAACGGTATATGGGTTTGGCAGCAATATTTGCAAACTCCTATTAGTAATCAGTTAAGTCACATTCTCAACAAAATGCTAGAAAGTATCCCGATTCGGCGTTATCAAACAGTAGATGAAGTTCTCAAAGACTTAAATAAACAGTCACAAGTAGCAGCCACGCCAGCAATATCAGCAAAAGCTATCCCTCAATCACCACCCAATTTTCCACCCACTTTTGTATCGAAATCTCCTAGTCAAGTTGAGAAAGAATTAGAGGAAATGAAAACCCAATTTTTGGGTAGCAGCAAACCTCAACCAAATAAAATACAGCCACCAAATCCAATATCTCAGCCTTATAGTAAAAGCAAAATAGATGAAGAATTAGAAGAATTAAAAGCCAAATACCTTGGGAAGAATAACACGCCAAATCAATGAGAAAACCAGATATCAAAAGCCTCTATTACATCACACACATTGAAAATCTGCCCTCAATACTTCAAAGAGGTATTCTATCCCACAAAGCAGTTGAGGAGTTAGGTGTTTCATATACACCAATCTACGATAGTGGGATTATTAGCAAGCGTAAAGACAAGTCTACGCCTGCAAGGAGTAGTTTGTGGGAGTACGCTAACTTATACTTTCAGCCACGTAACCCAATGATGTATCGGGTGGTTCATGAAAAGGACAAAAGAGATATTGCTGTTGTTGGAGTCAAACCGGATGTACTTGAAGCAGCAGGAGGACTAATTACAGATGGAAATGCTGCCAATGATCCAACTAAGTTTTTTGCTATTAAAGAAGGAAGAGAAATACTTCAGAAACAATGGAAAATTATTCAAAATGAGTGGTGGAATGATCTTGATGGTTCTAAACGAAAAATAATGGCTGAGTGCTTGGTTCCTGAGCAAATCAGCCCAGAACTTGTTCATTCAGTTTTTGTCGTAGACTATAAGGCTAAAGAGCGAGTCGAAACAATTATAGGTTCGGCTAAAATACCTGTTGTTCCTGAACCAAATATGTTTTTCCAACCCAAATCTGCTGCCCGTATCGGGACTAATATTTCCTTGATTGATGGGGATATGTTTTTTTCAAATATGCAAACGCTGACGATTAGTGTTAATCTTCAAGGCATAATGGGCAAAGGATTAGCATCACGGGCAAAATATCAGTTTCCTGACGTATATGTAGTTTATCAAGATGCTTGCCGGAATCAACAGCTTACTGCCACAAAACCCTATCTCTATAAACGGGAAGCTTCTTTAGATCAAGAACTAGCTGATCTTAGTCTTCCGCTTGTGTCCTCCAATGCTGTAAAGTGGTTCTTGTCGTTTGCTACTAAAAGACAATGGCGAGAAAACTCTCGTATAGAAGACATTGAAGGTGGCTTAGACTGGGTTAAAAAGAATTGTCATGATATTGGTATTCAGTCTTTGGCAATGCCAGCTTTGGGTTGTGGTTTAGGCAACTTAAATTGGGCTGAAGTCGGGCCGCTAATGTGTCGTTATTTGCATAATATAGGAATTCAGGTTGCGATTTATCTTCCACGGGAACATCAAATTGATTCTAAATACTTAACTAATGATTACTTGCTAAATCGCTCTTGATTCGCACGTTGCCGTAGTCGCCTAATTACCGTCTGTTCGCTCATTTTTTGACTGACATCGACTCGAATTTGATAAGGGTTTTAACTTTTGTAGGGAATTTATCATCTCCGTTTTTATTCACACCTGATAGTTCAAAGGAACTACTAAGTGTCTTTGTAGTTTTGACAAAAAAAGTGACTCTAATATCTAGAGTCACCTGCAAATAAAATAATTGAGAATTTAGATGTGCGAAAGCTTACTTCTTGGCTTCAGCAATGGGTACCCATTCAGTGTGGAAACTTCCGGGCTTATCAAGACGCAGGTAAGTATGTGCGCCGAAGTAGTCGCGTTGTGCTTGAGTTAGATTTTGAGGCAAGCGATCGCGGCGATAGCTGTCAAAATAATCCAAGGATGCGCTAAATGCGGGTACTGGAATTCCTACTGTTGCAGCTGTCGCAATCACTTCCCGCCAAGCAGTCTGTCTGTCGAGAATTGTCTGCTTAAATTCGGGAGCTAACAGCAAGTTAGGCAAAGCTGGATTTTCGCTAAAAGCCTTTTTAATTTTATTCAAAAAGCGAGCGCGAATAATACAACCACCTTTCCAAATCCGCGCCATTTCGCCCAGATCCAAATTCCAGTTATATGTTTTTGAAGCTGTGGATAGCAACGCCATCCCTTGAGCATAAGAACAGATTTTTGAGCAATAGAGAGCATCACGAACTTTATTGATAAAGTCCTTGGTTTGCCCGTCATACTTGCCACTGGGGCCTGTGAGGACTTTAGATGCTGCTACCCGCTCCTCTTTAATCGAAGATATAATCCGGGCATTAACTGCTGCTGTAATTGTGGGAATAGCAACTCCCAATTCCAATGCAGTTTGTACAGTCCAGCGTCCAGTTCCCTTTTGACCTGCTGCGTCAACAATCAAATCCACCAGGGGTTGATTTGTTTCTGGGTCAAGATATGGGAAGATATTCTTCGTAATCTCAATCAAAAATGAATCGAGTTCATCGGTGGTGTTCCATTCAGCAAACACCTCATGTAGCTGATTATGGTCTAATCCAGCGACATTTTTCAGCAAGTCGTAGGCTTCAGCAATTAGCTGCATATCGCCATACTCAATGCCGTTGTGTACCATTTTGACATAGTGGCCAGAACCACCAGGGCCAATGTAGGTTACACAAGGGCCATCATCGACTTGGGCAGCAATTTTGTTGAAAATTGGCGATAGAAACTCGTAAGAGCTTGTTGTACCTCCAGGCATCAGAGATGGGCCATTCAGCGCCCCTTCTTCACCGCCACTGACACCCATACCAAGATACCGAAGCCCAGCCGGTTCTAATTCCTGAGTGCGTCGTTCTGTATCTTCAAACCAAGAGTTGCCACCGTCGATAATGATATCGCCTTCCTCTAACAAGGGTTTGAGTTGAGCAATCACCGCATCAACTGGCTTCCCAGCTTGCACCATTACTAGAATTTTGCGGGGACGTTCCAATAAGGCAACGAATTCTTCCAGCGTAAAGGCGGCTTTGACGTTCCTTCCTGGCGCACGCTGCGCCATAAACGCATCCGTTTTTTCTCGGGAGCGGTTGTAAACTGCAATTGGGAAGCCATTGCGCTCCACGTTGAGAGCGATGTTCTCACCCATAACGGCTAATCCAATCACACCAAAGCTTTGTAGTGTCATAAAAAATTTCTGGCTAACTCTTGCAGATCCTTTTACCTATAAGGGTAGTCCGAGATTTTCCCTTCTCCCCTAAAGAAGACCTTAAGACTTGATATAAACGACAAAAATCCCTAATTAACAGGGATAATTAATTTTAAATTGTATCTAAATCAACAATTAACTTGCAAAATTGAAATAATCAAAGGACGTAGTAAGGAGTAACCAAATAATGCTGGCATATGTCCTAGCTTTGGTGGTCGGTCTTGGTAGTTTAGTCATTTACATAGCAGCTTTCTTTTTCCCAGAAATCCACCGCAAGAATGACTTTATCTGGAGTGGTGTAGGATTGTTCTACGCCTTAGTCTTATGGGTGTTTGCACCACGTATTACTGGGGGTTTGTTGCTGGGTCATGTGGCTAGTGTGGCTCTTTTGGTCTGGTTTGGCTGGCAAACTCTATCATTACGTCGGCAACTGACCCCGCAGGTACAACAAACCCAAATACCCAGTCCTGAGACGGTGAAAACTGGCATTCAGCAACAGGTGAATAAGTTGTCCCTTCAGGAACGGCTGGGCCAGTTGCAAAAAGGTCTTGGTAGCACCTTCGGTGGCGTGAAAGACAAGGTGCAACAGACTGTGAGTAAAAAGACACCCACAACCCCCAAACCTGAAGACATTGCCTCTGTTCTGACTGAGAAACCTGCTGTTGAGATTATTGACAAAACTACTGTCATACCGGAACAACCAGCAGAGGAGACAGTTACTACCAACACCGAAGCAAAAATCAAGACTGTACTGGAAGCGATTCCACCACATCCCCCATCTCCTGAATTGGTGAAAGCAGCGCAAGCAGATGCTGAAACTGAGGACAAGCAACCGATTTCTGTAGAAGAAATTTCTCCAGATGCGGTACTCGCTCCCCCGGCAGAAACGCCACCGGAACAAATACCGCCGAATCAAGCTAGTTGAATGCAGTGAAACCCAACGTTAACCTAATATAATTTTGGGTTTCACTATTTCTATCAGGCTATTTTAGGGCTAATTTCAGAGCCTTTGACGTTCTCAAACTGCTCCCAACCTTAACCCGATTTCGTAGGGCAATATGTTGACACTAGAACCAGTATCTAGTAAGCCTGATACACTTACAGAACGATTCTGATAAGTGAGAATTAGCGGTAGATAAGGCAGGGTACTTAATGCACCGAGTTCTGGATTTACCTCAGTAAATGCAAATCTAACTTTATCAACCATTTGTTGCGGCTTTTTCTTCTGCTAATGCCTTCGCTAAAACAGCAGCAGCTTCAAAAGAATCATATAAGCCAAGACTTGCTACTTTGTCTTGAGCATCCAATGGGACTAAACTTGATTCCTTCAACAATTCGGTTGCCAGAAAATGTATTAGTAAGAGTTTATCAGTGTCGGATAATTCTTTAAGTAGTGGTATGAGTTCGGTAATAAGCATAAGTTAAGGCTTTAATGAATTAAATAAATTTTAGATCATACTTTAGGGAACGCTCTTAACTAACTTTTCAGATATCCTTTAAGGCATGAATTAAGTACTCTCCTGTTTCTTGCTGCTCATCAGCGTCACCTTCATCAATCCAAGACTGAAGCGCATTGACTAACTTAGACTGTTTCACTTTCGGCAAAATGTATTTTTGCAAAATCTGCAAAGTATATGTTTCCACAGAAAGCCCTTGCTGTTTAGCTTGTTTTGTAAGATACTGTTCTAATTCTGGTGGCAAGTTCAGGGTTAGGGTCATAAGTCTCTTTTGAGTGACACCATACATTTTAAACGTGCCAAACCAGAAAAATTTAGATTACCTACGTATACAGATATATCCCTCAAATACTATCGTCTTGTATTCTCTCTACGGGTTTTCTCTACATGGGCTTTACGTGTCAGTACTTGCAGATTATCTAGGGTAGTTAAACCACCCTGAGACATAGGTTTAATATGATCAATTTGAAAATCTCTCCGCATCTGAGTCTTGACTCCACTGATTGCACAAGTTATAAACCCTTTTACATCTGTGTACTTGGCGAATACAGCATTTTTAATTTTTCTGTATTCAAGAATATCTCGCTCTTTGATTTCATATAGAGTTAACTTCTCTATTGGTACAGTGTCAGGAATTAAAGTTGGTATTGATACTACAGCATTAGGGTATAGCCCTTCAATCTTAAGAGCTTCAATGTCCAACTGCTTCCTGAAATATAGCTTTTCGTCACTAAATAAAACTTGCCAAAAAGACTTTTTATCATTCCAAAGAGAATCCATGTAGTCAGACTTGGCTCTACCGCCTAATGAATTGTCGTAGATATGTCTTGCGACGATAGATAAATCACACTTTCTCCTCTCGCTGAAGGCTAGAAAATCTGGTCTTTCTTCATTCTGAGCATAGAAACGCAAGATGTTTTCTACATCTTCATCTCTGTAACCAAGTAAAGTTTGATAGTCAGGAAAATAACTTTGCTTTGCAGTTTGCAAAAGCTTTTCAAGTTCTGCTTCGGTCAATATTTCCCTATCTTGTAAATCAATTCTTTGAAATATAATTTTCAAATCATGTACAAAGTTGTCGTATGCCTCTTCTGTGTCGTCATATAACAATACATCATAGTTGGTAGCCTTAGACTCATATCCTTCAGACGGTTCGAGAATGGAAAAACGATAAATTCCAAGAGGAACTCTCTTTAAAAACTTTAGTAGTTCCACAGAAGTAGTATCAATTGAATCATCCATGATCCGAGCGAATTCTTCAATCATCTCAATAGATATGAGGCGAGCAGTTCTATTACCTGATGGAAGTATCGGGTCAATAAAATCTTCTGGTGGACCTTCTACCCAATGAAGTTGTTTTGGGTTCACCCAGTTAATTTTGTTTTCCCAGTCATCAATAAAGCTGACCACATAAGCTTTTTCTGTACCACCTGCTTTTTGCCCACGCAAAGCCCGACCAATCATCTGTGTCATTAGTATTGTGGATGTAGTAGGGCGTGTGAGAAAAACAGTTTGTACGTTAGGTAAATCTATTCCCTCAGTTAATATTTCTACATTGATCAATACTTCAAGCTCTCCATTTCTAAATTTTTGTATCTTTTCTTTATTGTCTTTTGTCGCAACTGTAGCACCTGTAGCTAAATCTTTAACTGCTGCTACAATAAAATCAGAATTAATTCCTTTATAGTTGTTAAAAACTTCGTTCAATGCAACTGCGTGTATAACATCGATAGCAAATACTAAAAGAGGTTTATATTTCTCTCGATTCTTAATATAGTGAGCAACAATTTGATTGTTCCGTTCCCTATCTAAAGCAATTCTTTTAGCTATATCTTGTGGGAGCCTGTCAAAATTTTCAATTGCCTTGATTTCTTGTGCTGTCAATTTTTGCTTGATTTTTATCTTCGTTTCTAGGTTTTCAAATATTGGTTCAGCAAGGATTCCCTTGGCGATTAGCTTTCTCAGGTGTTCTACAAAGATAATGTCATCAGGAAAAACTAACTTTAGCAAATTCTTCTCACTCTCATCTGTTCTGAAGGGGGTAGCTGTTAACCCCAGCATTTTAAAGCCGTTTTTATGACCTCGCTTCTGTAGATTATCCTTGATAGCATTAATTAGCTTACGATAGGTCTTAGCTGTTGCATGATGCGCTTCATCCACTACCAAAAGAACTTCGTCTAAATGACCGACCCAGTTTTTCAACAAGTGATCAAGTCCACTGTTTAGACTATCTTTACTGGCAATGATAATGTCATCAGTCTTTTCAATATTTATAGGAATATCATGTTTAGGATGACCTGAGATAATGCGGTATCTAAATTCTGATACATTACTCAACAATGATAAATAGGCACTAAATCGAAGTGTCTCAAGTGCTTGGTCAAGTAGTTCATGGCGATGAGCAATCCACAGAACCTTTTTCTTGTTGTTAATAAAATTACGTAGTAGCCAGTGAACTGCTGTCAAAGTTTTTCCGCCACCAGTGGGTAGAACTAGCAAGCCTTCAAAGGCACTTTTATTGGTTTCATTCAGCGCCTTGATTGCTTCGTTCTGGTGGGAGTATAGCTCTTTGGGAGCCTCACCTCTTTCAACTTTGATCAAACCTGCGTAGGTAACTTCAACGGTTTTCATAATCAGTAAAATCCTGGAAAGACTGTGCTTTAGGGGAGAGGCTGGAACTATGTCTTCCTCAAGGGATTGCAGCAATCCATTACCCTAATTGTCAGTATTCCCAAATTGAGAGCAATGTCTAACTAATCATCACGATATTTATTTATGATTAAATGTATTAAAAGATACTTTAGGAAGCCGATCGCACCCCGGCTTCTTTGGATAAGTTAGAAATCTGAGCCTTTCAGGACAACAAGCGATCGCACCACTATTAGCCATAAAAACCTTAATTTCTAGTACAGTAACATCATCTGAAAGAGAAAAGTTATTCACTTCTGGCGCGGAGTGCGGGAGATGGAAAGAGATTTTCAAATCCAGCCTGTCGCTCATTCAAGGGTTCTAAAGCATCGTTCCAAAGACTTTCATAATAAAAGAAGGTTACACCTAGACGACGTTCTTGGACAGCCCGCACCTGAGACTTAATTTGCTGGATGGGAACTGGATTATTTCGTAACCCTGCCATAATGCCAATTGCAGTTGGAATTATTTGTTGTGCTTCTTGAATTTCTGGGCGAGAAATATTTGCCACAAAACTTTGCAGATTCGGACGATAAATTTGCACAATTAACTCGTCTACAATATTTTGCCGCATCCAACTCAACCAATCTTGCAGGTGAAACTTGTAAGCTAAATCATAGTAATTGGGAGCAACGGAGAAAATCGCCTGGGGTTTTCTCTGCTTCACAGCTTGGTTAAGTTGTACCATGAAGGCCGTAATTTTATCTGCCCGCCACTGTACCCATGCCACATCTTGGGGATTAGTTGGGGGAGCATTATTGGTTTCTTGGGTGTACAAGGCAACTGTATATTGATCGTAGCCAAATTCGTAGGGCAAACTCATGTGGTCGTCAAACTGAATGCCATCGGCATCATATTGGGTGACAGTTTCTAGCACAAGATTGGTAATGAACTGTTGCACTTGGGGATGGAACGGATTCAGCCACATCACCTCACCCCCTGCACTAATCGAAGTTTGGCTACCATCCCGCTTTTGTGTAAACCAATCTGGATAATTCAGTGCCAGTTCTGAGGTTGGGGGAGTCATGAAACCAAACTCAAACCAAGGAATTACTAGCAATCCTTTGCGATGGGCTTGGTTAATGAGGTCTGCGAGAATATCATGTCCATCTAAACCTTTGTAGACAAAAGGTTGAATACCTGCTCGTTGTGCGATCGCACTGGGATACATCACATAGCCAGAATTCCACACCACAGGATAGATTGTATTGAAGTTCATCTGCCGCAGTTGACTCACCGCATCCTGGACTTTAGCGCGATCCTTGAGGGTGTCAAAATCATTGGTGGTCATCCAAACCCCGCGAATTTCCTGACGGGGTAACTGTGCGATCGCAGGGGTGAAACTGTCTACCAGCAATACCGTAACAAAAGATATTAAAATGAGAATTGGAAAAAGATACTTGAGCGATGTCTGACGACAAGCTGCTGTACATCTACGCCGCCAACTTTGAACAATAAAAGATAATTTCATAGATTTGAATGATGCATTAGCTACCCACACACCTTATTGCTTGCTTTTATAATTGAATCTATTAACCATATAGTCTACAAGTATTTATGCTGACTACAGGATTAATCAGCTGGTAGTTGTTCGTTCCCTGCTTATGGAACTTTTGCACCATAAAAACTAAAGCAGACCTAGCAAAGTTATAAGATGCTTGACGCAGTTAGTGGTTATTAGTGCCCAATAGACTCTTGAAATTATCTTTCATATATTCAAGGATACTTTGAGCAACATATTCTGCAAGCTTGACTGGGACAGCGTTTCCGATCATCTGTTCCAGGTCTGTTTTTGTGCCTTCAAAAATAAATCTTTCTGGGAAAGTCTGCAAGTAGCTTCTTTCAATTGTAGTCAATGGGCGCAAGTTTTCTGTAACTGAAACTGGATCTTTAGGGTGTTTTTTATAGGTTTTAGGAATAGGGCGATTAACTCCTCTTACTGTTGGGCTGGGTTCATCAATACTAAAAATTCCTCTTCTTTGGTAACTTCTTGGATGTCTGTAGTAATATTGAATTCCTAATTTATTTTCTAGATAATCTCTAATGGTCATTGGTTTATCTGCTAACCTTTTTTTCAGGTAAGGTTCTAGACTTTCGTCTTTTCCTTGTAACTCTCCAAAGCAAAAAAATCTTTTTCGCTTTTGAGGTACACCGCACAGACTAGCATCCAAAATTATTTCGCTTAAACCATATCCAGCAGCTTTCAACATTTGTCTAACCTCTTTATATTTATTGGTTTTACGAAATAGTTCTACGTTTTCTATGACAAACCACTGAGGAAGAACACTTGTAACTATCTCAGAAAATACAATACTTAAATCCCCTCTTCCTAAATCTTCATCACGTTTACCAGCACTAGAAAAGTCTTGGCATGGAGGTCCACCAATAATAATTTCAGGACGCATTTCGCTAAAAATTTGATAGTTTCTTCTTAAATTTCTAAGATCGTAATCAAAAATTTCATGGCTAAAGTTTTTTTGATAAACATCTATAGCTGGTTTCCAATTATCAAATGCCGCTACAATATTAAATCCAACATTTTGAAAGCCTAAAGATAACCCTCCACAACCGGCGAAAAGGTCTAAAACTCTAAGTGAAAAGGCTTTTTTCTCATCTCTATATTTTTCTTTCATACCTTTATATGTATTTTAATTTTTCATAAAATCTCTTAGGATTATTTAGAATAATACCATCAGTTAATCTTCCTATTACTAGTTTTCTATAAGGAAGATAATCGCTTTCCAATACAAAAATTAAGTTAGTATGTATACATAAAATTATGTGCTAAATAATACCTTTAAATTTACTAAACTATTCCACACCCTATCTGTGTCACAATAGAAAACTGTAATAAGAAAAATATTGTTAAGGTAATTTAGTGAGTTCAACTGCTCAATCCACGGCAAGTGCGCGTCGCGTAGTATTTCCTTTTACGGCAATTGTGGGCCAGGAAGAAATGAAACTGGCGCTGCTATTGAACGTGATTGACCCCAAAATTGGTGGTGTAATGATCATGGGCGATCGCGGCACCGGGAAATCCACAACTATCCGGGCGCTGACTGATCTGCTGCCAGAAATTTCTGTGGTTGCCAATGATCCCTTCAGTAGTGATCCTAGCGACCCCGACTTGATGAGCGATGAAGTTCGCCAACTGTTAGAACAAGGGGCCCAAATTCCTGTAACTCAGAAAAAAGTCCAAATGGTAGACCTACCGCTAGGAGCTACAGAAGACCGAGTTTGTGGGACAATCGACATTGAGAAAGCTTTATCTGAAGGTGTCAAAGCCTTTGAACCGGGACTGCTGGCCAAGGCTAACCGAGGCATTCTCTATGTGGATGAAGTCAACTTGCTAGATGACCACCTCGTAGACGTGCTACTCGACTCAGCTGCCAGTGGATGGAACACTGTAGAACGAGAAGGTATTTCTATCCGTCACCCAGCGCGTTTTGTTCTTGTGGGTTCTGGAAATCCAGAAGAAGGCGAACTACGCCCCCAACTGCTTGATCGCTTTGGGATGCACGCAGAAATTCACACAGTAAAAGAACCAGTCTTGCGGGTGCAAATCGTGGAACAACGGGCAGATTTTGACCAAAATCCTCCAGTATTTCTCGAAAAGTACAAAACCGAGCAAGAAGCATTACAAGAGCAAATTGTCAATGCTCAACAGCTTTTGCCAGAAGTGAAAATTGATTATGATTTGCGGGTAAAAATTTCTGAAGTCTGCTCAGAACTGGATGTAGATGGTTTGCGGGGTGACATTGTTAGTAACCGCGCCGCCAAAGCCTTAACAGCTTATGAAGGACGCACTGAAGTTACAATTGATGATATCCAGCGCGTAATTACGCTATGTTTGCGTCACAGACTGCGGAAAGATCCTTTAGAATCGATTGATTCTGGCTACAAAGTCGCCAAAGCTTTTAGCCGCGTCTTTGGCGTCGAACTCCCAGAAAGTGATACTGCACAAAAAAACGGCACAGGTCAAAAATTAGGGGCTAGGGGTTAATTAATTTTGGATTTTAGATTTTGGATTTTGGATTTTTCCTTCAATTCAAAATCTAAAATTGGCAGAGTCTAACTCAACATTTAGCACTCAAAAGTGATTATGAGATTTTGGTCTTTTTGGTTCAACAGCTTTATTCTATCTAGTCAATATAACCCGCCCAGATTTGTAGAATTATTGATGCTCTTATTAGCGATCGCAATGCTGGCAATAGCCAGTATTTTACCCGACAGACCATATTTAATTTTAGGCTTGAGCTTAGTAGTTGGGGCATCTATTTCTATCTTAGTGCGGGAAGCGATCGCGCCCTCACCCCAGAAGCGAATTACCCAACTAACAGCATCACTATTGCTTATCATCAGCCTCTATGGCTTTGCTGACTTAATGTACACTCTATAAAATTAGTTATGAGTTATGAGTAAAGAAGTGAGAAATTAATTATAAACTCCTAACTCATGTACAGACGCGATTAATCGCGTCTCTCCTTTTTCATTTACCAATTCTGCATTTCCACCAATTCCATACATAACTCATTAATTTGCTCCAAATCAGGTTTGTGAGGTAGCGCAGATTGTTCGTAAACAATTTCCATTTCGGCAACCAAATCTTCTGCCATTTTCATCACCTGCTCGTAAGAATACTCACCCTTTAAAATAGCTTTTAAATCCTCAACATCGCCAGCTATTCTCCTATCTACAATCACTTTACCTTGCCGCAATATTTCTACTCCACTGCGTAACAATCTAATGCAGTGCATTCCATGTTTAAGATCAAAACCCGACTTTCTTTCCATTTCTGCCCTAGCCGGATTTCTATTCTCCTGCCAAGATAAGTAAGCCTTCCATTCTCTTAAAGCTATTTGATAGCTTTGGCTTTTCTGAAGCAGGCGGATAAAATCTTTACGGCTATTGGTTAAATTTTGGGTATATTCCAAAGTTTCATCGGGTAAAGTATATTGTTTTAAGACTCCTTTAAAATCAATATCTGCCGTCAGCAATTGGTATAATTGTTCCGCTTCTTCCAAAAACTCAATCCGTCCTCTGATTAAGTTATAAAGATATTCCAGAAAAGCATTTAGCTCATCTTTGCCCAGGGGTGCTTCGTCTTCTATGGCGAAGTCAGATGGTATTGGTTTTTTTTGTGGTGGCTTTAACAACCATTTACGATGAGTTTCCATCTTTTTGATTTGGGCAAAGGCATAACCAGTGTAAGTATGTTTTACCTTCTTGCTCAGAAATAACTGTTTATGATTAATTAAATGCTGTCCGATTGAGCTTAAAAAAGGATACTTATTTAACCAGAGCAATTCTAAAACATTGGGATTCGCGCCCGCTAATAAATGGAGGATTTTTCTTAGTTCATATATAACTGTGTCTTTGTTGCCATCCACGAATGGAAATATTCCTGGTTCATCCCAACCATCATCTTTTTGTTCTATCCGATCAAATCCCAAGTAGTACCTTTTGGGTGCGATAAATACTCCCCGATAATCAAAATCTGAATCAGGACGATTTAAACCATAGCCGTGGCTACCTGCCAAACCAATTAAAATAGTTCTTTGCTCAACTTCTATTCTTTTCATATCACCTGATTAAAATATACTCATCCTAACTCATGAGTTAACTTTCTTCAGATATTGCATAGATACTTCCACAGCACAAAGATAACCGAGGATTGGTTATAGCCTTGCGTTTAATAGGAATGCCCCTAAAGGAGATCATGCGATCATATCCCTTTAGGAGCAAAACTTGTCAATTCAGTTGTTCCTATACTTTCGGTTTCCTAGAGCAGGAATTATCTAGGATTAATGTGGCGTCTAGTTCCCCATCCTGGATTGACAATGGTGGCTAAATCTTCTTCAGACAATTTGCTGATCTCACTGTCCAATTCTTTGACAGTGAAATCATAGCCACGCTCTTGAGCAATCTTGATGAAGGCTTCTGGATCAGCTGTTACTTTGAGTCTTTCCTGTAATGCTTGATCTTGTTTTACGGCTTGAAAAAGTCGAGCAGCATTTTCCTGTGTCATGACAATCCATCTCCTGTTTGAAATATCAGGTTTGAATGTGGTAAATTAACTCCTGGGGATTCACTAACTTCTCTAAATAATTTCTAGATTAAGCATCTATAAGTTTCATCTTAAAACAAAGAGGAAAAATGTGTTGATTTTGATAAGAAAATATAACTTGTAGCCTAATAGTGCTATTACTATTTTGTAAAATTCAGCCCTTAGATAGTAGCAATTTTTAGTTAAAAAGTATTTATTCTGACTTGTAAATACAATTT
Organism: Nostoc sp.; assembly: GCF_036919815.1. Lineage (GTDB taxonomy): Bacteria > Cyanobacteriota > Cyanobacteriia > Cyanobacteriales > Nostocaceae > Nostoc. Next base: position 27,025 of record NZ_JBALCE010000075.1, read on the forward strand.
ACATTCGTGCTGGTGGATGATTGCCATAAGGACTGTTGGCTAATTCCTTGGCGATAGTGGAAAATGTGCGATCGCAAAGTAGTAAATTAGCTAATTTTTCATCTTCAGGCTGACCAGATGCCAATGCCAAATCTAAAAATCCTGTTAGAGCTTGACTTGACACCTATTAATAAAATAGTATGTTAGATTGTCTGTCTAATTCCTGCTCGGATCAGGTAGACATATTACAAAAGCTGGTAAAAGCGTCTCTACACGAGACAAAAACTAGCTACCTGTACGGCAACCTCAAGGACAATTCCATGACCTACGCAATTATTGAAACTGGCGGCAAACAAATACGAGTAGAGCCAGGGCGGTTTTACGACATTGAACTGCTTACGAACGAACCAGATGAAAAAGTTACAATAGACTCCGTGTTATTGGTGCAGCACGATGGCGAAGTCACTATTGGACAGCCATTAGTCACAGGTGCGACTGTAGAAGGGACTGTAATGCGACATTACAGAGGTCGTAAAGTTCTGGTATACAAAATGAAGCCCAAAAAGAAAACCCGCAAAAAACGGGGGCATCGTCAGGAAATTACCAGACTTATGATTGACACTATCACCCTTAACGGTGCAGTGTTTGCTGCCCAAGGACCAACGGAGGAAGAAATGCCCGTTGTAGATGACGCTTCTGCCGAAGAAGTTGAAACCGCAGCTGAATAATAAAAAAAGTAGATACACAAGAGGAAATCATGGCTCATAAGAAAGGAACAGGTAGTACACGCAACGGTCGTGATTCTAATGCCCAACGTTTGGGTGTCAAGCGTTATGGCGGTCAAGTTGTACGTGCAGGAAACATTCTCGTGCGTCAGCGCGGTACCAAATTTCACCCTGGTAACAATGTCGGTATTGGTAGCGATGATACTCTGTTTGCCTTAATCGACGGTGTTGTAACGTTTGAGAGAAAGGGCAAGACACGTAAAAAAGTTAGTGTTTACTTACCTGTAGCTGCTGTTGAAGTAGCCCCTGCTGAGGCAGTAGCAAGTTAGAGTACTAGGGTGGGTAATAGTTACTCACCCTAATTGCTAGTTAGCACTGACATTAGACATCTCCGAAAAAAAAGTAGAGACGTAGCAGTGCTAGGTCTCTACAAGGCTTCTGGGTAACGCATATTTAATTTCTGGAGATGTCTATTGATAATCAGATTTGCTGAAATATTCCCAACAGTTGCTTAAAAGCCGCTTTGTTCCTCTGTCACCCATAGATTAGTATCAGAAGCATTCAAAGCGCATAAGTTATTCACTAAGTATATGTCACCCTAAAAGGGGTTCGGAAATATTCAGACCTGATGTTGGGTTTCACTTCCCTACGGGACGCTGTTCGCGTTCGTTCTACCCAACCTACAAATGATTAAATTAGACCTCTTGCATAAATCAAAAATAAGAACCCCACCCCGCCAAAGCTACGCTTTGTCTCCCCTCCCCGCTTGCGGGGAGGGGTTGGGGGTGGGGTGTTAGGGAGTTTTGCAAGAGGTCTATTCTATACCCTTTTTCTGGTGTTCTGTACTAAGAAAAGTCAGGTTTTGCTGGGAGAATACCTAAATTAGGTTGTGGCTTTGAGCTACCATGATTGTCTGAGAAAATGCTGAGAATCAACTGAATTTTCTCAAGGGATAAGTTTATGAAAATCATGGCTTAGTTTCAGATCAGCTTCAGTCCTAACAGAGATACTTTGGATGTTCGAGATAACTCAAACATCAGGAGTATCAAAAATAACGGTTAACAAGAGTTGCGATCGCTATTACTACTATTATTCAAAGTTGTGTTAGAAGCAAAGGGGTTATTTCATTGCAACGTAAATGCGATCGGCAAGCTACGCAGTAGCAAAAGTCTGATAGAGTCTTCTCCAAGAAGGCATCCTCTTGACCTCAATAGCGTTGATGAATCTGCCTGTAGCTTAGTTTCCTCTGAATCAATACAAAAAAAACAATCCAAAGGACGAAAGAAGACTATGAACTGGAAAACACTTTCTTTAATTGCTGGTCTGATTTTAACTACCAGTCTCACTGCTTGCTCTGGCACTCCTGCAACCAACAATCAAGTTGCTCCTGAAGCCACTCCTGCGATGAGCAAAGATAAAGCCGGCGATGCGATGGGCAAAGATAAAGCCGGTGGTGCGATGGGCAAAGATAAAGCCGGTGGTGCGATGGGCAAAGATAAAGCCGGTGGTGCGATGGGCAAAGATAAAGCCGGTGGTGCTATGAAGCAATCGCCCGCTTCCACCAAACCCTAGTCACAACTAGCTTTGCATCTCACTTTTCTTCTACTGAGTACTAGGGACTGGTTCCAGAAAAAACCTGATTCCAATCCCTATACTTTGGCGCTTTAACCTCAACAGGAGAAATTCTAATGAATCACAACCTGCTTCGCCGGCGTCAATTACTTTTTTACCTTGGGTTAGGGGTTGTCGGAATTGGTGCAGCCACAACATTTTCCAACTTCAGAAAAGTGAATGCCTCTTCTGAAAATCCTAACAATACGCAAGGCTCAGAAACTATTGCAGCGAAACCTCCAGCAGGCAAGAGTTTACCAGAGTTTCAGGGTATCAGTCAGTGGCTTAACTCTACACCTTTGTCGATCGCTGACCTCAAAGGTAGTGTTGTCCTAATCCAGTTTTGGACTTTTGCTTGTATTAACTGCCAGCGTACCCTGCCCTACATCACTAAATGGCATCGGCAGTATGAGTCTCAGGGACTCAAGGTGATTGGCATCCACACACCAGAGTTTGCCTTTGAGCGAGATCCAAACAACATAAAAAAGGCATTACAGCAACACAAAATTACTTATCCGGTTCCGGTTGATAACGAATATAAAACTTGGAAGGCTTACGACAATCAGTATTGGCCTCATATGTTTTTGGCCGATCGCCAGGGCTTATTGCAATATGACCATATTGGTGAAGGGGAATATGAAAAAATAGAGCAAACTATCCGCCAGCTATTGGGGTAGAAGAATTATGACGACTTCTACTCTATCAATCAGTCTGGCGTTTCTGGGAGGAGTTCTGAATGTGCTTTCACCCTGTGTTTTACCGATTTTGCCTGTGCTATTAGGCCGATCGCTCCAATCGCATACTTACGGACCAGTAGCACTGTTAGGGGGATTAATCACTGGTTTTGCACTGGCAGGTAGTTTACTAGGTGTAACAGCAAGCTGGTTTACAGGCTTGGCTAATTTATTACGTAACTTTGCGATCGCACTCCTTTTATTTTTAGGATTACTCGCGATTTTTCCCACCTGGAGTTACCGAATATTTACTTACATTCCAGTTGGCAAGTGGACTAAACAACGTCCACGAATCGGACTCATGGGAGAGTTTTGGCTAGGGACTCAGTTGGGGCTTTTATGGACTCCCTGTGCTGGTCCGGTTTTGGGGGGAATTTTAGTACTAGCAGCAGTTAATCATCAAGTCGCAGGTGCATTTTGGCTACTTGTTGCTTATGGAATCGGAGCAGGTTTGCCTCTCTTGGCGATCGCCTATGGTGGGCGAGTACTTAGCAAACGAATCCTGAATCTCCGCTCCCATAGTGCAATGTTGCAGCGAATTGGTGGCGTAGCGATCGTCTCCACAGCAATTGCTATTCTTCTCGGTTGGGATGTCCAGATACAACTTTGGCTGGCTCCGTTCTTTCCCACTCAATCTCTGTGAGACGTGCCAATCTTAGATTTTGGATTAGAATACCCAATCCGAAAGTCTAACAGGGAACAATATAAAAATCCAAAATCTAAAATCCAAAATTGGTATGACTTCATCAAAACGCAAAGGTCGCTCAACACCAAGTCAGACTTTTCTATCAAAGACCTTTCACTGGATTAATATCATCAGTCTGATCTTGATGATCGGTAGCGGACTACAAATCTATAATGCTAATCCGGTATTTGGAGGGCGTGCAGGTTGGCATTTTCCCGATTTTCTGTTGCTAGGAGGTTGGCTAGGGGGTGGCAGAAACTGGCATTTTACTGCTATGTGGCTGTTTTCGCTGAACTTACTTTGGTATGGAGTTTATATTTTTGTAACTCGTCGTTGGCAGCGTCGCTTTGCCGATCGCGGTGACTTAAAAGCATTGCAAGTTAGCCAGAACCCCAAGCGCAAGAATTACGCATGGCATCGAGTAGTTTATACTGCGATCATTCCAGTGCTACTGCTGGCAATCTTGAGTGGTCTATCAATGTACAAACCTGCTCAACTACATTGGCTTTCTGGGCTGTTTGGTAATTGGCAAAATTTACGCACTGTTCACTTTATCACTGTTCCCACTGTCATACTGTTTACAATTACTCATTCCTTACTTGCGCTGAAGGTAGGAAGCATCCGTCTAATTAAGTCTATGTTCGTGTAGAGGTAATATGAGTCTGATTCTTCCCAAACGCACCCTATCCCGTCGTCGGTTACTGCAACTATCTGGACTTTCAGGGGTAGGTTTTCTTTTAGGTGGCTGTGGGACAAATTTGTTCTCAGATAATGTGCGGCAAATATCTGAGCCACTAAACGAACGTCTTGAAGCACTCTTGCTAAGTCAAAAACCCATACCAGAATTTCCTGTCAGTGCCATAGAAGCAGACAAATTGCTGATTAATACCTTTGACTTCACCCCGCAAATTGATCCGGCGCAGTTTCGCTTGACGATTGATGGTGAAGTTAGTAAGACGATGCAATTGAGCATGGCAGATATTCAAAAACTTCCCTTGACTTCAACGGTAATTCGCCATGTCTGTGTTGAAGGCTGGGCTGCGATCGTTCAATGGGGAGGTGTGCGATTACGAGACTTAGTAGCCCTGGTACAGCCGAAGTCAAACGTCCGCTATGTCTACTTCAAATCTGCTGATGGCTACTATGAAAGCTGGGATATTGCCTCTGTTGTACATCCCCAAACTCTGATGGCTTATCAAAAGAATGGACAACCTTTATCGGCTGATAATGGTGCGCCCATCCGCCTAGCATCTCCAATTAAACTGGGCTATAAGCAAAGCAAGTGGGTAACTCAAATTACATTCGTCAGCAATTTGTTACCGATTAAAGGCTATTGGGAGGATCGTGGCTATGAGTGGTTTGCAGGGCTATAGTCAGGCGATATGCAACTTATTCTTCTTTTTCAGAGGGCTACGGTGTACACACAAGTCTGAAATAGCTGATTAACCAAGGTTTTACCCCACCCTAACCCTCCCCTTGCAAAGGGGAGGGAACTAAATTTCCTGTTTCCCACCTTAGAAAGGTGGGATTAAGGGGGGTAATTCAATTTGTGTGTACACCTTAATAAGGAGAGGGACAGGTTTTGCGTAGCAGAACCAGGGTGAGGTTTCTTTGTTCGCCGTAATTCTCCACTCTATAGAGGGATGGTGAATTATGGGGATTAGTTAAAAATCGTTTGGGAAGCGACAAAAAATCAGACACCCAATATCTGAAACTCTTTATCTAAAATCGATTTTGACGAGCTAACTCGGATACTGGGTGTTAATCCACAAAGCACGGAAAAGTAACAGCATGACTACAGAGAAATTAACAACTTTGCCATCATCCCCAGCCCAGACGGAATTAGAATTTATAGATTCTCCTGGTTGTCACTCAACAAGTCTGCACGATTCGGATGTACCGGAAGTAGACTTGTTTAGTCCACTGACAATTCGAGATATCACTCTGCCCGATCGCATAGTGATGTCCCCAATGTGTCAATACTCCGCAGAGAATGGATTCGCAAACGATTGGCACTTCGTCCATTTGGGGAGTCGGGCTGTTGGAGGTACTCGCCTGATTGTAGTCGAAGCGACAGCCGTCACACCCCAAGGACGAATCACCCCCGGCGATCTTGGTCTTTGGGATGATGAACACATTGAACCACTAGCTAGGATTGTCCGCTTCCTTGGCCAACAGGGTGCGATCGCCGGGATTCAATTAGCCCATGCTGGCCGGAAGGCGAGCTGCAATCTTCCCTGGCTGGGTGGTACACCTCTGACACCTGAACAAGGGGCTTGGCCTGTAGTCGGGCCAAGCCCAATTCCGTTTCAAGAGGGCGGCCCCGTTCCCATACCCCTGGATGAGGATGGGATTGAAGAGGTGATTCAAGCCTTCGTTGCCACAGCCGGGCGTGCCGTTCAAGCGGGCTTTCAGATTATCGAAATCCACTCGGCTCATGGATACCTACTGCATTCTTTTCTTTCGCCGCTAAGTAATCAACGAACAGATCGTTACGGTGGTTCGTTGGAAAACCGAATGCGTTTATTGCTGGAGGTGACAAAAAGAATGCGAGAGATTTTACCAAGCGGGATGCCGCTTTTTGTGCGTATCTCTGCTACCGACTGGGTAGAGGGAGGTTGGGATCTCAAGCAGTCAGTCATATTGTCTGGCGAACTAAAGCTATTAGGCGTTGATTTGATCGATGTTTCCACCGGAGGCTTAGTACCTCATGCCAGGATTCCCGTGCAGACAGGTTATCAGGTGCCTTTTGCTGCCAAAATCCGAGAGGAGGCTGGGATTAGGACTGGGGCTGTGGGGATGATAACTGAGGCTGAGTATGCCAACCAAATAATTACTCGTGGGTGTGCAGATTTAGTTCTCATCGGTCGAGAAATGCTCCGCGATCCATATTGGTCGATTCGTGCGCGTTACCATTTGGATGAGGAACCAAACTGGCCTTTGCCCTACGGCTATGCAGTGAAACAACAGAGACGGGGGAAATAAATCTCCTGGGCAGGTGTGGCGATCGCAATGGTAAGGTTTGAGATTGCCACACTCCGATCGCAATTGACTTGTGTTTAACCGCAGATGATATTATAGCGGTCGCAAATTTGAGGCGATCGCTCTATCTATTTTTAATAATAAAATACTCACTAATCAACCGGACATAATATCCAAGACTCGTTAACGGAGATAAAATACTCGTTAACGGAGATAAAATACTCGTTAACGGAGATAAAATACTCGTTAACGGAGATAAAATACTCGTTGACGGAGATAAAATACTCGTTGACGGAGATAAAATACTCGTTGACGGAGATAAAAGCCTCGTTGACGGAGATAAAATACTCGTTGACGGAGATAAAATACTCGTTGACGGAGATAAAATACTCGTTAACGGAGATAAAAGCCTCGTTAACGGAGATAAAAGCCTCGTTAACGGAGTTCAGAGGCTCATTAAGTAGATAAACAAAAATATTTACAGTAATTCCGAGCAGAGCAAAGCGATCGCAAGGGCTGCGATCGCATTATTTTGGTTTGGTGCGATCGCAATGACATTGTGTAATTAATTATGTTGCCTACTTATTAGACTAAGATTTAAATCCCAAGCGGGTAATGCAGCCGGTGCAGATTACCTAAATTACTGAAACCAACGGGAGACAAAAGCAACCATTCTCCTGAATCAAGGCTGATCATTCCGCCGCAAGTATTCCAGATTTTTACGGAAGGTTATTGTATTGGGATGATTTGCTCCCAACTGTTTTTCAGCGATCGCCACAGCTTGGATGTAGAAAGGTTCGGCATCGCTGTACCTTCCCTGTGAATCGTAGAGTGCTGCCAAATTGTTCAGGCTACTTGCCACATCTGGGTGTTCATCCCCCAGCAGGCGTTTTGTCATCGCCAAAGCTTCGATGTACAAAGGTTCGGCATCGCTGTACCTTCCCTGTGATTTGTAGAGGAATGCCAAATTGTTCAGGCTAGTATAATATCTGCGTCTTCTTCTCCTTGAAATAAAGCCAGTGTCGCATCTTTCAAGGGTACTGATGCCCGATTATCATTGAACCTTGCACCTAATGCACCCCAAAGGCAGCGAGTAACTTGGATGTCAGGACGTTGGGCGTGAATCTTTTGCTCAATTATCTGAAAAGTTTCGTTGTATTCTGGTTCTCTAATGCCAGTGCCATGTACAAATATTACAGTAGTCATTGTGATCAGGGTGGCTAGCGATGCCTGGGTTGGGCTATGCCGGAGCAAAGCTTCTCTTGTATATTATTTATTCATGACCACCTTATCTGATACAAGAGAACTTACCGTGAAAAGTCAGGTATTACAGCAGCTTTCAAATGCGTAGACTACAGCCAATAGTTCGTTATTGTCGGGTGAGCAATTCAAAATCGCTCTAAGTTCCCTTTAAACCAATACGCTTGGCTTAAAAGGCTTGATCCTCCCTAACCCCCCTTAAAAAGGAGGGAATTAGTCCCCCTTTTTAAGGGGGGTTGGGGGATCTTTCGGGGCAAAATATCACTAACACCAAGCGTATTGATCCTTAAACCTCAGATGTGAGAAATTTTGATATCTCCGCATGTGCCAACACCGCACCAGGTTCGCGCTGGAGAGCGTTGTAATACTTTCTCTCGAAGGTATTACCCGTCTCTAACGGTATAATCAGCGTGCGGACATCAGCAATCAACTTTTGGAAATCGTCCAGCAATATCGGTTCATCTGCTTCGAGCATTTCATCAACTTGCACAACCACCTCAGAAATGCGATGTAGCCAAGCAAATTGTTCATGAGCGATGACAAGCTGAAGTAGTTCTCCGCTTGATACTCGTCCACTAACCTGTTCGTAGGCAACGCGTTCTGTCTCCAGCAACATCTTGTGAAGGTGGAGTAATTTGTTTCGTAAATCACGCAGATATTGATGTTGACGTATTCTTTGTAAAAGTATGTTAGAAGTCAATGTTATCCATCCTCTCATTACAATAGTCTTCGATCGCTTAAATAATTTCTGCGTCGGTATTCATCACCAATAAACTGTAGCGAATAACTGGTTTATTGAGTGATCCGCTAGCGATAAATAGCATATCCAATGGTGGCGTAGATGCTCGCTAGAAGACTTGGCGCTCTGCTCAAAACTTTATCATTTCCCTTCTGTTCTCTACGAGAGGCTGCGCCAACAAGATACTCCACATAGCTTGCTTCCCCATAAGGGTACGGGAGCGACACTCAAGATTACATCGCCACTTCCTGACTGTCTTGTACAAATAGCACTATTAGCCATTTGCCCAACCTCAGTTCATGTATTTGGTTTCCTTGCTAAGAAGCATTATAATCAACATATCTTTTTATAACCGTTATATCTTATATTGGATTACTCATATATTAGCATAAACTTATAAGAAGTACATAGTGTAGAAGCGATCGAGAAAATGTCAATTATGGAAAAACAGTCTTCATGTCCCTAGCATACGTAATTCTAGGTCTTCTTCAGCAGCAAGAAATGACGGGCTACGACCTGAAAACGAGCTGCTTTGATCAATGTATTGCCCATTTGTGGCCAGCAGACCAGGCACAAATTTACAGAACTCTTGATAAGCTAGTTGAGCAAGGCTGGATTACCTGTAGGATTGAGATTGGGCGCGATCGCCCCAACCGCAAAGTCTACAATGTGACGGAGCCAGGGAAAGCCGAATTCGCCCGATGGCTTGGAACTCATCAGCCCTTAACGACTATCCGAGAACCTTTGCTACTCCAATTGCATTTTGCAGATCAGTTGTCGAATGAAACCACCATTCACCTACTAGAGCAACAAGTCGCGGCTCGAAGCAAAAAGCTTGCTGAATGTGAAACCATCGATTTGCCATCACTCAATGATGAGTCTGCCAACCGTGAGCAGGTGATGCAAAGGCTGGTGCTGGAGTTGGTGATCCGAAGAGAACAGACTTATATCGATTGGTTGAAGATAGCAATCAATGTTATCAGTCATCAAAAGCAATATGCATCACATTACCAGATTTTTTGACACTTCCTAGCACTAAAGCTATGAGCATTCCTGTTTCAACCGTCTTCTCTACGATGATTCGCTTTAGCTTGTTTTTTTATAACTTTAATAAATCAAACAATGGTAACAATAGCAGTCAATCGGTATCTTGATAGGTAGGGGCAATACCCTGCGGTCAGCTAAAGCTACATGAATTGCCCCTACCGTGTGTAGCTTTTTTTACTTAGCTCACAAAATCGCTCCAGTTTCTTTCAAATAAACCCGTGTAAATGGTTCATCTTCAGCCAAAGTATAATCTTCAATCAAGCCTTGGCGACGAATAGAAATGTCATTGCCTTTTCTAATCACCACAGTCGAACCATCGAAGACATCCCGCACCAGCATCATCTCAGTTTCGGTGGGATTATCCAAAACTACGATATTACTACTCTGGTAAAACATACCCTCTTCATTTAGGATGTCTTCCGCATACTCGGCAATCAGCAAATCAAGTTTGGGATGACGCAGCAAAGTTTGGACGTTGCTGTTGTAATTTTTGCTTAATACTTTTTTCGAGCGATTCACAAAAACTGCATCACGACAAATAGCACCTATTGTCCAGTTGGGATGTTGCAAATGGATATGGTCAATCGTTGCTTGCAGTTCTTCAACTGAGATTTTATTAAAAGTAATAATCGGTATTCTGCCATCTGTACCCGACTCAAAAAAGGTTTCTATAATATGAGAAGGTACATCAACGCTTTCACCAACAGAAGGTTTAAGATGCATTAAAACGCCTGGTGCAGCATTGATTTCTAGGATAGCAAAATTACTAGACTTCCAAGATTCTGAAAGACTTTTGGTAATCACATCAATCCCAAGGCAAGTCAGCTGGAAATGTTGGGCAATATCTTGCGCCAAGATAATATTGTCATCATGAACTGTCGGGGTTGCATCAATGCTTATACCTCCGGCTGAAAGATTGGCGACTTTACGCAGATAAACAGTGCGTTCCTTCTCAATCACACTGTCTAATGATAAGCGCTGTTCCTCTAGGTAGAGTTGCATCGCTTCATCTATCTGAATTTTACTCATCGGCGAGGTTGGCGTGTCTAAACGTGCAGGTTTGCGATTCTCTAGGCGGATTAACTCTGCAAGTGTTAAGTAGCCATCACCAACAACCGATGCTGGACGGCGTTCTGTGGCAGCAACAAATCTACCATTAACACACAATAAGCGAAAATCTGATCCAGAAATACTTTTCTCAACAATTATCCGGGTTAGCTGATCTTCGGGAATCGCTGTCAGTGCCCTATTATAAGCAGATACCAGTTCTTTTGAGTCCTGCACGTCAGCCGTGACCCCAATTCCTTTGTGACCTACCACTGGCTTAACTGCCACTGGGTAGCCAATTTCTCTGGCTGCGGCTAAGGCTTCCTTTTCGGAAAAGACGATATCACCTTCAGGCACTGGGAAACCCAAGGTTTTCAAAAATGCCTTGCAGTCATCTTTACGGGTGGTGAACTCCGAATCTAGATGGCTATCACAGTTAAATGTTGTTGCTACTCCCCGGACGTGTTTTTTTCCCAAACCGTATTGCATCAATCCTTCTTCCCACAAATAAAAGGCAGGAATACCTTTCTCGTAGGCTGTTCGCAATAGGGCGTAAACTGTCGGACCACCATAGACAGATGCGCGGAATTTATTTTGCAGCTTTACTAACCGCTCATCAAAGTTAAAGTCTTCGTCTTGGGTAATGGCTTCAAACCAATCCCAAACAAAATAAACTACCTCTTTAGTTGTGCGTTCATGTAGTGATTGGACACTAATCCGCGTGCAATTTGGATATGGCTTGACACTCCAATGGTTAAGGTGCAAATCCATATCCAGCTTTGCGACTTCGGATACAACTTGGGCAAATAGATGGGCATGAGATTCGTAGGTTTGGCTGGCCAAGTCTGCATAGCCATGTCTCTGGACAAGCCGCTCCGCTCCTACGCCAATGCTTGCAATATAATCTTCAATGGGCAAAGGCTTTCTAGAGTCAACTAGAGCCAAGTCAAATACTAGCGCCCCTGTATCTAAATAAGGGTTAGGCCCAATATAATGCTTGAAGTTGAAAATATCGAATACATCCGTTCTTCTAGCATTAATGCGGACTAAATCACTGCTTTTTTGCAGAACCATTGATTACGAACCTTTGGCTAAACACCCTGAAATTTAAATGCTGAGTTATAGTTACTCAGACTTATTGATTGTAGATTGATTTAGATTAATTTTGGAGAGTGATCGCAAAGGCATTGCTCTAATTACGAACCCAGACTAACTCTATTAGTAAATATTTTCAACTATCTCAAGGCATAATTAAACTTTCCTTCTTTAGCAAAGAATAAATAACAGTCAATTCATCCTCATGATTAGTCAAAGATATAACCTTTGAAAGGTGCAACACTTACCAAATAATATGTATAAGTGAATCTAGGGTATTGATTGAAAAGACAGCAAAGTATGAATAGCACAGAAGCTGCTCTAAGAGACGAAATTCGAGAACTTGCTGAGGAAGCTTTTCACCTAAAGCTGATCTCTGGGCATGGTGATGGGCCAGACATAAATGAGTATCAAATTGTCTACCAAGGCAAACCCAGGCATCTCCCACTAGAACAAGCACGTTTTTTCTTAACTAACTTGCTTTACAGAAGTCGCATTCATTAGGAATTGTCACTAGACATCTAATTACAGCCAGCTACAGTTTATACCAATTACTTGCGATCGCCGGATAAATTTCCAATCGGCAATTACCAAGATAGTCAATAATGCCTCTAGAAAATATCTCTAGAGGTAGTTGACGCTGTGGATTTTATTAAGTATGGGTAAATTAATTTTGAGGATAGTTTTTTCTGTAATTTTTCGGAAAAATCTTTTGGTTTGATGGCGATCGCAAACCAACTTTAATCCTACCTTCAATCAAGTAATCTACCAAAGGGATGATTTGATAGTTGTAATTGTCATGGTTTAGTGAAATTTATTAACTCAAATCAGGAGACATCATGGTGGAAAGTAATCCCAAACGGCAGCTGGTAATTATTGGAGGAGCTGAAGACAAGGAGGGAGATTGCATAATTTTGCGGGACTTTATGCGACGCGCTGGGGGAACGAAGGCATGCATTGTAATTATCACGGCGGCCACAGAATTACCAAAAGAAGTGGGAGAAAATTATATAAGAGTATTTGAGCGCCTGGGAGCCGAGAATGTTCGGATTCTGGATACAGAAACCCGTGAAGATGCATCTTCATCTACCGCATTGGAAGCAATTAATAAAGCAACTGGAGTATTTTTTACTGGAGGAGACCAAGCTCGTATTACCAGCATCCTCAAGGATACCGAAATTGATGCAGCTATTCACAAACGCTTCGCTGAAGGTATAGTTATCGGAGGCACAAGCGCGGGTGCTGCCGTGATGCCAGATAAAATGATCGTGGAAGGTGATTCGCAGACACATCCTCGGATTGAAACTGTCGAAATGGGACCAGGTATGGGATTTTTACCAGGGGTGGTAATTGACCAGCATTTTTCCCAGCGTGGACGTTTGGGACGCTTAATTTCAGCTTTAATACTAGAACCTGCTGTTTTGGGATTTGGTATTGACGAGAATACCGCTATGGTAGTGACAGATAACCAAATTGAAGTAATTGGTGAAGGTGCTGTCACAATTGTTGATGATTCAGAAGTTACGTATAACAATTTGGACGAAATTTTGAAGGATGAGTCTTTGGCGATTTGCGGAGCAAAGCTGCATATTTTGCCACATGGCTTCAAATTTGACTTAAAAACCCGCCAGCCTATCCTAAATAATCGCTCTGTAGCAAATGTCTCTGTACCTGTTGGTTTAAGCAATACCTAACTTTTAGCAGGTGCGTTTAAATTGAATAAATAATTAATACTTGTAGATTACTGACATTTATCTCTTGAATATCCTTCCAAGTACTCTCAGAAATAGGGGACATAGCCCCGCTATTTCAGGAGGAAAGGGGGGATTAAGTATTAATATTACTTATCTTGACTCCAGCAAACACTTATCTCTAGAACGAAATAGCCCTGAAATGCGATCGCTCTTGGAATTTCCATAGGTAAACACTCTTGTTTGAACTCGTTTCCGACATCATTAGACCTCTTGGAAAAGTCCCTAACACCCCACCCCCAGCCCCTCTAAGAGCAGGCTCTTAGGGGAGAATTTGACGTAAGTCAAAGGCGGGGTGGGGTTCATTTTTTGATTTATGCAAGAAGTCTATTGTTGAAGGACAAGAACAAACCATGCTGTGCTGGGAATATCTGCGAGAGGTCTGTTGTTGATAATTTCCAAAGTGGGAATTTCAACAAGTCTGGAATCCAAAAATTCCTCTAAATAGGTGATTAACTCCTGCTAAACCTATGCTGTGGTAAACCAGCCTGATGAAAGATACATTCTGGTTATGGGAATACTAGATTTAACACCAGACTTCACAGGAAGCAGTTGATGTCTAAAGGCGAATGGAATAAATAACATCTCGAAAAATACAGTTCCCCTAGAATGACCCATAACATACCTAAAACCAGTGAAGCATAATACAATTACCCATGATTTTGACTCTGGTTGGCAAGGAGAAATACTACCTCCACAGGAAAATGACGACAATTTATCGGAAGCATCTAAGCTACTACGGCAAGGAATTCAACAGCAGCAAGCTGGTGAATTAATAGTGGCGATGAAGTCTTTGCAACAATCCTTGGGGCTGTTTCAGGCAGTTGGGGATTTGCAAAAGCAGGCACAGGTACTTTCTTTTTTAGGATTGGTAACTTATAGCGCTGGAGACTACAAAGGTGCTATCTCCTACTCCCAACAGTGTTTGTCTTTGAGTGAACACACTTCAGATTTAGCATTGCAGATGCAAGCACTTTCCCATTTAGGCAATGCTTACCGTCACCTGAATGACCATCAAAAAGCAGTTGAGTTTCTAGAAAAGTGTTTGAAAATAACCCAGCAATTGCAAGACAAACGCAGTCAAGTTGCAGCACTGAATAATTTGGGATTAGTGTATAAAGCTTTAGGCAACTTTACACAGGCAATTGAGTATCAGCAGCAAAGCCTAGAAATTGTGCGGGAACTCAAAGATAATTGGGGCGAGGAACAGGTACTCAAGAATTTGGGTAATGCTTGGTATGCTTTGGACAATTATCCAAAAGCGATCGCTTATTATGAGCAGTGTGTAGTACTATCACGCTCTTTAAAAAATGTTCGCAGTGCTTCTCAGGTGCTAAAAAATTTGGGTAATGCTTGTTATGCCTTAGGTGATTATGCCAAAGCCATTAAGTATTATGAAGATCGGTTACAATTAGCCAAAGAAACTCAAGACAAGCGTAGCCAGGAACAGTCTTTAGGTAGTTTAGGAGTTGCTTGTGAAGCTTTGGGTGACTATAACAAAGCAATTACATATTATGAAGAACGTTTGCTGTTAGCTAGGAATATGAAAGACCGCCGTAGTGAACAAGAAGCTCTAGCTCGTCTGAAAGCTGCTTGCTACGCCTTGGGTGATTATGCTAAAGCTATGCAATACCAGCAGGAAACATCTCCAAATAGTTAAAAAGTAAGATAGGGAAATAATTCCAAATTTAAAATTATTCGCACAATTGACACTCCCAGCCCTAAAGGGACAGGGATTCTTGAAGACTCCACAAACGAAGTTTCAATGGTGCTGACAAAGACACCCTACTGATTCCATTAAGAACTAGTCCTAATTTCATCGCTACTTTGCGGATAATGTTCGCCGCACCATGACAATCAGCGTTGATTTTATAGCCTTTGGCTGTTCGATATAATCCACGATTAACTCTTTTTCCAGATGGCTGCCACCCTTCTCCTTCGGAGACGCAAGCGCGAACGGGTTTCGCACCGATCGTAGGTAGCAAATCACCATCTAAAAACGAAGACCTGGATGTGTAGCTTTCTTCTGTATCTACAAAATTAATCCTATAATAATCACACAATTGAGCAATCCTGTCTTTGAGTCTAGCTGTAGGAATTTGTACAAATTTCTGATTAGTTTTAGCACCGAGATTTATTTCTTGCCTCTGTCCTTTGTTCCATCCAAAAACTAGTGTGCCAATTTGATTTTCTAGACAATGCTTAATCACTTTACGGGCTGCCTTGTTTACACCGTCGCGCACTTGGCGATTTCGTTTTTCGGTTATATGTGCTAGTTGTTTAGACCAAAAACCTTGGGGCTTATTTTCTTTGAATGTTGATATCCGCCTATTGTAGTTTTGGTTCAGTGACTTCAAATGCTTGCCATCAATAATAAAACTAGTTCCTACGTTCGAGACGCAAGTTAGCCAATTATTAATACCGGGGTCGATACCTAAAACATTGTCCTTATTGACTATTGGTTTCTGAGTATCAAGCATTTTATAAACAAACTCAGCGTAAAAGCATTGATTGCGAGGCAATATACGTATTTCTCTAATATCTGAAAATTTTAAGTTTGATGGCATTGGCAAATAAAACGCATCTAACCCAAACCATATCTTAACTTTGCTACCGAGGGGGAAGCGCAATAAACCATTTTTTAATTTCACGTCAGCACGAGGCAAAGTAGCCAAAGCTAAACCACCCTTGCGATAGCTTGGAAGTCTTGGACGTTGGTCTATAGAACCAGCGCTTACTGCTTTTAACAATCCTAGATAAGACTTAAAAGGCTCGGCGACAGTTGTTAAACATTGTTGGGCAACGTGAGAGTACATCGCTTGAAAATGTGGGTTACTTTTTAGTAACTTATGCAAATCAAATTTACTAGGTATTTTACCCGTCTTAAAATACAGTTGCCTTGCGTAATATGTTCCACAGTTACTCAATTTCGCTGATTCTCGACATACAAATTCTAGAATAGCTTCAAGACCTTTGTCTGGATTTATTAATACTTGTTGGCAACCAAACACTTAAACCTATGTGTCGTTTTCTATTGTTATATCAACAATACCATATTAGAATAGAAAAATGTTGATATTTGCAAAGAAAACAACACAATATTATGTTGAAATTATCTGAGTATAAAAGTGGGAATCATCATAAGTATTTGCTTAACCTACATTATGTTTGGTGTCCGAAGCGTCGTAAAAAAGTATTGATTGGTGATATTGCTAGACGAGCCAAAGAAATATTCTACTGCCTGGCAAATGAGAAAGGCTGGGATATTCTAGCCTTAGAAGTAGCATCAGATCACATTCACCTATTTATAGGTGTTACGCCTACTGATGCTCCGCATTTAGTTGTAAAGGCTTTCAAAGGTCGTTCGAGTTACTATTTAAGAAAAGAGTTCCCTGAGTTGCTTAAGTTGCCTAGCTTATGGTCTAGAAGTTATTTTGTTAGCAGCGCCGGAAATGTTAGTAGTGAAATTATCAAAAAATATATTGAAGACCCACACCACGGCTAAATATTCAAGGCAGTTAAAACTGCCATTTGCCTCTACTCAGGTCTAAAGACAGGCTCGCTTGTCGGCAAATCGTGTTATTTATTGTCAATTCCCCCAATTGTCTTTTGCTGCTGGAGATATACGAGAACTTCTAATGTATCTACTTGGGGAAATTCCCGGTAAAAATTACTGACACTGCGGAAGGGTTCCGGTGTTTGCAGAACAATTGTGCGATCGCCCCACTGCTCTAACCAAGGTAGCAATTTTTGTGGCGCTACTGGAGTACATAGCCAAACTGCGGCTGGAGAAAGCGCTTTCATGGCAGTTGCCGCTACCGCTATTGTCATACCTGTAGCAATGCCATCATCAACTAAGATCAGCGTCGCATCCTTTGCATTCAACTGTGGACAAGCAGGAATTAATTGAGCCTCAAGAGACTTAGCTTGGTCAAGCGCTTTATTTAAAGCCACTTCCCGCGATCGCGCCTCATTTTTAGGCCGAAATAGCTTTTGATCAGTCCAAAGAACATTTCCCGAAGTAGTGACTGCACCAATTGCTAACTCTGGGTTTTCTGGATAGCTAATCTTTTTCGCCACAATAATTGTCAGTGGACAATCCAAAAGACGTGCTATTGGTGCTGCAACTGGTACACCACCTCTTGGCAAAGCATAAACAATTGGTACAGGCTTTACCCCAGAATCAATAGTTTGCTGAGTCAAAACATCATGAATCACTCGCGCCAACTCCTCACCCGCATGGGTGCGATCGGCGAAAAGTGGGGTATGTGACATGGTTTCCCCCAGCATCTTAGGACGGCACTGCTTTTATGATGACTGAATTTTGTCTCAAATTAACTGATACAATCAGATTTGTATAAATTATCAGTATTCAGCAAAAGTCTATTTACTCTGATATATCTCCAACCTGAGCGGTATTTAACTCAGATAAGACAGCTGGCGCTGATGCCAAAATCTTGATTTTCATGAGCAGCCAAAACCAACTCAGCCTCTTCGACGACTCAACCTTTAACCAACGTGAACTGATTCCCACAGACGCGAAAATTGCGATCGCTCCGGGAACTTATTCTGGCATAACGGAATTGACACAGGATTGCGATCGCTGCCACCGTTGTCCATTGGGAGACACTCGGACTCATGCTGTTGTCGGACGCGGCAATCTCAAAGCCCCAATTATGGTTATAGGGGAAGCGCCAGGTCAAAATGAAGATGAAACGGGTTTACCATTTGTGGGTAGATCGGGGCAGTTGTTGGAGAAAATTCTGGCATCTGTGAATCTGACTACCGAGCAGGATGTATACATTACCAATATCAACAAATGTCGCCCACCAGAAAATAGAGTTCCCACTCCTGTAGAAGTGGCGGCTTGTCTACCCTACTTATTAGAACAAATTCGCCTAGTTGACCCCAAAATAATTCTGTTAACAGGTGCAACTGCTGTCAAAAGTATCACTGGCGATAAGCGGGGGATTACGAAAATTCGCGGGCAGTGGTTGGAGTGGCAAGGGCGTTTATGTATGCCAATTTTTCATCCTTCTTACTTGCTGCGTAACCCTTCCAAGGAACAAGGTGCGCCGAAATGGTTGATGTGGCAGGATATCCAGGCAGTGCGTGCCAAGTTAGACGAAATCCAAAATAACCCAATGTAGAGACGTAGCAGTGCTACGTCTCTACAAGGAATCTGGATAACGGATATTTGACACTCTCAGTCCCTAAAGGGACTGAGATTCTTTAATCAATGAGCCAACTTACCATTGCTGGATTACTCCAACTAAAGCTCTTGTATTAAACTCAACGAGGTTGTCACCAACCCCGTTGGTCTTCAAAACCGTGCATGAAAGTTTCCCTTCACACGGCTCCTCAGTAATTTGGTGCTT
>NZ_JBALCE010000076.1:0-30744 GCF_036919815.1 Nostoc sp.
CTTTATAAGGGGAGGGTTAGGGTGGGGTAAAAAATATTTGATACATCAATCATGACTTTTCAAACATCCTCTAAGGACGCTCAAATACTCACAGAGTTAGAAGCACTAATAATAGACATAGGAGTGAAAAAGAATTGTTTTGACGTAGCACTGCTACGTCAAAACAATGGTTCTGGGTAACGTATATTTAATTTCTGGAGATGTCTAATGTAATATGCGATCGCCCCTCAAAAGCTAAGTTGTCAGAAAGCATTGACAAAAATACCAGATTCCCGACTTTTTAAACAAGCCGGGAATCTGAATCTTAACCTTTAGCTAACTTATTCTGAGATGTGTAGTAAACCTTACTACCCTTATCAGGTACAAAATGGCAGCTGATAGATGAATTCCATAATGACTTCCAAATCGGTTCCTCCGATTTGTGGAAATACTCACCCATCACTGGTTTTATTGCCTCAGTTGCCTTCAGCAAATTGTAGTGAGGGATGTTAAGGAATATATGGTGAGCAACATGAGTACCGATATCATGATGGATATGATTGATCAAACCATAATTACGGTCAATGCTAGAAATTGCGCCTTTCAGGAAAGTCCAATCTTCTCCCCGATACCAGGGAAGCTCTGGCTCAGTGTGGTGCAAGAACGTCACCAAATCTAGCCAAATTATGAACACAATGTAGGGCACAGCGTAATATTTCAGCAACCACATCCAACCCCATTGGTAGGTAAAGAAACCTAGTAAACCTACCATGCCAATCAAAAGTACAGTACTAGTGATGATATCCCATTTTTCTGAGGGTTTGAAAAGCGAACTGCTGGGTAAAAAGTGGGAGCCTTCCTTATTAGGAGAACGCTTAAACAAATACAGAGGATAAGCCAATAGAAAAACATAATATCTGACTATCTTTTGGGATAAAGGCATCTCCTTGTATTGTGATTCTGTCACAGGATACCAGCTTTCATCGTTATCGATATTGCCAGTATTTTTATGATGAGTTCTGTGGCTAATCCGCCAACCATGATAAGGAACAAGTATTGGTGTGTGAGAAAGATGTCCAATCAAATCATTGAGCCATTTATGCTTAGAAAAAGATTGGTGTCCGCAGTCATGTCCGACTACAAACAAAGCCCAAAACATCGTTCCTTGCATTAACCAGAAAATCGGGAAGAAAAGCCAAGAATCCAGGTAATAAGCTACTGCATAAAGCAGACCAATAATCAAGATATCACGAAAGAAGTAAAAAAGTGATTTTGTCACATTCGGCTGAAAGCATTCAGCAGGAATGGCAGCTTTTAAATCCCCAAGTGTGAAAGGTAATTTAGTTGCATCCTCAGACGTTTCACAGCCAGGAGGATTATTGAACGTGATGGTATTTGATTGCACTGGATTCTTTTGTTAGATAGAAATCGGAACTTTATTTGAGAGAAGATCATCTCACCTCTATGATGCCCACGACAATAGCGATCGCTAACATACAAGAGGATAAATTCTGGCAATTTACCTAAAATTTTAGTCAGTCAAGAATTGCCAGATTCTATTTAAACACAGCATAAGAAACGCTCTCGTTGGTTCAAGAGCGTGAGTGTAATCACAGCGCTATTTATTGCTCTGTGTAATATTCGTTGAAAGTCTTATAACCAACATCAGTTGTGTACAGTTGACACTGATCTGTAATCTGCTTCATTAAAGACCAAGAAAACTGAGATTCATCATGCAGATAAGGCTGCCAATTTTCTTTGATACTGCTGTAAGCTAGCCGCAAATTATAAGAAGGAATCGCAGTGGAAATATGATGAGGGACATGAACATTGATATCGTGGCAGAGGATTTCTACCCAACGCGGATAATCGCAATGGATAGTGCCAAATAGCTGTGCTAGACCTTCATTCCACTTGTTCGCTGTCACAAAAGGAACATCTGCGGCAGTATGGTGAACAATAGTAAAAGTACTCATCCAAAAATGGTAAATCATCCAGGGCACTAGCCAAAACTTGACAAATCCCCAGATCCCAGTTGTGGCGATCAGAATCGGAAAAGCGATCGCTGCAAACACAACTACTACAGCCACAGAAAGCTTGATACTCGATTGGTCTTTAGTTTTGAAGTTCCGCCAATCAAAATGCACCACAGCCCAATGTCCAATGGAACCTACCCACCACAAGCGTTTACGCATGAACAGTTCAAAAGCAGACTGTCGGGTTTGATCCCAATTTTCAAACACTTGTGGTTGGATTGGATGCCAAGCGTTGTCCTCATCCAGTTTATTGGTATGAGTATGGTGATAATTATGCTTAATCCGCCAACTATGAAAGGGGTAAATTAACGGCATCATGAAGAAATGCCCCACCAAATCGTTTACCCAACGACGTTTGGCAAAAGACCTGTGACCACAATCATGGGCAATTACAAAAAAACCTGTTAAAGCAGTGCCCGTAAAAATCCAAGCTAGGGGCAAAAGAAACCAAGGAGTGATGCTTAGGCTGTAGTAGCCCAAGGCAACTGCCAAGACACTGATTATTACTTGTGTCCAAGCTTTGCGACGGTTTTGCTGAAAACATTCCCCTGGCAGGGTTTTGACAATATCTTTGAGCCTTAGGTCGGAATTACCAGGCTCGTCACTTACTTTCTGGCTGTTAATTATTGATGTAGTCATGAACACCTGAAAAACAACAAACTCCTCCACCAAGTCGCCAAAAAGCAACTTGCCTCAAAGATTCTTCACATTAGCGCTTCGGATTATAGCAATCTAAGCGACACAAGCGCACCCGTAAATAGACTTTTGAAAAGTTAGGAGTTATAAGTGATGAGTTATGAGTTAAAAAAGATAGACATCCTAACTCTTAACTCCTGTACAGACGCGATTAATCGCGTCTCTGCTCCTAACTAATTTTTGTTGGGGCCAACTTCACATTAGTAGCCAGACCAACTGCTTGTAGCAATTGAACAGTCATCCAAGTTAAATCGATTTCCCACCATTCCAGCCCATGACGCGCTGAGTATTGAAAGGCATGATGGTTATTATGCCAGCCTTCACCGAAAACTAGTACAGCTACCCACCAGCAATTAGCCGATTTATCACCAGAATCATAGCTCTGATAGCCAAATTTATGAGTAGCGCTGTTCACCAACCAAGTACAGTGGTAAACCCAGACAAGGCGAACAAAAATCCCCCAAAAAACAAACGGCCAGCCACCCAGAAGCAAAAGCAACACACCCAGAGCAACCTGGATCAAAATGAAATATTTTTCTAAAAACTGATAAAATGGGTCTTCGGCAATGTCTTTGGTGAAACGAGGAATTTCAGTGTGAGCGGGACAGTAGTGAAGCAGCCAATCCATGTGGCTCCACCAGAAGCCTTTATTAGAATCATGGGGATCAGCGTCAGTATCCGAGTGTAAATGATGGATACGATGTGTTCCTATCCACTCAATTGGGCCTCCTTGACAGGAGAGTGTCCCGAAGAAAACCAGGAGATATTCTAACCACTTGGGAGTTTGAAAACTGCGGTGGGTAACAAGGCGGTGAAATCCCAGAGTAACGCCTAAACCACCAGTCACCCAGTACAGGAAGAAACCCACACCAACTGCCGTCCAGCTAAAGTTACCAGGAGCAAAGGCAAACAAAGCGCCGATATGCAGTCCAATGAGAAATAGGGTATTAACCCAGTTAATTTGAGGTTTAGTCGAAGTAGCAATTGTCATGCAGTCACCTAAATTTGAATTTTCCAGCCTAGTCTGTGGGATTTAAAAATCCGCATATCTATATTTTTTTTTTGGAACGAGGAACTGATGAACAGCTTAGAACAGCTGCGGCAAGCAGAACAGGCACTCTTAGAAATTTTTTCTGGAATTGACACTCAGGTTAAGCATAATCTAAAACGAGTCCTGGATGCGTTTCGTAATCACCGTGTGGGGGCACACCACTTTGCTGGTGTAAGTGGCTACGGTCATGATGATTTAGGACGAGAAACTTTAGATAAAGTTTTTGCCGAAGTTATGGATGCCGAAGCGGCGGCGGTGCGAGTGCAGTTTGTTTCGGGAACTCATGCGATCGCCTGTGCTTTGTTTGGTGTCCTCCGTCCTGGAGATGAAATGTTAGCAGTAGTTGGTTCTCCCTACGATACGCTTGAAGAAGTCATTGGTTTACGGGGTCAAGGTCAAGGCTCCCTGATCGAGTTTGGCATAAATTACCGCCAATTGGAGCTAACTCCCCAAGGAACTATAGATTGGCAAGCTTTAAGTACTAGTCTAGCGGAAAACACGCGTTTAGTGTTAATTCAGCGTTCTTGTGGCTATTCTTGGCGTCCAAGTTTATCAATTGCTGATATTGAAAAAATCGTCCACTTAGTCAAACAGCAAAACCCGAATACCGTTTGCTTTGTGGATAACTGCTACGGCGAATTTATTGAAACCAGGGAACCTACAGCCGTAGGTGCTGATTTAATCGCAGGATCATTGATTAAAAATCCTGGTGGCACCATTGTCAGCGCTGGCGGTTATGTCGCCGGTCGCGCTGACTTAGTGGAAGCCGCCGCCTGTCGCCTGACTGCTCCCGGTATCGGTAGTTATGGCGGTGCTACTTTTGACCAAAATCGCCTGCTGTTCCAAGGCTTATTTCTGGCTCCGCAAATGGTCGGAGAGGCGATGAAAGGGACTTATCTTACTGGTTATGTATTTGATAAACTCGGTTATCCAGTTAATCCCGCTCCCCTGGCTCCCCGTGGGGATGTAATTCAGGCAATCAAACTCGGTTCTGCCGAAAAGCTAATTGCTTTCTGTAAAGCCATACAACAGCATTCTCCTATAGGTTCCTACTTAAACCCTGTTCCAGATGAAATGCCGGGGTATGAGAGCCTGGTAGTCATGGCTGGGGGAACCTTTATTGAAGGGAGTACTTTGGAATTATCAGCAGATGGGCCTTTGCGTGAACCGTATGTGGTTTATTGCCAGGGGGGAACTCATTGGACTCATGTGGCGATCGCCTTGGAGGCGGCGATCGATGCAGTCGGAAGTTTTGGCTAGAAACTATAGCATATATTCTGCACCGCATGAGGTTTATTGAGAAATTAATCGTATGCGATCGCATTATTTATGTTGCGACAAGTCCCAGGTGATTTTTATTTCTCCTCAATATCCGATCTGGTAGAGATTAGGATAAATTTAATTCCCTCCAAACTACTAAGATATCTTTCTCAGCCGCAAAACACAGTAAAAAGGGGAACAAAAATAAAAATGCTGTTCCCCTACGAACGCTCTATATTTTATGCAATTGAAAGCGGCTAAAAGTTTTTAGCGATCGCAAAATTTCAGATAACTGCAAATCAGTTTTCATCCCGTCCGTGGACTTGAGCCGGGGGACTGGTTGCTTCAACAGCCGTAAATGGTTCCAGGATTTTGTAGGTGTGGCTGGCTCCTTTGGGTACAACCCAAGAACTCCCAGGCTCTAGTAAAATCATTTGCCCTTCAATGTGCAATTGGGCACGACCATTAATTACATAACCAACTGTTTCATAGTCGCGCGAACTTGGCTCTTTGTCTTCGTTTGGTTGTTCGTCTTCCCAAAGACGCATGGCAACATTTTTGCCAGAAGCTAAATATTTTTGACCGAGTTTACCTTTAGGGGAATTGGTAGAATCAATTTTCGTAACGCTGGTGTCGCTCATAATGAAATTAGGGTTTGAGTACAACTTTGATACAGTTATCTTTCTTGTCGTTAAAAATTTCGTAGCCGTGGGGCGCTTGTTCTAGAGGCAAGCTGTGGCTGATGATAAATGTTGGATCAATTTCACCTTTTTGAACGTGTTCTAACAAAGGTTTTAGATACTTGTGGACGTGCGTTTGTCCCATTTTCAAGGTTAAGCCCTTGTTCATAGCAGCACCCATCGGCATTTTGTCTATAAAGCCACCGTACACACCCGGAATTGATACGTGACCACCTTTACGACAAGAAACAATTACTTGCCGTAATGCTGTTGGGCGATCTGTTTCTAGCCGCACCGCTTGCTTTACTTGGTCATATAATGCCATGAAATCTGTACCGTGGGCTTCCATTCCCACTGCATCAATGCAAGCATCAGGGCCACGACCGCCAGTCATTTCTTTGAGTGCTTCGCCAACATCCCCTTCTTCGTAGTTAAGGACTTCAGCTTTGCCCTGTTCTTTAGCCATTTGTAGGCGTTCGGGAACGCGATCAATCGCAATGACACGTTCTGCACCAAGAAGAAATGCGCTTTTAATAGCAAATTGTCCGACTGGGCCACAACCCCAAACGGCGACAATATCACCGGGTTGGATGTTGCAATTTTCGGCTGCCATATAGCCAGTGGGGAAAATATCTGTTAGAAATAGCACTTGCTCATCCGTCAAACCATCGGGAATTTTGAACAAGCCGACATCGGCAAATGGCACTCGTGCATACTCTGCTTGACCACCGGCATAACCGCCGAATAAATGAGAGAAGCCAAATAGACCTGCTGGTGAATGACCCATTTGCTTTTCTACTAACCAAGCATTGGGGTTAGAGTTATCGCACAGTGACCATAAATCCCGATTGCAGAAAAAGCAGCTACCGCAAGATATAGTGAAAGGAACAACGACGCGATCGCCTATTTTCACATTTTTAACTGCACTTCCTAGTTCTACAACTTCCCCCATGAATTCATGACCCAGGATGTCGCCCTTTTCCATTGAGGGGATGAAGCCGTTGTAAAGATGCAAATCAGAACCACAAATTGCCGTGGAAGTAATTTTAATAATGGCATCGCGTGGGTTGACAATTTTGGGGTCAGGAACTGTTTCTACCCGCACATCGTTTGCTCCATGCCAGCAAACTGCTTTCATAATTATTTAGTCCTTAGTGATGATTTCTAAATCGTTAATATCAAGATAAATACTGGATTTATCTGAAGCGGGAGACGCGATAATTATCGCGTCTCAGTAACTAATCAAATCTGGTTCAACAATGTATGACTCAGAAATTTAGATTCAAAATTTGCTAAAAGCCTAGCTTCTATCTCTCAGTTACTTGCTTGGAGCATTATGGTAATAACCCTCTTTATCTCCATTAAATGACCGAGCTTTGTCTCCTGCTTTCTTTTTTGCAGGATCAAAAAACTCTTTTGTAGCTTCAGGAGTTTTTTCATCCAAGTTTAGCTTTTCGCGGATCTGATCAGCAGCGCTTTTTAATTTATTCTTGGCATTGCTGATTTGGGTATCATTTCTAATTGCACCTTCGTCTGGTGTTCCTTTGTAATAAATACCCTCTGGAGTTTTAACAGTCTCAGCTTGGGCTACATTAGTGTAGCTAAAAGCTTGACCCAGTAAAAACATAAATCCTACGAGGAAAACTACAAGGATTTGGGAAATACGAATATTTCGCAGCGATGAAATTACTCGATTCATAAAAAGCCTCAATTGCATTATGTTGGGTGTACGATTCAAAAGACTGAATGACTATTCATCATTCAGGGTTTAAGAACAACTTTGATGCAGTTATCCTTTTTTTGTTGAAAAATTTGGTAGCCGTGGGGTGCTTGCTTTAAAGGCAAAGACCACGAGTCATATCTTTCAACGCTTCGCCAGCATTAACTTATTCGTTGTTAATGAATTTTGGCAAACTTTTCGCCATTTCCAGACGTTCAGGAAAGCGATCGCTATTGATCGCTTTTTTAACACCCATATCTGGCGTCATTGGGGAAATAACTACTTGCTTCCCCTTGATTGACCTTCGGTGGTGGCAATTTCGCCTGCTTCCATTAGCATCTTGAAGCGGCGCAATTCATCACCAATTTGCTGTTCTGGTTCTTCACCGAAAAGTTTAGCTACAGTAGCCCCCAATATCCCACCGGGCGGGTTATACTCCAAGACAATCTTCACTTCCGTACCGCGATCGCTTGGTGCCTTTTGGAAACGAACAAAACCAGAATTATCCACGTCTGCACCTTCTACAGAAGCCCAAGAAATAAACTCATTTTCCCGGTCTTCCAGAATTTCTGCATCCCATTCTACGCTGTTACCCAAGGGTGCATTCGCAATCCAGTGAGAACGTTTTTGGTCATGCACCTTTACAGATTTGAGATGCTTCATAAATGTGGGCAAATTCTCAAAGTTGTGCCAATAACGATACAGTTCATCTGCTGGTTTATTAATCGTTACCGTCTTTTCAACTTTGATGGGTTGGTTTATACCTATTGCTTCTTGTGCTTGTTGAATTGTACTTTGTTTAGTTGCACCTTGATAGATCAAACCGCCACCAGCTAAAGCCGTCAGCACTCCCCGCAATGAACCTTGCTTTAAACCCATCAGCACCATAGCACCGCCACCAATGAGAGATGACCAACGCTCTACTTCACTAGCTTCAGGCTGACCTGTATTTAGTTTATCCCCTGATGTTGAAGCCACTTTTTTAGTTCTCCATCCTATTAAATTAACTACAGAGGCACAAATAATCTCTACGAACCGCAGAGGCGCAGAGGACACGGAGAAATCAGAGTTTCAGAGATATTTTCCGTAAGCTCTTTTGATATTTATATCGTCTGCTATACTAGCCACTACGTATAGCTCTGGTTATGTTCAGAAAAATCTTTACATTGACACAGAAGCGCCTGTAGTCGGCTTAGGAGGCTGAATCTCAGTGCCTATCCGCGCCCGATATACTTTTAGCAATCGTTGTTCGGATTTCAATAAATCCTGGTAAATTTCTTTGAAAATAGCAGTTGTTACCGGGTCAGTGTACATTGCACACAAATTGCCAATATCGCCGATACCAGTTTGCACATCCCCCAAAGCCGAACGTAACTGATAGATGTCATCACTTCCGGTAAAGGCAGTTTTTACCTTGGCATACTGATTGGCAATATTTGCCGCTAAAGAGGGTTTTTCGCCTAATCGGTGGAGATAGGTTTCTAGTTTGTGAATGTGGCGCTGTTTATTAGCAATGATTTCTTGAAAGACTGATTTTCCTTCGCTATCTGATTCCTTTTCCAAGTACTTCTCAAATGCTTCTAGCGAATAACGTTCACCACTAAGGGCAGTATTTAAACCTTTGCTGAGATCACCTTTGGTTGAGCCACCCCAAGCATCGGCCAGCTTCCACCATTCAGCACTTGTGTCTTTCTCATTTGGTAATGCAGCATCTTTGCCACCGTAACCCAAACGGCTTAAAATAGCGGTGGTGAAAATTGCCAAGTCTCCGGGTTCACGAGATGTGATCAAATTACCATCAACTACTAGCGGCTCATCTAGATAATTTGCACCAGCGTTAATGATGTCTTTGGCAATAGCGCTAAAGCCAGTAATTTGTTTACCTTTGAGTAAGTCGCCTTCAATTAAAACTTGTGGCCCGTGGCAAACCGCAGCTACCAATTTTCCTTGTTGTATAGCATCTTGTACGAAGCTTACTGTGTTAGGGTTCCGCCGCATTTGATCGGGAGCCATCCCCCCAGGAATCACTACCGCATCGAATTCGGCTGCGATCGCTTCTGTCGTAGTACCATCTGCTTGTACGCTGAGTTTGCCCTGTTTACCCTTATATTTTTCATTCATTCGGGAACCCAGGACTACTACCTCCATTCCTGCTTGTTTTAATCCATTATAAGGAACTGTAAATTCTGCATCCTCTACTCCCTGTTCAATGAGGATGGCAACTTTTTTCTTACTGGAATGATTGTTATGGTCAGTCATAAATGGTATTACCTGTTTATTTCTAGTATTTAACTAGCTATAATATTCATCGATTAGGACAGTTAAACAGCCAGAATTTTTCGCTGGAAATTTTGATTTTGGCTCAATGATAAAAAATAGTTATGAGTAAAAAGTTGGTTAATGAATAATTTAGCTTTGATTACCCTTAACTCCTAACTAAAAACTTGAACTAGAAGTTTTTTTTTCCATGATTTCTCCAATAGTATGACGCGATCGCGAGTTATGCTTCGTTCCAAGGGGATAGATTATTTTATTTCTAAAGCTATACCTCTCTAGTTAGACAAATTGTTGACAGGAAAACGTTATTGTGAGAAGGCAGAAAAGGGCTAGTATCATGGTAGAAAAAAATCATCACGACGAAATTAAAACCAATGATTTGCCACAAGAGATTACCGAATCCTACGGTACTGGTGTGAAAGACTTGTCGGGATACAATATTGGTGGGCGCTCAACGGGAGCAGAAAGACAGCAGTACACAGAAACTAGTCCGGAATTCACTACTGGGGATGTTGATACTTCTTGGCAAGATGCAGATGCAGTTGGGGATGAAGCTGTTGGTGGTAGTACTTCCACTCCCGATCAAAATGTAACTGAGGAGCTAGAAGCAGCCGTAGGGCTAGAAATGGCTGACTCGGAGTTTCTGCATACTAACGATATTTTAGAGGAACGTGACGGCGATCGCTGGGAGTTAGATCCAAAGTCTTCTGAAGATTATCAAGATCGGGGAGAATAAGCCAAATAAAAGCAGAAGCCGTATTCCTACTGTATTATTCACAAATTAATGTCGCTAACTTGGACAGTGCTTATAAAAGCACTGTCACATTAAAATTAACATCTATCCACCGAAATACTTCCTGAAAATCTCTTAACCTTGTAGTATTCCAATTGCCAACTCCTTCACCTTGGCAAGCATGATTTTGGCTTTTGATGTCAGGTGCTTATCTAACCGTAATCTTTTGAATGCAGGAATATACCCCAACCGATTTATATTCTGTTTCTAATTGTTCTTCTTTACGATTGCAATACATCTGTCTTCAGTAGGGTAAAATGGCAAATGTAAATTTGATAACGTCTTTAAGAATACTGATAAATTGCAATTGGAGTTAATAATGACATACACGCAAACTAACGATCCAACTATTCATGAACATGTTCAAGCTTGGCAAAAGTTGGATGTAGATCAACAACTGGCTTTGTTTTGGTTCATTTACAAAGAAATGGGGGGTTCAATTACTCCAGCCGCCCCTGGTGCTAGCACTGCCTCCCCAGAAATAGCTGAAGGTTTATTTAATCAAGTTAAGGAATTATCTCACGAACAACAATTACAAGTTCAGCGTGATTTGATTAATAAAGTCGATACCCTAATTTCTCGTGAATTTGGCTCTTTGGGTGATACCACCAAGCTACTATTTTGGTATCGATTATCTCAAGGGATGGAAAATGGCACAATCATTCCTATGCCTGATGATTATCAACTTTCTTCAGAATCTCAAGCATTGTTTGGCAGAATTCAAGGATTAGAATTTGAGCAACAGATTACTCTTTTCCGTGATTATGTTTCGCCAATGGGTGCTGAAGCAAAAGCAGGTGCTGAAATTTAGCAATTTTGAACTTTTCTAGTCTGTTATAGCAAGTTCCTTAGGTTGTAGTAAAAGGATTCCGAAATTAGAATTTCTTTACTCTCCAGCAGATTTTCCCAACTAGGTGATTGGTATTAGCGTTGCGTTAGCAAGTTTTGCCTCCTATACGCAGCGTCGTATTCAGGAGAAAGGTAAGGATCTTATACCCATTTCTACCTATTCTCTTAAAGTTTGCTATGTCCGCCAGTCACTTAATATGAAGCTAAATTTTGATGACTGGCATCTTTATTTTGTGTTGATAAATAAACACAAAATAATTAATTTACAATAATTTATTATAGCTGATAAATATGTCTCAGTTTTTAATACTTTAAATAGAGGCGATCGCAAACAGTCTTCAGAGTTATTTAATCAATTCTGGGTATTTAAGTTGCTTAAGCTTCTAATAAGACGTTCGGCGAGCGCTCAGTCGAGTCGCGGCAAATTTTGTAGCGGGGTATAAATCCCTGTTAAAAAACTTAATTACGAATTACGAATTAGAAATTATTTTAATACTCCAGCTATGATACAATACCCACTAATGTAATCGGTACATTACTAATACAAATTCCGGCAAATTTAATTAATAAAAGTTCATGGCTGATACCTAAAATGACAGCTATTTGCTTTGCGTTAATTATTACCAGCAGAACAGATTTACCAGAATGAAGTGATGTTCCCTGGTTCTGTTTTCAAGCAAAGCAATAGTCG
This sequence comes from Nostoc sp., assembly GCF_036919815.1. Lineage (GTDB taxonomy): Bacteria > Cyanobacteriota > Cyanobacteriia > Cyanobacteriales > Nostocaceae > Nostoc. Next base: position 12,033 of record NZ_JBALCE010000076.1, read on the forward strand.
AACTGGCTCAAGGCAGGATTACAATTTTCACTCGATAATTTTTAGTTAATTACTTTGAGGTGTTTATGACTTCTACGAACGTAAATTTTTTAGAACAAAGTGTATCAAAATTTCAGAGTTTGGATATAGACGATCGCTTGACGGTTCTAGAGTTACTGTATACTGAAATTGGTGATGCAATTCCAGCGATCGCTCTCAATGATGTCCCAAATCAAAAGAGTGCAACTTTAGTTGCACAAATTCAAAACTTACCACAGTCAGAACAGCTTTTAGCTTTGCGTCAGTTGCTAAACCCAGATGAAGCAGGAGAAACAGCAATTCATACTCAAGAGTATGCTTCAATGAGCGCTGACGATAAATTGGCTTTTTGGTATCAGCTCGCCCAAAATTTAAAAACTTCAATCATTGCTGTACCAAATGATTATATGCCTTCTGAAGAAGCTACAGAAGTAGTAGATTTACTTCACACACCGAACATTGAGGATTTAGTGACTTTCTTCAAGCAGGTGCTGTAACAGTTTTGAATCAAGAATCGGAGCTGGGGCTATGCCTCACCTTTATTTTTACAGCAATTTTCAGGTAAATAGACCACGCCTTACGGGTACAGCATTGCTGTGCGTGCACAACAGTGGAAAAGCCCATGAAAAACCTAACCCCCTAACCCCCTTCCCTACCAGGGAAGGGGGAAAATTCAAAGTCTCTCTCCTTCTAGGAGAGAGATTTAGAGAGAGGTTTTCCAGATAAGAGTGAAAAGTCAGATTGGTTGTTTCCCACAGTGTATTGCATCCAAACTAATTTTCTCTAATTACTCTTTGATAGCGACCTAAAGCGATTAAAGGAAAGTATTGTTGATACATATGATACTTGAGATAAAAATGGCAAGGGAAGCCAGTACCTGTAAAGTCTGCCTCAAACCAAGTACCATCAGGCTGTTGAGTTGCCACTAGGTAGCCAACTCCCCGCTCAATAGCCTCAAGCGCTAATTTACCTATTGCTTCACCTGCTGCTATTAGCCCAATTAAAGCCCAAGCAGTTTGAGATGCAGTACTATTTCCTTTTCCTTTGAGACTGGGATCATCATAGCTGCGGCAAGTCTCACCCCAACCCCCATCTGGGTTTTGACATCCAACTAACCAAGCTGCTCCCCGTTCTATACTGAGTTTATGCCTTTGAGGATCAATTAAGGCCAAAGCTGAGAGGACGCTACTTGTACCGTAGATATAATTTACACCCCAACGACCAAACCAACAGCCTTCAGTTTCTTGTTCGCGCAGAAGATAAGTAAGCGATCGCTCTAAATTATAACTATCTATTGACAGGTTACAAGCACCAAGCATTTCTACGACTCTAGCCGTAACATCTGCGGTGTTTGGATCAATCATCGCTTTCAAGTCTCCATAGGGGATGGAGTTAAGCCAATCCTGATCGTTATCTAAATCAAAAGCAGCCCACCCGCCTGGTTTACATTGCATAGATGCAATCCAGTTTAAGGCACGAGCGATCGCTGCCTGCTTAATTTTTTCATTAGGAAGTTTTGCAACATCCAGAGCCATCACCACCACAGCTGAGTCGTCTACATCAGGATAAAAGCAATTGTCAAACTCAAAAGCCCAAGCCCCTGGTTTTCCCTGGCGATTTTTGACAGCCCAATCACCGTAGTCTAAAATTTGTTTTTGCAACAACCATTCTCCAGCCTTTACCACAGCTGGATGATCTGGTGCGAAACCAGATTCTACCAAAGCACGTATCACCCAAGCAGTATCCCAGACGGGTGAAACACAAGGTTGTACGCGGTAGCTATCCTCTGTTTCAATGGCAAAGTTATCAATTGCTTGCAAACCTCGTTCCACAATCGGGTCGCTTGGGTTATAATCCAGACAGCGCAAAGCTAGCATTGAATTCAACATCGCCGGAATAATGCCGCCCCAGTCGCCTGTAGCTTCTTGGCGCTCTAAAATCCATTTTTCGGCGGCTTTGATGCCTTCTTCACGGAAGGGTACTAAATTCAGGCGTTCTGCCAACTTGAACCCCTGATCGAGCGTCAGGAATAAATCTGTCCAATCGCCACTTTGGGGTAATTCCCACCGCACTTGCTCAACACCTTCAACGTATAGTTCATCTAGGTTGATAGTTGGATCGGTGATAAAAACAGGTTTGCGATCGCATACAATCAGCAGTGGCACAGTACTGGAACGCGCCCAGCTAGACATTTCGTAGATATTCACAGGGAAAGCTTTTGGCAACAGCATCACCCAAGCTGGTAGTGAGGGAATACCGCGCCAGTTGTAGCAGCCAATTAAAGCTAAGTGCAACTTGGTAAAAATCCGAGTCTTGCTGATACCACCCCGTTGGAGAATAAAAGCTTGCGCTCGAATCATCGCCGCATCGTTTGCTGGTACACCTAGCAGCCTCAGCGCCATGTAAGCTTCAACTGAAGTGCTAAGTTCTCCGCCATCACCGTAGAAAAGTTCCCAGCCGCCATGCTGCCGTTGCTCTTGACGCAGATATGCTTCAACTTTGTCTAAAGGTCTTGTTTGGTCTGTTCCCCAAATTTTATGCAGGAGGACGACTTCAGCAGTGATGGTGACATTAGATTCTAACTCTCCCCACCAGTAACCTGCGGGATTTTGAATCGAAAGCAGATATTCTTGACTAGCTGCGATCGCTGTTGCAACTTGATTGACTTTTACCCTGTCTTGTGTTTGCATCAAATAATATTTAACCTCAACACCCAACACTAGCTATGAACACGGCACTACAGTAAAAAAATTTTTACTCTAACAGTAGACATAGTATTCTGTCTGAGTTACTGAGAATTTGCAATAGGTCATGGATGTAATTGTATTAGGATTGATGCTTTTATCCTTAACAATTTGGTTGGGGTTACTGTGTTTTCGGGGACAGTTTTGGCGGACAGACCAGCAATTAGAGGTAGAGACGTTGTATACAACGTCTCTACAATCGTTACCTGTGGTTTGTGCGGTGGTTCCAGCTCGTAACGAAGCTGAGTTGATATCAGTCAGCTTGCGATCGCTTCTACTTCAAGATTATCCTGGTTCTTTCAACGTATTTTTGGTAGACGATCGCAGCACAGACCGGACAGCAAATTTTGCCGAAGGGGTTGCACACGCTGTAGGTAAACCCCAGCAATTGCATATTATCACTGGTGAAACATTACCTCCTGGTTGGTCGGGCAAACTTTGGGCAGTTGAGCAAGGTATAAATAGTGCGAGTTTATTTGCACCTGACTATTATTTGCTGACTGACGCAGATATCGAACATGATCCTAGTAATCTTCGCCGACTCGTTGCTAAAGCTGTGCAGGAAGATTTAGACTTGGTTTCTGTAATGGTGCGACTCAGATGTGAAAGCTTTTGGGAAAAACTTTTGATTCCAGCTTTCGTCTTTTTCTTCCAAAAACTCTATCCCTTTCGTTGGGTGAATAATCCCAACAATCCCACAGCCGCCGCCGCAGGGGGATCTATTCTGATCGCCCGTGAAGCTTTAGAGCGAATCGGTGGTATTCAAGTCATTCGCCAAGCTTTAATTGATGATTGCGCTCTTGCTGAGGCTGTTAAGAGGAGTGGGGGAGTGGGCGATAAGGGGACAAGCCCAATCCCCAGTCAAGGGCGTATTTGGATAGGATTGAGTACTTTAACTTGCAGTTTGCGTCCCTATGATTCGCTGGCGACGATTTGGGATATGGTTGCCCGTACTGCCTATACCCAACTGAATTATTCTCCATTACTACTATTGGGAACTTTGGTGGGAATGCCTCTGATTTATCTAGTTCCCCCTGTGTCTGTAATTCTGGGTGCAGTTTGGGGCAATTGGGCGATGTCTGGCGACAAGACGCATTACGTCTACGCATTTACAGGTTTATTAGGATGGCTGTTAATGACTTTCGCTTACTACCCGACGATCCGCTTTTATAAATGTTCTCCTTGGTTAGCATTTAGTTTACCAGCGATCGCTTTTCTCTATACCCTGATGACTCTAGACTCAGCACTACGTCACTGGCAAGGGCGCGGCGGCGCTTGGAAAGGAAGAGTTTATCACAGTTCGGATAATTTATAGTTATAATAAAATTTAATTTCAAAGTTGCTAGTGCTAATCTAAAATTAAAGTAAGCCTAAAGTGGTTGATTAAAAGAGTTATGACAACCGCAACACCAAGAATTAATCCTGTTACTGTTCCCAAAAAGCTGCCTTTTCTAGAGTCAATTTGTTGGCAGACCGCTGATGTATATCGCTTTACTTCAGAAGAAATGCTGAGTCGCTATGAACGTGGTTGGCAATATCACAATATATTCAATAATCTTGAGGGTGAAGAACTTAATTTTCTTCAGGAACTTGCCAGACGCTATAAATCTTGGTTGCAAGTTTCTTTATGACCTTCAGGTTAGAACATCATAATCAAATTCTCACAGTTCTTGAATCCTTAGATTCCGATATACTTACGAAGGGTTCTGCTTACTTCGGTGGCGGAAGCCTTCTGGCATTTGAGTTTGAAGAATATCGCTGGAGTAAGGACGTTGATTTTATCGCTTCTGTTGGTACAGAAGGCTACAAGTACTTGCGTACACTGGTATTTGATGGTGGGCATGAAGCATTATTTCGGGATTTAAGTAAAATCCAAGTTGGACGTAGCACAACTGACCAATATGGAATTCGGATGATAGTTTTTGTAGATGATCTGCCGATTAAAACGGAAATTATTGCTGAAACTCGTTTTCAACTAGACCCACCAAGATATCTAAAGTGGTCACCTGTTCCCTGCTTAAGCTTCAATGACTGTTTTACGTCTAAGCTGCTGTCAAATTCTGACCGTTACGCAGATGACAGCGTTGAGGCAAGAGATTTAATTGATTTAGCAATTCTCCGGGTGCAATCTCCAATCCCTGAAGTATCAATTGAGAAGGCTGAAAAAGCATATCAGGTTATGCGCCCTTTGAAAAGAGCGGTCGAACTATTCCAGGGAAGACCAGATTACAGAGAGAAATGCTTTCTCGGTCTGCAAGTTGATCAAGCTCAGATACCCAAAATTATCGACGGAATTGATTTGCTATCTATGGATTTAGGCTTATCTCACACTCCAAGGGCTTTTCGAGAACAACATGATATCTTTGCTGATTTAGAAACACAATTTGAAAAACGAGAAGATTCTTAAACAATTCATGCCCAATGCCCCTAAATCATTGAAGCTGTTTGTTTAGTAGTGGCGGGTTCAACAGGCAATGGTCGAGCGGCTTTCAATACCGCATCCAGCAACCCTGGAAACAGCACCTCCAAATCTTCACGCCGCAGGATGTTAATGTGATGTGTCCCGGATTTCCGTGTCAAGACTATCCCCGACTGCCGCAAAATCTTGAAGTGATTGGACATGGTAGATTTAGCGATCGCAAAATCAAACCTCGCACAGCATTGTTCCCCCTCAGTCGCCAGCAGCCGCACAATCTCTAGCCGCACTGGATCGCCCAATGCATACAGCACTCCCGGTAAAGAAATATTTTTTCGATCTGGATGATAAAGAAATCTCATACTTGCATTATCTCATCAGGTGGCATATATTTTTATTATTCGATATTATCGAATTATAGAATTAATTAGGAAGGCAATTTTATGTCATCCATTACAAATGTCACAGAAGCCACATTCAAGCAAGAAGTCTTGGAAAGTGAAATTCCGGTCTTAGTGGACTTTTGGGCGCCGTGGTGCGGCCCTTGCCGGATGGTTGGACCAGTCGTCGATGAAGTTGCTGCTGAATATGACGGACAGGTGAAATTTGTGAAGTTGAACACAGATCAAAATCCTACTGTCGCTAGCCACTATGGAATTCGTAGCATTCCGACGCTGATGGTTTTTAAGGGAGGTCGGCAGGTTGATACTGTCGTTGGGGCAGTCCCAAAAACCACCTTGAATAAGACCTTAGCACAGCATCTTTAATTTAAGTTAAAGGCATGGGGCATTGGGCATTGGGAAAACTCTTTCCCAGTCCCCAGTCCCAGAGCATTTTGTTTTAATTAAGGGGGAAAGAGTGAAATGGACTTGAAATTGCATGGTAAATCCGCGCTGGTGAGTGGCTCAACCGCAGGTATTGGTTTTGCGATCGCCCTGGGGCTAGCTCAAGAGGGTGCATCAGTGATTGTCAACGGTCGGTCTGAAGAACGAGTAGCAGATGCGATCGCTAAAATTAAGCAAAGTACACCCGACGCGAAAGTTTCTGGTGTTGTTGCTGAGGTCGGCACTGCATCAGGGGTAGAGCAACTCGTTCAAAAAGTTCCTCACGTTGATATTCTTATAAACAATGTCGGTATTTACGAGCCAAAAACCTTCTTTGATATTACTGATGAAGACTGGTTAAAGATATTTGAGGTTAACGTCCTCAGTGGAGTCCGTTTGAGTCGGCAATATCTGCAAAAGCAGCTAGAGCAAAACTGGGGGCGGATAATTTTTATCTCCAGCGAATCTGGCGTTCAAATCCCGGTGGAAATGATTCACTATGGCACCACTAAGACAGCCCAACTTGCCATTGCACGAGGTCTAGCAGAAATGACTGTCGGGACTGGAGTCACGGTAAACTCTGTCCTACCAGGGCCAACCCGTTCAGAAGGAGTTGAAGATTTTATCACCAAGTTGGCGCAAGAACGCGGTATTAGTGTCGGTGAAGTTGAAGCTGAGTTTTTTCAAAATGTGCGTCCAACTTCCCTAATTAAACGCTTTGCAACTAATGAAGAAGTAGCAGCGATCGTAGTTTACCTTTCTAGTCCCGTAGCATCAGCAACTAATGGTGCAGCTTTGCGGGTAGATGGTGGCGTTATTCGGTCGATTGTTTAGTATTTGAACCACACACATCTGTTGTAGGGGCACAGCAATGCTCATGGGTGTCAACTTAGAACCAGGGCGAATAGAATTCGCGGCTATACAAACTCTCGTCCACCTCCGTGGACTAATACAAAATCAAGGATTCTCTTAACCCAAGAAGGCGGTCACTGAGCTTGTCGTTGGCGCAGCCTCTCGTAGAGAAGTGTGGTTAAAGCCTCGTGTAGACGCGGTTTTTAACCGCCCTTTTAACGAGCAATGCTGTATCCCTACCGCGTGGTCTATTTAATCTCAGATGTGGGGTTGCGAATTTTGAATTTTGAATTGGAGTAAAGCGACATGACTACTGATATCAACTTATTCTCTCCTTACCAATTGGGGAATCTGGAACTACCTAACCGGATAGTGATGGCACCCTTAACCCGAAACAGGGCTAGTCAGGGAAACGTACCCTACCAACTTAATGCTACCTACTACGCCCAACGTGCTTCCGCCGGACTGATTATTTCCGAAGCAACACAGGTAACTCCTGAAGGACAGGGCTATCCCGCTACACCAGGAATTCATTCACCAGAACAGGTGGAGGGATGGAAGTTAGTAACCGATGCTGTACATCAGCAGGGAGGGAGAATTTTTATGCAACTATGGCATGTAGGCAGGGTTTCCCACCCTGACTTACAACCTGATGGAGCTTTACCTGTGGCACCTTCTGCTATTCCTCCTAAAGGTGAAGCTGCAACTTATCAGGGGCCAAAACCCTTTGTTACTCCCCGTGCTTTAGAAACTTCCGAAATACCGCAGATAGTCGAACAGTACCGTCAAGGAGCAGCAAATGCCCTAGAGGCTGGGTTTGATGGGGTGGAAATTCACGCAGCTAATGGTTATTTAATAGATCAGTTTCTCCGCGATCGCACCAATCAACGTACAGATAAATATGGGGGCAACATTGAAAATCGTGCCCGATTCCTGTTGGAGGTGACAGAGGCGATAACTAGTGTGTGGGATTCTGACCGAGTAGGAGTACGTCTTTCTCCCAGTGGGACTTTTAACGATATAGGTGACTCCAACCCTCTGGAGATATTCGGTTATGCGGCTCAAGCTTTGAACCAATTTAATTTGGCATATCTGCATATTTTTGAGGCAACAGAGGCAGACATCAGACATGGCGGGATAATTGTACCCACTAGTCATCTACGCGATCGCTTTACAGGTACACTCATCGTCAATGGTGGTTATACCCGTGAAAAAGGCGATGCGGTACTGGCAAACAAAGCAGCAGATTTAGTTGCCTTTGGCACATTATTTATATCAAATCCAGATTTACCCCGACGCTTGGCTTTGAATGCACCACTAAATCAAGCAAATCAAGCAAGCTTTTATGGTGGCGATGAAAAGGGATATACAGACTATCCATTTTGGTCAACTGCTAACGAGCCGGTAGCTAAGGCGTAATTCATAATTCGTAATTCGTAATTCGTAATTATGACTTTACGACTGTTCGTTGCGCGTTTGGTAGGCTAGTTGTTTGTTCTGAAACAAGGTAATAATTTTTATTTTTGTTTGATGAATAAATACATTTGCTTGTACCCTAATTACGTTAAAGCATCGGTAGCGAGTCCGTGTATCCCTACAATACAAGTAAGCTACGCGCAGCATCTCGTAGAGAGCGTCATTACGAATTATTTGGTCATAACTTAACTATCAGGAGAATCTCATGAGTTCCATCACTCAAACTCAACCTTTAGATGTACCTAGTGCGATCGCTAAACGCCGTGCAATCAAAACTTTTAAAACAGACCCCATTGCCCCAGAACTGCTCAAGCAACTGGTAGAGTTAACCGTGGCTGCACCCAGCAGCTATAATCTCCAGGACTGGCAAATTATTCTTGTGCAAGATGAAGCGCAAAAGGCAGCATTGTCAGCAGCATCTTTTAATCAACAGCAAATAGTTCAAGCACCTGTAACCTTTGTGTTTGCCGCCGATCCTAACGCAGGCGAACAAAACTTGACTCCGATTCTGGAGCAGGGACTTCAGACTGGAGCATGGAATGAAGGCACTGTCAACTACTTTAAAAGTGCCGTCCCCCAATTTCAAGCTGGGCTAGGCGACAAGCGACGCGAGTATGCCATTAAAGATGCCATCATTGCGGCTACCCATTTGGTGTTAGCAGCAGAAAGTCTGGGTTTATCTACCTGTTTTATGAATGGTTGGCTTGAAGACAAGGTGAAAGAAGTAATTGGTGCAACAGATAATTCAGATTTAGCGATCGCTGTTTTAGTACCTGTTGGCTATGCAGCAGAAGCACGCTTAAATCCAGGTCGTTTGCCATTCTCCTCAAACGTCTCTGTAGACAGAATCGGTAATCCTTATGCAGGGTAAGGGTAGTTTTCTGTGACATACTCCCACACTGTATGCAAGCATACAGTGTGGGCTTCTCAGCGACTCCCGGTATCCCGTCGGACATTAACTGAGCTTTGTTTTAATTCCACGAGATGCCCCTCCGCAGAATTGAACAGGTACAAATGTTCAACACCTTTATACCGCTAGAATTTTACCCATTCACGGAGACGACACAAAAATGTCTATTCTTGAATGGAACCCCATATTCTAGATTGTCTAGGCTCAGTGTACAGCTAGCATTTTCGGCTTTGTCTGTACTTATTTATAATACCATTAATCGTAGTGTTATAAATAATAAATATAATGAACATGGGTCATGGCTCGACATAGCAATTAATGTGTTTTGGCTATGCCAAAAAACATTAATTACTATATCTCCCCACTCCCGCGCATTCATGAGCCAGCGCTGTAGACGGGTTTCCCATCGCTCTCGTCTGGCGTCCCCACACTCCTAAAAGTGAGTGTGGGGCTTCTGCTGTTTTAGCTAAATTCGGCATTGGGCAAAAAAACCCTTGGCTGAGTTGTTTTCGACGCGGCTTTTTAATTATTAAAGCCGCGTTTCTCATCAGACTTACGCATCATACATATGTACTATACAGAATTTGGGTTTTTCAGCCATGTCTAACACCCAAAACAGTAAATATGTGACCAAATCAGGGTTGCACTCAGCACCGGAAATCTCCATTTTGCGTAATACATATTATAGTCAATTTGTATAGTGCGTAAGTCCTATCTCAATCATTTGACATTATTATATTCCAAACTCCTGTACGCGATTAATCGCGTCTCTCCTAACCCCTAACTTTTCTACCCGCTTAAAGTCCGTGTATAAATTACGTTACCTTGGGAATCATACAGGAAAAGGGACAGGTTAGCATTGTCACTAATTACAGCTAAAGCTTCCCGTAAGATTTGCAAGTGATTGGTAACGTCAACAGCAGTATCCGAGTTTTTAGAATAAGGATTAGCCAAGTTATTTTGCCTTATTTGGTCATACTCCGGGGTTAGGCGGACAATAATTCTTGTATTCTCTATGCTAAATGTGCAAATCCGAATTCCATTAATACAGGTTTTATTTAAGTCAGTGCGGCTTTGTTGCAAACTACTAACAACTTGTAGTTTTTCTTGTACTTGTTTGAGGGCTGCTGAATAGGGTTCAATCAGAGACTGAGCCTGAGTGTAGTACAAGCTATCTTGGGAAACTTTTTTAGCAGTTTGCAAAGCCTGATCCCAGTATGTCGCAGCTGCTTGCCATTGGTTTTGTTGCTGATAAACTTTGGCTTGCTTGGCGCTGCTAACGGCTTGTTGGTAGGTTTTAATAGCAAATTGTTCTTTTGTAGCGCGATCGCGTGCTGCGACTAACTTAGGTTTATAATCTATCAACAGCTTTTGGGCTTCTTGGTATCCAACGCTAGTTTGGGGAATAGTATTCAAGGCATTAACTACCACCAGCCAAGTAGACTGCACCTCTTGCCATTCATTCAAGGATTTAGCAGTAATTTCGCGGTTTTCGGCTGCATTGGCTACAGCTTTTGCTGCTGTCAGTTTTTTCAGCCATTTTTCCTCAGTAAATATCTGTTGATTTACAACGTGCAAACGGACACGAAAACTAAGTAATTTTCCTTGCACCAGTCCATAGAGTTCACTACTGGAACTTATAGTTTCTAGTGGCGCTATAGCCTGTCGCCATAAGTGCTGACTAGCTTGTAATTCCTCTAGGCTATATGCAACTTTTTGTTCCGCCAAGGATGCCATCTGCAAAGCCTTGACCACCTGGTTGATTTTTTCTGCTCGTCCAGACAAAGTTGCTTTTAGTTCTTCTGACATCTGAGAACGGGGCGACCAACTAGGAATTGCATTCAGGGCTGCGCTGGCTGCTACAAGTTGCTGTTGTACAACTACTAATTCTTTTTCAGAGTTGGCACGGCGCATCAGTTGCGGGGATATTGTTTTTAATTGCTCGGCATTTTGTATTTCTTTACACTCAGACATCACACAAGGGCGAGTCAATAAGTAAGCACCACCGCCTAAAACTACAATTCCCACCAAAGCTGCACCCACTAGGATAAGTTTGATTGGGAATGCTGGCTTTGAAGCCAACAAATTCGGCGCATCTGCAAACGGGTCAAACGGTTCCTCCTGTTGAGTCTCATCGATTGATGGAGAATATGTCAGAGATGATGAGGCATTTACTCTTCCCTCTCCCTTGTCTCCCTTGTCTCCCCTGTCTCCCCTGTCTCCCCTGTCTCCCTTATCTCCCCTGCTCCCCATCTTCCCATTCCCCCACCCCCCCGTCTGCTTCAATGCCAAGAAACATTTGGCATAAGGGAGTTGTTCGCCAAAAACTCTCAGGAAACATTGCACCCGTTGCTCTTTGTGGGGTGCTAAAGACTGAAGTACTTCCTCAATGACTGCAAAAATTAGTTGAGCGTCAACTATTACATCTGATGTGTGTTGCGTTAAAATCATTAGCTCGTCTTTATTGACGGCACACTTCACCTCGAAGACTTCAGTCGTTGAGACTTCTACAAGTAATTGTTCCTGCAAAGTTTTGGCTAAAAGCTGTAAATCTTCCTGCTGGACTGCTACTTTCATAGAGCTTTCCCGCTAAATTTCTATATTGTTTTGATTATCTTTAAGGAGATGAAACAAACTTTCTGGGTTTGTTGAATGCAAATGCACAGTTTAACCAACCACAGCCGGAAAATCTGAACGACCAACTTTCTAACACAAATTCTGACTTTTCACCAAAAGTTAAAAAGGCAGTTATTGTTCGTGTCGCTACATTTTTATTGTGCTAGATGCGAAAAGAAATAATCTATCTTCAGATATAAATTACAAATAACAAATGGTAACGATAGAGCTTTTGAGTATTTTCACTGTATTTATTGGCGACAATTAAATTCACACTAGCTACTGGTGTGCAAAACTATGGTTGCAGAGCAGTTGTGACAAAATTACCCCAGGGTTAAGGAAACGATACTATGTCAGAGGGTTTTGACAGAAATGCTAGTTATCTTCTATGCTGGGAAACTTACTGAGGAGATTAATTACGTGTTGTGGCTGTGGCACAAACAGGTTGGCTATCGAAATTAATCTGCCTGATTTGCGGAATTCGATAAAATTGAACCGTGGAAAAATAAATTTTTATAGCTGCTAAAAGCTTAATTATGCAATAAAGGTGATGCAAAATATTAAGACAGCACTAACTAAAGGTTTGAAAAGTGTCAATGCAAGGTGTATCAATGGATTTATTAGAGTACCAAGTTAAAGAATGGTTTGGGAAGATAGGCATTCCGGTATTGCCCTCCCAACGAATTGACCATCCTACAGATTTAAAACGTTTAAAAATTCGCTTTCCAATTGTACTGAAATCTCAAGTACATGGAGCGGAACGGGCAAAAGCTGGTGGAGTCAGGTTTGCGGAGACGACAATCGATGCGATCGCAGCTGCTCAAAATATCTTTAGTTTACCAATATGGGGCGAATTGCCGGAAGTTGTGCTGGCAGAATCCCAATACGACGCCAGCCAAGAATTTTATCTAGCGGTGGTTTTAGATACTGCTGTTTGCCGACCGGTACTTTTAGGTTGCAAAGAAGCAGACATCGATTGGGAATCAGCTGGGGAAAAAATGCACTATGTCGTTGTAGAACAGGAATTCTCGCCATTTTATGCCCGACGACTGGCTTTGAAAATGGGTTTGCAAGGGACGCTGATGCAGTCGGTAAGCAGCGTTGTGGAGAAGATGTACGAGTTATTTGTGCAAAAAGACCTGGATTTAGTCGAAATCAATCCCTTGGCAGTCAGTGCTACTAGTCAAGTTATGGCTCTTAATGGTAAAGTCAGAGTCAATGAACGGGCTATCAAGCGTCATCCCGATCTTGCGGAGACGGCGGCAAAAATTATCAGCCGTCATAGCAGTACTGAAATCAACGGGATTTTGGGCGACTGGGATGGTGTGGAAATGCATGGAAAAATCGGTATTTTAGGTAATGGTACTGGTTCAGTGATGGCAACTTTGGATTTAGTCGCTAATGCTGGTGGCAAACCAGGTGTTTGTTTGAATCTACGTCATGCTTTCCTCACAGATACTACACCAACTACCTTCCGCGATCGCCTAGCGGCAGGTCTGAAAATCCTGGAGGCTGACAAAAGCATTCAAGTAATACTAATTAACTTTATGGGTAGCATTCCTCAAACTGAGGAAGTGGTTGAAGTAATAGCCAGAGTTGTGCAGCAAGACAACAACGAACTTAAATCACAGGTTGTACATTCTAATGGTAGTAAAAATCGGCAAGAACCGAATTTTTCACCCTTAGTTGTTCGTCTGGCTGGTTCTGAATTTGATGCTGCTAGAAAATATTTAGCAACACTAAAAACCCCCAGCAATGCGCTCCTGGTGGTAGAAAATTTAGATGAGGCAGTGGCGGCAGCAGTTCGGCTTGCTAAACCAACGGCTAATAAGAAGTAGTAAAAATTGAATCAATCCGACATGAGAAACTTGTCGTTTTTATGCCCAGTAGTCCAAGGTACTGGGTTGCCAAACTTACGGTAATTTTTTATGAACCTAAAGCCAGAAAGTAAAGTCTTAATTCAAGGCTTTTGTGAATTTATATCAGGCACTCATGTTGCTCAAATGACAGCTTATGGCACGAATTTGGTAGCTGGTGTCAATCCAGGATGTGGCGGACAGAAACTGCATGGACTGCCAGTATTTGACTTAGTAGAGGAAGTAATAGAACAATTTGGGGCAATTGACACGACAATTATTTGTGTAGATCCTTACGACGTGCTAGATGCGGCATTAGAAGCGATCGCATCTCATATTCGCCAGATCATTATTATCACTGCTGGCGTGCCGCCTTTGGATATGGTGCAATTACTCCGCAAAGCCGAAGCCTGTGAAACTCTGGTAGTCGGGCCCAATAGTCCAGGGATAATTGTGCCGGGAAAAATTCTCTTAGGTACTCAACCTAGCGAGTTTTATACCCCTGGTGCAGTGGGGATCGTTAGTCGTAGCAGCACCCTCACCTACGAAATCGCCTACGAATTAACAAAAGCAGGTTTGGGGCAGTCGATTAGTGTCAGTATTGGTAGTGATGCGATCGTTGGTTCCTCCTTTCTGCAATGGCTACAAATTCTCGATGAGGATGAAACTACACAGGCGATCGTTTTAGTCGGTCAACCTGGTGGTGGTAGTGAAGAAGCAGCAGCGCGGTACATTGCTGAGGCAATTGATAAACCAGTAATTGCCTACATTGCAGGCAGACAAGCACCACCAGGAAAAAGTTGGCGTCAAACTGGGACTTTAGCAACGTTTATCGGACGCGATCCTAACTTTGGCACAGCCCAAAGTAAATTAGCTGCTTTAAAAGAAGCGCAAGTTCCAATAGCTGAACGTCCTTCTCAGATTCCAGAATTATTGAGAAAGGAGATTAATTGATATCTCCCTGGCGTGTCTGGAAAGTTGGGTTAGGGATCTCGCAAACTGACGTTCAGCTTCACCTGAACATTCATAGTTGAGTTCTGCATAGTCAAATATATAGGACTTACGCAAAATATCTCTCAAACTCTGATTTCTCTGTGTCCTCTGCGCCTCTGTGGTAGCCTGCGGCAAGCCGAAGCGTCTACGTTATTCCGTAGACTTGTGCGTAAGTCCTAATATAGTCAGACATGGCTTTTTAGAGATTACCACTTCCTTGACAGAACCTTTAAGGCATCTAGAATGGGGTCAAACTTTTCGCTATAAAACCAGCTAAATTTACCCGAATTGGGATGGATCGCACAGCTAGCTAAACCCCAGAAAAAGACTATATCTGCTTAGATTTGACTATGCTTTATTTAAAGTTTTCTAATACATCAAACTTAAAACCCTCTCTAGAGAGGACTTAAATCAACTTCGCAACTTTCTGTTTAAGGACAGTACAGTGGGAAATGTCCAGTTCCGCCAGCGCAGATAGCGTTGGCAATTATCCTACAAGCCTATATGGGAGTATTAGATGATGAAGTCATAACTACTATCAAGTCTTCCATAGATAATAAGAATCCCACCCCAGCAAGAGATAACAATCATAATCTCGTAGCTTTTATATAGGGTAGGATTTTTGTTTAGCCAAAGTTGCACATCGCCTAATTAAAAGGTAGATAAACCCAGAATTTTGGGATGATGTCTAACTTCAATTGCCTTTAAAATTATGCAATTGGCACTAAGCAATCGGGAAACCGCCGTCACTAGCACCAAAATTTGGGATACTACCATTGAAGCTGCCACTAGTTGGAATACCATAGCTACCCAAATCGAAGCTACTACTACTTGGAATAGCATAGCTACCCAAATTGAAACTGCCACTACTTGGGATGCCATAGCTACCCAAATTGAAGCTGCCACTACTTGGGATGCCATAGCTACCCAAATCAAAGCTGCCACTACTTGGGATGCCAAATGCGCCTCCAGGAGCGAACGGATCACTGAGGTTGCCAGCCTGACCACCACCAGTAAGTCCCTTCCCAGAAAAAGAATTTACATCAAATGCCATCAGAGTTAATCCTCCTATTAGGACATAAAATTTGCTTAGTCAAAAAATGTCATGAAGGCACAATTAAGCTTCCTTCGTAACTTTTTTGTTGTTTTTTTTAATTGCTAATCTTGAGCTTTTCGGACTAAATTACAGAGTGCTTGGATTAAATCTACTGACCAAAACAAACTTGTAATTAACGCTAGTCCTACAGACAAATATATAAAACTTAACTTATTTTTACAATGAAAAATCCTTAGATGCTTGTGTCAAATCTTTAGATACTTTTACTCTTGGAGTTTGCAGGGTAAGATGCTTTAAATAAGTTATTTTTGCAATGAAAAATCCTTAGATACTTATGTCAAATCTTTAGATATTTTTATTCTTGGAGTTTGCAGGGTAAGCTCATTTAAATTAGTATAAATCAGACTTGACAAACAGGCATTATCAGTAAATATACACGAATGCTGCTTTGAAAATCTTAAGGAAGACAAGTTTCTCCCTTGTCTCACCCATAAAGACAATCTCTGAATACTGAATCAACATTCTAGTAGAGTGTCACGCCTTGGTTATAAGCATCTACAAAACTCCTGTGGTCATACTCGACTTGAGTTGCATAGTCTACCGCAAAATTAACGATCTCATCTTTGAATCCAGCTTTCTTACCGCTAACGATGTCAGTCACTTCTTTGTCAACGCTTACGGGAATAATCGCAGCATCATAATCTTGATCAGAGATTGCATGGTTCTTCGCAACGACCTTCCCTGCATATCCCATCGCATCGATGAATTTTGACTTAGTGGTTAGCAACGTATAGTCAAAGTCCACTTGGTAGGGTAATTTTTCATGCAGCATAAAGGAGATACTACTGAACGTAGTGTAGCCAAGCAAGGGATCAGTATTAGAGAGCATTGCTTTCGTGGCGATTGTCACCCTCGCCCCTTCTTGGTTTCCGTAAACTGAAGATGGCAGCAGACCTGGAACTGCGATCGCCACGACGCTACTGCCTTCCTGCTTCATCTCCAAAATGCGATCGTCGTCCGCTACTAAACTTGGGCCTTCAATCAGCAAGTAATATCGGTACTTACCAAGACTACCAGTGCCTGAAGCTAATTTCAGCCGAATATCCTTGAGGGTGTAGTAACTATTGTTATAGCGCTTACTGCTAGAAATTGAGGCGATGTAGCTGTTCATCGCCCCAGCAATGTTGGAATAGGTGCTGCTGGATACAGCCTGGAGTTCCGAGTTTGTCTGGAAAACTCGATTATTACTGTTATTTAACTGCGTGTAATTACTTAGCAAGCTAGAACAGCTCTTGTCTGATGCCTTTTGAATCAAATCTTTGACCACACCGTTCGTATTGCTGGATTCCAAACGGTATGATAGTTCATCATTTGTTCCCTTAAAGTCACTCATCTTGTTTAGATAAGCATCCAAGAAATTACGGACAATATCCTGAGCATCACTTGAGCTAAGACCGTTCTCTTTAGCTACCAACAAAATGGAGACTGCCATCCGTCGCAAGTCCCAAACGTAGGGGCCAAGATAGCCTTCATCAAAGTCGGTAGTGTCAAAAACGTTATGAGCATTGCTATCTCTGATCCCCCCAAGATTTTGTATATGCATATCTCCCTCTAACCAGATAGCTGAGGTTGAAGAATTCAGAAATCCTGAATTTGGTAAGGTCTGCATATCACGATAAAAAATGTGAGCCGTCCCCCGATAAAAGGCGAAAGGGCTAACTGTCATTTTTTGCATTTTCGTTGCCAGTTCTTGAGGCAATTGAGAAGCAAAAGGATGATTGTATTGATAAATTTCATTCTCCACCCAAGTTGAACGGGGAGTTGCAGCTTGGACTGGAGATGCAAACCTCAAAATTAAAATTAAGATAAATACGATTGCAGATATGTATTTAGGCATGACAGTCTCTTAGGCGTAAAAAAATTGACTCTTGTTAGACTCTAGTGTATAGATAATTATCCAACAACAATTCTTTTACCACCTTGAGCCATAGCTTATAAAGTGATTTAAAGCCAAATACAACAACTATTCATAGCAAAGAATTCAAAAAGGTAAAATTATAAAGAACCGTCAGAACGTAATCATGTCAGCTATCCAAACAACTGTGGTTCTTGCCATGACGGCCGATGGAAAGATTAGCGCCGTAGATCCGAAAGCGCCTCGTGAATCTGATGCAGCTGATCAAGCACACTTAGAGTATCAAGCCTCCCTTGCTGATCTAATCCTGGTAGGAGCCGGGACGATTCGGGCTGAGGGGGAAACCTTTACAATTCGCAATCCCGAACTGTTGGCAGCACGTAAGGTTCGGGGTCAGTCTCCCCAGCCCATTACCTGCGTTGTCTCAGGTTCCCTTGACCTATCGCTGGACTTGCCTTTTTTAAGCCAGGACATTGAGCGATGGATATTTACAACACGGGCTGGTTTGGAGCGTAATTCTGATGCAACAACCTTGCAAAAACTGGCTGAATTAATTGATTTGGGAGATACAGACTTGGACTGGGATCGAGCCTACACCTTGATGGCAGAGCGGGGTATTCACAAGGTCGTTACTTTGGGAGGTGGCTCTTTAACAGCTTCTCTACTGAAAGCAGGGCGAATTGACGATTGGTGGTTGACAATTTGGCCTGTCATTTATGGAGGAAAGCACGCCCCTAGCCCAGTGGAGGGAGAGGGTTTTGTTCCCAATGCTGCTCCTCAGCTCCAACTCCTCGAAACTCGTCAGGTTAGAAATGAATTGTTTTTACACTACCGTACAGTTAACTGAGAATGCGGTGCCAGAATTAAGCGCTATAATCGTTGATACTAAAAAGCGCCCTCCTTTTCGGGAGAGCGCTTTTTGATTTAGCTAAACTTCAGAATTAACCGTTGATAGCAGGAGCGGTTAGAGCCACAGGAGCAAAATCACCAGCAGCCAAATCTAGGGGGAAGTTGTGAGCATTGCGCTCGTGCATT
>NZ_JBALCE010000077.1:0-19803 GCF_036919815.1 Nostoc sp.
CGAGAGTTCAGCCTTTAGTGTCAGTAATCTGCTGACGGGCTGGATTAGTTATGTACGGGCTGGATACCGTGATTCACTAATCAACGAATCGCACCGTTTCTCCTACTGATCCGACGTCAACTCTTTTCGCGGCCATGCCTTCCATGAGTTGAGGCCCTTGGACAAATTGCGCCCATTCCACCTTGATCCCCAGTGGCTCCAAGCGTTTCTCTAAAACTTGCCGATTTCTGAAGAGATCCCCCGCACTCTGATAACCCATGCGGAGAACTTTAGTTTTTATAGCAAGGGAAAGGGAATTGCCAGTAGTACTTGCTACATTCAGTTGGCTTTGTTGGTTACAACTTCCCAACAAATATGCCATAGAAAAACCGCCCAGACTAGATGTAGCCACATTTAGAAAACGACGGCGTTTAATCATAGTTGTTTGATAGATAAAATAGTTTGGATTGGAAAGGTTAAAATTTACAAAACTAACGCAGGGAATCTCCGCGGCGATATTCTGCGGTGATGTCGTCTAGCTTTTGTTTCAAACTGTCGTCGAGTTTTAGTTCTACAGCCTTAAGGGTGTCAACAAGTTGTTCTGGACGACTAGCACCAATAATGGGAGCAGTAATAATCGGATTAGCCAGCACCCAAGCCACCGCTAGAGTAGTGAGTGACAATCCGGCCAAATCCGCTACTGAGCCTAATTCCTCGACAGTATTGAACTCGCGATCGCGCCAGTAGCGTTCTTGATAACGTTCTGCGGCAATCCCCAGAGTAAAACGAGTGCCTGCGGTGGGGCCTTGAGTCAGGCTATGTTTGCCAGTGAGTAGACCACCTGCCAAAGGATTGTAAGGAATTACACCTAATCCTTCTTCTTTGGCTAAGGGTAGTAGTTCTCGCTCAATTTCACGGAACAACAAATTGTAGCGGGGTTGGATCGAGACGAAACGAGTTAAATTTTGCACATCGGCACGACCCAAGGCGCGAGCGAGTCGGTAAGCTAAAAAGTTAGAAACCCCGATGTAGCGTACCTTCCCAGCACGTACTACCGTGTCCAGAGCTTCTAAGGTTTCATCGAGAGGGGTTAAGGCATCGTCAGAGTGCAATTGGTAGAGGTCAACATAATCAGTTCCCAGTCGTCTGAGGGAAGCATCAATCGCATCAAGAATATGTTTGCGCGAAGCACCCTGATCCCAAGGTGCAGTCCCGACTCGTCCCACGCACTTAGTAGCTATAATAAAATGTTCGCGTTTGCCTTTGAGCCAGCGCCCAATAATTTCTTCAGTGCTTCCAGCAGTAGGCAGTCCACCACCAAGGGGATAAACGTCAGCTGTATCAAGAAAGTTGATGCCAGCATCGGCGGCGGTGTCGAGGATCTGTCTGGAAGTTTCTTCGTCTGTCTGCAAGCCGAAGGTCATAGTGCCAAGAACAAGGCGCGAAACAGTCAATCCGGTTTTACCGAGTTTGGTAGTTGGTAACGTCATCGTGATCTTGGTCGTTGTTGATTGAAAGTAGTTGATTGAGAAAGTGTTGAATATTTCTAAATAGAATGCGTATACAACACGGTTACTAAGGCGTAAACCAATTTAACCAACCTTCCCAGTTTTGTACGATTGCTGCAAACTCTGCATAACCATCTGCTTTTGGATGAGCACCGTCATTGACTTTTGCTTCTGTTAGCCAGATCGGTGACTTCAGCAAACTGGGAAACACATTGAGATACGGAACATCTAGTTCACTACAAACTAAGGCAAATTCCTGTGACAGATTTGCCTTAGTTTGATTTCTTCTTTCTTGATCGACATCACCACACGGCGGTGGACTAACCATCAAGACAGGATAGAGTTGCTTTGCTTGAGTCAGGATGCTGCGAGCATTTGCGATCGACTCTGAAAGTTTGATTCCTTGCTTTTTACCCGCCCATCCTGAATCGTTTACGCCAAAGGAAAACACTACTCGACCATCGTATTCAGGAGGGAGACGATAGGAGATTTCCGAGCGCCAACGTTGTTTGAGATACCGACTTGTCTCAGCCCGCACCCCCAAGTTGTAGTGAGTGATTGCATATCCTTTTGACTCAGCATTGTGGCACACTCTACCTGTCCAACCCAGAAACTCCGGATCGCCTGTGCCATTGATAAACGATTTACCAATAAAACAAATTCTGATTTCTTTGCGAGAATCTGACATTAGTCAACTGGATTTTGGAGAAGAAGTTCGGTTTTAACTTGGAATTAAGCATGATGTTCATAATTCTATATATTTCATATCAGACAGCTACAGAAGTGCGACGACTCTGTAAAATTAGCCACTGTTGCAGTTTCGGGTCACTATACACTTCATCGGCAATAAAATGATCGCCTTCAGGTAGTACGGTAAAATCTACTGTTCCCCCCAGTCCGCGCAAAGTATCGACAATCTGCTGTGTATCTTCAATCGGTAGTTTTTCGTCCTTGCCACCTTGGAATATTTGGATGGGAATTTCCTTTAGTGCAGCTAGTTGGGTTTCTTCTAATGTCTTGGGTACACGCCCTGATACTGCTACCAGACCAGCGAAGCGACCAGGGTGAGAAGCAGCGATATGCCAAGCCCCAGCTGTACCTAAGCTGAACCCAGATAAAATTATCCGGGATGGATCGATGGGTTGGGAGGCAATGAGATCATCGAGCAAAGCAATCACATCCAACTCTCGGTCTACCCAGGTTTGTCCTTCAGGCAACTGGGGGGCGGCAAAGATATAAGGTAAGGAACTGGAGGAATCTACAAAACGAGGTAAACCCCATTTTAGCAGCACATTTATATCTGTACCGCGTTCGCAAAGCGTCTCGCAGAGAATCGCGTGCGCCGTGTAGAAACAATACCAGGGCCGCGGGTTGCTTAATAGTGTCTGAGATAGTCGAGAGGAGATAAGGCAAGGAACCATTACTGGTGTTAAAACGGTGTTCAACAGACATAGTTGTGACTCCTAAAGTTTGGGGAAATTTGGGGATTGGGGAGTATAGATAAATTTTTGATTTTGCTGACTAAACCAAGTTTTAGAA
Source organism: Nostoc sp. (assembly GCF_036919815.1). Lineage (GTDB taxonomy): Bacteria > Cyanobacteriota > Cyanobacteriia > Cyanobacteriales > Nostocaceae > Nostoc. Next base: position 3,027 of record NZ_JBALCE010000077.1, read on the forward strand.
TCTTTCTCTCTGTGTTCTCTGTGCCTCTGCGGTTCGTTATTTAATCCAAGCATTGCTCCTGCTTGACACAGTACTAGATTCTAACTAACTGGCACTTTCTGTTTCCATACTGCATCTGCATAGAGCGAGGTATCGAAATCTGGTGCAACGTTGTCGCTGGTAATACGGGCTTCATGCAGCGCCCAATCAGCAAAGAACAAGTCATGGCTAATACGTCCTACCACTGCTGGTACGTCGCGTCGGATGCTGGGTATGTCACCAATTGGGAGTCTAAAACTAACGAAGCCAGATGGGTTGAAAACATGGATATCCTTCAGGTAAGGTGCGCTACCGGGGACTTTTTCTTGATATTCATGGGCGATACCAAGGTAAGGATAAACACTTAATTCTTCGTCGCGCTGATTGGCTGGTGGTTCGTAGCGATCGCTCCACTGGGCAATATGATGGGCAAAGTCGGCAAGTTCAGGCCGCGCTGCCGGATCAGCGAAGTAGCCAGTACCAGCGATCGCAAAATCGAACTCAAAAACCCCTGCTCTCCTCTTAATCTCTTACGCCGTTACCAAACTCTTATCTGCTTGTGGAGATTCGATGTTAGCTACCTTAGATTCAACCGCCGTACCCTTGAAGAAGTCGGGATTAGCTTGAGTATAAAACTTGTAAGGATTATTGAATACATAACCCTTAAAGTCAGCTTCAGAAATCACACCTTCTTGCACTAAATCCCAGCTTTCCGCTAGTGGGTCGGTCAAATCTGGCACATCCCAGTGTCCAACATCTGAGGAATAAATGGCGTTGATTTTCACACCCAAGGGATTGGCTTTGTCGTTGAATGCAGCTGCTATGGTACGGTCGTCGGACTCAGAACCAAAGAAGAAACTGTTTACCCAGCGATCGCGGATGTCTTCAATTGTTTCAATGCCGGCGGCGGCAAAATCTTCTAGTTCGCTACCAACGGGTGAGCGGCTATGACGGTTGAAGGAAGAACCCAGTACACTCTTAGTCAATTCCTCTTTGGTGAGGGAATACCCTTGAGTAATTTCGCCACCAAATCGCTCAAACAACTCGAACAACTCATCGGAATTTGTCAGTTCTGGGTTGTAGTTTTGCAGACCTTTGAGACTGCGCTTGGAGAAACGGTCTACTAAATGAATGTAGACGTGTGCGCCCCAATCTGCACCACCTTCAAGCATACCTACGCGCAGCTGTGGGAAACGTTTGGTAACACCACCAAAAAACAGTGCTTTGGCAAATGCCTGTGAGCCATCGCCGAAGTGACCGATATGGTTGTTCATGTAGTTACTGATCGAGGAGCGTCCAGTCCAACCTTGACTGCCGTAATGGGTAGTAACCGGTACACCTAATTCAACAGCCTTCGCCCAGAACGGATCGTAGTCGTATTCACTATCCAATCCGTAAAAATCAATGTAAGAGGCATACTTGGCGATTTCAGGGTATTGATCTGCTGGATATTTATCAGCGATCGCCTTAATTGGCCGTTTCACACCACCAGGAATATTAGCTACTTTTAAACCCAGTGTTTTCACTGCAAACTCTAGCTCCTCAACCGCTTCTTGAGGATTACCCATCGGGATGCCAGCTACAGGTGTGAGGCGATCGCTATATTTCCAGTACAAGTCAGCATGATAGTGATTGACCGCCCGTTGCAGTGCTTGACGATTCTCTTTACTTGCTCCAGCCGGTGCCAAAACATTATTCGGAAACAGTACCGAATAATCTGACCCCTGCTCCGCTTGACGCTCATAGAATAGTTCAGGCAAAGTGTAAGTAGCGAGATCCAAAGTATTGCGGGTGACTCTAGCCCACCAAGGTGATCGAATTGTGCGATTGTATTGGCGTTCTTCTGGAGTTTGTTGATACCAGTCTTTACCATTGCTCTTGGAATTGAGACGAGAATCTTCCGCCTTGCGTAATTCATCAACGAGTTTCGAGCCACCGTATTTAGCAATGTAATCCTCAAGCGCCGGAGTGAAATCATTAGTATGAACATCAGTGTCAATTATCGGATAATTGAGGTTTGCTTTGATTGCAGCCGAGCGGGAAGTTTTTAATCTGCTATATTCAGTCATGTTTTTTTCCTTTAAAAAATTGCAAATATGTCAGAGGGCAGAAGAGTGGAAGTATTAACAAAAACTTTGGTTGTGAGTATAAAGCCCATTAAGTTCTTTCCATTCTCTCTGCGCCTTTGCGTGACGGACACTTGCTACAACTGGGGGAACCCCCGCAACGCCGTGTCCTCCTCTGCGTGAGAAAAATCATCTCGAAAATATGCAGCACCCAGGCGGTGATCTGCAAAAGATCCGCTTTAAAAGATATGGTTTAACCATCCGTAAAAAATTAACCTACGCTAACACCAATCTCTCATCCACTTGTTTAGCGGCAAATTGATTACCCGGACGACGCAGCCCCAGGTTTTCCCTCAAGGTAGTACCTTCATATTCAGTACGGAACAGTCCGCGTTTCTGGAGGATGGGAACGACTAGGTTAACGAAGTCATCTAACCCTGTAGGCAGGATTGGTGGCATGATATTAAAACCATCTGCTGCACCATTGTTGAACCATTCTTCTAACTGGTCAGCAATGCTTTCGGGAGTACCAAGGATAGTACGATGACCTCTAGCGGTAGCAAGAGCGAGATATAACTGGCGCAGCGTCAGAGTGCCACGAGTAGCTAAATCCTTGACTAATTTCAGACGACTCTTATTATTATTGGTATCACTGGGTAGTTCGGGAGTTACATCATCTAAAGAATATTTCGACAGATCCACACCTTTGTAATAGTTCTTTAAAATACCCCAAGCTACATCAGGATGAATCAAAGATTGCAGAAATTCGTATTTCTCTTGGGCTTCTTCTTCAGTCCGGCCAATGATTGCGAAAGCCCCAGGCATGATTTTTAGATCGTCTGGAGAGCGTCCATATTTCGCCAACCTACCTTTGACATCAGCGTAAAATTCCTGAGCATCGACTAGGGTTTGATTAGCAGTGAAAATCACCTCAGCAGTACGCGCAGCTAAATCCCGTCCAGCTTCCGATGCTCCAGCCTGCACAATCACCGGATAACCTTGAGGTGGACGACCAACGTTCAAGGGGCCTTTGACAGAAAAATGTTTACCCTTGTGGTTGAGTATATGTAGTTTATTCGAGTCAAAATAGATACCAGATTCTCTGTCACGGATGAAAGCATCGTCTTCCCAGCTATCCCACAGTCCTTTGACCACTTCTACAAACTCTTCCGCACGTTCATAACGTTGGCTATGTTCCGGGTGATGCTCAAGACCGAAATTAAGTGCGGCATTTTCGTTACCCGTGGTGACTACATTCCACCCCGCCCGGCCTTTACTCAAGTGATCCAATGAGGCAAACTTACGTGCCAGGGTGTAAGGTTCTTCATAAGTAGTCGAGGCGGTGGAAATGAAGCCAATGTTTTGAGTTAGAGAGGACAAAGCCGAAAAAAGTGTCACTGGCTCGAAATGGACAAGTTTACCATTGCGTCTTTGCGTTTCGCGATCGCCACCCCAAACTCCTGGGCTGTCCGCCAGAAAAACTGCATCGAACAAGCCACGTTCGGCGGTTTGGGTAATTTCTTTGTAATGCTCGAAATTAAAACCCGCATCTATTTGTGCATCTGGATGTCGCCAAGCAGAAACATGATGTCCAGTGGCTTGAATAAATGCTCCTAAACGAAATTTACGTGTTTTGCTCATTTGCTTTTCTCTTTTTTGGATAGCTAGTACTGCAAGACGGAAGTCAAAATAAATACAAGTTAATGCTTCCAAACTACTTCGATTGTTGCTATGAGTTCTTCTGTAAAGTGACCAGAAGGCTCAACTGCTAGTAATGCTTCTTTAATATCTGCTTCAAATTCTTCGGCTTTGTCGCCATAGAAAATTTTCAGAGAAAAGGCTGTAGTGTATAAGTAGCCAAGATAGCTAGAGACTGTCCAAGATTTTTCAAATGGCACTTCATATAATTCTTGGCGAGCAAATTTTGAATTGGCAATTACGACTTCGTGGGGAGGATCAACTGGTTTACGAATGCCTTGTCCTCGTTGTCCAGTTCGTCGCTCCTCACCTAACCATTTTTTCACTACTTTTATGGCAGCTTGTTTCCAGGGTAAAGAACTTATCCAAGGATTATCACCTGTATTGAGCAGTGCTACAGCTCCATCATCTGCCAGCAATTCATAAAGGCGTTCAAGTACGAGTTCGCGTTCCATCCAGTGAAAGGCTCTGCCAATGGTAGCTAGTTTAAATGTTCCCAAATTAGGGTTAATCAGTTCTGCTCCTTGTTCTAGCCAAGTGATATTGTTTGCTCTTACGGCTGCTGCTTGACGTTGCGCTTCCTTGAGCATATCTGGATCGGGATCAATAGCAACTACTTCTTGAAATTTGGTGCTAAGGGGAATGGCAATTAAACCTGGCCCAGTACCTAAATCAAGAAGTCTTCCTTGACCATTGAGATTAAATATTTCAGTTAGTTTGTCAAATACAGCAGATGAGTATTTAGTTCTATATTGAGCATAGACTTCAGCTGCACCCTCAAATAATGTTGGGTCGTAGGTGGAAAGTGTTTTCAGTTGGGTCATAAGTTAGTTTTTTGGTGAATCAATCTCTACTTGAGTACTAAGGATTAGGCATTGGGAAAATTATTCTGAATATTTCCTTAGTCTCTACCGGTAGGACAAATTTAGAAATGAGGAATTGTAGTACAAGGATGCCGACGTTCTTACCAAGTTTCTTTGAACCACTTAGAACATTGATCGGGCGTTTTACTACTACTTGCATCAGGTACATGATTAATCTTTGCCTGATCAATCTTTTTCTGTAGCTCTGGCTAAATAGTCAGTCGGTAAATGAAACGCTGTAGTTTATTTCTTTGAAACTACAATAACTTGATTGATTTACCGTAGTTTATTCGTGTAACAAAGCTTTACACACTTCCGACGAAAATGCAAGTACTGCTTAACACAAGTTTGCTTTTTCAAGATAGCAGGGCTGAAATGAGTGTTGGAAATAGTCACCAGCAAAGGCGATGTCTACGATGGTCACTCAGCTTGCCTGCCCTGAGCTTTGCCGTACCACTTCTCTACGAGACGCTCCGCGAACGTGGAAGCAAGCTACGCGCAGCGTCTCCAAGAGTTGGGTCGAAATGCGGGCTGTTCGGTGACGCACTTGAGTGAAAACTAGTGGTCTATCGTAGGACTTATACCATTTCTATGTGAAGCTGCGCTAAACCACAAGACCGAAAAGCTTGATATAGCTTGATTTATAAAAAATTATTTGGCGCATCTTCATAAATAATTAGTATTACGCGTATGGAAGTATAAGAATTAGGACTTACGCACAAGTTACGGAATAACAAACCACAGAGGCGCAGAGGACACAGAGAAATCAGAGTTTGAGAGATATTTTGCGTAAGTCCTAAGAATATAGAGGTTGATGAAATGTGATTATTTCGTTGGTTTAATTTGCCTCCCCACTCTCGGACTAGGCAAGTAAGTTCAAAAACCAAAGCAAATTACTATACTATCTTCAGTAGTAACTTGTGTTGCCCACTACAACTATCTTCGTGAATAAGTGCAAAAATTATAGTCTACTTATACCCTTGTCAATCAGTTAGCTGATGGTGATAATGACGCAACTATCATCAATGGTGGGCTTACCTTTGGTTTTTCAGACTTGTTTAAAGAAGGTAATATCGGTGGCATCATCGTTGGTGTACCACCTAAAGTTACTAGTAATAATTATCGCCCCACACCCGGAACCGCCCTTCGAGAAGATTCAGATACTTCTCTACATTTAGAGGCTTTCTATACCTTCCGAGTGAATGACAATATTCGGATCATCCCAAGTTGTTATGTAATTAGCAAGCCTGAACATAATGATGACAACGATCCGATTTGGGTGGGTTCTCTCCGCACTACCTTTACTTTCTAGTCAGCTACTCACAACGAAATCCCATAGCCAAAGCTGAAAAATGAATATTCCCCACTCCCTATTCTTGGGAGTTGCTTTTTACTTAATTTCGTGTAAGATATTTTTAATCTACTGTAATTCGCTCGATATATAGTACTTTAAAGAATAAATACCCGAACAATAAGGTAATTTTTTGGGTTTGTCCTCCATTTCCATTACTTTCTGCCCCTGTCTCGCTCAAACATATATAACATCAAACCTATTCAGTCCTATTGACGAAATAGCCGTTAATCAGAACTTCATAAAACAACTAATTGGTAGCTTATGACTATTACTCTGAAAAAGACCAAAAGCAGCAAAAAAACCCTACAAGTATTATACAACAACAAATTCGCTGATAGCATCATCCCTTGGATAGTACCTTTTATAGTGCTACTACTTTGGGAAATTGCTTCCAGAACTGGTTTACTTTCCACCAGAATTCTTCCAGCACCAAGTAGTGTAGTTTTTACGGCATTTAGGTTAGCCTCAACTGGAGAGCTTTTCCGACACATGGGAATCAGTGCCACACGCGCTATATCTGGTTTTATCGTTGGTGGCGGAATTGGCTTTATTTTGGGATTACTCACTGGGCTTTCTCGCATTGCAGAACAATTGTTAGATAGTTCCTTGCAAATGCTGCGTACTATTCCCAACTTGGCATTAATTCCCCTAGTAATTTTATGGTTTGGAATTGGTGATCAAGCGAGATTGTTTCTAGTTTCTATAGGTGTATTTTTCCCAATTTACCTTAATACCTATCATGGAATTCGTAGTGTAGATCCTGAACTTATTGAAATGGGCAGAGTTTATGGCTTAAAAACATCGCAGCTTTTGTGGCAAATTGTTTTTCCAGGAGCTTTGTCTTCAATTTTGATTGGTGTCCGCTTTTCCTTGGGTATTATGTGGCTATCGTTAATTGTAGCCGAACAAATTGCAGCAGATTCCGGCATTGGCTATATGGCAATGAACGCCCGTGAGTTTATGCAAACAGACGTTGTAGTGTTAAGTATTGTCATCTATGCACTGTTAGGTAAACTAGCAAATTCCATCGCTAAAGCTCTAGAAAACAAATTTTTATCATGGAATCCCAATTACACATCTGCTGGGTAAAAGCTCAGGTAAAAAGTTAAACATTTGTTTAACTTTTTACCTTGATTAATTCATTGTAAAAACTCCAAGTTGTCAATAACTGAATAACTCAACAATCCAATACTGCTCGGTTAAGAAGATTTGTAGGTTGGGTTGTAGCAAGATCCCCGCAGGGTACGGAGTGAAACCCAACAAAGCCTTGAAAATGTTGGGTTGAGGAACGAAATCCAACCTACCCCGGAGTGCTTTTTTAGGCAAAAACTACGCAGTATTACTCAAGAATCTCTAAAAAAAGGAAAAATCTACATGGTTTCAAATATACAAGGTTCACAACTCAATATTTTGGGTTTAAGCAAAGTTTTTGGAAATAAAACTGTCTTAAGCTCATTAAATCTAGAAGTAGCACCAGGAGAATTTATTGCTCTTGTGGGGCGTAGTGGTTGCGGTAAAAGTACCTTACTGCGCCTAGTGTCTGGGTTAGATAAACCCACTACAGGCGGCATATTATTAGATGGAGAACCACTACGTAAGCTTAGTCATTCTGTAAGAGTGATGTTTCAAGACCCCCGGTTACTCCCTTGGAAAAGTGTGATAGATAATGTGGGTCTGGGTTTGCAAGAAAATTGGTATGCAAAAGCTGCGCGGGTATTAGAACAAGTCGGACTCAAAGATAGGGCTGGTGAATGGCCGTATGTACTATCTGGAGGACAACGACAACGGGTAGCATTGGCCAGAGCTTTGGTGAGTCAACCACATCTATTACTACTTGATGAGCCTTTAGGAGCATTGGATGCGTTAACTCGCTTAGAAATGCAACATTTAATCGAAGATTTGTGGCAACAGAGAGGCTTTACGGCGTTTTTAGTCACCCATGATGTAGAAGAAGCTGTGGCGCTGGCAGACAGAGTGATAGTAATTGAAGAGGGACGGGTTGCGTTAGATTTACCTGTAAAATTGTCGCGTCCACGAGACAGAGCTAGTGAAGTATTTGTAAATATCAGAGAAGCAGTGCTAGAACAAGTTATGAATAATCAAGGCACTCACGCACATCAATTATTGCAAATGAGTCATTAATACTCTAGCTTTAAGTGGATATCTCATCTAGTAAATTAACAAAACCCCAACTACCAAGGGTGGCAATGGAGGTCAAAAAGAGAGATATTCACTTAGGTTTTTTGTGCCATGACTAAAGTAAACGAATGGGCAACAAACAATCCAGAAGAAGTTGCCAAGTTTTTAGAACCAGAGTTAGGTATTCCCGCAGCAGCATTAGAAAATGCCGAAAAACGACGAAAGTATGGCGTTTTACCGCTTAGATTATCCTGAAAAGAATGATGATGAGTGGTTTTGTCATGTAAACTTAAAGAAAGATGAATCAGGACAAATGGTATTGTTTAAGCGTCCTGTAGATCGTAGAAGTAGATACAGTCAAAGAAGTCTACAATGTTGCTGTTAAATGAATGTCCATGAAAATGCTCTATGAAGCAATAATTTTTGATCTCGATAATACACTATTGAATTTTGAGCTATGTGAACGCCAAGCTATTTTAGGAGCATTGGAAGATTGTGCAGTATCTTTAGATTTAAATGGACTCAGTGAGACTATTTTCCTTCAAGTCTTTGAAACTTATAATTCCAAGTATTGGAGACAAGGAGAAATATTTTATCCTAGCGAGCTAATTGAGATGTCTTATCGAAGTACAGTTGCTCAATTAGATATAGAAACAGATCAAATCAGCAATCTTAGTCAAAGTTTTTGGCATATTTTTAATCATTCAGCCGTAATGGAACCTGATGTAAATGAAGTGCTAACTGTTCTCGCACGCAATTATCGTTTGGCTGTCATAACAAACGGTTTTGTATCAGCGCAACTACCGAGAATGCAAGCTGCTGGAATTGAGTATTTTTTTGAAGCAGTTGTAGTTTCTGAAGCAATTGGTTTTGCTAAACCATCTCCTGAGATATTCCATCATGCTTTATCTAGGTTAAATTTAACATCAGCAGAAGTTCTTTACGTTGGAGATTCTCTAAAGCACGACTATGCGGGAGCAACACAAGTCAAAATGGATTTTTGCTATTACAACAGAAAAAATCAAAAGTTACCACAAGAAGCAAAACCAAAGTTTATGATAATTGAACTTTTAAATTTGCTGGAATTGTTTAACTAACAAATTTTTGATTTCTTCATCTAAAGTTAAAATTTAAATAGTTTATTTTAAATGATTTTGAGTAATTTTCTAATATGTCTATATATAATTCAATTGGTCAACAATACTCAAAAACTCGCGTTGCTGATATCCGTATTGTCAATAAAATAATTGATTTACTCAATTTACCCAAAGGTAGGATTATTGCTGATATCGGCGCTGGGACTGGTGGTTACAGTCTAGCGCTAGCTAATAAAGGGTTTCTTGTTAATGCTGTTGAACCTTCTGTAGTTATGCAAAAATAAGCACTAGAACATCAGCAAATTAAGTGGTTTACTGGCTATGCAGAAAATTTACCTCTACCAAATCAGTCTGTTGATGCTGTTGTAAGTATCCTGGCAACTCATCACTTTTCTCATCTCGAAAAAGCTTTTGAGGAAATGCACAGAATAATTAGAGATGGGGCAATAATTTTGTTAACTTTTGATATTAGATTATCTCAGAAGATATGGCTTTATGATTATTTTCCGTTTTTGTGGGAAGATGCATTACGATTTTTACCACTTAACGAACAGGTTAATTTAATTCAGAGTAATACTAAAAGGCGTGTTGAAGCCATACCCCTTTTGTTACCATACGATTTATCTGATTTATTCGCAGCAGCAGCCTGGAGACGACCAGAGTTATATCTTCAACCAGAAGTACGTGCAGGAATATCATCTTTTGCTTTAGCTCATCATGATTTAGCAGAGCAAGGAGTAAAGTTACTTGCAGCAGATTTAAGTAGTGGAGAATGGAGGAAAAAATATGGTGATATTCACAATTTGACAGAGATTGATATAGGCTATCGTTTTATCTGTGCAATGCTGGATAACTAAATAATTGTAATTTAAAATTAAATTATGATAAACAAAGTTAATGTAAGTGAGAAAATTAAAATTAGACAAGCTGAGATTAAAGATGTAGAGAGAATTGCTAGTCTTTGTGAGCAACTTGAATATTCTGTGACAAATCAACAAATAGAGCAGCGCCTTACTCAAATTAAAAATAGTGATGCTCATATTGTGTATGTTGCCACTTTAGAAGATGAATATGTAATAGCTTGGGCACACGCTCATATTTGTGACTCAATAGTTATTCCAACTCCAGCGATTATTTTGGGATTAGTTGTAGATAAAGATTATCGTCATAGTGGAATTGGACGTTTTTTGATGCAGCAAATTGAACAGTGGGCTTTTGTCGTTGGATGTGAGGGTGTTCTGTTACGTTCTAATATTAAGCGCAAAGAGGCACACTTGTTTTATGAGAAAATTGGCTATACTAATATCAAAAAATCATTAACTTTTCATAAAAAATGGCTTTAGTGCGATCACTCTCTCCTGTAGGTTGGGTGGAACGTAGTGGAACCCAACAAATGATGTCGGGAAAAAGAAAATATTTACACTATAATAATCTCTTGGATAAAATTAATGCTAAACCTATTTTATATATTTAATTATTCGCTACTAAGATTAATATCGCTTGATGTTGGGTTACGGCGCAATAGAAATGGTTTATTGTGTTGCCAAAATACTAACTTGTGCCTCCACCCAACCTACAAATAAATTATTCATTTCTTAGTACAAAATCATGGAGTTATTTTATGGCTTTAATCACACAAAGAATAGATGTTCCTCTGATCGTTGATGAATCAAAATGTTTAGAAAAATGCACAGTTTGTATTAAAGTTTCTCCCCTTGATGTATTAGCAAAAAATCCAGAGACAGGCAAAGCTTACATGAAATATGTTTTGTCTAATATCAATTGATATTGAGTTTGCATATAATAGAGAGTCGAGGGTAAGTCGGACAGCAGCAAAATGGCACGTCAGTTAGAAATAGAAATCACCGAAAGTGGAGAATATCTAGAAAAAACACTGAAACAGGCTCGGAGTGCAAGTCAGAAAGAAAGGCTGCAAATGCTTTGGTGGTTCCAAATCGGACAAGTGCGATCGCATAATGAATTAGCACGCGACCCGTCAACGATTACGCGGTGGTTGCACAAATACCGTCAGCAGGGATTGTCTGGGTTACTCGAAATCAAAAAAGCACCAGGACAAGCTCGAACAATCACAGGAGAAGTACTGAAATCGCTCAAAGTGAAATTAAACTCACCTGAGGGTTTTGGCAGTTACAGAGAAATTGTGAGTTGGCTGAATGAAAATCATGGCTTGGATGTGAGTTACCGAATGGTACATTACTTGGTGCGCTACAAACTCGCCTGCAAGCTAAAAGTACCTCGACCATGCAGTGTTAACCAAGACCCAAAGGCAATTGAGACATTTAAAAAAACATTCCACTAGCATTGTTAGCGTTACAACAATTATTTGGTAAAGGCAAACGGCTGCGTTATCTGTGTCAAGATCAGAGCCGAGTTGGACTCAAAACCGAACCGAGGCGTGTTGTGACAACTCCTGGTGTCCAACCAGTGGTTCGTGTTGCATGGAAGCGGCAAAGTTTTTGGCTGTATGGTGTTGTTGAACCACTGAGTGGTTGGCATTTTTGTTTGGAGTATCCAAAACTTTGTGGACAACATTTTCAAGAGTTTTTAGATGCGGTTTCATCTCAACTTGGAGAAGATATTGCACTCCTTCAAATTCACCAAGCCGCAGCACATTTGACTTATGAGTTGAAATGGCCCGAAAATATTATTCCCTGATGTCAACCTGCCCATTCTCCACAACTTAACCCTATTGAAAGGTTCTGGCTTTTTCTCAAATCTCAAATTAAGGGTCAGGTATTCAACACCCTTGAAGAACTTCGCGTAGGCATCGCCTCAACCCACTTCTCAGTACAATCACATCGCAACGTGTTATATCTTTAACTTCTTATGACTTGATCCTCGAAGCTCTTTTCTATGCAGCTTCAATGTAAATTGATATAAGCTGTCGCGCATTTAATTTGCATAACTAGGGCGGGCAAGATGCCCACCCCACAAGAGATTCATTTTTTGAGGATGCAAATTAAAAGATTTTTAGCTTAATACACTTGATGCTGCTTCGTCGGACAGGGTAGTAATGATGTCTCTCAGGGGGCGATCGCGTTCGCACTCTTCTGGTGTTTCCTTACCCAAAGATGTATCTTTCACCAAGCGGTAAACGTCGGCGGCTCCGTAAAAAATCCGCTCAGTCAGACCTAACTCTTGAAAGGTTTCAGCAATTTCTTCCATTTCTGCTATCCAACGATGTGCTTTTGGTGTCATGGATGGAATGGAACGGGTGAGAATAGCAGCAAGTTCTGGTTGGCTAATAGATACTTCCTCCCATAGTGGCTCATCCAAACCTAAACGATGGGCAGCAATCAGTAATTCTGTACTAATCGCCGTCAGTCCTTTGGTGAGGGCAGCGTAAGACATTTTTAACCCAGAAGCTTGACCAATTTCATCGCCAATCACTCGTATATCTAACCCATAATCCCGCAGTTGTTGGAATTCATCGGTCTGTTTTCCTGAAGCATAAATCCGTGTGCGGCCGGGAACTCTCGGCGGTGGGCCAATGATTGAAGCGTCTACAAAAGTTGCCCCAGATGATTCAATCAGTTGGGCAATACGTTTTACTTTTTGGGGTGCAACTGCATTGCAATCAACGTAGAGAATTTGTTTCCCCACATTGGCTATAACCTCAGCTACTTGCTTTGCTGCTTCTGTTGCGGCGGCGGGGACTAGAACTGATAGCACTACATCAGATTCAATTACCAGTTGGGTGAGAGAACCTACATCTTGGATGTTACCTGCGGCGGCTAATTGCCGAGTTCTAGGACTGCGCTCGTCTAGGGCGGCAATGGTTTTCAATCCATTTTGATTGAGAACGGCTGCGATCGCCTGTCCCATGTCACCCGGACTTAAAATACCAACAGTTTGGATTTGCATGGAAAGCTTGATTGTTACCTGTATTCAGCTTTTGACTAATACGCTGATTTTGGTGATTGAGTTATGAGAGCAACTACGTTAAATTGATAGAGTTGCCGTAATTTGTCTAAGTAGGAACTTACCATACATCATTCCCAGAAAGCAAGCTATTTAATGACTCAAAAAGCTGAATTATCTGCTATCAACAGCAGATGCCTTGGCCAGTTTGCAAAATTAATCAAGAGCAGGACTTACGCAAAAAATAGCCGAAACCCTGATTTTCAGGTAGGGGCAATTCATGAATTGCCTCTACCGTGTGTAGTTTTGCGTAAGTCCTTAAAGAGGTTGTATGTAGGCTAGTCCTACGCTAGACCCTACCATACCCGTGCCGCTTACCAATGGTCTGTGGAATCATCTGTGTACGTCAGTGCTAATTATCGTAGAAAAGGAATTGCTAAAGCTTTATATACTTCTCTGTTTAAATTGCTGCGACTCCAAGGATTTTATAACGTTGTTGCCGCGATCGCTTTATCCAATCAACCAAGCGTGGCTGTACATGAGTCTGTTGGTTTTTCTACCTTTAGCTCCGATTTGAGGCTTTAGTTGGAAGAGGAGGGGTTAGCTTTAGTCATATAAAAAGTGCTGTTGTTACTGTTACCGAAAGAGGAGTTATGACTCAAGAGCTATGGACAGAAGTTGATCGTTACATCACTAATTTGCTAATACCTTCTGACCCTGTGTTAGATGCTGCTCTTCAGGCTAGTGATGCGGCTGGTTTACTACCACATAATGTTTCGCCGAACCAAGGTAAACTGCTCATGCTATTAGCCTTAATCCATAAGGCACGTACTATTCTGGAAATTGGTACGTTAGGCGGCTACAGCACGATCTGGCTTGCAAGAGCATTGCCATCTGACGGCCATTTGATCACCCTAGAGTCAAATCCCAAGCACGCTGAAGTTGCCCGCGAGAATATAAACCGCGCTGGTCTGGCTCATCTTGTCGAGGTGCGTGTTGGGCGGGCAATAGAGACACTGCCGCAACTAGCTAACGATGGATACAATCCATTTGACCTGATTTTCATTGACGCAGACAAGCCTAGGAATCCAGAATATTTTGCGTGGGCGTTAAAGCTTTCCCGACAGGGTAGCCTGATTATCGCTGATAACGTTGTACGCAATGGATATGTAATTGAAGCGAACAGCGATGATCCTAGTGTTCAAGGAGTACGTCGTTTTAATGAGTTACTGGCATCTGAATCGCGTGTGAGTGCAACTGCAATCCAGACTGTAGGCAATAAAGGGTATGACGGTTTTGCGATCGCACTTGTTACGTCTGACAATTAGCAACGTACTCCAAACTGCTTAATGAGACTTAAACAAAAATTAAGCCCAAATAAAGCCCAAACTGGCTTTATTTTTATGGGTGTTTTTTGTCTAAGTCCCAATAAGTAATATTTGATGATCCTTAAACAAAATTAAGTGAGAGGCCGGTATCAGCTTAAATGGATTATTTTTCATCAGATTCATTATGAATACTTTTCATAAACTTCATGATATTTACTATCTGCATTTTTCTTAAGAAGCGACACTTGCTTCAGATTCTAATTAAAATTGATAGCCGACCGCGAGTTGAATAATGACCAGGAGTGTGAAAGTTTGTCGAAAGTTAATTAATAGCTTATTAAGGGCTTCTGTATCAATGAAAAAAGCATCGTGACCGTAAATTGATTTCAGCAAACCCAGTTGAGCATTAGGAATTAAATCTGCTAGTTCTTGTTGTTCTATTGGCGGATAAAGAATGTCAGAATCAATAGCAACAACTAAAGCGGGTTGTTTAATGCTTTGCAGAACAGATTTATAGTCTTGACCATGAGCAATATCATGACTATCCATCGCTTGGGTGAGAGTGATGTAAGTATTGGCATCAAATCTCTGTACTAGCTTTTGACCATGATATTGTAAGTAGCTAGCGATCGCAAATTGGTCAGCAGAAGCATCATACTGTCGTCCAAAACGTTCTGTAAAGGTCTGCCAAGAACGGTAAGCACTCATCGCCATCATCCGCGCTACAGCTAATCCTTGGTTTGGTGGCTGTTCTGGTGTGTAGTTACCCCCAAGCCAATTGGGATCAGCATAGATAGCTTGTCTTTAACTTGTGCGATCGTACTTAAAGCCAAGAACTGCGCCGCCTGACCACTAGAGGTAGCTAACGCTGCTACACCCCCCTCTAAAGCAGCAATTCGCTTTTCAAATACATCCGTTGTCGGATTCATGATCCGCGTGTAGATATTGCCAAACTCTTGCAGGGCAAACAACCGCGCCCCATGATCCGCATCGTCAAAAACGTATGACGTTGTTTGATAAATCGGTACAGCGCGAGCATTAGTTCCTACAGCTGGTTCTTGTCCTGCATGGACTTGCAATGTTTCAAAGCGATATTTTTCAGACATAGAGAATTATTGCTAGCAAAGATATTTTAATAAATAATCATATGGATAGATAAAGTTAGCAACTGTTTCACGTTCGACCCAGCCTTGTTTACGGTAAAATTCTCGTTGATAAGATTCTCGCTCTTTGTGGTTCAGCAACATGAGTACTGAACATTCTTGGATTTTTGCCTCTGATATGGTGGTTTTTAGCAGAGTTTTGCCAATACCTTGACCACGAGCAGCTTTTTAGTAGAAACAAACATTAATACCTCACAGCCAAATGCTAGGAGCAAGAGTCAGGAAAGCCTCAACTGCGTTATGGAAATTCCCTCCATAACGCAGTAGCTCCCTAATTATCCTAAACTAAAGCTGGTTCACGTCGGTTATATGCAGAAGAGTCTCCCTTGATGGCTTCACTTTGTTTACCATTAATCGCAACGGGAATATCACCAACAATAGTTACTCGTTGAACGTGACGAGGTTGGTTGTCGTAGTCTGCGATCGCATAATGTTGAGTAGCGCGATTATCCCAGAAAGCCACATCGCCTACTTTCCAACGCCACCGGACTGTGTTCTCTGGACGTGTGATGTAAGCTTGTAACAATTTCACGATTTCATCGGATTCATTCTGTGATAAACCACGCAGACGGCGCACGAAACCACCGATGAATAACCCACGTTCACCGGATTCAGGATGAATGCGGACAACTGGATGCAGGGTTTCGTATAAAGTTGAGGTAAAAACAGCCCGATGCTCTAAGACTTCTTGTGGTAAGTCAAGTCAATTGTTGCTGCTGCATAATCGTAGGCATTGCTGTGTACTGCCCAGAGTTCGTCAGCAAAATTACGTAGGTGGTTTGGTAAATCATCGTAGGCAGTCACGGAGTTTGCCCAAATGGTGTCACCTCCTGATGGTGGGATGACCAACGCCCGTAAAACGGAGCCAAGGGGCGGACGGTCTACAAATGTAACATCAGTGTGCCAGTTGTTGGCGCGGCTCACAGTCTTGCCGTAATTCAGGTCGAGAACTTCTGGGTTTTCTGGCAATGATGGGACGGTGGGATGGGCTGTAGTGACTTCTCCAAAGCGACGGGCGAAGGCTACTTGTCCTTGAGCGTCAAGGTTCTGCTCTCGAAAGAAGATAACTTTGTATTTACAGCAGTTTGCGATCAAATTCACCACAAGAAGAGCTATCTAATAGGCTCAAAAAACAGACCACAATGATTAAACCAATTTAGAGCATTTTC
>NZ_JBALCE010000078.1:0-81364 GCF_036919815.1 Nostoc sp.
TTAGAACTAACTTTTTATTCAAAAAAACGGCTCTGTATTCAGATTTTATGTGAATAAATTCTTGAGCGATCGCAACGTAATCATACTTTTTATAATTGATATTAAAAATCTCTTTTAGAGCAGCTTCAATTTCATCTGTATTCTGGCATAAAAAAACGTTATGTCCACTCGAGCCAGAATTCCTTTTAACAATCACGGGTGTTTGAAATTTTTCTTTGATTTCTAATATAATATCTTGAAAGCTTGGGAATTTTAAGTAAATCTTATACTGGAGGTCACAAAAAGGAGAAAGAAAACCTACTGTCCGAGGAAGCTTGACTTTTTTCTTTAAAATATGGTAAGTGTATTCCTTGTCTTTGATAATTTGTGCTACTGCTTGATTTATTATCGGAGTACTATAATTACAAAAATAATGTTGTTTATTATTCAGTTTTACTTTGACTAAGTTTTCAGCCGGATGAATAATTTCATAGCTGATATTTAATTTTTCACAAGCTTTGAGCAATAGCGAAAGGTTATCTAACATAAACACTTGATGTTAAACGTCCAAAATAAGTTTTTACATTAATTATTACAAAACATATACTTTGCCTGAATTAACATCCATCAATTCAACGCTTTTTATAATCTGCTTTACGAATTACGTTAGCGTAGCGATAGCAAGTCCGCGTTGGCGTAGCCTCTCGCAGAGAACGTCATTACGAATTACGTTAGCGTGCGGTAGCGAGTCCGCGTACTCTTACAGAGAAGCAAGCTACGCTTTTAGCGTCTGTCTTTGCTACGCAACGCTACCGCGAACGACACGCTGCGCGTAGCTTGTCCTCCGCCAGGAGTACGTAGAGAGCGTCATTACGAATTATTTTAACTTGTTGTTTGCCGTTTAAAAATCACTATCTCATTACCAACAACTGGGTTACGCGCTATCAGCCTATCTTGGGAGTCGATAATTTCTAAATGGGTAAAATCAAGTTCTTGAGAGCGTTGTAATATCTTAGCAGCTAGTTTGTCCTGCTGAGATTCTTTGAGAGTGTACCAATCGTCACTAATTTTGACAGTTAGATTACTCGTGCGGAAGTTAGCTTGAGTTGACTTTATCAGACCAGAGGCAATGCGATCGCTAATTTCGACTACCTGATTTTCAATAGCCGCAATCAAGGCTTGTTCTGGTGTCAATTCTCTGGTTGGTGTCGGGGTTGGGGTTGGCGTGGGAATTGGTTCTGGTTCCGGTTTCAGTTCTGGCGGCGGCGTAATTTCCTCTGGTGGCTGTGGTTCTGGTGCAGTTAACTCCGGTGGAGGAGTTATCGTTGGTGTCGGTGCAGGAACTTCCGCAACTGGGGGAACTATTGCTACTTCAGTCGGTTTCCCAGTAAATACAGTTGTAGTTGTCCAAACGAGAATTACAGCAATTCCAGTCACAATTCCCGTCAAAGCTGTATCTGATAACTTTGTTGACAAATTTGATGGTAAAAATAAGCGGATTGTTCTTAACAGTCCACCCCATCGCAACTGAAGCTGCTGGAAAAAACTGGGTTTTTCCTCAGTACCCGGTGCTGGTGCTGTCTCCAGTTTCTCTACCGTTGTTTCTAAAACCCCAATCGTCCCTTGGAGAAGTTGGATAGTTTTAGCCTTCCAAAATGGCTGAACTCTCTGGTAAGGTTTTTGGGGAGGTTGAGTTATCCGCTCATCCGTCGGTTTTGATTGATTGTCTTGTGACATGGAACTTTCACCAAAAGCAGCGAATCAAAGACAAACAACGTACATTATTACTGTGTGCTGCCTCTTTTGCCTTAATGTATCACTTCATTGCACATTGCTTCAGCTAAACTGACTATTTATTAAATTTGGTAAATTATGAACCTGAAACGCCGTCAATTTTTATTCTTAAGTAGCCTCGGTGCTATTGGTACAGGATTTTTCGGCTGGATGTTAGCTGATCAAAATCATCAAAATGCTGATATTAGCGATTCAACAACAGCTATAGCCGCCAAGCCAGCCAAAAAAGACTTGTTATTACGTTTTGTGTCTGTAGCAGATACCGGGACTGGGGCTAAAGGACAGTATGCTGTGGCTGGAGCGATGAATGCTTATCACAAGCAAAATCCTTATGATTTAGTAGTTTTAGCTGGTGACAACATTTATAATAACGGCGAAATTGAAAAAATCGGCGAAGTTTTCGAGCGTCCCTACCAAGCTTTGCTAAAGCAAGGTGTGAAATTTCAGGCTTGTTTAGGTAATCATGATATTCGTACTGCCAATGGTGATCCACAAGTCAAGTATGTCGGCTTTAATATGAAGGGACGTTACTATACATTTCGGCGTGGAATTGTGCAATTTTTTGCTTTAGATACTAACAGTAATGCTGATTGGGAAAACCAGCTAAATTGGTTACAAAAAGAATTAAGTCTTAGTAATGCTCCTTGGAAAGTGGTGTTTGGACATCATCCGATTTATTCATCGGGTCAGTATGGGAGTAATCCAGATTTTATTAAAACTTTCACTCCTCTATTTCAAAAATACGGCGTTCAACTTTACATCAATGGCCACGAACATAGTTACGAGCGTACTCGTGCTATTGATGGTACAACTTATTTAATATGTGGCGCAGGTGCAGGTAATCGTCCTGTAGGGCGTTCTGAGTGGACAAAGTATTCCACCAGTGATTTAAGTTTTGCTTCTTATCAGGTGTATAAAGATAGAATTGAAGTAAGTGCGATCGCTACTGATAATCGTGTTTTTGATAAAGGTATTATTCAATTAAAATCAGCTTAGTTACATGACTCAGCAAGAACTCCCTTCTGCACT
Source organism: Nostoc sp. (assembly GCF_036919815.1). Lineage (GTDB taxonomy): Bacteria > Cyanobacteriota > Cyanobacteriia > Cyanobacteriales > Nostocaceae > Nostoc. The sequence goes on from NZ_JBALCE010000078.1 coordinate 2,803, forward strand.
CAACAATATTGTAGAATCATCTCAAACACCAGACGCTCTATTTTCTGCACTGTTACCAATAGATTTTGACCCCTCTCCAAACCTCTCCCCGTTGGCGTCAGCCTGTCGTCAGACAAGCGGAGAGAGGCTTTGAAAGCTAGTTACAGTTTTTCTCTATTTGTATGAAACCACCCTGCCTTCCCGATGCGGAAAGGGAGAAAATTCAAAGTCTCTCTCCTAGAAGGAGAGAGATTTAGAGAGAGGTTTTCCAGATACCATGAAAAGTCGGGTAGTAAATTACGTTCAGCGTTGTTAAAACTATGAAAGTCAAGCGCTTGAAAATGCAAGCCTTCCGTGGAATCGGAGATTTGACGCTGGAGTTTGATGAAACAAGTCCAACGGTACTTATTGGTATCAATGGCGTGGGCAAATCTAGTATTCTTGACTGTCTGGCTATACTCCTATCTCATTGGATAAGTAGAAGCCAATTTGACATTAGCGCTGAACGTTTTTTTAGAGAAGATGATATCAAAAACAAATATAAAAAAACGCACAACCAGATTACAGTTTTACTCTTATCTCGGCAATTAAGTTGGTCTTTAACCACACCTCGTAAACAAGAAACTACAGAAATAAGCAATGACCTTACAGAGTTATTAGCTGCAATTGAAGATGACGATATATATAATCAATTAGAAGGCAGTGAAAACACCAATATCCCTCTGGCAGTTTACTACCCTGTAAATCGAGCAGTTTTTGATATTCCCTTAAAAATCAAGGAAGATATAGCTCAATTATATTTATATGCGTATGACAAGGCACTAACAGGGATAAGTGTTAATTTTGGTCACTTATTTCAATGGTTTAGAGAACGGGAAGATTTGGAGAACGAAGAACGGCGAGATAACCCTGCTCACAGAGATAAACAGCTAGAAGCAGTACGACAAGCTATATATTCGTTAATTCCTGATTTTTATAACTTACGTGTCCGTCGTTCTCACCTCAGAATGACTTTGCAAAAACAACGTGAGGAACTTATAGTTAATCAGCTATCTGATGGCGAAAAATGCTTGCTGGCTATGGTGGGTGATTTAGCAAGACGATTAGCGATCGCTAACCCTAGTTTACCAGATCCACTCCAAGGTAGTGGTGTTGTTTTAATTGATGAAATTGAACTCCACCTACACCCAAAATGGCAACGAGAAATTATTCCTGCTTTGACAAGAACATTCCCCAATTGCCAATTTATTGTCACCACCCATTCGCCTCAAGTAATTAGCCAAGTCAAGCCGGAAGGAATTTATATTTTAGAAAAAACAGACGAAGGTGTTGTTGCTAAAAGACCAGAAAGTTCTTTTGGGAGAGACAGTAATCGTATCTTAGAAGACCTCATGGGTGTTCCAGCACGTCCACAAGAAATTAAAGATCGTTTACATGAGTTATTTAGACTTATTGATGAAGGAAATCTAGATAGTGCTAGGCAATTATTGCAGGAAATTGCTGACATTATTGGACTAGATGAACCGGAATTAGTAAAAGCAAGTGTATCTATTCGACGCAAAGAGATTTTGAAGCGGTGAAATACATCAAAAAAAGTGAGGAGCCAGAAAGTTTTACCATTTGGAAAAACCTAGCAAATGAGGATTGGCAACCAAGCTGGGACAACTTCAGCAAACCACAAAAAATCGATGTACATGATTCTTTGTTACAAGAGCAAGGTTTTATATGTTGCTATTGTGGAAGGCGTATTACCAAGGATATTAGCCATATTGAACATCTAAAGCCTAGAAAAACTCATCATAACTTAGTACTGGAATATACAAATCTGTTAGCTTCATGCCAAAGAGAAAGAGAACGTAAAGAACCTCTGTACTGTAGAAGCAAGAAAGATGAATGGTATGACGAAAATCTCATGGTTTCGCCTCTAGATATAAACTGTGCTGAGTTCTTTAGATATACAGAAGATGGACAAATTCTCTCAACAGAAGTTCTAGAGAAAAAATCTGCGGCCGACACAACAATTGATAAGCTTGACCTGAATATTGATAAGCTAAAAAAAATGCGTAGTGATGCCATAGAAGGTATCTTGGAAGGTTTTGAGGAACTCACAGAGGATGACCGAGAAAGATTACTCCAAGCTTTCTGTCAACCAGATGACAATGGGCAAAATGAACAGTTTTGTGCTGCTATTGCGTATATCCTTAAGAATTATTTTTGAGTTAGTGAAGTAAGCGCGATCGCCTTACCATAGTTCCTGTGTAATTTTTAGGAAAAATTGTATGATTCTTGAGGCAGTTATACTTCCTGTTAAACCTGGTCTGGAATCCAATTTTGAAACTGCTTTTAAAAAAGCTTCTAAAATTATTTCCTCAATGGACGGATATTTATCCCATGAATTACATAAATGTATAGAAGTCAAAGGTAAATACTTATTACTTGTAAAATGGGAAACTTTAGAATCTCATACTGTCGGATTTAGAAGTTCTGTTGAGTATCAAGAGTGGAAAAAACTTCTGCATCATTTTTATGATCCATTTCCCACTGTTGAACACTTTGAAGAAATTGAAATATGAAAAACAAGATCCCCGACTTCTTTGAACAATCGGGGATTTGTGACTGTATAAGCAACAGATACCTCGAAGTCATGTTGAGGTACTCCAAAATCGTGTTGAAGTACTTAAAAATCGTTTTGAGGTACTCCGAAGTCGTGTTGAAGTACTTGAAAATCGTTTTGAGGTACTCCGAAGTCGTGTTGAGGTACTCCGAAGTCGTGTTGAGGTACTCCAAAATCGTTTTGAACTACTCCGAAGTCGTGTTGAAGTACTCCGAAGTCGTGTTGAAGTACTCCAAAATCGTTTTGAGGTACTCCGAAGGCGTGTTGAGGTACTTCAAACTTTGTCGCACCGCGATCTAAGTACAAAGGTGCGTAGGCGTAGCCCGCCGTAGGCATCGCTTTCATAAATCTCCACAAACAAAGGGATGTCCGCTACAATTATTCTTAACCGAACCGTATTGGTATCACTCTACTCGTTGCAACTGCGCTACTCTTGGGTCAACAATTTTTTGTCCCAAACTGGCAAATTTAATTGCCACAGACATTTTACTACCCGTTCCGAAAACATGGGTGATTTCACCAAGCCCAAAAGTTTTATGTAATACTCTCTCGCCTACTTGCCAATTCTGCGTTGTGTTTTGTTTCGCACTAGAAGTAGAGGCACTTTTGGTATAACTTTGACGACTCAGACGTTTAGTAGTTAATAATTCTTCTGGTAATTCGTCGAGAAATTGCGATCGCATCGCAGGTTCACGAGAACCATACAAACGACGTTCCCGCGCGTGTGATAAAAATAACCTTTCTTGGGCGCGAGTTATCCCCACATAACACAGGCGGCGTTCTTCTTCCAAAGATGCGGGATCACTCAGCGATCGGTAGCCGGGAAATAGCCCTTGTTCTAATCCCACCAAAAACACTACGGGAAATTCCAAACCTTTAGAAGCGTGCAAAGTCATCAAAGAAACGGCTGTCTGTCCTTCTTTTAAATTATCCAAATCGGAACTGAGGGCGGCACTACTCAAAAAATCTCGCAGGGAAACCTCTTCGTTTTCTTCTTGAAATTGCAGTGCGGCGTTGTAAAGTTCCTGAACGTTTTGTACCCGATCCGTTGCTTCATCTGTGCCTTGATTCATCAAGTCTTGAACGTAACCAGAATCTTCTAGTATTCCTTGCAAAACCTCAGTCACGGGAAGCGTACCGATTTGCCCTTGCCAACGGCTAATCATTGCGGCAAAACTATTTACAGCTTTTGTCGCCCGTCCAGCTAATGTATTAACTGATGTTTCGTCGCTGAGTATTTCCCACAGGGTTGTCCCTAATTGTTGGGAGGCATTCACCAAAGCATCAATAGTAGTTTTACCAACTCCTCGCCGAGGAGTATTGATGACTCGTAATAAACTGACTGTATCAGATGGGTTAGCGATCGCTCTTAAATATGCGACGACATCTTTAATTTCTTTGCGATCGTAAAATCTCATTCCCCCTACAACTGTGTAAGGAATTTGATATTTCACCAACAATTCTTCAAAGGGGCGAGATTGGGCGTTTGTCCGATAAAGTATTGCAAAACTGCCCCAGCTTAACTCTGGATTTTGGTTTTCTAAAGTGCTAATTTGATTAATCACAAATGCCGCTTCTGCAAGTTCTTCATCGGCTTTGTGACAAGTAATCTGCTCACCCGGTCCCCGTGTCGGTTTGAGGATTTTATCAATCCGTTGGGTGTTATTTTCAATCAGTTCATTAGCCGCTTGCAGAATGTTTTCACAAGAACGATAGTTTTCTTCCAGCTTAACCATCGTTCGGGTGTCATCATCTACCAAACCATCACCAAAGTCTTCTTGAAATCCCAGTAAGATGGTGAAATCTGCCATCCGAAAGCTGTAAATGGATTGATCTGCATCGCCGACAACGAAAACTGAGCGATTTTCCCATTTCCATTCACTCTTTCTGGTTTCGCCATTAGTCACTAATAAATGAATAAGTTGATACTGAGTGCGGTTAGTATCCTGATATTCATCTACGAGGATATGGTGAAACTTGCGATGCCAATAACCCAATACTTGCTCATTTTGCTGAAATAATCTAGTCGGTACAAGAATTAGATCATCAAAGTCGAGAGCATTATTTTCTGCTAACTTATCTTGATATAAATTGTAGACTTGAGCAATTACCCGTCCGCGATAATTTGGTTGATCTTGCTCAAATTCTTGAGGTGATAAACCTTGGTTTTTAGCATTACTAATAGCGTAGCGGACAGAACGAGCGTCAAATTTCTTATCGTCTAGATTTAGCTGTTTATTAACGATTTCTTTAATCAGAGTCATCACATCTGATTCATCAAAGATAGAGAAATTCCGATTCCAACGCCGTCCTTTTTCGTCTACGTATTTTTCAATATCAAAGCGGAGAATGCGAGAAAATAGACTGTGGAAAGTGCCACACCATAAGTCTTTGATCGTGTTTTTGTAAACTTGCGATCGCAATTGCGTTTGTTGATATTCTGTTAACAAATCAAAACGCTGACCGTGTTGTTTCATTGCCAGTTGTTCCGCAAACAGCCGTTGAATCCGGTCTTTCATTTCCCGTGCGGCTTTGTTGGTAAAAGTAACCGCCAGGATATTTTCTGGATCAACACGGTGTTTCAGAATTAGATTCGCAATGCGATAAGTCAGCGCTCGTGTTTTACCGGAACCTGCGCCAGCAACAACTAGCAACGGGCCGCAGTAGTGTTCGACAGCTTGACGTTGACTAGGGTTAAGGTGACTGAGAAAGTCGATGGTTGTTGTCATGGATGTGAAAAAGCGATCGCAGCAGCGCTATTGCCCAGGTTACAACATCCTAACGAAACTTGGTCAATAAAGATTGTTTCTTAGTGCCATTCGATTCATTTACTAATACCACTAATTTTCCTGTTGTTTGATTAGACTCCATATATTCGTGTGCTTCAACAATCTCGTCTAGATGAAAAACACGGTCTATATTGACCCGGTTTTGCCCTACTTCTACACCATCAATAAATCGTTGCAAGTGTTCAATAGATAAATCTTCAGTACCTCCGGTGTAAACGGTCAATCTTACCGTATGAGGAATATCATCCATTGGCGAAAAGTCGTTTAATGTCCAGGCGTTACCCAAAATACCGGTCATGCAGAGAATGCCACTAGGGGCAACACATTGCAGGGAATCCAGCAGGGTAGAGGTTCCTACCAGTTCCAAAACGCGATCAACCCCCTTGGGAAAATTCTGACGGATAGAGGTTGCGATCGCTCCTGTATCTATTACAACGCGATCAACCCCATTTGCTTGCAAGGCTTCTACTTTAGAAGGATTGCGAGTAGTCGCCACAACGGTTAGCCCCAGTTCTTTGGCAAGGTGTGTTGCCGCCATACCAACTGATGAAGTACCCCCCCGAATTAATAGCGTCTGCCCAGCCTGCACGCCCAAACCAGACATGAGAGAACCGTAAGCTGTCTGGAACATTTCTGGAATGGCTCCTAACACTGACCAGTCGAGGTTACTCTTAATCGGAAATACGCAGGCTTGCGGGACACAGGTGTATTCGGCATAGCTGCCATCAAACGCTCGTCCCATACCTCCCATAATCGCTGCTACCTTCTGACCGGGCTGAAATGGGGTGTCAGGGGCGGCTTCGACAACACCAACGCACTCAATTCCCAAAATTCGGGGAAGTTGAACACTGGGAGAGTGCCCTTGACGCGTGAACATCTCAGAACGGTTTAGCCCAAAGGCTTTGACCTCGATTAACACCCATCCAGGCTGAGGAGATGGTTTTGTAATCTCTTGTAACTGAAGGGCTGTCGGATCACCGGGAGATTCTAAAACAATTGCTTTCATAACGTTAATCAGAGACTAAATTAGCTCGTTCTATGGCGTGAAACCCAGTTTTTGGATGAACACCATCATAGAAGGGTTTGTTGCTTGTAAGCCGGAGCATTTATGTTTACAAGCTGTTACCTCGACTTTATCCATTTTTTGGCAACGCTTTAGCTGACGCTGAAAGCTTTGTATGACCGTAGTTTTACTTTTTAGTTTTCACCTAAAATCAGTGATATGGAAAAAGTTTTTGCCAAAAAGCTAGGGTTTTGCCGATACAAGAGATCCAAGTTATTAATTTTGGATAAAGTCGAGGTTACAGCTAGTACCTCTGCGCGGAAGTCAAAAGTCAAAAGTCAAAAGTATTGTATTCCAAGCTTTTGCGCCATTTGGAATGGTATGTTTATTTCCGCCGTGATCTACTAGCTAATTGGATGCCTGTGAAGAGGCAAACAAATACCGATGAATTTTCCAATTGCCGTTCTCCTGCTTGAAGATAAACATCTCATTATTTCCTTCAGACGTAGTTTTATTGTCGGCTAAAACAGTTGCCGTGCCTGATGATGAGGTGCGAGCATAGGCAAATTCCCCCATTGCCTCTACCTCATGGAGCGTAAACTTGACCTGGAGTTGGATAGTTTGAAAAATTTGCTTGTAGGTATCAAGAACTGCATCGCGTCCTACTTGAGCAGGTGCAAACTGGGGCATGAATATCGGATCACTGCTGTAAAGTTCCAGCGCCGCATTCGCATCTGACGCATTCAAAACCTGCTCATATTGCTGAAGAACTTCTTGAATCTGTTTCATAGATACTTTCCTAAATTGAGGTTTTTTAACCTACTGAGCAGTGTACATATTCTTAGATTTGATGGGTAGTGGGTAAAATTGAGAAACATTTTCTCAAATATGGAAAGATAAAATGGACTTCAACTCGGCTGCTTTGTTTGTCAAAGTGGTTCAGTATGGCAGCTTTTCGGAGACTGCCCGACGGACAAATACCCCGGTGGCAACCGTGAGTCGGTGGATTGCGGAACTGGAAAAAGACCTCGGCATTCGACTGTTAGAACGTTCTACACGCCATTTACGAATGACTCAAGCAGGTACAACGTTTTATGAATACGCGGCTCGCGGATTCGAGGCGTTTGAAACTGGCTTGTCTATCCTTGAAAATCAGCAGCAGGAACTGACAGGGACACTACGGCTCTCTCTGCCGCCTGCATTTCTTCCTTGGCAAGAACTACTACATGAGTTTCAAGTACGCTATTGCAAAGTCAAGCTCGAAATTTTTATTACTGAACGCAAGATCAATTTGATTGAGGATGGTATTGATGTGGCTTTAAGAGTTGGTAAACCCAAGGATAATCAGACAATTACCAGGAAGTTGGGTGAATATCGTCATCAGCTCGTTGCTAGCCCAGATTTTCTCGAAAAATATGGTGAACCTTCCCAACCAGAGCAACTTCTCACAATGCCTTGTGCGAGTTGGAACACCCGAACTGATGCGAGAAAATGGTCATTAGGAGATGAGTCTATCCAGATTGCTCCCAGTTTGCAAGTCAATGATTATCTTCATCTCCTGAAGTTAGTTCTAGCTGGTGCATGTGTTACTGAACTGCCCCCTTTCCTGATCAAAGAGCATCTAGCTAGTGGACGGTTGAAGACATTACTGGAAGATTATTCGTTACCCACTCAACAACTAAATCTGCTTTATCCATCCTGTAAGCAACTATCTCGTTTGGTCAGTACTTATATTGACTTTTGTACTGAGTGGGTTGATTGCTTGTTTCAATAGTAAGAAACTTTTACTGACAGAATTTACAACCCAGATTCCGCACCATAAAGTGTCACAGGGCGATCAAGACAAGTAATTAGTACTGATGAACTAAAAGGGAAAGAGATTGTCCCGACAATACGTTAACTTTTCTACGTAGAAAAGTTAGCCGCTAGTTATTCCTGCGCGTTGTGTCGTAAAATCAGCGACGGGGAATCAAACATCAAAAGATGGTGGGCAAACTCTCACTTGTTCTGTTGTTAACAGAGCTTACAGCTATTTTCAATTAATTTAACTACAGATTTTCGTAGGGATACGGCAATGTTTCCTAGCCCGTGGTTTATTTGCTTGAAAAACGCTGTAATACTTAACTGAGAGTATAGTCACCAATAAGACTATTCACTCCTTAAGTACCTAATTGACATTGGGTAGCAATACACGATACATCATGATTGAACCGTTAGATTTTTAAAGATGAAAAATTTCTTTAATTGCAGGTTTCACCAGTATAAAGAGGGGTGGATATGGATTTTAGCTTAATTGTATCTAACATTTTGAATCCGCCAATCTTGTTTTTCTTTTTAGGCATGACTGCTGTTTTTGTCAAGTCTGATCTGGAAATTCCCCCACCAGTGCCGAAACTCCTGTCGTTGTATCTGCTGTTTGCCATTGGTTTTAAAGGAGGGGTAGAACTAATCAAAAGCGGACTGAATCAGGAAGTACTTCTAACGCTCCTGGCAGCAATGATGATGGCTTGTTTTGTGCCAATTTACACCTTTTTTATCCTGAAGTGGAAACTGGATACTTACGATGCGGCGGCGATCGCAGCAACCTACGGTTCTATCAGTGCCGTCACTTTCATCACTGCTGGCGCTTTTCTGAATGAGCTTGGTATTCAGTATGATGGCTACATGGTAGCAGCTCTTGCACTGATGGAATCTCCAGCAATCATTGTTGGTCTGATTTTGGTGAATATATTCACCGCCGATGAAAAGCGGGAGTTTTCTTGGTCGGAAGTTTTGCAAGAAGCATTTCTTAATAGTTCAGTTTTTCTACTAGTCGGTAGTCTGTTGATCGGTGTATTGACAGGACAACGCGGTTGGCTAGTATTAGAACCCTTTGCTCAAGGATTGTTTTATGGCATTCTCACCTTCTTTTTACTCGATATGGGACTAGTCGCTGCTAGAAGAATTAAAGACTTGCAAAAAACCGGAGTTTTCCTGATTTTATTTGCGATACTAATTCCAATACTGAATGCAGGCATTGGGTTAGCGATCGCCAAATTTATCGGTATGCCTCAGGGAAATTCGCTGTTATTCGCTGTATTGTGTGCCAGTGCTTCTTACATTGCTGTCCCAGCAGCGATGCGGATGACTGTTCCCGAAGCAAATCCTAGCCTATATGTTTCTACCGCTCTAGCAGTAACATTTCCGTTCAATATTATTGTGGGAATTCCGTTATATCTCTACGGAATTAACCTATTTTGGAGGTAATAATATGCACGTAGTTAAAAAGATAGAAATTATCGCCAACTCCTTTGAACTTGCCAAAATTTTAGATAGTTTAGACAAGTCGGGTGTACATAGCCATGCCGTAATTAGAAATGTTGTTGGTAAAGGATTACGAGGAACTAGTGAAGATTTAGACATGACCATGCTTGATAATGTTTATATCCTTGCGTTTTGTATGCCAGAAGAACTCAAGCGTGTTGTCGAAAATATCAAACCACTTCTCAACAAGTTCGGAGGTACTTGCTACGTTTCCGATGTGATGGAGATTCGTTCTGTCAGATGTGTCGCATCGATTTAAGGGAGTGATAAATTCAATGAAGCATTTCATGGAACGTCGTGACTTTTTGAAGTTGGGAATGACCGGGGCGTTTGGAATGATGCTAACCGCTAGCGATCTACTCTGGCAGGTTGAACAGGCTAAGGCTGCCGAAATACCCTCAACTTCCCCTGAATCCCTCAATCCCGATGCAGCGTTACAAAAGCTGATGGAGGGAAATCAGCGATTTGTTGCTCATCAACCCCAATATCCCGATCAAACTGCGCTGCGGTTGCAGGAAGTTGCTCAAGCTCAACATCCATTTGCAACTATTCTTAGTTGTGCGGATTCACGAGTACCCGCAGAAATTGTTTTTGATCAGGGCATTGGGGACATCTTTGATGTTCGGATTGCCGGAAATATTGCCACACATGAAGCGATCGGCAGTATTGAATATGCGGTTGTTTTGTTAGGTTCTCCCCTGCTGATGGTGATGGGTCATGAGCGTTGTGGGGCTGTAACCGCAGCTGTCCAAAACGAATCCTTACTCGGTGATATTAGTACTTTTGTTAAGGCAATTAAGCCAGCCGTGGAAAAGGTCAAGAGTCAGCCGGGTGATGCGGTTGAAAATGCTGTGGTTGCAAATGTGCAATATCAAATTGAACGGTTGAAGCGATCGCAACTTTTAACTGAGCAGGTGCGATCGGGCAAATTGAAAATTGTCGGCGGTCGTTACGACTTGGATACGGGCAAAGTGAGTATCATTACTTAATTCGGCATTTGAGTGCTGAGTGGGGAGTGCTGAGTGCTGAGTGCTGAGTGCTGAGTGCTGAGTCCTGAGTCCTGAGTGCTGAGTCCTGAGTCCTGAGTGCTGAGTCCTGAGTCCTGAGTGCTGAGTCCTGAGTGCTGAGTCCTGAGTCCTGAGTGCTGAGTCCTGAGTGGGGAATCTCACTTCTTTACTCAGAACTCGGAACTCGGAACTGTTTTACCCAATGCCCAATGCCCAATGCCCAATGCCCAATGCCCAATGCCCAATTCCTTCAATCCTGCACAGTCATTGGCAGACGAATTGTGAAAGTAGAACCGACTCCCGGCTGACTTTTGACAATAATCTCACCACCCATCATTTCGCAAAAGTGGCGGCTAATTGCCAACCCCAGTCCCGTACCTCCATACTTTTTCGTAGTGGAGGTATCTCCTTGTGTAAAAGGTTGAAATAGCTGCTGCTGTTGACGGTGAGACATACCTATACCTGTGTCGGTAACGGTAAAAGTAATCATACCCAAAGGTGCCTCTGGTCGGAATTCATCCTTTTCTATGTTGACTGTCAGCGTCACCTTGCCATTTGTAGTGAATTTACTGGCGTTGCTGAGTAAGTTTAATAATACCTGCCGCATCCTAGTTTGATCGGCGTACATGGTGCCAAGTTGCTGATCAAAATCCACTTCTAAAACATTGGCATTTTTTTCTATAGCTGGTTTAACTGTGAGGACGACGTTATGAATCAGCATCGCAATCTCGAATATCTCTGGATAGAGGGTCATTTTCCCGGCTTCAATTTTTGATAAGTCGAGGATTTCGTTAATCAAGTGCAGTAGATGTTTACCAGCAGAGTTAATTGTTTCTAAATCTGTGATGAAGTCTGCCGATAAACCAAGATCGGTGGCATCGTCTTCTAAAAGTTGACTCAAGCCAATCACAGCATTTAATGGTGTGCGTAATTCGTGGCTGACATTGGCCAGAAATACGCTTTTTGCCTTGCTAGCAGCTTCGGCTAATTCTTTAGCTTGTTGTAGTTCTTTTGTTCGCTCAGATACTCGCTCAATCAGATGATTTAGAGATTTGGCGAGTAAGCCAATTTCATCTTCAGTGGTGACGGGCGCCCGCAAATCGAAATTAGATTTTCTAGCAACTTGCTCTGCTACTTGGGTGACAATAATAACTGGTTCAGCGATCGCCCGACTGGTACGCCAAGCAACAATAGCTGCGATCGCTACCGAAACCAGCATACTGATGATTACGATCAATCGCTCAACTATTTTTGCCTCATAAACGGCTTTTTGCCTTTCTTGCTCTTGATCTTCAGCCGTTTGCAGAATGTTAGTCAAGTTTTGCGAAAGCTGGTCTAGCCGCATGGCTGTTTCACCAGCCATAATTGTCAATAACTGCGATCGCGCAGAAGAAATTTGCTGAGGCTGCACTTGTTGGGAGTCAATTTTCTGTAAGACGACCTCGATTTGGTCAACGTAAGCTTTTAAATTAGTCTTGTAATCTAGCAATAACGTCTGTAAAGTCGAACTTGTTGCTGCTAGTCTTTTAGGTTTACTATCGATAAATCCGGCAATTTTTGACTCTAATTGTTTAGCTTTTTCAACATTCTTCAGAAAATCGGCTTTTTTGCTTTTTAGCTGTTGTGAATTTTCCAATACAGCAACTAAGTTAGAGCTATGTAATTGCGCCCCGACTACTGCATCTTTATAATTACTCAGTAGTTGTCCTTGTTCATAGGCTTGATTGAATTGCCTAACTTCCTTTCCTCGGTAGTAGTTGGCGATCACTAACCCAGTCAGTGAGCCAAAAAAGCCAATTCCAATCGCTACAAAGTACCCATAGCCAATTTTTTGATGGATGCGCCAAGAACTGGCTTTGAGTTTCCCTCGTGAGGGAAATTCTATAGTCGGGAGTTCGTCTGTCGATGTCTCTTCGGCTGACACTTTTTTGTTTTCTGAACTGTTGTCAATAGGGGTTGGCTTTGGAGTTGGCATTTCTCAAACCTCTTTGCCTTCCCGCAAAAATCACTAAATCAGTCTAGCTTGTGCAAACACTTTAATTGGTGATTAACATCTAGATTATCTTCTTTTATAGCAAGAGCAAATAATTGCTTACTAGATAATTAGTATAACCTTATATAGTCTGAGTTGTTTTGATAGCAATATTGCTAAGTAAACTTACTGATAGCGAATAGAATTCACTTTTTTCAGCCGCAATGAATAATTTTCTGTACTAAGGAATAAGAATTAAATAACATACAATTTATGTCCCTGGCTTACCTCACCCTCAATCCCTCTCCTTATAAAAGAGAGGGAAGCTAGAGACAGGATGAAGTTTTCCATTTTATTTAATCTACGTTCCTAAAGACCTGTTTAAGACCGTCTTCCGATTACCACAGCACTTTCCTCAATATACAGTTGATAGCAAACAGTTCTTGGCATCAGCTATGCCACTACTCTACCTTACTGCTTCCTGATAAAATTAATACAATCAGGAAAAAAACAAAAGCTTTGATATTCGCTGGGCATTGGGCACTTGTACTGACTTGTACTGACTTGTGCCGAGCGTTCGCGTAGCGTCTCGTAGAGAAGTCGTACTCCTGGCGGAGGACAAGCTACGCGGAGCGTCTCGTAGAGAAGTAGCGGCGTCGTTGGCGCAACCTCTCGTAGAGAAGTATGGGGCATTGCTTACAGGACTTACGCAAACAATAGCTGAAAAGAATGATTTTTTTCTTCGGGGCAATACCCATCTCCTCCAAAGCACGCTACCGCGTAGCTTGCTTCGAGGTTCGCGCTACACGAACAATTTTGAATTGATTTCTTCCTCATCCTAAGCACAGATATCATAAAATCCGTTAAAAGTCTAGTCTATGTGAATACACAAAAACTTGTATTACGTATTAATATCAATAGCAATGCGTTAATTGACCAACGCGGCTTAAGATAGCTTTAATATCAGATAAAATCGGCTTTTAGGCTTATATACTTATATAAATGAGAGGTAGACTGATTTTGGGATGATTTGGACTTAAATTCAGTACGATTATGAGCAAATGACACGGAATCACATAATCACAACCTGAGGATTGCAGTTGATTCCAAAAAATCCAACTCAGGAAGTTGATTATAATACATCCTGCTGCATTCTGAGTTCTATCTTCCTACTGACTTTCTACCTTGTAGTTGATGCAGTAGATATTACGGGACAGTTATGATTATAGGACACTAAAACCTTTTTGTGCCCTTCACACAATTGTAGTGATGCACTTTTGCATTACCTAATCAACAGCCTTTTGGTTGTAATTATCCAGATTAGAAAAACTCAACTGTCAAATTTATGGGAGTTAAAATGCCAGAACAAGAATTTACCGAAACCGCATCCAACGAGACAACAGTGGCAGAGATCAACAACCAAACGGCTATGATCACCAAACTCCAGCCTCCCGCGCAGTCTCAAGACGAATGGCTAAAATACGGGGAGCAAATTTCTACCTTTTTAGCAACATTGCCAGAATATGTGGGAAGCTTCTTTAATCAATATAAGCAACCCCTAGTAACAGTTGGTTTAATTCTGGGATCAATTGTTGGGGTTAAAGTACTCTTTGCAATATTAGATGCTTTGAATGATATCCCCTTGGTAGCACCTACTTTTGAGTTGATTGGTATTGGTTATTCTGCCTGGTTTATTTACCGCTATTTACTCAAAGCCTCAACCAGGAAAGAGTTAACTGGTGAAATCACCGTTCTTAAATCACAAGTTGTCGGGCAAGAAATTCCAGAAGCTTAATATCTAATTATCGCTTCTCTATAAGACGCTTGGTGTAGCTTGCTCCTGTGTAAGACTAGGCTGTAATTCCCAATCACCGAAGTCTGATCGCCGGAAGTCGGCGGTCAGACTTGTCTTAAAATTCCCTACGAAGTTCATTGAGACAAACCTCTGGCGGACAATTTCCCCTTTGAGTTCGGTTTTGGAGATATTTTGGGCGATGCCTGGGGCGGGCTACGCCGAAGCACAATGTTTTGAGATGCGATTAAGGGCAACTTGCCGCGTTTTACTAAAGCTTGATGAATCATTGCCGCTACTTCAGCCCGACTAGCTACTTTGTTAGGAGCAAGGATTTGTGGATTTGGATAGTTAACTACCAGACCATTAGCTGTAGCAGTGGCTATTTTCTTAATAGCATAGGTTGGAATATTTTTAGCATCTTTATAGACACTTAAAATCTGATTTGGGGAAGTGGGTGCTTTAAAATTGAACCCACTAACAAGGGCAACTAAAACTTGCACTCGTGAAATATTTTGTTGTGGTTTAAAGCTTTTTTTCGGGTAGCCTTTGAGAAATCCGGTAGTGATGGCTTGGTCAATTGCTGGAGTTGCCCAGAATTTTGCTGGTACATCTTGAAATGCGATCGCAGTCTTAGACGGTTCTTGGTCAAAGGCTTTTTGCAGTATAGCAGCAAATTCGGCGCGGTTTACAGGCTGATTTGGCCTAAAAGAATAATCAGGAAACCCTTTGAGAATACCACGGGAAGAAAGAACGTCTATAAAAGGCCGACCCCAGAAGTTTTTGGGTACATCGTTAAATGCAATTGGCGGCGGAATGATTGATTTTGGTTTTGCCGGAGTTACCAAAGGCAACGCAAATGATGTAATTGATGACTCAAGTCCTATTGAAGAGGATACAGGTGTCTGTGGTTGTGGGGATTGAGTTGGAATTACCTGAGCAGATGGTAACACTGGGCGGGAAGGAGTTGCGCTTTTAATTGGGAATGAAGGTGTCTTGGGTTCAAAAACAGCCGCAGGACTAGAATAGGGCAAGACGTTGTTGGGGACTATATTTGGTTCTACCTTTAGATCAGAGGAGGGCAATACTTGCTTTGGTTGAACACTAGAAGACGGAGTGGAGTCAGGCGACAGTAGCCCGTTTAAGTTCCAGCTAGAATCTCTGCGAGACAATGACCAAAAAAGAATCGCTCCGATAGTGGCGAAGGCAACCAGAATGGCTATAAATTCATCAAAGCCAAGGGCAGTTCTTTGGGATGACTCTGGTTCGGAAGGAGGTCTATTTGTCATCGTAATTACCCTGATAGCAGTAAATTTTGTGTCTAAACAAATTAAGCCACAGATTTAATTCGTAATTCATAGAAAAATATTACACTTCTGGTTCAACGCCGAGCGATGTCTAACGACAAGCCGCTCCGCGTCTAGGCAATTGGGCAGTTAGGCGATCGGCTCTTTGACGTTCCTGTTCTGCTCCTTTTTCCGGGGGATCAGTTAAGCGCCAGTAAATGCCTAAGTCCTGACCAATACAATATTGGTCTTCAGGATTTAATTGCTTGAGGACAGGTGTAATTGAGTCCGTCAGTAAGATGCTTTGAGGATGTTCTTGCCAATTTTTGCCTCCGGCACGCTCCGCGAACACAAATGTGCCATCAGACTCAGGAAGTTCAGTATGGTCGGGGAAAGGAGTGAGGGCGGTGGATGGATCGGTTGCAGAGGTCATAATGCTACCTTTGCACTCTTTGTAAAGGTTATTTTTAGTGTAGCTTGCGATCGCACTTCTTTATATTCTCCACCCAGATGATAAATCGCACGCCAGTTGCTTGCAAGAGATTAAAACGATTTTCACTTTCAAAGGTTAGTCTTAGTAGATACCTAAATCGAAATCGGATTTAGAGGGTGACAAAATGTAAAATATTAACTTATTCTTTACCTATCTTTCTAAAAATCAGGATGTCTTGTGCCAGAAGAACTCAGTTACCAAATTTCACCGCCATTTTTGTCTGTTGGTAGCGATCGCGATCTTGATGTAGAGTCAACCCTCCAAGAACTACCAATGTACAACTTCCCAGTGGAAATCAACCGCACTGGTATGGAAGTGGCTCATTTTCTAGAAAAATACCCCCTGCTACCAGGAGTCATTTTGGTAGAACAGGGAAAGTTCATTGGGATGATTTCGCGGCGGCGACTGCTGGAATTTTTGATTCGCCCCTATGGACAAGAGTTATTTGTTCAGCAACCATTAGCCGTTCTCTACAGCTATGCGCGGATACCGATATTGCTGCTGGCTGATTCAACATCGATTTTAACTGCGATGCAACTTAGCTTAAAGCGATCGCCAGAATTATTAGCAGAACCAATTGTAGTACAAACAGAATCTGGTGCTTATAGATTGTTAGATGTCCAAGAATTAAATATTATTTCTTGGCAAATTCGCGGAATCGACAATTTGGTACGCTATGAACGCAGCCAAGCCCAAATGATTCAAAATGATAAAATGGCAAATCTGGGACGTTTGGTAGACGGCGTAGCGCACGAAATTTTAGACCCAGTAGGTTTTATTTGGGGTAATATAATTTATGTCTCAACCTACAGCCAAGATTTACTCAAGCTGATCGCGGCTTATGATCAAGAGTTACCATCAGCTTCCCAGGCAATTAATCAGGTTAAAGAAGAGATTGAATTTGATTTTTTAGAACAAGATTTGTCGCGATCGCTTGCTAGTATCCGCACAGGAGCGGAAAGATTAAAAAAACTTGTTACCAGCTTACAAAACTTCTGTCACATCGACGAACTTTATCCCAAACCAGTAGATTTACACGCCTGTATAGATAGTATTATTTTATTAATTAATAGTCGTATTCAAGGAGAAATTGAAATTGTCAAATACTACGGTCAATTGCCGCCAGTGTATTGCTTTATGGGGCAGTTAAATCAGGTTTTGATGAATATTTTAAGCGAAGCTGTGGATACTTTACTCAATGAAGCCGTGCGACAGCAGTTGCATCTAGAAGATACTAAGACTCTTCAAAAACCCCGAATTGAGATTACCACAGAAGTTATTTCGCAAGAAGCAAGCAACCCAGATACACCAGATTCCCGCTTGATCTTAATTCGCATTGCTGATAATAGCCTTGGAATGTCTGAGGAGTTACAACAGCAAATTAGGGAGTCTTTTTCTCTGGAAACAAAGACTGGTAAAAATACTAGTTTAGCTGTAAGTTATCGAATTATCACAGCCAGACACGGCGGTAAATTAAATTTACGTTCCCAGCTAGGTGTAGGCACTGAATTTGAAATTTTATTGCCTTTAGTTTGATTGATTCTAAATTATGAATTATGAATAAATTTTTGAATAGCCATCATTATATTACGTTAAATTACTTCACAAACTTGCTGCTGGATAGGAATTTGAACCACAAACTCTGTTCCTTTTCCAGGTGTCGAAAAAAATTCTAACTTGCCGCCATGTTTTTCAGTAATGATTTGATAGCTGATAGCCATTCCCATTCCTGTTCCCTTACCAATAGGTTTTGTTGTAAAGAAGGGATTGAAAATCTGTTTTTGAATCGATTCGGGAATTCCAGATCCATTGTCAGTAATGGCAATTTTTACCCATTGTGAATTAACGACAGAAGTACGAATCATGATGCGACTGGGATTAAGCTGGATTTCTTGATAAGTGCGTTTGGCATTGAATTCTTCGAGCGCATCGAGCGCATTTACTAGAATGTTCATAAATACCTGGTTGAGCTGTCCAGCGTAACATTCTAGATTGGATAAATTGCCGTAGTCTCTGATGACCTGAATTTCTGGACTTTTGTCAGTAGCTTTGAGGCGGTGCTGCAAAATCATCAAAGTATTGTCAATGCCTTCATGAACATCCACCGCTTTGATCTCACTTTCATCTAGGCGGGAGAAGTTACGCAGTGAAAGCACAATGTCCCGAATACGCTCCGTCCCGATATTCATTGAGTGCAATACCATAATCGCATCTTTTTCTATAAACTCTAAATCGATGGTTTTCCGTTCGGTTTGAATTTCAGCAGGTGGGTTGGGAAAGTAACAGTGATAAAGCTCGACTAGTCGTAATAAGTCATGGGTGTATTGGCTAATATAGCTGAGATTTCCGTAAATAAAGCTAACGGGATTGTTGATTTCGTGAGCAATACCAGCCACCATTTGACCCAGGGCAGACATCTTTTCGCTTTGAATCATTTGAGCTTGCATATTATGCAACCTATCTAATGTATTTTCTAACTCTTGGCTTCTGTGCTGCAAGTTTGTGCGAGAGTCTTCTAACTCACAAATGACTTTCTTGAGTAAAAACTCTTTTGTTTCAATGTCAGTTTCTAGCTGACAGCGTTCAGTTTCGCAGCGTTTCAGCTTTTTTTGCAAGATCCGGTTTGTCTTTTTCAATTCTTGGATTTGTATGGAATCATCTTGGTTATCCATAGACCACTTATTTTGTCCCCATTAGCAGTGTGACAAACGTTTTATTATGAAATTGTGTTTGACCTCCGCTCACTAAAGGAGCAATTTCACCATAAGCATAGAAACCACAACAAGGTAATGCCTTTGGTAAATGAGTTTTGACAAGCTGATACTCCTCTTTAGCAAGAGTTCCCAGAATTCGCCGTCGGGCTGCACAGGAAATAAGTAATGCTGCTGTTGGCTCTACACCGGGATAATCGGCAAGAGCATTTTTCAAGGATGTCTCAGAAGCTGACAGAATATTGTCACGAGTTGCATCGGTGATTTGCACAACTGCCTGTTCAGGAATATCTGAGAAGAAGGTCACACTACCAGACTGTTGATCGTAGCCATTGGGTGCTCGCAAATAGAAATGATCTTGATCCTCAAAAACCGCCAGGGCATGGATGGCATAGTTGGACGCAAAACTTTCTTCACCAAGATAGTGCTGATAGAAATCTAAGGCACGCTGTCCATCAATTTCATACACTACGTTGCCATCTACTTTAGTTACACGGCTACGTTGGCCAATGGGAGTCCAACCACTGGCAACTCCGTGGGAAAATAGTAGTTGTCCAGAGAACAGTAGGACTGGAACTGAATCGCTTAAGACTTCACCTTGAAAGAATTGGTAGGTTTTGTCAAAAGTATAGTCATCGGCAGCCATTCCCCCAATGATCGGAATATGCCCTCCCAAGCTTTGTTTTAAACCCTCTAAAATCAAGACCCCATTGCTCGTTAGACTATCGGGAAAGGTGATACACAATTGTGGTAATGATGCACTCTTTGCCTTTGCTTGGGCGATCGCTTCTTGGGCCGCAAGGGCTGGATTTTTGGATGCTTCTCGTCCAATACCTGCCCGAATTTCCACCTCATCGCTAGCAAACAGCATTAAGGTTAGAGAATCTTGCTGAAACTCCAGAATTGAGGAGATTTCTCCATTTGTAGTTCCACCAATCAACTCAATTCCGGGGAAAGCATCCTGGATGCGTTGCAAAATTAACGCATGGTCAAAGTCTATAGCAGTGAATAAAAGTCCAGCCTGAGGAATTGACCCTGCTAGGGAACAGCTACATTCTTGAAGAATTTCAGCGATCGCATTTTGGGAATCAGGATCGTCACTATGACCAACAACAACTCGAAACACAGCTACCCCATTGTAAGTTTCAATATCAGTGTGCTAATCCAATTTGGATGGCAGCACCCTGCAACCTACACTTAGATTTCCCACTTACTTGAACTAAATCTCAATTCACCTGATTTTTTATTTTCCGTCTTATCTGATATTCGGTAAAATACCCATAATATAAAACTTTTGTTGCTAGTGAGGACTTTAGTCGTGTCTACGAGACGCTATGCAAACAAAATCAGGACTTCCGTCCTGACTACAAAAATTTTTTACTCAGCTTGATTAACTGGACATCATATAACACAAAAACCGCATGAAAAATTTTGGGGGCATTTTCTACAAAATTAACTCCCTAGTTCTTAGTTCCCAGCTCAATTCATCTGCAATAAATTTTCGCCACGTTGGTAAATTTCCCGCGCATGGTCAGTCCAAGCGCCTTGTCCCCAATAGCGAAAACAACTGGTTTGCAGCAAAAGGTTATGTAAGAGAATGTTACGATAATGAGATTGTCTGGTAATAGGTTCTGCTGAGTCAGTTTGCAGTAATGGATCAACCTTTTGATGGAATGAACTACTTAATTGATACATTGGAGAAATCACATTTTCATATCCTTTTACCCAACTGATATGATTTGTCCAGGAGGCTCCATCCATGTGAAAATTAGAGTTGATTTGCTTTAATTCTTGAATCGCATTCTCTACAGCTTCCGGTTGACAATTGTCTGCTGAAATTCGCTCCCAAATCTGATGTTGTCCCACTGGCTGACAAGTTGGATAATCTTCAGGTTTACATCCAGCAGCTTCTATTAATTCTAAATATTCTGTACCACATATCCCCACAACACCTGATTTTCCTCCGCCATTATTGACCATATCCCACCAAGCTTGTTTAAAAGCACTAGGAAATTCATTCATCATCACACCACCATTTTCACCATCTCCAATTTGGCTAACTATTGGTGGTACAAAAATACTGCCAATTGGTTGTTTGGATAAGGTTTTAGCTTCATAATAAGGCTGCATTTGTGCGACTAATTTAGTATCTGAACCTTGGGTTTTAATTAAGGCTGTAATGCTAATTGTTTCGCCTTGAGAATTGCGGGCAATCAGACGATGTGGTAAATGTTTATGGGTAAGAGATTGACCGTTAATTGTTTCTACAGAATGTTCTTGAACGAGTAGCCAACGATATCCACATTCTTTCAGCGCTTTCACAAATTCAAAGAGAGCATCAGGGTGATTTGGGAGGTGCATTTCTGGGGGCGAAAATCCTTTGACTCGCGCTAGTGCTTCCCAGCCAAAAATTGCTGCAAAGTGATGTTGCCATGCAATGATCTGCAATTTAATATCTGCTATGGGTGTGGAAGGAATAACTGCATGGCTCCACATTGTACCCAGCCACTCTACATAAGGTTGGTATGTGCGATCGCAAGTGATGCGTTTGAGATTATCGAGAATATCACCGCGTCCCATTTGTCGCAATCCCCACAAAAGATTACCTGAGTAATCCAACATCACACGGGGATTACAACCTTGATTTACAAGTTCGGGAATCAAGTCTCCCATGCGGCTGTAACAATATGCAAAAGCATCTGCATTGTGGTTATCCCCCTCGTTGGGATGTTCAAACATATATTGCAGATTGCTAATTAGTGTACCACCATTTCCAGCAGGTATAGTTGGCTGGTGCATGTGTAAGGCGATCGCAAACACAGCATTTACGTCTTCTAAGCGGATATTCGTTGTTGGTAAAAATACTGGTTGATTATGGTTAACTACAGAGAGAACCTCTGTTTCCCAACCAGAAATATTCGGTAAGCCATCAATGATTTCGGGCAAAGGAGTGAGAGTTGTAGGGAAGGAAAGCATTTCTGGTTGCTCCGAAATAAGTTATATCTATAAAGTTTACGGGAGTATCTAATAGCACCTTAGCCAGCATAAATCCAGTAAATACCCTGATTCATAACATTTTTAGGTGATTTTCAGTAACTGCGAACTCAGGCAAGTCTAGTAATCATTGGTGCAGTCTACCCAGATATTCGCATCTTTGTGTTCTACTTTTTGATAAAGTTTGTTTACGCTCTGCGGATGCACCAAATAAATAGGACTTACACACAAGTTACGGAATAACGTAGACCGCTTCGGCTTGCCGCAGGCTACCACACAGGCGCAGACAAGGCAGTGCGTTGCGGGGGTGGAGGAGTTTGTAGCAACTGGCGCGACACAGAGAAATCAGAGTTTGAGAAGATAAGTCCTAGTAAAGCTTGGCTTCATTTCTGGTTAGGTAGATAGATTGCACTTATGGCACAAAATGATGGATAATTAAAAGTATTTTCATAAAATCTGGGATATTTATTCCTTATTGAATCATTTGGGGTAGCTTCAATTAGGCGTTCTACTACGAAACAATTATCATTTAAAGAATTGACTATTGTTTCAAAAGTATGATGATAACTTACTAATTCCATTTCCTCAAACATATTCCATCTATATTCATCGTTGTGAAAATATGGATGCATGGTCACGTCATAACCACTTCCATTCCAAACTTGACCGATGACTTCATTAAATGGATGATGAAACGAGAAGACAAATTTACCCAAGCTACGGATTACTCTTGCAACCTCAGCAAATAATGGACTTAATTCTCTAATATAGTGAACCATTAAACAGCTATAAATTAGCTCAAATTTTTTATCATTAAATGGTATTTTTTCAGCCATACCAACATAAAATTCTATTTCTGGATGTTCTCTGCGAGCTATCTCAATCATTGTGTTCGACTGATCCAGACCAATAACATTTCCTCCCCAAGACTTCACTTTTGCAGTAAAATTCCCAGAGCCACAGCCCAAATCTAACACATCACGTTGATAAACATTTTTCTCAATCAGCTTTGTCATTGCGGGAATATCTAGATATTCATTCCAAAGACTACTTTCTTTGTTGTTTCGCTTTAGATGATATTGTTCACCATATTTGTCGTACATTAACTTGTTATGTTCTTGATGAATCATGATTTTCTTAACTTCGAGATTATTTTTAGTAGTCTCTCATTTTAAATGACTGACTGAGATGATATTACAAGAAGTTCCTGAAGGCAAATGCATGATCATGGCGCGATCGCAACTCTGGTAGAAATTTTGCTCCCCGGTAGGCGATCGCGTCAAAAAATTTAGGACTTATGTGCAGACACACAACAAATCATGTTCTTGACAAGAACAAATCGCCGAAACGATGGATTCTCGTCAAAAAACTCAGTTTCGGGATCAGCTTGTTCAGTCTTTCACGAGGCTGTTTTGTTGGTGAGGGCGGAGCTGCTATTTTTAAAATTAGCTCTAGCAACCAGGGAGCAAGGCGTTGACACAACACGGCTAAATGACTTTGCCATCCGACTAAAATTTCTGGTGAATCATTTTGCATTCCGGTGACGAGTGCTTTAGCCACTTCCTGGGGAGTCATGGGGATCACCCAGCGAAATAATTTTAAGTCGCGCACCATGTCTGTGTCTGTAAGGGAAGGCAGTAATGCGATCACCCGGATATTATGTTCAGCTAGTTCGCGCCGCAAGGCTTGGGTAAATCCCAAAATTGCAAACTTGGTAGCTGAGTAAGTCGCCATCGTCGGTGCAGCAACTTTCCCCATCAGGCTCGACACATTGACAATTGTCCCTTGTCTTTGGCTGGCCATGCGTCGAGCGATCAGACTAGTGAGGTTGTACATTCCTAACAAGTTCACAGAGAGTTCTTCTTGAACTTGGGGCATTTTAGATTGCAAAAACGAGCTTTGATATGCGACTCCCGCACAATTAACTAGCAGGTGAATCTGTCCATAATTGCGCCACAGTTGGGCAACAGCAATATTCACTTCAATTGTCTGCGTCAAATCTAATGCCACGATCGCAGTTTCTGTGCCCATTGCCTCGATTTCCTTGGCTACCTCAACTAACTTTTGGCGATCGCGTGCTATCAATATTAGCCGCTTGATGCCTTGTTGCGCTAGTTCGAGGGCGATCGCTCGTCCAATACCACGGGAAGCCCCTGTAATGAGGGCTACTTTGCCTTGAATATCCATTGGTTTTATCCTCCAAAATCTAAGTCTTACCAAACTCTTAGTTATTGCTGACACACATAATCAACACCTACTCGCTTATCGGCACAAGGTAAGACAAATAATTAATCGCAATTAAAATCAAACTGAAACTAAGCCTTTATCAACGAGATACTTTTTAGTTAATCTGCAATCCCTCATAATTGTCTATACGAGGCAGACATTTCTCGTTTTTAATCTGTCAAAGCCTAACACACTTGGCTGAATACACGTAGCTCATAGATTTTATTTCTCCTAGATCCAAGCGCTCATCAGCATCGTTGTAATACACACGTTAGCAATTAAATCAAGGTATTGCAATATTCTTTAATCAGAATTTCTTAATAGTTCTTTACGACAAACATATATATGGAAAAGATTTTATTAAATAAGTTTTTATGAATACCTCAGTACAAATATCTCACTTTCCTGACAATTAGCTGCGATTTAGTGAAATTATTCTACCTAAGTCATAGCTAAGAAACAAAAAAGACATATAAGTTTTGCTTTTCTGTTGCAACACTGAGGTTTTTCAAGTATTTGGCAGATTTTAACCAGTACAATTACTGACTAATTTTAAATCCCGGTCTATTATTTTAAATTTTTAAAATAATAGAAAAGAGTTAAATGATTGTCTTCAATGTAAATTACAACGGCATATTTATCTGCCAAAACTTTAGGGAAAATGGTTACTTGTTTGGCTTTAGCTTTGAGTTCATCAAAGGAATGGTTGAGACTTGTCTGGTATATAGCATTCCTTTAATCATTTATGAATAACAAGATCCCCGACTTGTTAGAGAAGTCGGGGAGCTAAAGCTTTCAATCTTCACAAATCAAATAAGATTGCTATAGTTAAAACTCTAAGTAAGTGGGCAAGAATAAATCAAACTATAGCGATTCTGAGTTGAATGCAATACACACCTAACCCCCAGCCCCTTCCCTACAAGGGAAGGGGAGTAATATTCAAAGCCTCTCTCTTTTTAGGAGAGAGGTTTGGAGAGAGGTCAAAGGTATTGCATACAAACGAGCGTAGGCGTAGCCCGTCGTAGACATGGCTATATGTTACGCAATATAAAATTATCGGACTTACGCAGACTCAATGATTCTTCTCTGTCAGACGCTGCGCGTACTCCTGCAAAGAAGCAAACTACGCGTAGCGTCTGGTAGAGATGGCGGTTCGAGAAATTACAGCTATTTTCAGGTAAATAGACCACGCGTAGGGGCACAGCCAAGCCAAGCGTTCATTACAGCAGCTACAAATCATTACTCCCTACTTCCATTCGACTACGCTCACGGCAAGCCTACTGTCTCTCTTTTTCCTGACAAGAGCGAATAAACTCTGCAAACTGCTGCATTAGTTTGGGATTACGCCAACCGGAATCAGTTTCTTTTTGCATGATTGAAAGTGCTTCTGCTGAAGTAAAAGCTCTTTTGTAAGGTCGTTCGCTGGTTAGGGCATCGTAAATATCGATTAACTGAAATACTTGCGCTAGGTAGGGAATATTATTCTCCTTGAGTCTATCAGGGTAGCCTGAACCATCCCAGTGTTCGTGGTGATGGCGAATAATAGGAATTACACCCCGCATACTGCGTAGTGGCTGGCAGATTTTTTCTCCAATTAAAACGTGCTGCTGCATGATCTGCCAATCTTCGGGGGTGAGTTCGCCTTTTTTGAGCAGTATTGCATCGGGAATACCCACCTTGCCGATATCGTGGAGATAACCACCCCACCGCAAATCTCGAATTTGGTAGCGTGAAAGGTTGAGGTATTCACCAAAAACTTGTCCCCGTTTTACCAGCCGTTCACAATGATTACCTGTGTTGGGATCGCGACTTTCAATAGACATGGCAATGGAAAATAGTACTTGTTCGGCATGGTCTAAATCTTCGTTCAGACGCTTCTGCCGCACCAAGGATTTTACGCGTGCCGCCAGTTCCACACGATCAAAAGGTTTGCTGAGAAAATCATCAGCCCCAGCTTCAATTCCCCGAATGCGCGATCGCTTGTCATTTAACGCCGTAATAAAAATCACTGGGATTAGCCTAGTCTGCTCATCCTGTTTGAGTAATTGGCAAACTTCAAATCCATCTATTCCTGGCATCATCACATCCAGCAAAATTAAATCTGGTTGTTTTTGAGTTACCAATTCGACAACAATTGAACCCCTGTCCGCCTCAATCACTTCGTATCCTTCTATTCCCAAGAGGGAAACAACAGCCATACGACTGGCAGGATGATCGTCAACTACTAAAACCCTCGGCGGATCTAAATCAAATCCATTCACTTTAGAACCTTTGACTTATAGTGATCTAGATACCAATGAATGATCACTGCAATTAACATCAGCTTTTATGCAACAATACCTGAGACTTGCCTTTCTTCAAGCATAAGGTTTTCTTGAGATCAGCCTAAAGAATAACCCATAATTAAGCTATTTGGCTTGTAAAAACTTGTTGTCTGAGTATCTGGAAAATAAATCAGAATTTTTGGCGAAAAAATGTCTAACTTTTCTGGAATTAAGGACTGGGAACTAGTTTGTAGTTGCATAGGTTAGCCAGTCGTAGACATCTCAATCTAACTACAAACTAGTTTCCATAAAATCCCTGCCTTGTGTTCCCAATAGCCACTTTTTTCGCCAACCAGAAGTAGGTTCCAGCGAAGAGGTTTGTTGCTCTTGTTGTCGCCGCATCACGATGACTTCGGTTGGATCGCTCAGTTGAGGATCGCGATAGGGAATAGCAGCACGGGTTAGCAAGTGTTCTTTTTCAGCTGGCGAGAGGGGAGGGAGTGCTGAGGAATTTTTTAACTCAGCACTTTTAGAATGGGCTGCCACAGTACCAGGCGATCGCCTTCCCACAGGTGGGGTAGAACCGATGATCAAGCCAGCAGATAAAAGTGCTGTGCGTACAGCAGCAGCACAAGAATAGGTGGCTAATAAACCATCTGGATGTAAACACAATGACAGTTGTTTAATAAATTCAACAGTCCATAATTGAGGACATTGTGGTGGTGAAAAGGGATCGAGGAAAATTGCATCTGAAGAGAAACCTAACTGATGTACTAGCGCGATCGTAGTTCTAGCATCGCCAATTAGTAGCTTCGCTTTCAGGTAAGGTGTTTGCACTTGATGCTCAAAAGCTAGCTGGGACAAGATTCCAGTATAATTACAGTTCCAATTGTCGAACAAGTGATGAGCGATCGCAGCTTGTGGCACAGCTGGATTCAGTTCTAAACCAATTACTTCAACACAACAACTAGGATTCACTGCCCAAATTGTCTGCAAAGCAGCAGCTGTGTTATATCCTAGACCATAACAGATATCCAACAGCCTCAAGACTGGTTTTTGTGCGGCTGTGGCTAGTTGAGTAGGTTCTACAAACTTGAAAAAACTCTCCTGCTTCGCTCCATAATGGCTGTGAAAGGATTCACCAAACTCTTGAGAGACAAAGGTGAAAGAACCATCTGCTGTGAGCTTAGGTGTAAAATTTTCTAAGTCTGACATTTTATATTTTATATTTTATAAATAAACTTGAATTCTTTGAGAGCATTCAGCACCACTCATGTCAGTATCCATGAACTCAACAACATCCAAACAAGCTTTAGTCAAATTGGCTCCACTCAAATTAGCACGAATGAATTTGCACTGGCCCAAGTTGGCACTAGTCAGATTGGCGTTACTCAAATTGGCATCAGTCAGATCGGCACCAGCCAAGATAGTATCAGTCAAGTTGGCTCCACTCAAATTGATTCCAATCAAGTCAATTTCTCCTTTGATGAACCACTACGACCAGAACCAAAAACACATAGCATTATATTTCCCAATTTAGACGTACTCAAGTTTAAATTTGCAGCAATTCAATTAAATAGAATTAGTTGGCGAGATTATTTAATCCAACAAAACCCTATTGCCGCAGCACTTATGGCAAAAATGAATATTTCACCAGAAAAACGTCCGCAAGTCAAGGCGGAATGTTTGCGGCTATTAACTACTCTCAGATTAGACCCCGCAAGGATGCAACTGATTTCTGGTTTTATTGACACTTATTTGAACTTAAATGAAACAGAAGAACAAAAACTTAACTCTCACATCGAACAACATAATATACGCGATCGCATTTCTAAATTACGTGTACTCAAGGTTGCCATAGTTACTTGGTATTAGTTCCTTAATCCAACCTACGAGCGATCGCTAGGCTTCGGTACAAAAGATGATAAAGTCATCATTGGTAACGTCATACTACTCGACAAAGACCTGATTACCGCGATCGCAACTGATAACCCAGTTGCGTAAGTCCTCTAAATAACGCCTAATTTCCAATGCCCAATACTTCTCTACGAGAGGCTGCGCCAACGACAACGCTCAGTACAAGTACCCAAATTGTTGTTTCGCCAGCTTGGTTATTTGAACATCTAGAAGATCCGCAAGTCGTGATTGTGGATTGTCGCTTTTCTCTAGCCGATCCACAACTAGGACAACAACAGTACCAAACAAGCCATATTAAAGGGTCATATTACCTAGATTTAAATCAGGATCTTTCCAGTCCAGTGGGTAAACATGGCGGCAGACATCCTTTACCTAACCCTAATGATATCGCTAACAAATTTGCCGCCATTGGGGTAAATTACCAAAAAAGTTTAGTTGTAGCTTATGATGATTCGCGCTTTGCCTTTGCATCTCGTTTATGGTGGCTGTTGCGCTATCTCGGACATGAGCAAGTAGCAGTACTGGATGGAGGCTTTGCTGGATGGCAAAAAGCTGATTATCCGGTTACGGATGTCATTCCTCAACCCCGGATCGGTACTTTTGTAGCTCAAGTACAAACAGAAAAGGTGGTAGATATTACGGCGGTGAAAAGCCGGAAAGATAGCGACGAGGTAGTATTGGTAGACTCGAGAGAAAGCGATCGTTACCGAGGTGAACGAGAGCCAATTGATAAAATTGCTGGTCATATTCCCGGTGCAGTCAACTATCCCTGGCAAGAAGTTACAGACTCATCCGGCTATCTACTTTCTGAAGATGAACAACGCCGTCGGTGGGAGAAACTAGAAACAGCCGAAGAAATCTTGGTATATTGCGGTTCTGGCGTTACTGCTTGTGTGAATTTACTTTCTTTAGAATTAGCTGGCATTAGCAAGGCTAAACTTTATGCTGGTAGCTGGAGTGATTGGATTTCCTATTTATAGTCATTTGTCATTGGTCATTGGTCATTAGACATCTCCAGAAATTAGGTTTTCACCTTGACAAGATAAGGGTTTGAAATTCTTTTTCGGAGATGTATATTGGTTTTTGACAAATGACAAATTTCAAAACTGACCTAATTGCAAATTGTAATTAATAGTGAAGAACCAGCCATCAAAATCAATGTTTTCATCGGTTGAATTACCTAAACTCACTCCAGCCTGCACATTCATATTAGTGGTATCGGATATTCGGTAATTTAAGTGTCCGAATAGGCGATGAAATTGGTCTTCTCGATCGCGCTGTGTAAAGTCAGAGAAGTTAGCCTGATAATCAATACCAACCTGGAGGGGCTTTTGCAAGTAGTAGTTTAGAGAAACCCAAAAGGAATTGATTATCCGATTACGACTTAGGGGATCAGCAAAATTTACACTCAATTCGTAGAAGCTATCTAGGGTTAATTTTGGAGTTAAGGGATCTCGCCGTCCCAAAGACAATTGGAAGGAATTCTCATTTAAAAAGCGATCGCCTGCTTTGAAGCTATCCAGGCGATCGCTGTTGTTGGCATAAAATAACTGTTGATTGCTCCAACTCATTTCTCCGTACATTCGCTGCGATAGCTGCTGGTAAATACTGAGATTGAATCTTACCTGGTTGTAATCATATTGTGACTGATTTAGATAATGAATCAGATTCCCGTCAATTGAGCCGTTTAAATAAGTCTTAGATCCCAAAGGGAAATATGCAGAGGCTAACGTCAATCCAGAAATAATTAAACCATCTTTTATTGGAATATGATTTGAGGAAAAAATGTTATCTGTCTGGAAGTATCCTACACGGGCTTGTAGAGAGCCTATGGGTTTAAATTTAACAACGGGTTGTTCTGTCGGTGGTAGTGGCTGCTGTTGTAAGGGTAGTAACCGCACACGTAACCCCAATTCGCGATCAGACTCAGGTGGTAGTTTTGGCGATCGCAGCAGATATATTAGCCTCTCTAGTCTTTGGGAGTAATTTATCTCAGGTGCATTTAATAGTTGCTCTTTTGAGTCTGAAGGAGATGTAGGCAAATTACTTGGTTGCGATTCTAGCTGTGGCGGGTCATTTTGCTTTTGAGTATCTTCAGGTTTTTCGATTGTGTTTGGGGCTTGAGTTGTTTCTCGTATTTGCTGTGCCAGATTTAACGGCATCTCGGAGTCTAAAGGATGCGACTCACTAGACTGCTTGCACAAAGAGTTAATTTCTTCTAACTCCAACTTCTGACATAACTGCTGATAATTTACCTGTGTGCTTGCTAAATTTTCAGCACGCAAAATATCTGTATTTGCAGATTCTGTCGCATCTACTCTAATGCAACACCAACTTCCACCACTGGACGCTAACAAAATACAAAAAAACAAATTCTTCCAGTTATTGAGTCGCATCTGGTTAGATCGCTTGTTCGCGTTTGACAAATGTAGATCTAAAAGCTCTATCGAAAGTTCCGACTCATAATATATAATTGAGTGCATCTATTTTAGCTTTGTAGGTATATACTGAAACTACAAACTAAAATTGCTGCTTTTCAGATTTTTTATCATTAAAAAAATATCCAATTATTTCTTGTGGGGTGGGCGACACGATCGCCCAGTAACCAAAGGCGCTAATGTTGCCCACCGCACAAGTAGTAGTAATTTATTTATTGGAAATTTTTTTAAATCTGTCATAGACTTTGTTTCACACAATGTCAGTTTCAGAAAAAAAACTTAAAAAAAATTCGCCCTCACCCTAAATCCCTCTCCCATATCTGGGAGAAGGACTTTGAAATTCTGGCTCCCCTTCTCCCAAATCTGGGAGAGGGGGTTGGGGAATGAGGGCAAATCCTTTTGATCACAGAATAACTACAGGTTTCAAGATAGACGTGGTTTATGTGTTTATTTTTTGTCTATTTTATGTATTAAATGTCAAGTAAAAAGTAATTTAAACAATTAGCAGCCGCTTAAACTTGTAAGTTTTTTGATATTAGTTGAAGTTCACAAATTCTTAAACTATGTTTCATAAATCGTTTCCACTATTAGTTATTGCTTTATGGGGAGTTATAGTACTGCCTTTGCCAAATCGGGTAAATGCCATAACTCCTTTGACGCGAGCTGAGATTCAGAACCTCCTCAACTTGGTACAACTGATACCTAGAGATAAACTCAAGAAACGTCCTGCACGCAAATCAGATGCAATGATTCCTGGGGATGGGTTATCAACTGGTCGAGCTTCCCTAGCAGACTTGCGCTTTAATGACGGCTCTTGGGCACGAGTTGGGGAACAGGCTATATTTCAATTTTTACCAAAGACTCGCAGCTTTAGACTCTCAAACGGAACTGCATTGCTGCTTATCCCACCTGGAAGGGGGGAAACACGTATACAAACGCCAAGTGCAGCAGCAGCAATTCGTGGTTCAGCATTATTTGTACGTTACAACCAACAAACAGATACAACGATTGTGGGTGCGCTGACAAATAGCGGCATTGAAGTTTCTAATAAGGAAGCTTCTCAAACTCACGTGCTGCAAGCAGGACAGATGATGGTTATAGTTAATGGCAAATTTCAGGGCTTATACGATTTTGATCTCAGAAATTTTTATGAAACGAGCGATCTGGTTCGGGGATTTGATTTGAATAGGCAAAATCTTAGACCTGCGGCCGACCCTGCGATCGCTAGCGTTCAAGCTGAAACTGCTGCGGCTTTGAGGGCACAGTCGCCAATAACAGGTGAGGGAGTAGTTGAAAACCCATCTTTTTTACAGTTAACCACTAGTCCTTCTAATTCGTCTAACGACAACATTATTACAAACGATTCCCCACTACACCCTATTGAAGATAATTCCCTATTAAATTCCTTTAAAGACGCAGGACAAGTCCTGTCAAATATTGAGCAGCGTTCTGGGATAAATCGTAAGAATAACAATGTAGGTATTCAAAATCATAACGTAGAACTTACACCAAAAACTCCTGTAGAACTTACACCAAAAACTCCTGTAGAACCTATACCAATAATTCCTGTAGAACTTACACCAAAAACTCCTGTAGAACTTACACCAATAATTCCTGTAGAACTTACACCAAAAACTCCTGTAGAACTTACACCAATAATTCCTGTAGAACTTACACCAAAAACTCCTGTAGAACTTACACCAAAAACTCCTGTAGAACCTATACCAATAATTCCTGTAGAACTTACACCAAAAACTCCTGTAGAACCTATACCAATAATTCCTGTAGAACCTATACCAATAATTCCTATAGACCAAAAACCTATAACTCCTGTAGAACCGACACCAACAATTCCTGTAGAACCTATACCAATAATTCCTGTAGAACCTATACCAACAATTCCTGTAGAACCTATACCGCAAAAACCAACCACATAAACCACATAAACGCAAATTTATACCCCATGCCAGAGGCATAAATATAACAGTTAACTACTGCCTCTACAGCCAGCAAAGCAAAAAGTGATATTCCCTACGACTAGAGAACATCTGCTAACGGTAGATTAAATCAAGGACAGGACTTACACAGCGTTCACCGGATATCCTTATATAGTTCAATCACGTTTTCTGTGTAAGTTCCCAGGAACTAACTTGTTGCTAAAGAGAACATAAATTTATGACTTTTGATTACGACCTGTTTGTAATTGGTGCGGGTTCTGGAGGTTTAGCGGCTTCCAAACGGGCGGCTAGCTATGGGGCAAAAGTGGCGATCGCTGAATATGATTTAGTTGGTGGCACTTGTGTAATTCGCGGTTGCGTTCCCAAAAAACTCATGGTCTATGGCTCTCACTTTCCCGGACTATTCAGTGATGCCGCAGGCTATGGCTGGAAAGTGGGTAATGTAGAGTTGGACTGGGAACATTTCATTACATCTATAGATAAGGAAGTTCGGCGACTGTCGCAACTACACATCAACTCTTTAGAAAAAGCGGGTGTGCAACTAATTCCTAGTCGCGCCAGATTGGTAGACCCCCACACTGTAGAAGTTGATGGACGTAAAGTTACAGCAGACAAAATTTTAATTGCTGTTGGTGGGTTTCCCGTCAAGCCAGATTTACCAGGGATGGAATATGGCATTACCTCCAATGAAATCTTTCATCTAAAAGAACAACCAAAACACATCGTCATTCTTGGCGCTGGTTATATTGGCACGGAATTTGCCTGTATTATGCGCGGTTTGGGTTCTGAGGTGACGCAAATTACTAGAGGTGAACAGATTTTGAAGGGGTTTGATGATCACATTCGCACAGAAATTGAAGAGGGGATGACAAACCACGGAATTCGGTTGATTAAAAATAATGTGGTAAAAACAGTTGAACGCGTGCCAGAAGGGTTTAAACTAACTTTATCAGGCGAAGACCAAGAACCACTAATTGCCGACGTGTTTTTAGTAGCGACTGGTCGAACTCCCAATGTAGATGGGCTGGGTTTAGAAAACGCTGGGATTGATATTGTTGCTACTTCTATGGAAGGGCCTGGATACGCTACCACAAATGCGATCGCAGTCAATGAATATAGTCAAACTAGTCAACCGCATATTTTTGCTGTTGGTGATGTCACTGACCGAATTAATTTAACTCCTGTGGCCATTGGCGAAGGTCGCGCCTTTGCCGATAGTGAATTCGGAAATAACCGCCGCGAATTCAGTCACCAAACTGTACCCACAGCCATATTTTCTAACCCAGAAGCCGCTACAGTCGGCTGGACAGAAGTCGAAGCACGGGAAAAAATCGGTGATGCTGTAAAAATTTTTCATACTCGCTTCCGCCCCATGTACCATAGCTTGACTGGTAAGCAAGAGAAGACAATGATGAAGTTGGTGGTTGATAGCAACACTGATAAAGTGCTAGGCGCTCACATGGTAGGTGAAAATGCAGCTGAGATCATTCAAGGTATAGCGATCGCTGTGAAGATGGGCGCAACCAAAAAAGATTTTGACGCCACTGTAGGTATCCATCCCTCAGCCGCAGAGGAATTTGTCACAATGCGGTAATACGAAAGAGTTAGGAGTTATGAGTTATGAGTTGAAGAAAGAAACTTAAAACTTAAAATTCCAAACTCCAAACTCCTGTACAGACGCGATTAATCGCGTCTCTCCTCACTCCTAACTATCTACAGCCTTGCACTACATATATCTTCACGGCTTTGCTTCCAGCCCTAAATCTGCCAAAGCGCAGGATATAAGCGATCGCTTTACCCAAATTCAGACAAAGCTGAAAATTCCCGACTTGAATGCTGGTGATTTTTCCCAGTTGACAATCACTCGTCAGCTAACTCAAGTTGCCGCCGAATTCAGCAATGATTCTACACCAGTAACGTTGATTGGCTCAAGCTTGGGCGGTTTGACTGCTGCCCATTTGGGACAACAAAATTTACAAGTGCAACGCTTAGTTTTGCTAGCACCAGCTTTTGGGTTTTTATCCCATTGGTTGCCCAAACTCGGTGATGAAGAAGTACAACGTTGGCAGCAAGAAAAATATATCATGGTTTACCACTATGGGGAGGAGCGAGCAATTCCTTTAAATTACGATTTCGTTACAGATGCCACCCAATACCAAGAAAAGCTTCTGCAACGTCCCATTCCCACCCTAATTTTGCATGGAAAAAAGGATGAAGTCATCCCCATCGAAGCCAGTCGTAACTTTGGGCGTTCTTGTCCTTGGGTGGAGTTAGTCGAACTCGACAGTGATCACGCTTTGGGTAATGTTATGGAAGAAATTTGGCAGGCAATTCGCCTCTTTTGCCAATTACCTTAAAGTTGTAAAATATTAAACCTACACATAACCGAATATTTTTCAGTAAGTACTTAGCTGTTAGACATTTAACTTGAATATTACCTGAAAGTAAAACTCTTGTGGGGTAGGCCGGAAAGCCCGCCCTGGTTATGCAAATTAAAAGTACGCTTATTGAACTCATAGATCCAAAGAGGCTATAAACCGCGTCTATCTTGAAACCTGTAGTTCTTCGGTGATGAAAAAGATTTGCCCTCATCCCCCAACCCCTTCTCCCAGATTTGGGAGAAGGGGAGCCAGAATTTCAAAGTCCCTCTCCCATATCTAGGAGAGGGATTTAGGGTGAGGGCAAAAACTACGGTTCTCGATTTAGATGAGGTTTATTTACTAACTTTGATTTAAAATCCAAAATCCAAAATCTAAAATCCAAAATTGATATGCTTCCCTTCATCCGGTCAGATTTAGCACAATTTACCGCCTACAAACCTCACCCCAGTAGCGATACAGCCGCATCTGTAGCCACACAGTTCGATCGCTTGGATACAAATGAAAGCCCCTACGATTTACCACCTGAGTTAAAAGAGAAGCTGGTCTGGACGTATCAGCAAGTAATTGAAACAAATCGTTATCCCGATGGCGGTCATGAAACACTTAAGGATGCGATCGCACAGTACGTCAATCAGTCAGCCGCCCTCTCGCTATCGAATACTGCTGCCAATATTTCTGTTGGCAATGGTTCAGATGAACTAATCCGCTCATTATTAATCGCCACCTGTCTAGGAGGAGAAGGTTCAATTCTCGTTGCCAATCCCACTTTCTCTATGTACGGAATTTTGGCGCAAACTTTGGGCATTCCTGTAGTGGCGGTGGGTAGAAATGAAACAAATTTTGAAATTGACTTAAAAGCAGCACAGTCTGCGATCGCAAAAACTCAAAATCCCCCGATTCGCGTAGTTTTCGTAGTCCATCCTAATTCGCCGACTGCTAATAGCTTAACTGCGGCAGAGTTGGCATGGTTAAGAAGTTTACCACAGCATATTTTGGTAGTAATTGATGAAGCTTACTTTGAATTCAGCCAAACTACCCTAGTAGGTGAATTAGCACAGCGTCCAAATTGGGTAATATTACGTACTTTTTCTAAAGCTTTCCGATTGGCAGCTCTTCGCGTTGGCTATTGCGTCGCTCATCCTGAAGCGATCGCCATTTTAGAAAAAGTTCGCTTACCCTACAATCTCCCCAGCTTTTCCATCGCAGCAGCATTAATTGCTTTACAAAATCGCACACTCTTGCTAGAGTCAATTCCCGAAACCCTGAGTGAACGAGCCAAACTCATCGAAATTTTGTCCCAGCAACCAGAACTACAAATTACCGCCAGCGCTGCTAACTTTATTTACCTGCGTCTGAAACCAAATGGCTTTGATTCACAAGATGCTGTGTTAAAAACTTTCCACCAGAAACTTAGAACACTCGGCACCTTTGTACGACATATTAGTGGAGGATTGCGAATTACTGTCGGCACAATAGAGGAAAACGCCCGCACCGTTAATCGAGTCCAAGCTGCTTTGGCAAATTTGGAATTTTAGCAATTCACTCAGTAATTAAATCGGCTGTCCACCTGACTGCCCAAACGGCGGACTATTCCCACTGTTTGTGGCAGCACACCTACTAAAAGAGCAAAAGCAACATCCGGCAGAAGAACCACTATTTCTGGTGGAAAATATTGCTCAAATTGATCGAGAATCTTTTGAACTCGCTGCCCAGGCACTGGGTTTTCTGTAATTTGTTTGATCAATCGAATCCACTGTCGCCTAATCAAGTAAGCCTTCTGGCGTTCTTCATTAGATTCGGGAGTTAATAAAGATAGATTACCTATGGGCAATGCCCTTTGGCAATCACAATCGTAATCCCCACCCACAGCAGCCCCAGGCCCAGCAAACTCTGCATGGTAGCGTTTAAAAAGTATTAATCCATTTCGTCTACGACTATTGACAATGAAAACTTCTCCACTGTGCAAACGTGTAAGGATATCCGAGCCTTGTGATTGCTCAGTTCCATCTTGCATAACAAGAGAGTCAAGGAAACTAGTTTCAGGGTAATAAGTTGATACCATAGAGGTTTGATAGCGTCGATGCTGTTCGCTATCCATGTTTTTTAAACTTTCAACGAATTTGGTAGTAGTATGCACTTCAAAACGGAACTAGCTGTTATGTCAAATTAGGTTTTGGAATTCTTTTATTATCAAGAGTCTTTTGGCCAATTTAACTAAGATAGTAATCAATAGGCATTGTTTACTAATTGAGTGATCATATTTTATGAAATATAATTAGATTTGTCTCCAAATTCAGAGAGTTTTTTTTTAAAGTTTTTATAAAGATGAATATCTTAATTACAAAGTTATTATGAGGACTTGCTGATTTGCTAAGGGTCATTGTACAGCTATTTTCGCTATAGTTTATTTACTTATCTATATAAAATACTCCAAAGTATTATTCTTTAATTGAGAAATAATAAAAAAGACAAAATGTAACATTTAAGTGAACTTTTCCGAAGTTATCTTTTATTAAAATAATCAGCTTTTATTAATTTGATGAATAGGAAGATCCGGAAAAAGTCTAAATAAAATATTCGGAAAATAATTATCCAAAGCTATATACAGCAGAATTCCGGAGTCAAAATTCAGAATTCAGAACTAAAAGACGCTTTCTCCCTGGCTTTGAGACGAATCGTTGTGTACTTCATAAACTTGAAAATTGCTGTATATTTAGCTATTTAGCTAAGATTGACTGAGTTGTTAATTAAGTTAGTTTGTACTTTGATTGTCGATATTGCTAATAGATTTTCACCAAACTAATTACAACATCAAAATTCCAATTACCAAAATAAAATTCAGATAGTAGAATCAGCACTCAGATGCTTGTGCAAGAACATCTGGCTTGAGCGTCCTAGTAAAAATGCATTCCAGTTCGATTCGACTTTATGTACCCGATATCCCGCCTTGAAATAAAGTTGCCTTGCCTGATGATTATTTTCCAAAACGTGGAGATATAAGTCTTGAAATCCCCACTCGCGGGAGACTTTTTCACAGCTACTCAGTAACCCTGAAGCCACACCATGTCTACGGTATTTTGGGTGAACCGCTAAATTAGATAAGTAAGGAAAACCCATACCAAGCTGGCTCCACGAATCACTGTAACGTACACCCAATTCCACACTTCCCACTAAATTATGAGCCGCACCAGTAGTAGCTTCAAAAGCGACTAAACAAATATGACGCGGCGGAGGTGATGCCATGCGATGCCTTAAGTCTTCGTAAATACCCAAACGTAGCAATGGAAAAGCCCATCCCCACATACCCTTTTGGGAATGAAAGCTTTCAGCAATAATTTGGGCAATATCAAGCAAATCAGCAGGTGTAGCTGTACGAATTTGAAATTGGCAGCAAGCTGGATCGATTGGCTGTTGCTGGTATGGATGAAAAAACCGATATTTCAAGGCTAGTTTAGTATTGATTTTATTCAACGAAAATTTTCTCAAATCTCCTCAAACACCATTTAAACTTATTGAAAACTTTATATCTGCCCAGGAGATTGAACTCACCTAAGACTGCTAATTCGCTTTTCCTTGTAGAGTATACAAAGTTTTACACTTTAGTTTAGGGCTTTATAGCCTGCATTTTTGAAAGAGTCTTAGAAGTTACAGCTTCATAAATCTACAATCTTTCCCTTGCTTTAGGTAGGGAGGATATCAGTCTGTTTACCACAAAAACATCTGTCAAGTCGTACAGGTTTAGGTGAATGGGTAGATAAATAGCATAACCTGTCCGTAGGCAGAACCGACAAAATTGTTAAGTAAGTACACTACCGATAAACTCTGGTTGCAGTACTGAACTTGTTTATGAAATTATCGCTACACTAATAGAACTTTGCTACCAGGCCATAGGAACAGGCTGTACAGCTACTGGGGAAGAATCTGCAAGGCTACTAATCCCTAACTTCTTAACCACTGCCACTTGTGTTAATGATAGTTCTGATTGCTAAATTAGAAAGAGGTATTTGTCTAATAGTATACTTTGGCTTTAAATCTTATTGTTTTAATTTTGCTGACTCTACCATGACTACCATAAATAAAATTTACCTGCAAGTGTTAGTAAAAGCGCTGGGGAGGGAAAACTTAGTATGCAGCTTCATTTGGATTTTTCAGCTAGCTATGAGCGCTGTATGTAATATCAGACATTGCTCACAGGAGGTGAAAGAAGATTTGGCAAGCAAGCATCGACTCTGTAACCCTAAAACTAACTATGAAAGCAATTACACTGCACCAAAGCAAATGGTAATGGGCATAAGCCATTGAGACGAATTACTGTGAGTAAACACTCCTACACTCAGCAGTCATGTAGCCAAACAGCCTTATTGGTCAAAATGCTCTGCTCTTACCTGATCAGATTATTCTTTATCCGACTGCCGTTGCAGCAGGAAGGCGGTGCATGAAATCCCCAGCAAACAGTAAGCCGAAAATTTTGGTTGTCGATGATGAACCAGACAACCTTGACTTGCTTTACCGCACTTTCTATCGGGACTATAAGGTGCTGAGGGCAGACTCTGGCCCTGCGGCACTCGATCTGCTGGCTCAAGAGGGAGAAGTCGCAGTGATTATCTCCGATCAGCGGATGCCGATGATGAGCGGTACAGAATTTTTGAGCCTGACAGCAACTCAATATCCAGATATTATCAGGATTATTTTAACTGGCTACACCGATGTCGAAGACCTGGTGGAAGCAATCAACGCTGGTAAGGTA
Source organism: Nostoc sp. (assembly GCF_036919815.1). Taxonomy (GTDB): domain Bacteria; phylum Cyanobacteriota; class Cyanobacteriia; order Cyanobacteriales; family Nostocaceae; genus Nostoc. Next base: position 42,677 of record NZ_JBALCE010000078.1, read on the forward strand.
TTTAAATATGTCACCAAACCGTGGGAAGCTGAGGAACTCAAAGCAGTGGTACGCCAAGCTTTGGATACTCACAATGTCCTCAAAGCCCGCACCCGCGAACTAACCCGCACTCTTCGACAAGAATCGCTGCTGAATACCGTTACAAATACGATTCGCAGTGCTTTAGACTATCGCCAAATTTTGCAGGCAATTGTAGATACAGTCGGTCACATGTTGGAGGTGGATGTCTGTCTGTTGCGTCCCTTCCAAGATGAGCAGTTGGCGGATAAAGGATTCATTTATCAGAAGGCTGTTTCTGAAGAAGCCGAGGAAGTTGCAGTAAGTCTTTCCCCTCTCTCTCCAAAGGGGGGTCTGAGTCCCACCATCCCCGGGCCTGTGTCTCTTTTGGCTGAGACGGTGTGGGAAATCCGCGAAGTCCAGGTGATTCACGATGTTACCGATGATCAGCGCATTCACGGTGATACTCCCGAACTGCGCCAACGTGAAGCTGCTTTTGCTGCTGCTAACATTTGTTCTAGTTTAGTTGTGCCATTGATCTGCCAACAAGAACTGATGGCAGTGCTAGCACTGCACCAGTGTTCTCTGCCTCGCTTCTGGGGGGAGGATGAGGTGCAGTTAGTATTGATGGTGGCGGATCAGGCAGCTTTAGCTTTGTCTCAAGCTTATGCTTACGAACAAGTACGTGCCCTTGCCAAGCGAGAGAGCTTGATTAATACGATTACTAGCGCGATTCGCTCTAGCTTAGATCCCCAAGATATCTTTGCGGCAATTACCCAGCAATTGGGACAAGCTTTACAAGTCGATGGCTGTGTTTTGTCTTTGTGGACAGAGGAAGATGAGTTTGCCGAGTGTGTAGGCTTGTATGACAGTTTTCAACATCCAGAAAATTTGCGTAGGCACAGCCCAACCCAGGCATCGCTAGCCCCGGACAAAAATTTAAGTAGTAATAAGAATTTATTAACTCAGAGAATACCCTATTCTCAAGCATCTATACAGGAGAATCCAATTCTTCAACAGATGCTACAGACACATGAACCAGTGATAATTGGTGATGTCAGCCATTCTGCCTCACAAGTACAGGTTTTTAATTTGCCTTTAAAAATGCCAGGGCGATCGCTAATGGTTGTGCCATTATTGGCTGATGGTAAATGTATCGGTAATATTACTTTGCATGAAGGTAAAAAAGTTCGCCGATGGCTGTCATCTGATATCGATTTGGCGAAAGCAGTAGCAGCTCAAGCCGCGATCGCTGTACAGCAGTCACACTTGTATCAAAAAACTCGCCAACAAGCTGAACGCTTACTAGAATTAGACAAACAAAAAACCGAATTTTTCCAAAATATCTCCCATGAGTTTCGCACACCGATCACCTTGATTCAAGGGCCTTTAGAGTCGGCGGTGGCGGCTGGTGAGGGATTATCTTACTCTCAAAGTGCGATCGCCTTGCGTAACTCCCGCCGCCTGCTGCGACTGGTAAATCAACTCTTAGATTTACAACGCCTAGACGCGGGGAGAATGCAGCCTACTTTCCATCCCTGCGATTTAGTCGAATTTGTCAGCCAAATTGTTGAATCTTTTCGTCCCTACTGTGAGAAAAAAGGACTACATCTCACTACCGAGTTAGATGAATGTTCTACGGTGTACTTAGATATGGAAAAATTTGACAAGGTGGTTTACAACCTACTGTCAAATGCGATGAAGTTTACTCCCGAAGGTGGCACAATCAGCGTCAGACTAAAATCTGAAGGCGATCGTTGTATATTGCAAGTACAAGATACTGGAATTGGCATTCTTAAAGAACAAATTCCCTACCTATTTGAGCGCTTCCGCCAAGCTGAAGGTTCAGCAAACCGCTCCTATGAAGGCAGTGGTTTGGGTTTAGCTTTAGTTAAAGAATTGGTAGAATTACATGGTGGTGAAGTCACTGTGGAATCAGTTTACGGCGAAGGCACTACTTTTAGTTTATGGCTTGTGACTGGAAATGCTCATTTACCGACACAGCAAGTACTAGAAACGCCTACCGAACTGAATATGAGCCGCGCTAGCGTAGAATTGGCTGATTTAGAATTGGTAGAGTCAGCAATAAACAGTATTGAAGATATTACAAGAAACTTCTCCCCCAGTATTGAGACTCAAGACTCAGCCCTCAGCGAAAACTCTGAGGATAAGCTTGCAACTATCAGAGGTTCAAAGACTCAGCACTCAATTTTAGTTGTAGACGACAACCCGGATCTGCGAAACTACGTATCCGAGATTTTCCGCCGCAACGGCTATCATGTACAGACAGCTCGTAACGGTTCTGAAGGGTATGCGATCGCTAAGGAAATTATACCCAACTTGATTGTGACTGACTTAATGATGCCCTTGGTTAGCGGACTTGAGATGATTCAGATGCTCCGCAAAGAGGAGAAACTCAAAGGAACACCAATCATTTTGCTGACAGCGAAAGTAGATGAGGAAACCCGCATCGAAGGTACAGAACATGGGGCGGATGCTTATCTAGCAAAACCATTCAATGACCGGGAACTTTTGGCGGAAGTTCGGAATCTTTTAGGATTGAAGGAAAATGAACGGCGAATCGTGGAGTTAAATACTTATCTAACAGAATCGGTGCTAAAGCGCTTTTTGCCGACTGCATTGGTGCAAAAAGCCGCAACCGGAGATTTAACGTTAGATTTGCGCCCCGAACCACGCTTAATTACAGTTTTGTTTAGTGATATCGTGGGTTTTACACAGCTAGCAAATACTCTCAGATCCAGACGGGTAGCAGAGTTGCTAAATGAATATTTAGCAGCCATGACCAAGGTTGTATTTAGCAATGGCGGCACTGTAGATAAATTTATGGGAGATGCTATCTTAGCTTTATACGGAGCGCCGGAAGAATTAACCCCTAATGAACAGGTGCGTCGTGCCATCAATACAGCAAGAGCAATGCACGGCTCACTGGCTGAGTTGAACCAGCGCTGGCAAGCCCAAGGTGTATTCGATGGCCACAAACTTACTAGCGTACAGTTCCGGTGCGGTATCCACCAAGGTACTGCTGTTGTGGGGATGTTTGGTAGCGCTGAACGTGCCGATTATACTGCTATTGGTCCAAGTGTGAATATTGCTGCAAGGTTGCAAGCTGCTGCTGTTCCCGGTACAATCTTGGTTTCTGCTGCCGTGGCAGATTATTTGCAGGAAGAAGAAATTACTAAAGGTAGTTCGCTAGAACTTAAAGGAGTAGATGAAACAGTTTTGACCTTTGCTGTTACATCAGAGATAATGTTTAATCGCTAAAATTAAGACTGGTATTTTAAAGCATTAGCAATGAGTAAGAGTGCCTAATCATATCCAGTTTTTATAATATGATACCATCGGTTGCAGACAAAACTCCAATTCCAGCCAAGGTCTGGAGAGGACACACTGATCCACCAGGTTTATGGATTTCTGTTGTTATAGCTTCAGTCTCTTTGCACTTGCTGGCGTTCTGGCTGATGCGCTCATCTAATGCATTTAGTCTGTGGTTTCCCCAGCAAAGTCAATCTGCTGTCCCCATTGAATTGATAGACATTACTCCTAGAACAAAATTAATAACCAAATCAAAATCAACAGCCCAAACAGTTTCGCCAAAGCGACTATCTTTAACTCAAAAGTCTGTACCAGCACGTTCACCACAAACAGCACGAACTATACCCAGAAATCAAGATTTTGGCGGAATAAATTCTGCGGATAATCTCCAGCAAAAGAGCCGAATTTACGCCTCTAAAGCTAATAGCAAACCTTTTCCTTTTAGGCAACAGAGAGTTTCTACGCCAAAACCTACAGTCACAGCCAAACCTACAGTCACAGCCAAACCTATAGTCACAGCGAAACCTACAGTCACAGCGAAACCTATAGTTCCAGCCGATAATTTACCTTGGAACCGCCGTCAAGAAATCAAACTGGGAAAGGGAACGCCACTACCAACAGGTATTCCATCAAATTCACCAGTTTCGGAAGCTGAAAACAGAGAAACTCCAGCAACTCGAACTAGGGAAACTCCAGCAACTCGAACTAGAGAAACTCCAGCAACTCCCACTAGGGAAACTCCAGCAACTCCCACTAGGGAAACTCCAGCAACTCCCACTAAGGAAACTCCAGCAACTCCCACTAAGGAAACTCCAGCAACTCCCACTAAGGAAACTCCAGCAACTCCCACTAGAGAAACTCCAGCAACTCCTACTATGGGAGCATCGGTAGCAATAGTAACTCCTTTGCTTAGAGATCAAGTGAGTAACTTGATACAATCAGGAAGATTACGACAAGATGCTTTACCCGACGTTATCGCTTTATACAGGGGAAGCAACACAAAACAGTTAGACTCATCAAGTTTTCTTGTCCACAATTCTGGACTTGAGCCAGCACAAATATTGGCTAGCTTAATAATTGATAACAATGGCAACTTTCAACGGGCTGTAGTTCTAGAAATAGAACCAGCAACACTGCAAAGCGAAAAAAGCAGATATCAGCAAGCCCTCAGCGAAGTTTTCAAAATAGAAAACTTTATTGCTGCTCACAACAACGATGGCAGCAAACCACCCTTGAGCAATCTTTATGTCAGGATCAAAATCCAACCTGCCAATTCCAAATAAATGCTTGAATTTTCGCAACCACTGTGTTATATTTAGAAAGTTGGAGATTTGCGGGCGTAGTTTAGTGGTAAAACTATAGCCTTCCAAGCTATTAATGCGGGTTCGATTCCCGCCGCCCGCTTAGAACGAGAAACCCAGAAATGCAGTAGTGCAAGAAGTAAGTCTGCGTTTGGTAAAATAACCAGTTCAAAACTAACTGGTTCAATCATGGAATGCCTACGAATTAATAGCAAGGTAAGGCAACACTAGTACTAGGCTCTATTCTCGAGTGGGTTTTTTGCCCGCCCAGTAAATGCAAGTCTGATGTTAAATAGCTTAATTATTACTTTTATTGACCAAAAATAGCCATAATTGATCAAGCGATGCCTGCGGTGGGCTACGCCTACGCTAATTTTAGGAATAAGAATTAAATAACATACGCGATATGCAACTTATTCTTGGAACCCCGCTTCCATTCCTCTCCCCCACAGTCCGAGAGGCTTTGAATCTTACTCCCCTTGCCTCTCTTCTCTACGAGAGGCTTCGCCAACGAGACGCTGCGCGAATGTAGGGAAGGGGTTGGGTGTTAGGTTTGAGAGAAAATCGCACACGGCGTTAACATACAATTTATGTCCCTGGCTTACCTCACCCTCAATCCCTCTCCTTATAAAGCAGAGGGAAGCTAGAGATAGGATGAAGTTTTGCATTTTATTTAGTCCACGTTCGTTAGCAAAAAAATAAAAAAACTAGAGGAATATCGCACAGCTTTAATTTTCGAGTATCCCTCATTGCTCTAACATCAATAAATGTCAAATATTTATTTATCCAAATTTGCCACTGACGTAATCTCGCGTCTCTTCCTGCTTAGGATTGTTAAAAATTACTTCTGTTAAGTCGTACTCTACCATGTAACCGTTACGACCTCCTGTGTCTGAAGTCCGAACATTAAAAAAGGCTGTCTTGTCAGAAACCCGCGCTGCTTGCTGCATGTTATGGGTGACAATGACGATAGTATATTGTTCTTTAAGTTCGTGAATCAGTTCTTCAACCCGTAAGGTGGAAATGGGGTCAAGAGCAGAGCAAGGTTCATCCATCAGTATAATTTCAGGTTCGACTGCGATCGCTCGAGCAATACATAAACGTTGTTGTTGTCCACCAGATAAAGACGAGCCACTTTGCCGTAGTTTATCTTTGACTTCATCCCACAAAGCCGCTTTTCTGAGACTGCTTTCTACCAATTCATCGAAATTACCTTTATAGCCGTTGATTTTGGCTCCAAAAGTAATATTGTCATAAATTGATTTGGGAAATGGGTTTGGTCTTTGAAACACCATCCCAATTCTCCGACGCACTTCTACAGGATCGATGTCGGATGCATACAAGTTTTTATCGTAAAAAAATATTTTACCTTCTGCGCGAAATGACTCAATCAGGTCATTGAGACGGTTATAGCATCGCAATAACGTACTTTTACCACAACCAGAAGGACCGATAAAGGCTGTAACCTGATTTTTCGGTATATCTAGCCAAATATTCTGTAAGGCTAAAAACTTGCCGTAGTAAATGTTGAGATTTTCGGCGCGTAAAACGGTTTCAGTGTCATTCACTGTGCTAATTTTAGTAGGCATAATATTAAGTCTTGTGTTGGTTTGGGCGATGGGTATCTGGACTATGGATAGTTGTTTACTAAGCTTTTTGACGAGTTGCCCAGCGAGCGATGATACTTGTGATTAAAACCATCAATACCAAAATCAAAGATGCTGCCCAAGCTAGTGATTGCCAATTTTTAAACGGAGAAATGGCATATTTGTAAACCAAAACGGCAAGGGAAGCTGTTGGTTGGAATAAGCTATCAGGCCAAAAGTTGGAAAACAGAGCAGTAAATAGTAAAGGTGCGGTTTCTCCAGATGCTCTGGCGATCGCTAGCGTTGCGCCAGTTACAATTGCTGGTAAAGCTGCTGGTAAGACTACTTGACTTACTGTTTGAAAGTTAGTCGCTCCTAACCCTGCCGATGCTTGTCGCAAATCTGGCGATACTAACTGCAACGCTTCATCGGTAGTTCGGAGAATAATTGGCAACATTAAAATTGCCAGTGCAAACCCTCCACCCAGAGCTGAATATGATCCTAAGTTCAACTTTACCAGTGTTAAAACGACAATGCCATAGGCAAATACCCCAGCAATAATTGAGGGGACTCCACTAAGGACGTTAGCTGCAAAACGTACTCCTCTGGCTACATTAGCCGAACTAAATTCTGTGATGTAAATCGCCCCCAAAACTCCAAAGGGGATGCTAATCAAGGCAGCAATTCCTACCATTAGGAGTGTGCCTAAAATTGCATTACCAAAGCCTCCTCCCTTTTGTAGAGCTTTGGGTGGCAGTTCCACAAACACGGCTAGATTCAGACTGCTAAAGCCTTTAATAATCACGTAAGAAAGTACTGCTAGCAAAGGTAAAAGTGCCAATACTCCGCAGGTAAATGCGATTACGGTCATCACTGTATTAAACAGTGTTCTTTGAGACATGCCCGAGCGAGTTAAACTGCGCTCTGGAAAATTAGAAGTCATAATTTAACCCAAAACTAAGCTATATTCGCTTGACTCTCAGAACGATCAACTCTGCCATAATATTGACTACTAGCGTCAAGAAAAATAGAACTAAAGCCGCGTACATTAAAGCTGCAACTTGCAAACCACTAGCTTCTGAGAATTGATTTGCTAGTAGAGAAGAAATTGTATTAGCTGGTGCTAAAAGAGAGATACTGATGTTGTTGGAGTTGCCAATTAACATCGTTACAGCCATTGTTTCTCCCATTGCCCGGCCGAGTCCCAGCATCACAGCACTAACTATGCCCGAAAAGGCTGCTGGAATGAGAACTTGCAAAATTGTTTCCCAACGCGTTGCTCCTAGTCCTAGAGAGGCTTGACGCAAACTGGAGGGTATAGAAATCAAGGCATCGCGGGATAAGGCTGTGATGATTGGCAAAGTCATAATCGCTAAGATGACTCCTGCCGGCAACATTCCTGGTCCTGTAGGAGAAGTGCTAAAAAATGGCACCCAACCAAAGTAACTATTGAGCCATTTTCCGAAGTTGGTTAAGATTGGCACTAAAACAAAAATACCCCACACGCCGTAGACAACGCTGGGAATAGCTGCCAGCAGTTCTACTGCGAAAACCAGTACCAACTTCACTTTAGCGGGCAAAAAATCCTCGCTCAATACAACAGCAGTACCAACCCCAATTGGTACTGCTATCAGCAGACCAATAAAAGAACTCAAGAGAGTTCCATAAATTTGAGGTAGCACCCCATAGCTATCATTAACTGGGTTCCAAGTGGTGTTGGCTAAAAAGCCAGCACCAAACTTTTGGATGGCAGGCCAAGCGCCAATTGCAACCTGTGACCCGATCCATAATAAAGTGGCAGCAACCCCAAAGGCAAAAATTTTAGTCAGCCAAATAAAACCCCGATCTAGGGACTTTTCTACGTCAGAGCGATTTTTCATCGCTGATGACAGATTTTGAGAATTTGTAGTCATGAATACCGACTTTAACAATTAAATCAGAGAACAATGTGTGAGGCAAGGAGAATAAAATTGTCGCATCATCATCTGGTTAAATTCATCCGTTAGTAACTACCTGTTCACAGTTACTAATCTCCATAGAACGACCAGTCTATCAATTATTGATTAGGGATATTTGATGCTTACTTGCTAGCGCTAGGACCACTGCCAACAGAGATTTTATACTCTGGACTGATTTGGTCAGCAGCAGCAGCTACCTTGGTAATGACGTTTTGAGGTAGAGGAACATACCCTAGTGTCGTAGCCTGTTTCTGACCCTCAGTTAAAGCGTATTCGATAGCGGCTTCAATTGCCTTAGCTTTTGCCGCATTGGAATATTTCTTGTAAGCCAAAATCCAGGTGTAAGTGACGATGGGATAGGAATTGGCCCCTTCTGGATCGGAAATGAAGACGCGGAGATCTGGTGGTAGAGCTACTGATTCGAGAGTTTTAGAGGCTGACTGCTCACTAGCTACAACAAACTTACCGCTTTTGTTTTCCAAAGCAGCAAACTTGAGACTATTTTGTTTGGCATAGCCGTACTCGACATAACCAATAGAACCTTGAATTTGTTGGATTTGGGCGGTAACACCCTCATTACCCTTAGCACCGGTTCCCGTAGGCCAGTTGACAGTTTTGCCTTCACCAACTTTAGTTTTCCACTCCGGGCTAATAGCGCTGAGGTGTTTTGTAAAGACACCCGTGGTTCCGCTACCATCGGAACGATAGACAACTGCGATCTTATCTTTAGGTAGTTTTGCACCTGGGTTAGCCTTGGCAATTTGGGGATCATCCCAAGACGTGATTTTGCCTAGTAAAATATTGGCGTAAACTGTCCGTGGTAGCTTGAGTTCTGGAACATCTGGCAAGTTGTAAGCCAGCACGATACTACCAGCAGTCACAGGCAGTAAAATAACGCCCTTATCTGCTGGCACTTTCTTGATTTCTTCATCCTTCATCGCAACATCGCTGGCACCAAAGTCTACAGTACCTTTGATAAATTGCTCAACTCCAGCACCGCTACCAACTGATGCATAGTCAACTTGCAGATTTGAATATTTTTTGTTTAAATCCGTGAACCAAGTGTCATACAGTGGTGCCGGAAAAGACGCACCAGCTCCGGTTAACTTTACGGTTCCGCCAAGGTCTAATTTGGCGGGGCTAGAGGTAGTAGTCTCTGTAGCCGTGCCAGAAGGAGTCTCCTTGGTGGCTGTATTATCTGGGGTTTGCTGTCCGCCACAAGCTGCTAGGCTGATTGTCAGTGCTAACACTGAAATTGAACCTGTGAGGCGATGAGTTGTTAGTACGCTAAGACGTGAGAGCATCGCGATCAATTTTTTATTAAATTTCCAGGTGAGCGTTTCTAAGATACTCCTAAAAGACTACAATTAAGATTAACAATAGGTTAACAAAGTAAAAAATACTTATTTTTTTTTGATAAAGTGTAAACCCTTATTTCTAATTTGGCTTGATAAATTTTATACTTTAACTAAAGTTAAAGTTAGGAATAGTACCAGATATAAGATACTTACACGTATTTACAAAACTTTATTCTTAGTGTATTTTCGTTGGTCAAGTCATCAAAAAACTATGTCAATAGATGATAAAGCGTGGTAAGCTAATGTAATTTTGATTTGCATAATCAGGGCGGGTTAAGATGCCCAGCCCACAAGAGTTTTACTTCCAGGTAATATGCAACTTTTATGTCCAATAGCGATCGCCTAAAAAAACTGGATTAAGGAAATATTTTAAGCACTTTGTAGCCAATTTAGGCAATGCTCTGAAAAATTAGTAGAAAAAATATTAAGCTCAATGGCATTGATTTTACTATATTTTAGGTGAAATCCCAGAATTAGAACACACTTCAGTCAATAAAATCAGACAATAGATACCTAAGCCGTAATTCGCAGAATTGAAAAATTCTATACCAAAAAGGCAAAAGAAAATATGCTAGTTCTTAAGATATCAGCACAAATTTCATTTCAATATTAATGTTTATAGTGGTTCCTGTTGGTTTTCCCTTTTGCCTTTCCCTGGTTGCCTGATAAATGTTTGCTGCTTCCAATCAATTACTATGGTCAATGATTGGCTTACTCCTGACAATGGGTGGTACCTTCCTAGAAGCTTATGGCATCACCTTACCTTGGAGTTGGAGTAAGCACGGAATTCAGACTTTTTCTTTAGGTGTCTATTGTCAAATTGGCGCAGTGCTGTTGGTGGGTTGTTTAGGGGGCAAAAATGCCGGTGCGCTCTCGCAAATTGCCTATTTAGTCATGGGGTTAACCTTATTACCTGTATTTGCCGATGGTGGCGGTATTGGTTATATGAAGCTGTCTCAGTTTGGCTATCTACTAGGCTTTATTCCTGGAGCTTGGATTTGTGGCTTGTTCGCCTTTAAAGCTAGACCTCGACTAGAAACTCTCGCTTTTAGTTGCATCTGTGGCTTGTTAACTCTCCACCTATGCGGTATTACTTATTTGATTATTAGCTATATTTTTCAGTGGAAAGGCACAGAAAATCTATCCTTGATGCAAGCAATACTCAGATACTCGTGGTTTGCGCTACCAGGTCAACTAACTCTGGTGTGTGCCGTTAGTGTAATAGCATATATATTGCGTCACTTAATGTTTTATTAGTTGATTGTCATTTGTGAAAAGCTTATGACCAATGACCAATGACCAATGACCAATGACCAATGACCAATGACCAATGACCAATGACCAATGACCAATGACCAATGACTAATTCGCCATGCGTTTAAAAAATAGCCTTTTCTGGATCGCTGCCTTCATAGCTTTTTTCTTAGACCAAATAACAAAATACTGGGTGGTTCAAACCTTTAGCTTGGGGCAGACACTACCACTTTTATCTGGGATATTTCACTTCACCTATGTGACTAACACTGGTGCCGCTTTTAGTCTGTTAAGTGGGAAAGTAGAGTGGTTGCGCTGGTTATCTTTAGGAGTGAGTTTAGTATTGATAGCGTTGGCGTTGTTTAGTCCAACATTAAATTTGTGGGATCAGTTGGGCTATGGCTTAATTTTAGGTGGAGCTATGGGTAACGGTATTGATCGCTTTGTTTTAGGCTACGTCGTTGATTTTCTTGATTTTCGCCTGATTAACTTTGCTGTATTTAATGTGGCAGATTCATTTATTAGTATCGGTATTGTTTGCCTATTAATTGCTTCCTTGCAAAAAACACCGACTTCAACTGGCGGGTTGCATTAAATTATTAAGCCTGGGATGATTAATCCCAGGCTATTGATTACTGAAACCCTTGTTTAGTCCTATATGCGAAGACTTGATCTCTAGGTTCCAGGAATTTTGATTTATGATCTTACACCAGTTTGCATAACTGGTGTAAGAGGTCAAGATGCGCTGGCGATCGCTGATGGCAAACTAGTATTCAGATTATGTTATACCTCAGCTTTTAATTTAATTACCTGTGCCAGGAGCTTTTGGCGAACTAGAGTCTGGAGTAGTGGGAGAGCTACCTGGTTGGATACTGCTGCCAGGAGTGCCAGGAGTGCCAGGTTGTTCAGGTGGGGTTGAGCTACCTGGTTCAGTACTGCTACCAGGAGTACCAGATTCAGGTGGAGTAACGCTTCCTGGTGCTGGAGTTAAGTTGTTAGGAGTACCAGGTTCAGGTGGAGTAACGCTTCCTGGTGCTGGAGTTAAGTTGCCAGGAGTACCAGGTTCAGATGGGGTAACGCTTCCTGGTGCTGGAGTTAAATTGCCAGGAGCGCCAGGTTCAGGTGGAGTAACGCTTCCTGGTGCTGGAGTTAAGTTGCCAGGAGCGCCAGGTTCAGGTGAAGTAACGCCTCCTGGTGCTGGAGTTAAGTTGCTAGGAGCGCCAGGTTCAGGTGGGGTAACGCTTCCTGGTGCTGGAGTGCTTTCGGGAGTAGTGCTGCTATTGGGCGTCGTGGTTTCTGCTGGTACTGTAGTGCTACTAGGAGCGCTAGGAGTGAGTGCTGTGCCACCGGGACAGCGAGAGTTGAGCGGAAAATACTCGCAGAGAATTTTCATCCCTTCTGGCGACATTTTGATTTCTGCTGGTGCACTAGTGGCATCGCTACTGGATTCGGCTATGGGGGATTTACTGGATTGGCCTACAGCAATGTTAGCGGTGAGCGCCAAAGATAGAGCTGTACCAATCATGGTCAGAGATTTTCCGATCATTCTAAAATTAACCTCAACGGAACACTCGCCCCATTAAAACAAACTATCAGATTTAGAAAATCTTCCTAAATGAAGATATTTAGGTTTGTTTCAAAATATGTGGATATGTAAAATTGGTAAAAATTAAATCTGTTGTTTCTTGATAAGTAGTGTTTAAAAATACAAAAGCAAAAGTTATGGTTGTAGTTATTGAACTAGTAATAGTAGCTAAAATCAGCCTTTGAGAATGGAGAAAAAATTTCTACCCCTGTAAGTAAGTGACAAAAATCACAAATCAATTCTAGTCATAAACTAAGCTTTAGTATAAATTAGATAAAAAAAGTTCCGTATAGCCAATTTATGCTTTGGCTTATGAGTAAAATGATGAAAGACTAACATCTAAATTGATTGTAATTCGCCCGATTCTTCACTAAAAACTGTGATGTGAATAGCCGATGAGTTCTCCCCAACCGCCTCACAAGCCACAAACGTTACTAGGTCAACTGACTCAAGCAGTACATACGATTCAAGCTAGGGTCGATTTTTCTAAATTGGCGCTCAAGCCTAATGCCAAGGTACCAGAACTTTGGGTGCAGGATGCGGGGGCGGATAAAGCAGAAGTATATCCACTGTTGGGCGATCGCTATATTCTAGGTCGTAGCTCAAAATCGAGCGATATCGTTATCCGTAACCCTGTTGTCAGCCAAATTCACCTGTCACTATCACGGAATTTTACTCAGCACACACCAGTTTTCGTGATCAAAGACGAAAACTCCACCAATGGCATTTATCGTGGCAAGCGTCGTGTTAGTTCCCTGGAACTGCGTCATGGGGATATTTTAACTCTGGGTCCTCCAGAACTCGCCGCTTCTGTGCGGTTGCAATACGTCTATCCACCAGCCTGGTATGTCAAAGCTGCAAGTTTGACAGCTTATGGTGTCGGTGGTGTCAGTGCCCTATTAGCATTAGTAATTGGTGTCGAATGGCTGAAATTTACAGTTAAACCTCTACCTACAGCTACACGCGCCCCAGTAGTTGTTTACGCCCGTGATGGAACTACCCCACTGAGAGAGCCTCGAACTACCTCTCATGTAGACATGAAACGTTTAGAGGAATTTGGCCCTTATTTACCTGCTGCGGTGGTGGCTTCAGAGGATAGTCGTTATTACTGGCACTTTGGGGTTGACCCTCTGGGGATTTTACGAGCCGTGTTGATCAATAGCCGCAGCGGAGATGTCCAACAAGGAGCTAGTACTGTTACCCAGCAAGTTGCCCGCAGTTTGTTCCGCGAATATGTCGGCAGACAGGATACCATTGGACGTAAATTGCGGGAGGCAATTGTCGCCCTGAAACTCGAAACCTTTTACAGCAAAGATGATATTTTGCTGATGTACTTAAATCGGGTTTTTTTGGGGGGAGATACCTCTGGTTTTGAGGATGCATCGCGATATTACTTTGAGAAGTCAGCTAAAGAACTAACTTTGGCAGAAGCAGCAACGTTAGTGGGAATTCTACCAGCCCCCAACGGCTTCGATTTTTGTGGGGATAGTCACAATAAGCTAGAAGCTGCTGAATACCGCAATCGCGTGATTAAGCGGTTACTAGAGATGGGCAAAATTAAACCAGAGGATGCGAACCGAGCTAGACGTTCCACTGTTCAAGTTAGTCCTAAAGTCTGTGAACAGCAAGCTAAAACGATCGCTCCTTATTTTTACAGTTACGTCTTCTCGGAACTGGAATCAATCTTGGGGCAGGGAGCCGCAAGAGAAGGAAACTATATCATTGAAACTCAGCTGGATCAAGCGATTCAGAGCCAAGCCGAAGCAGCGTTGCGGAATTCAGTCAATAACAGTGGCGCAAATTTTAATTTTTCTCAAGGAGCGGTAGTGACCCTTGACTCCAGTACTGGTAGCATCCTGGCAATGGTAGGCGGGACTGATTACAAAAAAAGTCAGTTCAATCGTGCTGTCCAAGCCAAAAGACAACCAGGTTCTACCTTCAAAATCTTTACTTACACCGCCGCCATTCAACAGGGAATTTCAGCATCAAAAAGTTATTCCTGCGCCCCTTTAACTTGGCAAGGCTTTACTTATAAACCCTGTCGTTCCAGTGCTGGTAGTTTAGATATTGCCACCGGGCTGGCTCTTTCAGAAAATCCCATCGCCTTGGGAGTTGCCAGAGAAATCGGACTGAACAAAGTGGTGGCGATGGCACAGAATTTAGGAATAAAGTCACCCCTCGATCAAGTTCCTGGCTTGGTGCTGGGTCAAAGTGTGGTGAATGTTTTAGAAATGACTGGTGCTTTTGGCGCTATTGGCAATCGCGGTGTATCAAATCCTCCCCATGCGATTAAGCGAATTTTAGATAGTAGTGATTGCGGCGATCGCAATGATATCAAAACCTGCCGTGTTATCTACTCCTTCGACCAAGATCCCGATGCCAACAAACGAGTGCTGCCGAATGGTGTCGCCGATGAGATGACTAGTTTGATGCGTGGCGTAATCACCAGAGGTACTGGTCGTAGTGCTGCCATTGGACTGGGGGAAGCTGGAAAAACTGGCACGACTGATAAAAACGTTGACTTGTGGTTCATCGGTTTTATCCCTAGTCGGCGGCTTGTAACTGGTGTTTGGCTGGGAAACGACAATAATTCCCCGACATCTGGCAGCAGCGCTCAAGCAGCTCAGTTATGGGGCAATTATATGCGACGGATTACAAGATAAATTGGGCATTGGGCTATGATTAAAAATTCATAATTCATAATTCATAATTCATAATTATGTAATAGAAAGGGGATTTCAACCGTTCGACTGACTTGTACTGACTTGTACTGAGCGTTCGCGTAGCGTCTCGTAGAGAAGTCGTTGCCGCAGCCTCTCGTAGAGAAGTAGCGCTCACGCCGAAGCCCCAACTAAAACATAACTGCTTGTAGAAGCAAGGGAATCAAACCCTTTTTAATTATGAATTATGAATTAATAATTATCAATTAGACTGATATCCCTGCCAAGGAGTGACCTCCAGCGTACCGCTAGGCTTGAATATCATTTGAAAGTGGGCGAGAGGTTCTTTATTGTTGGGGGCTGCTACATTGGAACCGTAGATAGCGTTGAACATCTTCGGAAGCGGTGTTTCTCGGAAATAGTCAAAGGCGACTTGGTTGAGTGGTTCATAGTCAGCAATTACACCATCTTTGTTAACCGCTACCCGATATTTTAAATCTCGCGTAAAGGTGGGAGTGCCACTCCAGGTTTTGCGAACTGCATTATAAAGCTTTTGGTTTAAACCTTTCACTATATTAGAGTCAGTAATTTTTGCGCCGAGTACCTGTGGTGTACTAGCATATCCCCGCCAAGGGCTAACTTCTAGTACACTTTGTGTATTAAACACGACTCGGAATTGGGCGATCGGTTCATTGGAAATGGGAGCGCGGTTAGCAGGATTGTAAAGTAGGTTAGGCAGAGGAGTTTGCCCTACTCTTAGATTCGCCTCTTTATTCAAAGCTTTATAACCAACGATCGCTCCATCCGCAGCTACACCCAAACGATAAATTAATTCCTCGTTCAATCCTGAGCGATTAGTCCAAGCTGGATGAATTTGGTTGTATACTTGGCGATTTAATGCACGTAACTGGGATGGATCAGTAATTTCAGGAACTGTATTTAAAAGTGCTTCTAAATCTTTAACTGCTGGCTTGGTACTAGCTGCGGGTGTTGCAGCCGCGATCGGTGTTGCAGTAGCGATCGGAGTTGCAGCAGCTGATGCTAGAGGGGTGAGGCTTTTTGTTGTCGAGCTACTTTGCTCATCTGGTTTCGGCTGAGGTGGACGCATTTGGGGAGGTGGAATCAAGTTAAAAGCGATCGCTGCTACTGCTAAAGTTGATACTCCCACAGCAGCAGGAACGGCCTGTCTGACCAAAGCTTGACTAGCACCGCCATAGCGTCTGGTAACTGGTTGTAGTTCTAAAGAAAGTTCTGGTAAAGTTTGGCTATCAGCAAAAAACTGATCGACTGCTTCCACTAAATCAAACAACTGCACCGTATTCAAATCTATTTCAATCGGCGGACGTTTGGAGTTTTTAGAGTGAGACTCGAACCCCTCTGGAGTACCTTCTGAATGTATAATTAACCTGTGTCGGTTGCTGTCAACTTTCTGAAACTCTACTAGCTCCGATTCCTGGTTGTGTGCTTGCGGATTGGGTACACTACTTAAAAATTCTTGAGCGTAACCACTAACAGCCCTCACCAAACTTTCAAAAAATTCCCGCCCTCCGGTTAGGGGTTGATTGTAACCAGATAAATAGCATTCTGCATTTACCAATATTGATAATTCCGGGCGCATTTCCTGGAACTGTGCAGCCCTAGTGACATCACTTAACCCTTCTAAAAGCAGTGTACAATTAGGTAGACTGTACTTACGTTGAATATTCATTCCACTTCACCGTCAAATAAACTAATCCAGAACCTCTGCATTCCAGCTGTACCCGTACAAAATAGTAATTGTCCTAACAAATTTATTGCTAGCTCATCTAATTTTTCATCAGAAGTTAATGCCAGTAAACCAGAACGTCGAGCATTCATCCGGCTTTTAAAATGCGCTCTAAACCGCTCTAAATAATTAGATAGGCGCAAATTCTGTTCTAATGGAATCTGCTTTTCTTCCATTTGTTGACAGATCATTAGTAACTGGCGGATAACAACAGTTAAACGCCGCGCCATGTAGCAAGCAATGACCACCAGAGCTTTTGCTTCCATAATAGTTAAGGGACGGCGCATGTGCGCTCTTCGTAGCGGGTTAGAGCTACGCATCCGCCATAAATTCACCCTGTCTTTAACAATTCCTTTAAGATCCAACTCTTGAGCAAAAGCCAGGATTGCTTCCGAACCACCAAGCTCTAAAGCTTCAATTGCCAGTAAAATCAGGTCAATTTGCAACCGCGTTCTTCGAGGACAGGTCTTGGAAGCGATCGCTGGATCTGGTAAAGTGTCCAGAATCGTCGGCAGTGAATCTTGGGTTGGACTGTTGAACGGCGTTAAACTTGCTGAGACATTCATTCTATAAATACCTTGTGCGGTTCCAACAGATTAGATAAAACAAATTTAAGATCGGTAGTCGGTAGCCAAGACTTGAACATTAGACTTGTAGCAGTAGCATGACTACCTGATATATACATTACTTAACTCTTTCTACTCAAAGATTTCCCTATATTGAAATCAAAGTTTTAAAACATCAGTTAATTCACCTCATTTATGAGTGCAATACCTTTTCTAGCTTGGTTTAGATTCTAATTATCGTCAATAAAGGGTGAAGCTTCAGCCGCGACTCCCAGCGTATGACATTATAGTGTACGATTTTTCAGGTATCTGAAATTAGGCATTGGGCATTGGGCATTGGGCATTGGGCATTGGGCATTGGTTATTAATTATTAATTCTTCTCCCTTATCTCCCCACTCCCCATTCCCCATTCCCTATGCCCCATGCCCCATTCCCCAATCCCTTTTTTATGGATTTAAAGTCTCTCGTTCGTGACATCCCAGATTTCCCCAAACCCGGAATTTTATTTCGGGATATTACTACGCTGCTGCGCGATCCAGAGGGACTGCGCTATACTATTGACTTTTTAACACAAAAATGCAACGAACGTGGAATAACGGCGGATTATGTCATCGGTATAGAGTCGAGGGGATTCATTTTTGGCTCACCTCTGGCTTATAAATTAGGAGTTGGTTTTATTCCCGTCCGCAAAAAAGGTAAGTTACCAGCAGAGGTTCATTCAATTGAGTATCAACTAGAATATGGTACAGACTGCCTGGAAGTACATCAAGACGCTTTACCCCAAGGTAGCCGAGTTTTGATTGTGGACGATTTGATTGCCACGGGTGGAACTGCGAGTGCAACAGCAAAGTTGGTGCAGAAGATTGGCTGCGAACTGGTGGGGTTTGGGTTTATTATCGAGCTACGGGATTTACAAGGGCGTAAATATTTGCCGGACGTGCCGATTATCTCTCTAATTGAATATTAGTCATTGGTCATTAGACAATGGATAAAGGACAAATGACATCTACGAGAATTTCTTTGGAGACAGGTCGGGATTGGCTAATCAGGCTAGTCACGAGCGAAACTTTTGTTTATGTGGCAAAGCGGCTATTGCAGGCACTACTGACTTTGTTTTTGGCGTCAGCATTGTCGTTTTTCATTATTCAACTCGCTCCCGGTGATTATGTAGATACGCTGCGGCAAAACCCGAAGATATCTCCAGAAAGAATTGCGGAAATCAAGCGGCAGTTTGGTTTGGATAGGTCTTGGCCAGAGCAATTTTGGCTGTGGCTATGGCGAATCTTGACAAAAGGGGATTTTGGCACGAGTTTTATTTATCAACGTTCAGTGGCATCAATGTTGTGGGAACGGGTACCAGCGACTTTGCTATTAGCGATCGCATCTTTAATTTTCACATGGGCGATCGCTATCCCTCTAGGGATCTTTGCTGCTGTTAACCAAAATAAGCTAGGAGACAGAATTTTACAGGTAATTAGCTATGCCGGACAAGGTTTTCCCACTTTCATCACTGCCTTAGCGCTGCTGGTTTTAGCCCAAATCACCTCGCCCTTATTCCCAGTGGGTAGTATGACTAGCATCAATCACTCGGAACTGTCGTGGTTTGGCAGAATCTTAGATATCGGCTGGCACATGATTTTACCCACGATCGCCCTCTCAATTACAAGTTTTGCTGGTTTACAACGGATCACTCGCGGCGAATTATTGGATGTGCTGCGTCAAGATTATATCCAAACGGCTCGTGCCAAAGGACTGCCAGAAAACCGTGTCATCTACGTTCATGCCCTCCGCAATGCGATAAATCCCTTAATTACCTTATTGGGTTTTGAATTAGCTGGTTTATTAAACGGTGCCTTCATTGCCGAATTTTTCTTCAACTGGCCCGGTTTAGGGAGGTTGACTCTACAGGCTTTACAAGCTCAAGATTTATATTTGTTAATGGCAAGCTTGGTAATGGGTGCAGTGCTGCTGATTGCTGGTAATTTAATCGCCGATTTGATGTTAAAAGCCGCCGATCCACGCATTCGCCTAGAAAATCTTAATTAGTTATTAGTCATTTGTCATTGGTCATTGGTTTAACCCCATCTCCCTCATCTCCATGCTGTCCGAAGTCTATTACTTGGTGCGCTCAAAAACTGACGGTAATTATCTCATCGCTCGTCCTGATACCGAAACATCAGGTTATTTATTGCTGTTTCAGGAAAACTTTGATGCCTTAAGCTATCTCAACACCCATGCAGCAAAAGTGGCAAATCGCTTTACTGTAGAATCTATTGCGCGTACACAGTTGGGAAACCTGCTAAAACGTTGGGGTTTTAGCGGTGTGGGTATTGTGACTGACCCGTTATTGCCCAAAGTTGAGTTTTTGCAGCACAGTTAAATTTATGGATTAGTGTGGACTCAAAGCAGCTTGTCTCTGTTTGATAGGAATCTCAATCACAAATTCTGTCCCTTTTTCAGGTGCAGAAACACACTTAATTTTTCCCTTATGCTTATCTACTACAATCTGGTAACTAATAGATAATCCTAAACCAGTACCTTTGCCTACAGGTTTAGTAGTAAAGAAGGGGTCAAACAATCTAGTCTTAACTTCCTCAGTTATTCCTGAACCATTATCTTTAATGCTGATAACTACGCACTCTTGATTTTTAACTTCAGTATGAATAGTAATAAAACTGGGGTGTTGTTTAATTTCTTCTTTTAAGCGCTCCATTTCCTGTTGACGTAAAGCATCAATAGCATTACTCAAGATATTCATGAAGACCTGATTTAATCCTCCTGCATAACATTCCACAAGAGGCAAATTCTCATAGTCTTTGATAATTTTAATTTCTTGCTGTTCGGATTTTCCTTTGAGATGATGCTGCAAAATTAACAGCGTGCTATCAATTCCTTCATGAATATCAACAGGTTTCATTTCCGCTTCATCAAGACGGGAGAAGTTCCGTAAGGTTAGCACAATCTCGCGGATACGATCAGTACCAACTTCCATTGAGGATAAGATTTTCGGCAGATCATCAATAATAAACTCCAAATCTATCTGATCAATTAAAATAGTTATTTCTGGGTTGTCATGAGGATATTGTTGCTGGTACAGATTCGTTAAAGCTAGTAATTGCTGAATATATTCTTTAACATATGTTAAATTGCCATAAATGAAATTAACAGGGTTATTAATTTCATGAGCAACACCAGCGACTAGCTGACCCAGTGAGGACATCTTTTCAGTTTGGATCAGTTGTACTTGAGTATTTTGCAATTCTTGCAGTGTCTGTTGTAGTTGAATATTTTTCTGTTTTAATTTTTTCGTTCTCGTGGCAACTTGCATTTCCAAGATATAATTAGCTTCTTCTAAGGCAGCTTGAGCAGTTTTTTTCGCTTTTAAATATTCTTGCAATAAATTTAATACCAAAAGCCATGCCGGAATAAGTATTATTAAACTTATGATAGATTCTAAAATTGCCCAAAACATTCTTTTGCGATATTCAGCAACTGTCTGCTGTAACTGAAGTGAGATATTATGGTTTCTTTTAGCAACACCATCTGCATAAATGTGTTTATGAGTTTCATATTCGCGACTAGACAATAGTAGTTGGGCTGCTTGTTTTTGATTCTTCTTGACTAAATCAAAAGATTGATACTCCATTCTGACCAACTGCTGATTAGCAGCATCAATTTTTTTGGCATCCTCATTTTCATATGTTTTAGGAGCCAGTTTAATAAGTTCTTTAATGATCACATCGAGTTGAGGTTCAAATTGGCGATACCGTTGTTCCCAAGTAAAGTCACCTGTAGCAGCATTCATGCGGGCTGACATGGTTAATACTTCATCAAAATAGATAATTTTATCACTGAGTTTTTGGAGTTGAAATTCATTTTTAGTAATACTATTGAAACGGTAATATGCTTGCCAATTAAGCCAAATTTGAGGAATAAATAAAAGTAACGTTAGTAATACTGTTACAGTTATTATTTGAGATGGAATAAATCTCAGTTTATAAGGTAAGTGCATTTTCATACTCTTGTTTTAGATATAATTAGAATCGGGCATTAACCAAGTTTCAAAATGTCGTATTAGTTGGATCTCATCAGCACTAATCCCAAAATAATTTCTGAGATAATTTATAGTCTTATTGTGATAATTTTCAAAAATTATCTCATTAATTTGTTTGATTTTAATTTTTTTTCCATAAATTAAACCTAAGTCAAAATTTATTAAATCTAATTTAGAAAAATTATATGGATATGGATATATAAATTGAGCAAAAAACTTATATATAAATAAATGCATTCTATTAGTATTTAAGTCATTTCCCATAGTAAATCCAATTACAAAAGCTTCGTCTTGAGGAGAAATCCCTCTACCTAAGAGTATGTGAATATAATCATGATATTGAAGACTAATTTTACCAGGTAATGCCAAGGGGCTATTAGGATTTTCTAGTAACCAAATGACAAAAGGAATTTTCGGATTATGTAAACCAAATACTGTTGAATATGCTTCTTTTAACTTAATATGCTCTACATCTATTTGAAAAGTTGTATCTAAATCAAAAGCCATCTTTATAGTCCTGAACGTTATTTAAGACAAGATTTTTTAAACTTTATTATTAGCCTTGATGAGATTGCTATACCAATCCTAAATCATTCGTGAGATGCAAAATCGCTGAAAGGCTTTAAAATACGTACTTTTCATCTCAGTATTTTCTCACGTTTCAATTCGGATTGCTATTTATATATAGCAATCCTAAATCATTTGTGAAAGAGTAAAAGGCTGAAAAACTTATAAATAAATACGTACTTTTAATCTCCGTATTTTTTAACGATTAAATTTGGATTGCTATATTAATTTGCTTTTATTGTGTAAATAACAAAAGCATGGCAATGAGCAGCTACTGTTAGATTTAATAAAACCGAATCCATAAATTAATTAATACTTATTTTTTATTTACTTGTCTATATTTTTCTGAAAATTTATTCTTATTTTTATAAAAGAATGCTAAGAATTAGTTATCATGAAGTCTCAGTATGATCACTAATTAACTTTTTTAAAATTTATAATTATGTTAGAAATATGAAAATTTAAATATTAAATGTTTGCAAATATAGCATTAGTATTTCAATGTAGTAAGTAGGTAGGCGTAATTAAATATAAGATCAAACCTCACCCTCAATCCCTCTCCTTACTAAGGAGAGGGAAGCCGGAGGCAGGGTGAGGTTTTATATTTAATTTGACCCACTTACTTAATTTATTTTTAAAATTAAAGTAATATCTACATTTATTATGAAGATATATAGGACTCCTATTTGATTTTTGAAATACACGTAGTTAAGAGGGAACAGGGAAATCCCCATAATTAAAATTAGGGGATTTATACAAGGGTGCATTGTCTTAAAAAATCGCTCCACTTGGGGCTTTGCCCAAGACCGCGTTTTTCGCTTTTTCTTGCGCTGCGCGTCCCCTTAAAAAATATTTTTATTTCTTTTCATAAATAAATTTAGTTGCTCTCAGACCCAATATTCGGGCACGTTTTTCTTACTGTTAAGAGTTAAGAATTCCCTGTTAAGTGCCCGAAGGGCTTGGTGAGCCAGTGCATTGGACGGGTTCCCCGACTCACTACCTTTTCCTACTTCTTCAGCAAGCCCTAATTGGATATCGGTCATGAATGTTGGGTTTCGTTTCTCAACTACCGAGGGGAGCGTTTATACCTATGGTCATTGCTCACAATACTTCCATCCCAGATGATGGTGTGGTAAAGAATAGCATTATTGACATTACCATCAGTACTACCCGTCAAGTTAGCATAGCTGAGGTTAGCCCCATCAAAAATAGCAGCCTCCAACTTGGCGTAGGAGAGATCAGCCCCAATCAACAGAGCACTCTCCAAAGAGGCGCTATACAGGTGAGACCTATTTAGGTCAGCACCACTGAGATTAGCCCCACTCAGATCCGCACTCAGATGACTATCACTGAGATTAGCCTGTCTGAGATCAGTATTAATCATTTCAGTAGCCTCGAAGTGAGTACCTACCAAACAAGCCCCACAGAGGTTGGCATCCATTAGGTTTGCACCATCCAAATAAGCTCTACTCAGATTAATACCCTGCAAGTCGGTTTTACTCAAGTTAGCGTTACTCAAATCAACTCGAGTAAAATCTCTATCTCCAGCAGCATAACGCCTGAGCAATTCCTCAGCATCCATACCTCAATTCCGCATTAATTAACATATTCAAAGATAGCGCACTCACCTTCACCGATCGCTTGCTATTGTGTTAAATAAATAAGGATGCGATCGCACAAGTAAAATCAGGCAATATGGGTGAGTTCAACTCATCACTATTGAACAACGTAGCAACTAACTTTAAACTCGCTTGTTCACGCCGATAGACTTCCACCTGTTGCTTGCGCCAATCTATAATCCAATATTCTCTGACACCTCTTGCGGAGTAAAGCTTTAGTTTAAGTTCCCTGTCCCGCTTTTCATTTTCACTACCAGCAGATAGCACTTCTACAACCAGTTCTGGCGCACCAGTCAAATGCCCCGCCTCGTCTAAAAGTAGGGGCAATCTCTCATTGCTAGCCCAGACAACATCAGGAATCACATTATCATTATCGCTAAAAATTATGCCTGGAGCAGTCACAAGTTCTCCCAAACCAGTAGTCTGTGACCAATTATCCAAGGTAGTACAAATTCTTGCACAGGCTTTTTGATGATTCCAGTGAAGCGCTTTAGTTACAAACAATTCTCCGTCAATAATTTCATAGCGGTTCCCGTTATCTGGAAACAATTCTAAGTCGGCGGTAGTCCAGCGCACTTTCTCAGATATCGGCTGGTTCATAAATCATCTCTATTAGAGTATTTAGCTATTTTAGCCTGAGTGGAAATTGGACATTAGTTAATAGTGAGGAGTGAGGAGAGACGCGATTAATCGCGTCTGTACAAGAGTGAGGAGTTAGGAGTTAGGAGTTATTATTCACTCTCTGCTGCCCTCATTCCCCAGTCTCTAGTCCCTAGTACAGTACGGCATATAATAAGCCACCCATTTCTAATGAGCGTCTTGTAGAGAGCATAATTACGAATTACGAATTACGCCTTGCGGTACTAGCCTCTACACCACTACCTTTTCTAAGATCAGCTTAGAACGCTTCACTTGCTGAGGAATTTCTACGGGATAATCTCCAGTGAAGCAGGCAGAGCAGAAACTATTGGTGTCTTCTCTTGTCGCTTCTAGCATTCCCTTCCAACTCAGATAGGCGAGGCTGTCTACTTCCAGTTGCTTGGCAATTTCCGCTACTGACTTGGTAGCAGCAATTAGTTGATCCTGAGAATCGGTATCAATGCCATAGAAGCAGGGATGAGTTACAGGCGGAGAAGAAATTCGCATATGTACTTCTACTGCACCAGCCTCACGCAAGGTTTTAACCAGTTTACGGCTGGTAGTACCCCGTACAATCGAGTCGTCTACGATGATCACTCGTTTACCTGCCAGCACATCTTTAAGGGGGTTGAGTTTCATACGGAGACCTGACTCGCGCATCGCTTGGGTTGGTTGAATGAAAGTTCGCCCAACGTAGCGATTTTTAATCAGTCCTTCAGCGTAGGATACACCAGACGCTTGGGAAAATCCGATCGCAGCAGGTATACCAGAATCAGGAACACCAAAGACAATATCGGCATCTATAGGAGATTCTTTCGCTAATTGCCGCCCTAACCGCATTCGGTAGCTATACAAACTCTCGTTGTGCATGACGCTATCAGGGCGAGCAAAATAAATCATCTCAAAGATACACAATTTCCGCTCGGACTTTTGACTCCAATGATCGGAAGCTAAACCTTCTTCAGTAATCCAAACTAATTCCCCTGGTTCTACATCTCGCAGGTATTCGGCTCCAATGATGTCTAAACCACAAGTCTCCGAAGCCAAAACGTAACGGATTGGATTACCAGCCAAAGTCCCAATTACTAGGGGGCGAATCCCATTGGGGTCACGGACACCCATAACACCAATGGGAGTCCCAATAACTAAACTAAAAGCTCCTTGGCAACGGTGAAATGCCTGAATTGCACCTTCTACCCAATCTGCGCCAGCATTGACGGCTTCTGCGATCGCAAAAGCGATCATTTCTGAGTCTGTTGTTGTGACTAAGTTACATTTATTCTCAAGCAACTCTTGACGCAGTTGCACTGTATTGACTAAATTACCGTTATGCGCCAAAGCTAATGAACCTAAGCGAGTTTCCAGTACTGCGGGTTGGGCATTAACTTTGCGGCTAGAACCTGTGGTCGAATAACGAGTGTGACCAACAGCAAGGCTACCAGGCAACTGATCCAAGATGGATTCATTGAAAACTTGAGACACCAACCCCATATCTTTGTGGAGATGTACTTGTGTACCCTCAAAGGTGGCAATTCCAGCTGATTCTTGACCCCGATGCTGGAGGGCATACAATCCAAAGTAGGTCAGTTTAGCAACGTTTTCTCCTGGGGCGTAGATGCCAAAAACACCACAAGCTTCTTCTGGCTTGTCAGACTGATTTTCATGACTATTGATTGGGTTGTTGTTCTGATCGGGGTATTCATCCGAAGTGACAGAATGAATAGAAATCATGCTAGCTTTGCTCCTGGTGGGGGGGTCAAGTCACTGGGATTCTCTGGATAGATGGTGGTAGACTTCTTAACAAATCTTTAACCATCTATTAAAACAGTACCGTAATTATGCCTAATAAATCCGTTAGGAGTGAGGAGTTAGGAGTTATGCTTTTGATTCCTAACTCCTCACTTTCAACTCCTAACTTCTTTGGCGGTAGTGGTGGGGATGGCGAGACGTCTGGCGATCGCATGGGAATAGCGATCGCTCATATCTTCGATACTAACTTTGATTAAGGTTTGGTTATCAGTGGTGAAAACCCCCAAATCAGTCTCAAAATTACCAACTACACCCAATTTTTCCCACTCTTGACCAAGATGTTCCTGTAAATATGATTCCCAAATTTCTTGTTGTTCTGATGCAACAGAAACTAAAATTCTGGCGCCACCTTCGGCGAACAGCACCTCATCGAGGCGGTTTAACTGCGTTGGTGCTATTTCTAAATTGATTTTGGCACCAAGCTTGCCAGCAATACAACATTCTGCTAGTGCGATCGCCACTCCCCCTTCAGCACTATCATGGGCTGAACGTACCCAACCATTACGAATTCCTTCACGACAAACTTTCTGGACGCGGCGTTCTAAGTCAAAATCTACCCGTGGCGGTTTTCCGGCAACAGTACTGTGGATAGTGGCTAAATACTCAGATGCTCCCAAACTGATTTTGGATTGTATGGGTAATCCCAATAAGTAAATTACATCGCCGGATGCTTGCCAACCTTGACCACAAATTTTGGTTATATCGGGAATCAAGCCCACCATACCCACAACAGGAGTGGGATAAATGGGTTGTGGGATGCCTTGAGAATCGAGGGTTTCGTTGTATAAAGAAACATTTCCGCCTGTGACTGGTGTCGCCAATTCTCGGCAACCTTCCGCCAAACCGCGACAAGCTTCTGCTAATTGCCAGTAACCAATGGGTTTTTCTGGCGAGCCAAAATTCAGGTTATCCGTTACCGCCAGAGGTTCTGCACCCACACAGCTAAGATTGCGTGCAGCTTCTGCCACCACTGCCTTAGCTCCTTCGTAGGGGTCAAGATAAACATAACGAGGATTGCAATCTACCGTCGCTGCCACCCCTGATTTTAGACTTTCCTGCGGAACGCTACGCGAACGGCTACGGTTCCGTCGAGCGAAGTCGAGATGCTCAGTCGAACGATTGGGGATTTCTTCAAGGGGGCGCAAACGGATAACAGCCGCATCTGCACCACCTGGTAGAATTACTGTATTATTCTGTACTTGATGGTCATATTGACGATATACCCAATTTTTAGAAGCGATCGTGGGTGTATCGAGCAAAGTTAAGAGAATATCATTCCAACTTTGCAGCCCTCCTTGGAGTTCTATTCCAGTAGTTGTGCAACGAGGTAAGGAATCAGCAGTCCATTCCCAAGCTTGACGCGCATATTCTGGCGGTTCTGTCAACAACTGCCGATGATATAGTGGGGTATTTTCCGCCAAAGCTTCAGCCGGAATTTCTGCTGCTATTTCACCCTGGAAGAAAATCCGCACGATCGGTTCAGCGATGACTGTACCAGCAACAACAGCTTGAAGTCCCCAACGGTGGAAAATGTCGATTAATTCCTGCTCACGCCCTTTGTGGGCAACGAACAGCATTCGTTCTTGAGATTCCGAAAGCAGATATTCATAGGAAACCATCCCCGTTTCTCTGACGGGAATCTTATCTAAATCTAGTTCAATTCCCACACCGCCTTTTGCCGCCATCTCTGAGGTAGAACAGGTGATACCCGCCGCTCCCATATCTTGCGCGGCGACAACTGCACCTGTCTTAAACGCCTCCAGACAAGCTTCAATTAACGACTTTTCCAAAAAGGGATCGCCCACTTGCACAGCAGGGCGGTTATCGATTGACTCATCGCTCAATTCTGCACTAGCAAAACTCGCGCCTCCCATACCATCGCGCCCAGTGGTGGAACCAACATAAAGCACGGGATTGCCTAAGCCAGATGCTCCCGATTTGACGATTTCTGCTGTTTCCATCAACCCTAGTGCCATCACGTTCACCAGAGGATTACCAGAGTAAGCAGAGTCAAAG
Source organism: Nostoc sp. (assembly GCF_036919815.1). Classification (GTDB taxonomy): domain Bacteria; phylum Cyanobacteriota; class Cyanobacteriia; order Cyanobacteriales; family Nostocaceae; genus Nostoc. The sequence goes on from NZ_JBALCE010000078.1 coordinate 70,745, forward strand.
TAAACTTCACCGCCCACTGTGGGTACGCCAACGCAGTTACCATAATGTGAAATTCCCGCCACTACGCCTTGGAACAGCCTTTGAGTTTTGGCATCTTCTAGGGAACCGAAGCGTAGCGAGTTTAATAGGGCAATGGGACGCGCACCCATTGTAAAGATATCTCTGAGAATGCCTCCTACTCCCGTTGCGGCTCCCTGAAAGGGTTCGACTGCTGAGGGGTGGTTGTGGGATTCAATCTTAAAAGCTAATTGGAATCCGTCACCCAAGTCTACAACACCAGCATTTTCACCAGGTCCTACGAGGATGCGATCGCCTGTCGTGGGAAACTGTTTTAATAGCGGTCGTGAATTTTTGTAACAGCAATGCTCTGACCACATCACCCCAAACATTCCCAGTTCAGCTTTGTTAGGATGACGCCCTAACCTACGGACAATTTCTTCATATTCTTCTGGCTTTAAACCTTCTGCGGCGATTTCTTCGGCAGAAAAGGCTGGTTTTGAGGTTGCAGTCATGGAAATAATGCACTCTGGGGGACAGAGCATTATTCTATCGATTTACTTGGCTTGTAGATGCAGTTCCAGAAATGCAGATAATTCTTCTTTGGATATTTCTTTCTGAACTACTTGAATCACCAAGTTGTAAGCTTGCTCTGACAATAAGTTCAAACTGTAGGCGTTTAAGGTTATGAAGGTATCCATAACCGCAAATGCAGTGCGCTTGTTACCATCAATAAACGGATGGTTCATCGCTAAATGGTACAGGTACGCTGCTGCTTGCTCGTGAATTGTTGGATGGAGAAGTTCACCGCCAAAAGTAGCTTGAGGTTGTGCCAGTGCTGAATCTAGCAAACCTTCGTCTCTGACACCAGATGTTCCACCAAAGCTGTTTATCTCATCTTGGTGAATATCTAAGACTTGAGAAATAGAAATAAATCTAGGAGTCTGCAAGGCGACGGTAAACCTCCTCCCATTTCTGTTTAGAAGCTAAATAAGCCTGCCATACTTCTTCATCTGAGGCAATCTGATTTGAGGCAGTATTTTCTAATTTGTCTTCATTTTGTTCAATTTCGGGGAAAGATTCGACAAAATCAGGAATATTTAATAATAGTTTTTCAGTAGCTTCGCTTTCTTCTGTTTTTTGTAAATAAGCCAGAAATGCAACTGCTACTCGCAACTTCTCAATAGAAAGTTGACGCAAACGGCTTTCGGCTTCTGATAAATAAGTGCTGTGCTTTTCTTCTGTTGCCATCGTTACCCCAAACTAGGTTTGTTGCAAGACGTTGTGAATCAGTCCTGCTCCTAACTCTAGCTTATCGCGCTATTGTGATTTACTCAATTAAGGCAACTGCAAAAACACTTAACTTCCTAGCCAATTAAGCTGAATCCTTGATAATTTGATTAATTTTTCTATTATCACAAATAAAGGCTTTTTTATAAAATTAAGATTAACTAAATGCAACATATTGAAGTATTAAAATGAATTTTCCTATAATCTTTATTCAGGTTTGTCACAGTCATAATCCATTGGAATGGACTATTATTATTGCTATAGTCGGCGCAATTTTAGCTGGTTCGGGTATAGCTGCTACTGGAATTCTTTCTATTTCAAGCACAGTAATAACAATGCTTATAGCAGGAACTAGTATGGAGACGATATCAGCAGCAATTGGCGCAATGTTTAATACAATTAGTGCAACCACCGCATCAGTTCAATTAGTAGCTATATTGGTGAATGGCGTTAAAAGTATTTTGGGATGCTAATTAATTTATGTTGTAAAGCGCGATATTTAAAGATGACTTAACTAAGTAATTTTACTGTAATATTTAACACTATAAATTGCAGATATCTACTGCAACTTAGAAATTATTCTAGTATATACAGTTTAGCTGTAACAATCATGTGACGAGAATCACACGTATGTATGATTAGGATCGTCTCGCTGCGATCGCTAACTAGGGATAATTAATCACAACTGAACTCTAGCCGAGTCATTAATAGGGAACACACTTAATTGCCGACAGCCTTAATCAAGGACTGTCGGTTTTTTGTATCTACGTGTGATTTGTCAATAAAATTTCCCCACAACTGGTTGATAACTTGACAGAGATTTTGCCACAGCCACTACAAAATGTGGGGAAGGTATGATCAAATTGGGGATCTTATGCCTATTGAGCGCTAATATCTTGCACTGACTCTAGTAGATCGGAAGTATACTCCTAGAACCAGCACACACTTTGTATTAAGACATCGCTTGAATGATGTAATCAAAGTAGGGTGCTGCTTGGGCAGCGTCTTCTGCACTCAGTAAGCTAAGGGAGGCTGTTTTCAGCGAATTCATCGCTTCTACCATTCCAGTTACGGGAACGCCCAAGGAATTGTACATTTCCCGCACACCAATCAAACCGATTTTTTCAATTGGCTCTTTGTCGCCGGCAAGCACGCCATAAGTAATTAGACGTAAGTACCAGCCAAAGTCACGGATACATAGAGAGCGTTGACGTTCTCCGTAAGCATTACCTCCGGGGGAGATAAAGTCAGGACGTTTCTGCCAAAGTTGTTTGGTTGCTTCCTGAACTATCTTTTTTTCGTTTTCGGCTAAGGTAGTCGCAATCCGCGTCCGTTGTACGCCAGTTTGCAAAAAGTCTTTGATGTTTTTAAGTTCGCCACTGCTGGGATAACGCAGTTCGTCGTCGGCTTGGAGAATAACTTGGCTAATTACAGTCATGATGATTGAAATCACCTGAAATATTATTTATCTGTTAGTTTAACGAGTCGGAGGTACACAAGTGAAGAGAGATGATAGAGATCAGGGAGCAGATAGAATTAATAATTTTTGACTCTTTAGTGTTGACTTTTGACTCTTGATTAATAACTAATGACTAAAATAATTTGGCAACAGGGTGAATTAATTGAAGTGACGATCGCTAATCTTAGTGATACAGGCGATGGAGTGGGACGCGCTGATGAGCGTGTAGTGTTTGTCCCAGATACTGTTCCAGGCGATCGCGCCATCGTCCGCTTGGTACATGTTAAACCCAAATACGCCCACGGAAAGCTCCAGGAGCTATTGGAACGATCCCCCCACCGGATTAGACCTAGTTGTATTGTGGCTGACAAGTGCGGTGGTTGCCAGTGGCAGCATATTAGTTATGATTACCAGCTAGCAGCCAAGCAAAATCAAGTTATCCAAGCTTTGGAACGGATTGGCGGTTTTGTCCAACCACCAGTTGATCCGGTACTCGCCGCCCCTTCTGCTTTCGGCTACCGTAACAAATCTACATATCCTCTGGGTACATCGGCAACAGGACAGGTACAAGCTGGTTATTATCAAAAAGGTAGTCACCAATTAATTAATTTAAATCAATGTCCAGTCCAAGACGCGCGATTAAATCCCTTACTTGCGGAAGTTAAGCAGGATATTCAACAGCAAGGTTGGCAAATTTACGACGAACAGCGTCATCAAGGGAAAATTCGCCATCTCAGTTTACGCATTGGGCGACACACTGGAGAAATGTTGCTGACTTTGGTGGTGAAGGACTGGAATTTATCAGGAATTGAAACCCAAGCCCAGGAATGGTTAAAGCGTTATCCGCAATTAGTGGGAGTGTCCCTAAATCGCAATAGCGATCGCACAAATGCTATCTTTGGATCAGAAACCCGTTGCATCGCTGGAGTCCCACACCTGCGTGAAAATTTTGCTGGACTGGAATTTCAAGTGCGCCCAGATACATTTTTCCAAGTCTATACAGAAACAGCAGAGGCACTTTTACAGGTAATTGAATCAGAACTCAATCTTCAAGGGCATGAGTTGCTAGTTGATGCCTACTGTGGTATCGGGACTTTAACTTTACCCCTCGCCAAAAAAGTACGTATTGCTACAGGATTAGAAGTGCAACCAGCAGCAGTAGACCAAGCTATTTTGAATGCCCACCGCAACGGAATTGATAATGTGACATTCCAAGTTGGGACAGTAGAAAAATTGCTGACAAAAATTGGCACAATACCAGAAGTAGTAATACTCGATCCGCCACGTAAAGGGTGCGATCGCGCTGTCATCGAGACTTTACGGCAATTGAAACCATATAGGATCGTTTACGTCAGCTGTAAAGTAGCTACCCTCGCCCGTGACCTGAAATTGCTTTGTCAAGATGGGCAATATACCATCACACGGGTACAACCTGCTGATTTTTTTCCTCAAACTGCTCACGTTGAAGCTGCCGCCTTTCTTGTGCTATCACATTTGGACAAGGGTAGTAATTCCTTTAGCAAAACTGAAATTTGAAATTTTTAGTCTAGTGCATACTAAAGATGCTAAAATTAAATTAAGCTAAAAATAGAAATTCATTTTGTTTAAAGAAATTCAAGTTGCATAGGCTCTTAAAAATGTGAAATTGGATTGTGTAAATTACAAATCGGCAATTAACTAGAGTATGCCAATACTCTTTTAAATTACTAGCATCTTTTTAAGTTGCTGACTTCATTATCAAACTTATTGCAGCCGCTATATATCTAAACAATCCCAACCATAGATAAAGCCAATGCTCTGCTCCCTAGCATTTTCAAAATTTAGTTTTAAAGACGCAAGTTTGAAGGCAGCATGACCACCTTAAGTTTTATCAGGGTGCCTCTAATAGCAAACTGATGTCTAGCTAACTGAAAGCTATGGGGTTTCTCTTGTGATTACTATTTCACTCCGTCCAGTTGGACGTTATTGGGGCACTATTAGTTTTGCCTCAACCCTCTATCTTTGTCCAATATTAGATTTACTGTTGGCAGAAATTCCAGCCAAGTTACAAGCCGAATTGCGGCTAGGACTTCAAGAAGCCCTAGTAAACGCCGCTAAACATGGCAATAATCTTGATCCAAGTAAAACAGTTGTAGTGCGTTTTTCCTTAATAGATAATCAATATTGGTGGATCATCTCAGATCAGGGTAGCGGCTTTACTCCTTCATCTAGTAGTGATGAAGAATCAACAGACTATCTCCCACCAGATGAGGCAGAAAGTGGTCGTGGTTTGTGTCTTCTCTATCAAATTTTTGATCAGGTAGAGTGGAACCGCAAAGGCACAGAATTGAGGCTTTGTAAACAAATGGAAAATCGCCGGGGATTATCTCTGCGGCGATAAGGTATTTAAGAATTAGGAGTTAGGAGTTAGGAGTTGAATAATAATTCATAACTCCTAACTTTTTCCGTGACTCGGACAGGGAGGGGCAGAAATAGACCTATCTAACCAACCAACTGCTTGTTCTAATCTAGCTTGAGCTTCTTGGGGCTGATTCTTTAAAAGATACACAATAGCTGCTGCCACTTGTTCATTAGCGCGAGAATTGCGGTTAGACTTGAGGCGATGCCAATCGTCAGGGGAAATGCTCAACCTTTCCATCAGGGCTTGAGCTAGTTCCAAAGTACTAAGTTCATTCAGTTGACTGGTTTTAGGCAGCTGGGTAAATTGAGACATAACTATTGGTACATTTGCATTTACTTCTACTTTACTACTTGTAAATGAAGCCGCCAAAACAATCGCAAACGCCAGGGGAAACTCCAGAACCAGATTTTGAACAAGAACTGGAAGAAGTAGAGCGATCGCTCCTGTCCTTAAAAGAACGTTATGATCAAGTGCAACGCGATCGCCAACAACAGGCACAATGGCAACAGCGCCGGGATCAACTCAAGCACAATAAATCTCAGACACCAGAAATCAAAGCAGAGTTACGGCAAATTCAACAGCAGTTGGAAATGCTAGAACTAAACTTAGAAAGCCAGTTATTTTCTTGGCGTAGCTTCAAAAAACCTTTCTGGCAAGCCGTCCGCTTTGGTGGAATGGGCGTTATCATAGGCTGGATATTAAAGTCTTGCGCTGGATAATCCCAATTTTGGACTTTCCTGCGGAACGCTACGCGTAGCTTGCTTCCCCGGAGGGGTACGGCTACGGTTCCGTCGAGCGAAGTCGAGATGCTCAGTCGAACGATTTGAGATTGAGCTAACTCGTTAAGATTCTTTAATATCTCTATTCCCTACGTTGACGAAATATAAATTGCATAATATGGTAAATCGACGGATTGCAGAAATATTGCGAAGTGGCCAACCTGATGAGTCCCTCCAAGTTCAAGGCTGGGTGCGGACGAAACGCGATTCCAAAGGGTTTGCTTTTATTGAAGTCAATGACGGCTCATCACTAGCTAATTTGCAAGTCGTCATTAATCAAGATTTGCCGGATTATGAAGCTATCTTGAAAAAATTGAATACGGGTGCTGCTGTCGAAGTGACAGGCTACTTAGTGGCTTCTCTTGGTAAAGGACAGCGAATTGAGTTGAAAGCCGAGACAGTGAAAGTTTACGGAGAAGCTGATCCCGATACATATCCCCTGCAAAAGAAACGCCATTCCTTTGAGTTTCTGCGAACCATTGGACATTTGCGATCGCGGACTAATTCTTTTGGTGCAGTTTTCCGCGTCAGAAATGCTTGTTCGACAGCAATTCACCAATTCTTCCACGAAAGAGGCTTTTTGTGGGTACACACACCCATCATCACTGCTAGCGATTGCGAAGGCGCGGGTGAACTGTTTAGTGTTACCAGTTTGGATTTAAAGAATATTCCGCGTACAGAAAATCAAGCAGTAGATTACACTCAAGACTTTTTTGCTAAACCCACATATTTAACAGTTAGCGGCCAGTTGGAAGCAGAAGTTATGGCAATGGCGTTTTCTAACGTCTACACCTTCGGCCCTACCTTCCGTGCAGAAAATTCCAATACCTCCCGCCACTTAGCAGAATTTTGGATGGTTGAGCCAGAAATGGCTTTTTGTGACTTAGAAGGCGATATGGATTTAGCTGAGGCGTTTCTGAAACACATTTTTAAATATGTGTTGGAAACTTGCCCAGAAGACATGGAATTTTTCAATGAGCGCATTGATAAATCTGTGTTGACAACAGCCGAAAATATTATTAATAATCAGTTTGAACGCTTAACTTATACAGAAGCGATCGCACTTTTAGAAAAAGCTGATGTTAAATTTGAATATCCGGTGAGTTGGGGTTTAGACTTACAATCAGAACACGAACGCTACTTAGCTGAACAATTATTTAAAAAGCCTGCGATCGTTACAGATTATCCAGCGCAAATCAAAGCTTTTTATATGCGCTTAAATGACGATGAAAAAACCGTCCGCGCAATGGATATTCTCGCACCGAAAATTGGCGAAATTGTTGGCGGTTCGCAGCGAGAAGAACGTTTAGAAGTTCTAGAACGCCGCATTTTAGCGCAAGGATTAAACCCAGAAGACTTGTGGTGGTATCTTGATTTACGTCGTTATGGTACTGTCCCCCATGCGGGTTTTGGGTTGGGTTTTGAACGACTCGTGCAATTTATGACTGGTATGGGAAATATCCGTGATGTGATTCCGTTCCCACGTACACCGCAAAGTGCGGAGTTTTAGTTTACATTTTACACCTGGCAATTGGAAATAGCTAGGTCTTTGACTATTGTGGATAAAGAGAAATCCCACTGAATATATTTATCATGAGTCTACAAAACCCGCGATCGCGGGTTTTGTTTGTATAGTCGCGTATTTTATAAAGCGATTAGTTAAAATTAAGATTTTTGAATTCAAAATTTTGTGGGGTGGGCAGCCTTCGACTGAGCGCTCACGCCGAAGTCATACCCGCCTTTTTTTAACGCTGAGGAGGATTGTTTATAATTGAGGTAATTAGTGAAATACTGGGAGAAAATTATGCAAGAAGTTTCTAGCTATCATCAGGAAGTTATCAATCGGATATCGCCAATTGTAGAAAAACTATTTAAAAGTAATAGCTTATACTTGGTTAAATTAAACAAACAAGAAATGATTGAAATGTTGGGAGAACTTTTTGGGCAGCTTTCTCCTGAAGAAATGAGAGTGATTAAAGATAATGATTTAATACGCAGAATTGATAAAACTCTTGTTTTAGAGGCTGTTTTTGGTACGTTAAATGATTTGACACCAGAGCAAATAAAAATGTACGATGAAGCAGTAAAAGCAAAATAGATCAAGTGAGTTATTTATTAGATACAAATATTGATAGGAGCGACGGCGATCGCACGCAGTTTAATTCTCGTTTTTAATGACTCTGATTTGCTACGAGTTGAAGGACTAAGCTTAGAGAATTGGCTATCAACAGATTCTTAGAAATAAGAGCTTCGTCTCTACTTAAATTTACATTTGTCCTTGTGACACTCGTGTTTAAAAACCGGGTTTTTTTGAAAAACCCGGTTTGTAGTCCTAAATTCCTACTAACTTGTCTAAAATAGCCCTAGCGCGAGAATCCTTTAGTCCTTTTGCTGTCCGATAAAAAACCTCCCATTCATCAGAAGTAATTTGTAAATATGATTTGTATTTATCTGCTGATGCTCTCAGGCTTTGTTTGTAATCTGGATATGAAGAGATTTTAAGGTAGCGTCCGCGATTACCTGTGCGGCGAACCTTTACTTTCCACTCACGATTAGCTGTCACATAAAACTGTTTCTCCCAAATCATGTTTAACGCTATGGCGTGTGTGATCGAATAATTTATTGGCATCTTGGGCGATTTCTTTACCAAGTCTATATAAATCTAATATCATTACTTTTGCCTCCAAAACTATTTCAAAATAGGGGTTTTAAATTTATTCTTTTAATTCCCCTGATTGTTCAATTTAAAAAAATTTGAAAGCGAACTTAATTATCCAAAAACTGACTTTTTCATCCCGTAAATAGCTAATCCAGCAGCTGCACCAGTCCCAGCAAATCCTACTAAACCTATTCCGTAAGCAGTTCCTCCAATTGCTAAACCTGCACCTCCAATACTGTGGTATACAGTCACTCCTACCACTGCGCCTACTGTTGCAAAGGTAGCTGCTTCATTGATATTTTGAATGATATCCACGTTTTTGAATTCTAAATAAGTTTTTATCAGCTTATTTAATTTTTCGAGGGAATGCTACCAGAGAAATACGTAATTAAAATATGGATAGCTCCCATGACCTCAGCACAAAGCAACGCTTAGCTGCTAAACTAAGAGAATTAAATATTAACTCCGACGAGTTAGTTGAATTATTTTGGCAACTATCTTTAGATAGATAGGGTAAACACTACGCGATTTATTATTAGAAATGGCTTGTTGTAATGAAAAAATGCAATTTACACATCTAAAAATCTTAATTGCATATTTAATTTATTTTGTCAATAGGTAATCTCCAGTATTGCCTAATAAATTAGTAAGGGCTTCTCTGGACTGAATCTAGATTCATGCTTTCAGTAGATGCAATTATGACTTTGGAAGTGCGATGATATATATTCGAGAACAATAATTAGTTGCTGTTGTTCACAGGAAAAAATTAGATTTTATCCAACTCCAGCAACTTTGCTTTTTAGCCAGTTGTTTGATGTTTTGAGAAGGTAACACAATGAATAATATCTTAAAGCGTACACTTTTATCCAGTCTCATGGCTGCAAGTTTAGCTGGTGTCACCTTAGTTCCCGCGAAACCTGCTGCTGCTGATGACCAAGTACTAAGAGATGCAGGTATTGGGGCTGTTACCAACGTGGTAACAGGAGCTGTTAGAGGACATGGTAGTGTATTAGGCAATGCTGTCAAAGGTGGTGTCACTGGTGCAGCAGTCAACGGTGCAAATGGTCTGAGAAACACTCGCGGTCGCCGTCACCGCAACCTTGGTCAAGATGTTGGAGTCGGGGCTGGGGCTAGCGCCTTGACTGGGATAATTACTGGCGATGGGAGACATACCCTTGGCAATGCTGTTGATGGTGCGGCTGTAGGTGGAGCGATCCACGTAATAACCAATGGCCACTAATTCCTAAATTCATCAGTTGAAATACTTCCAACGGTTAACGAACTTATCCCTCCCTAATTCCTCTCCTTCCTAAAAGGAGCAAACCCAACCTTCCTTCCTTACTAGGGAAGGGAGGTTGGGGGGTTAGATTTATATTGAGATATATGCCACCGTCAGGATCGGATGACGTTGTACTTAATAGTAAACTCTAGCCCTTCAACGCCTTTCTAAAGTTTCGACGATAGGATTGATTTGTAATAAACAAAGCTGGCCATAGCAAAGATAAACCAATGCGATTGGTCAAAGTCGGATTAAAATTAGTCCGACCAAACCCATTCCAAAATTTCAAAACGCCGCCTCCGTAAACCACTATCAAGCCAATAAAAATTAAGGTACTCATTCCCATCAACTCCGTTAGTAACTGACAGAATTTAAGTTAAGTTTTACCACACGAGGTAAGCATTTCATAACCAACACCGAGAAGGTATGACAAAAGTCCGCAGTTTTTGATATAGCGCTTCTCGGCCTTTGTGAGGTACAAGAACCCCACCCCCAACCCCCTCCCCGCAAGCGAGGAGGGGACTAACTATGATTTAACTCATGTGATTAGGAAACGCTATATCTAAGTCAGTTAAACACACATTCTCTTATTCCAGTGTAGAATAGCCTCATGGATTGTAGCTAGTTTGAGGCTCAATGTCTTGCAACTCGTCGCCTAAACGCTAGGGCGTGTCATCAATTAAGCCAGATAACAGTAGCAGCAAGATAAATTGCACCAAGAAAGTTTATTGCTCGCTTATCATAACGTGTAGCGAT
>NZ_JBALCE010000079.1:0-53976 GCF_036919815.1 Nostoc sp.
GTCAGGATGCTTTAAGGCTGACAAGATAATATTTTTAACCTCTAATTCCTTTTGATTTGCGTTCTCTCTTATCGCTTTTAGTCTAAACTCCAGTTGATAGGTAAAGTGATGATAAATTCTGTTCCTTGACTTGGTGTCGACTTGACGTGAATAAAACTTTTTGCAAAATTGTGAAGAGTAGTTGCGGATAGCGGGTTTCTAAATCAACAACTTTGGCTTTTGCCCCCCAACGGGCGTAACAATAATAAGCTTCTGTCATGTAGACTTGAGCGATTTTTTCTTTGCCCCAATCGAGATAGAATTTGGCGGCAAGTTCGTCCGCAAGGGCTTCTTCGTTGAGGAATTGGTTTTCTTTGGCGAGGGCGATGGCGCGATCGTATTGTTCCAAGTCATCCAAAAACATCACTAATGGATGTTCAGCCTGCATAAAGACTTGAGTGAATTTCTGGAATAATAAATTAAATCTATTTTGTGCTGCTGTTCCTGATAGTTCTGGGGCTGGTGGTTGCTCACCAATTATCCTGACTAATTCGGGAATGACTTCAATAATTACCTGTGCATATTGCCCAACAGCTGATACTATATTGCTTTTCCCGGCTTGCAGTTGAGCATCTGATTCTGAGAGCAATTGCCCGATCAAATTGCGAAAGGCTTGGACAAAGGCACTAAAGGGAATATTGCGCTGGAATTGATCATATTTCCCTTTAATAAAATAATGCTAAATCCTGACGATTTTCATATCTAGTATTCCCAGAGGGGTGTAGCAATTCATCATTTAAAAGAATACAAAAAATAAATTCTCCCTAAAAGGATATTTTAAAAGCTAAGGAATGTAGTAAAAAAGCTCACTCAGCGTCAACTCAAATTGTCGAAATTAGTAGCTTGGGTTTCTATAGCTTTTTTGCGTTTGCTCTGGGTGTTGCGATCGCTTATGCTAAATTAAGTCTGATTTTAATTATCTTCTGTGGACAGAAACCGCGAACCGTTTATCAGTCTGGCACTTTACCACGCCTTTAAATGGTCGGTCGTCAGCCCCATGTTTCACGCTTACTTTCGCGGCCAGATTTCTGGTGCGGAAAATGTCCCCCAATCAGGGCCGTTGCTGGTAGTGAGTAATCACGCTAGTTACTTTGACCCGCCAATTGTCTCCATGTGTGTACGTCGTCCAGTGGCGTACATGGCTAAGGAAGAGTTATTTAATATCCCCATTTTGGCGCAAGCGATTAAATTGTACGGTGCTTACCCGGTAAGTCGGGGAAATGCCGATCGCACTGCGATCCGTTCCGCCCTAGAATATCTCAATAACGGTTGGGCTGTCGGTGTTTTCTTGCAAGGCACCCGCACCTCCGATGGTCGAATTACAGACCCCAAAAGAGGCGCATTACTGCTGGCGGCGAAAGCAAAAGCCCCAATATTGCCGGTGAGTCTCTGGGGTACTGAGAGGATTTTAGAAAAAGGCTCGTCCCTACCTCGCGCAGTTCCCATCACTATGAGAATTGGTAACTTGATTGATGCCCCCAGTTCCACTAATAAAGAGGAATTGCAAGCGTTAACCCAAAAATGTACTACGGTAATTAACGAGATGCATGATTTAGGACGATGAAGTTAGAAGAGACGCGATTAATCGCGTCTGTACAGGAGTTAGGAGTTAATAAATAGTAATTAATAAACCTATTGCGAAAATACTTGAACTGCCAGGGACTCAAGTCCCTAGCTAATAGCAAAAGTGCGTTGAAACGGACTGAAACTACTGTAAGTAGTCTGTTTAAACCGAGTTAAGCTATTAGCCCTAAAATAAATTTTCGGGCGGGTGTTCAAATTTTGCAATAGCTCTAAGTAGAGCGGCGTGAATAATTCAAGGTTTGTAGTAAGGACTTTAGTCCTAATTTGTTCGCGTAGCGTCTCGTAGAGAGGGCTGAAGCCCTCACTAGGAATACATCTCAACATTTTTTACATTACTTAATCTACTTTGATTTATTCTCACCTACTTACTTAATGTAAAATAGTTTGTTAGCCAAGAAAAATTGATAAATGATGTCGGATTTAAGAGCGGAATTAACAGAAATTTTGGATGAGGCAGAGTGGGAATGGCTAATTCCTCATGTACAAAGAGATGCAGTAATTTTAGTGGCACCTGAGCTAAACTTGGTGGATGTTGGAGTAGCGATCGCTAGTGATAACATACCATCGGTGCAACAGTGGATTGATGAGCAATTGATTACTAAACCTACGATAGTACAGGTGGGAGAATGGAATGGGGAGCTACGCCAACGCGACAAGCGATTTCATACCCTCATTGTCCAGCCTTACGTTTTGGTGCAGGAAATAGTCGCTACTTAATTATTTTCTGTGTTGTTTTCACTGACGGTTGGTGTTGGAATAGTTACAGATCAATAGCTAAATCTAGAGCTTTTTGTTTACGGATAAGTCTGTTACTGATTCAGCCTAACTGAATGGTATTGGGTGATATTAGCTTGACTTAATCAAATCAACGATCGCTTTCACCAATACATCTGGATCTACGGGTTTAGAAATATGCCTTTGAAATCCTGCTGCTAGTGCTTGCTGCTGATTCATTTCCCCTGCATAGGCTGTCAGAGCGATCGCTGGTACCAATCCTCCTTGTTGAGGCGATCGCGCCCTCACTTCACGCATCAGCATATAACCGTCTGTCTTTGGCATTCCAATATCACTAATTAAAACATCTGGTATCGATTCAGACAGCGCTTGTAATGCTTCCTGTGCTGATGCTACGGGAGTTACTTCTACGCCGTAGTCTTGCAAAATAAAGGTAATCAAGTCGCGGATATCGGGTTCATCGTCCACCACCAAAATTTGAGTGTCTGAAAGCAGCGAAGATTCCGGCTGAGAATCTAAAGACTCGTTCTCTTCACGCCCAATATGTTCACTTCTGACCAAAAGCGGTAACTCAACAGTGAAGGTTGCACCCAATCCTTCTCCAGGACTTTCGGCTTGAACATTTCCCCCATGCATCTCTACAACTTTACGTGCGATCGCTAATCCTAAACCTAATCCACCAAATGTCCGCGTAGTTGTACTATCAGCTTGGCGAAAGTAATCGAACAGATAAGGCAAAAACTCTGGCGGAATTCCCTTACCTGTATCGCTAACCTGAATCTGAGCCTGCTTATCAGCTTCCATGAGTCGAATTTCTACCCGTCCTCCTATTGGTGTAAATTTTACTGCATTGGATAGTAAATTCCACACAACTTGTTGAAGCCGATTTGAGTCGCCCATCACTTGTCCTAAAGTGGGATCAAATATGGTCTGAATTTGAATTGACTTAGCTTGTGCTGCTAGTTGTACGGTTTCTAGTGCTGCTTCAACTACCATTACCAAGTTCACCGGACAGATATTCAGATTTAATTTTCCTTGGAGGATGCGAGACACATCTAACAAATCTTCAATTAGCTGGGTTTGTAACTTGGCGTTGCGTTCAATGGTTTCCAAGGCGCGGTTAGTGGTTTTTTCATCAAACTTGCCAGTCCGCAGCATTTTCGACCACCCCAGGATGGAGTTGAGTGGGGTTCGCAGTTCATGGGAGAGAACCGCCAGAAACTCATTTTTGATTTTGTTGGCGATTTCTGCTTCTTTACGGGCTGTCCGTTCTCGTTCGAGTAAATGAGCGTATTCTTTGGAGTGATTTGGCAGATTCAAGGCTGTGGATGTCCCCTGTTCAAGATGACATAGAATGTCATACTCAACAACTTGAATCTGAGGATTTTGTGCTGCTATTGCCAGTTTTGTTCCTAGTTCTGTTAATTTTTCCTCAAGCGCTGCTTGTCTTTGTTGATAAGATATTTCTGATTGCTCTAACTCAGCTACACGCTGCCGCATAACTACTAATTCATTAGTCAGTTCATCGTTAATTTTATGAATATTTAGCATTTTTTACACCGCTCATAACTCAACAATACCAATTTGAAGAGTAGGCATTCGCTAATTTTATTAAGTATGGATTTTTAAGCTCATAAATGCAATCCATCAAAAGGCACATAAACACTTCAAAATTCAAAATTTAACCTTTTAAAATCTAATTCTAATAACCGTAGTGGTGAACACTGTTACAAGCATATAAATCTATCTTTTCAGCATCGGTAAATAATGACCAGCCGACAAAAATTGCTAAGTACCTGAAGAAAGCTTATCTCTTCAGACGCATGAAACCTGCACCAATTAATAATCCTGCAATCTGCCCCCAGAAGACAACACCCGATTGATTTACACCAAGGGGGGGAATATTTAAACTGCCAATACTATAAAATAATTGTTGTGCAAACCACCAAAATATATAGAAAAAGGCGGGAACTTCGATAGGGATATACAAAATTATTAGGGGCAAAATTGTGTCAATTTTAGCTTGAGGAAACTTCATGACATATGCTCCTAAAATAGCTGCGATCGCGCCATTGCTCCCAATTAATGGTACTGTCAAACTCGGCTCAATCAGAATTTGGACTAAAGAAGCGATCGCGCCAGCAGCTAGATAAAATCCTAGATAGCGCCTATGTCCGAGAAGATTTTCTACAGTCTTCCCAAAAACCCACAAAAATAGCAGATTTCCCAATATCTGACTAAAACTGCCATGTATAAATATTCCCAAAAATAGTGAAATTGTTCGCCAAATTACAATTATCCAAGCAGCATTGTTAAAGAAGAGTGCATTTATAATTGCCCTACTAATCTGCGCTG
Source organism: Nostoc sp. (assembly GCF_036919815.1). Lineage (GTDB taxonomy): Bacteria > Cyanobacteriota > Cyanobacteriia > Cyanobacteriales > Nostocaceae > Nostoc. The sequence continues at coordinate 4,714 of NZ_JBALCE010000079.1, forward strand.
GAATCACCCCCCAACTATTGACAAAATAGCCCAATCCACCACTAAATTCTAGTTGAAGTTCCCATAAAAATACGGTAACATTAATGCCAATCAGCCAGTAATTAATAATTGGCTTACTCCGACAACGAATATTATCACTAATAGGAATCATACTAATTCATAATTCGTAATTTGTAATTCATAATTAGGAAATACGAGGCAAGGCTTGATATAAGGGGTTTCTTATTTGCTCCCCACTGCCTCATTCTCCCTTAACGTGTGGCAAGATTGAAATCAGATCGCATCGCACTTAAGTAGGCAAACAAGATGCTAGGAAACACACTTGTAGGAAGATACCAAATTATTAGTAACTTGGGAGGTGGGGGTTTTGGTGAAACCTTTGTGGCTTGTGATACCCAATTACCCGGTTCACCTCCATGTGTTGTTAAGAAACTTAAGCTCCAGGCAAGTGATCCAATAACTTTGGAGACAGCTAGGCGTTTATTTGATACAGAAGCACAAGTTCTATATAAATTAGGAACTCACGATCGCATTCCGCAACTTTTAGCTTATTTTGAGGAAAATGCCGAATTCTATCTTGTACAGGAATTGATTGAAGGTCACGACCTGAGTCAAGAATTAACCCCAGGTAAAACCCTAAATCAAGACCAAGTAATTTCACTTTTACAAGAACTTTTGACAATCTTAGAATTTGTCCATCAACAGAATGTAATTCACCGTGATGTTAATCCCCGAAATATCCTCAGACGCCAACCAGATGGCAAATTAATCTTAATTGATTTTGGTGCAGTTAAACAAATTACTACTCAAATTATTACTCCTCAAGGTCAAACTATAGCTACTGTTGCTATAGGTACGCCTGGATATATTCCTGGTGAACAAGCTCATGGTACGCCAAAATTAAGTAGTGATATCTATGCTACGGGAATAATTGCTATTCAAGCTCTGACTGGATTATCACCAGAGGAAATAGTAAAAGATGCTGATACTAATGAAATTATCTGGCATAATCAAGCCACGGTAACGCCAGAATTCGCTCAATTCTTAGATAAGATGGTGTGCTACGACTTTCGACAACGCTACCCTTCGGCAACTGTAGCATTACAAGCACTGAAAGAGTTAACACAACCACCCGCGCAGACAATAGCATTAACTCCTATCTCTCCTATTTCTCTACCCAAAAATATCAACAAACCTCAACCGAAAAAAGGTATATTGAGTAAAATTTTACTAGCGATATTTTTATTTGGGGTCAGCGGAGTAGCATCAATATTTATTCTGAATCACATTAATTCCAATAACGCCATAGAGTTATCCAAACAAGGAAATACGCTTTTTGATTTGCAACGCTATCAAGACGCGCTAGCAGTATATGAAAAAGCAGTTAATATTAGACCAGATTATTCTCAAGGCTGGAATGGTCAAGGCAAAACGCTGGATAAATTAAAAAAATACAAAGAAGCATTAGTGGCATATGACAAAGCAATTCAAATTCAGCCAGATTATTTAGAAGCTTGGATTGGACGGGGTTTTGTATTAGGAAATTTACAGCGATATCGAGAAGCGATCGCCTCTTTTGACAAAGCCTTACAATTAAATAATGATAACTCAGAAGTCTGGAATGCTAAAGGTGAAGCTTTCAGTAATTTAAATCAATATGACCAAGCAATTAAATCTTATGAGAAAGCGATTGAACTCAAACCAGATAATTATGAAGCTTGGTACAAAAAAGGATTAGCTTTGCAGAATTCTAAGCGATATGAAGAAGCGATCACCGCCTACCAAAAAGTTGTTGATTTAAAACCAAACTATGAGCAAGCCTGGTATAATATTGGGAATGCTCTAGTGAATTTACAACGCTACAAAGATGCATTTACGGCTTATGATAAGGCAGTGCAATACCAGCCAAATTATTATCAAGCTTGGTTGTCAAGAGGTAATGTACTGCTGAATTTACAACGTTATCCAGAAGCGATTGAATCTTTTAATGAAGTAATTAAATACAATCCTGGTAACTATAAAGCATGGTATAATTTGGGCTGGTCGTTGCATCAAACACAACGCTATGTAGAAGCAATAAAATCTTATAATAAAGCCGCAAGAATTAAGCCAAATGATTATCAATTATGGTATAATATGGGGAATTCAGAATATATATTACAGAAATACGAAGATGCGATCGCGTCTTATAATAAGGCAGTTCGTTATAAACCAGACCATTCCGAAAGCTGGTATAGCAGAGGTAATGCCCTATTCAATTTGAAACGGTATCAGAGTGCGATCGCATCTTACGATCAAGCAATAAAATACAAGCCTAATTATCAACAAGCAATAGAGGCGCGTAACCAAGCCAAAATTCAGCTGCAAGGCGAAAAATCAAAGCCTGTAATCATCGTACCAATCATCCCAGTTCCTAATCCTATTAATCCACCGCAGACGATACCCTAGAGCATCGATTCAGTAATCAAAAACCTAACCCCCCAGCCCCCTTTCCTACTAGGGAAGGAGGAGAATTTAAAGCCTCTCTCCTTGCAGAATAGAGGTTTCGAGAGCGGTTTTCTAGATCCGGTGAAAAGTCAGACCTTTAACAAGGGGCTTAATCAATTGTCTAGTTAATTGATAAGCTAAACCATCAGGACTTACGCAAACAATAGCTGAAATCCTGATTTTTAGGTAGGGGCAATTCATGTAGCTTTAGTTTCCCGCAGGGTATTGCCCCTACGCGTGTAGTTTTGCGTAAGTCCTAACCATATCTAGTTTGCATATCTAAAATTTATATAACTCTTGTGGGGTGGGGCGAAAAGCCCACCCTAATGAGAGTAGGGGCACAATATATTGTGCCCCGACAATGATTGTATTCCACGCATTTAAAAATTGCTGTAACTACCGAATATTAACTTCTTGCAGGTAATTTGCTCCCTGAAGATATTCAACCTTAGTGACTGAGTTTTTAGGAACGAATAAATTTGTTCTTTTTGCAAAAGCTACCTTTTGATTATCAGCCAGCACCCGTTGTTTTTGAGTATACTCATTTAATTTGACTTGAGCTTGAGCATAAACTAGAGTATCTTGGGGAATATTTCGGAGAAGTTTGACAGCCCGATCAAAATCACCAATAGATGCTTGTTTATATGCTTTCTGTAAAAAGTAGGCTGCTCTGATCTGCCGTTTTCGATTGTATTCAGCCAACTTTTCTTGAACTAAAGTACCAGCATGACTTTCTTGAGGAATTTGACGCAGATATTGTAATGCAGTAGAAAAATCTTTTTCCCCGGCTCTTTCGTAAGCTTTTGCTAATAAATCTTGCGTTTGTGTTTCAATGTTAACGTATGCTTGCTGAACTAATTTACCTGTTTTAGATTGCCAATATAAAATATCTGGAACTTGAGAAGCAACATAAAGAACATCTGACGATCTGCCTTCATTCAAAGCTGTTTCAGCTATTTGATATTGGTGTGCAGCTACTTGCCATTGCTCTTGCCATTCTTCAATTGTCGCTTGCGCTTCTGGATAAACATTACTGTGAGAGGGAATTGATTTAGCAAGTGCGATCGCCTCTGGCAAATCTCCTGCTTGATATTCTTGGGTTGCTTTAGATAAAGTATCTGTTTCTGAGTATGCAGGTGAAGCATTAATTAAAGAATATACACTAAATCCCATCACCAAAGAATTAGCTGCCAGTCCTACTTTCATTCCTGTTAATAATGGTGATAATTTCCCAGATGTCAGATTTTGAGAATTATCATCTTCAATCGCCGCCTCTAGCAAAAATTGAGAATCTGCTTCTAATAGTGGTGGCTGAGTTTCCCAGATTATTTGTTTGAGTACCCGCAATACCTCACCCGCAGACTGAAAGCGGTTTTGATAATCGTAGCGGATCATTTGGCTGAGAATAGCAGCTAGATAATCGTTAACTGGCGTGTTTTGAGAACGCCAAAAAATTTCATTATCCTTAGCATAAGGATCAGCTTTTAATTGTAATGGTTCTAACCCTGTTAAAGCCTGAATGGCAATCATACCCAAAGCATAAATATCACTATTGGGCTGTGTTTGTCCAATAAATTGCTCTGGCGGTATATATCCTAATGAAGTGGCAGGAATTCTATAAATGGGCAATTCCGCACCTATACCAAAATTGATCGACTGGATTGAGCCAAAGTCAATCAGAATTAACTTCCCATCGCTATTACGTCTGATCAAGTTTTCCGGTTTGATATCGCAATGGATAACGCCTTGAGAGTGAACAAATTCTAGAATACCTAAGACATCTATCAAAAATTCTACAACTTCGCTTTCACTCCACAGACACCCCCACTGTTGATTAATGGGCAATTCCGCAGTCAGCGCATGTCCTTCAATATACTCTTGCACTAAATAAAATTGCTCGTTTTCTTCAAAGCAGGCGATGAATTCAGGAATTTGGTGATGGCTTCCCAGAAGCTTCAGGGTTTGGGTTTCAGTTAGAAACAGTAACCTCAGCATCTCCAAGTAGCCGGGTTCGCAACTGCTAACTTTAATCTGCTTAACAACGCATTGGGGATTCTCTGGATAATCTACGTCTACAGCAATATATGTTTGTCCAAACACCCCTGCACCAAGGCTTTGGACAATTTGGTAACGCCCTTGTAGTAATTTACCGATTATGTGGTGGGTCATGACCTGGTTACTCAGTAAGTCCTTTTATCTAGATTTACTGAGATTTCGACGTGTTTCCGGAATCATTGAAAAATAGATTTCCAGAACATTAATACTAAAATACAAACTTGATTTATTTCAGTACTTCTACTTAAAAAAGAGTAGGATAATTTATCAAAGTTTATGAAAGTTCTTAAATATTAATATAAAGATATATTTCTATATAATTAATAAAAAATCTCAAACTTAAAAGCTATTTCTTATCTTTTTGTAAAAGATCACACGTAATTTAAAGGGACAAATGGAGAAGTTATAAAAATTATGTAAACTTTATATAAAGTTTACATAATTTTTACTTACGATATTATTTCTCGTACTATCATGCTATTAACAATTTTGTTTGATTTAATACATAAGTTACAGTGCTAATAAAATCCTAGTTCAATATTAAATTTTTCACTACGCTTAGTTACTCTGATTGTGGAGCAACTGTGTAGCTTGAAAATTAGTGATTGCATAAGAAAAATTTTTGTGAATTTCACCTAAACAGGTTCAAATTTAAGGGATATTCCATGAAAAACTGTTACAAACTGGCAATTACGGCTGCTATTGTTGGATTCGGATTAGGAACACTGAATGTAGCACAAGCAGCAACTCTTAGTTTGAGTAGTTCAAATCAAGGTTTGTGGAGTACGGTGAGTGGTAACCAGACGGAGAACGACAACTATTTTACTGGAAGATTGGGCACGGATCTTTATCATAACTTTTTTACATTCGATCTTAGCGCTCTAGCTGAAGTCTCCACAGCAACTTTGCAAATTCAACGATTTGAGGGTTCAGGAGATCGAACAAATACTTTAGGTTTTTTTGATGTTTCAACATCTGCTGATGTACTTAGTCAAAAAGAGAATAATCCTAATGTCAATATTTATAATGATTTGGGAAGTGGTAAAAATTACGGTACTTTTAACGTTAGTACCTTTGGCAATCGAGACGAAATCCTAAGTTTTATTCTCAACTCAAATGCTATTGCAGATATTAACGCTAGGAGTGGAAAATTTTTCTAAATTGGAGGTGCACTTCTGGGTGATCTTAAAATTGGAGACCCGTATCTACCGTATCCATTTCTGTTTGGAGGTAGTTCTGGTTCGTCTGCGACACTTGTGGTTAATGCGGATCTAGCCACTGTTCCAGAACCTAGCACTCTTAGCGGGGTAGTGCTTGCTGGGATTACGGGTTTGTGGCTAAAGCGTAAAATAAAAGCGTTCCAAGCTGTATAGGCTAATTTACTTTGATACTTATCCAACAAAGTATTTTTTCCTAGAAATATTTCAATGCTCTTGCTTTTTTGCAAGAGCATTTTTGATGCTAATTTGTAAAAAAAGTTTATATTTATTGAGAATCTTCTCTACTTTCTTGTTCCTCGATCGCTTCAACTTTATCTGTCAACGGCTTCACTACCCGCGCGATCGCTTCTTGAATAAAAGCCTTGATAAATTCATCTCTGCGATTAATTTGAAACTGTCGCTGTACAACTTCCGTCATCCCACCATCACCCCAATCTTGATCATGACGAAAATATTCAATAAAACTTTTACCAGCAATTCGCGTTAAATAAGCTGCTGTCACGCCTTGAATTGCTCTACCAATAATAAAAGTAGCAACATTGAGTTGCAAAGCTGTAGATAATAATTGAATTGCTCCTTTAACAATGCCCAAACTGGCGATGGTTTTCGCTAAAGAAAGGGCTAACTCTCGTCCCCGTTCCATATTCAATTCACAGCCGTAGACTCTGCCAATTTCCACAACCATTTGAGCATTTACAGCAGCTGTCGCCAATAAATCTACAACTGGTATAGGCGTAACTGATACGACACCAGCACCAATCCACTGAAACCGTTCTACGATTTTGTCAGCTTGACGGCGACGCTGGCCATCGATGAGTTTTCGCGCCTCGTCTCCCAAGCGCAGAGATTGCAAAAGAATGTTATCCGCCACCAAATCTTCGCCCTCAGCCCGTAAAACAGTAGCCGTGCGCCGCAGCAAAGGGATAATATCCGGTTCTGGCTGGAAAGTTTCGCCAGTTTCGAGTTGTGCAGATTGGGGATTAGCAGCGATCGCCACTACATCATTAGTAGCAATAAATCCCCGTACCCGTTGACGCAATCTCGCAAGGATGGCTTCTTTATCTTCATCTGTATATAAATCAGTTTTATTAAGCACCAAAAGCGATCGCTTACCAATTTCTGCTAATCCTCGCAGTGGCTCATATTCTGAGCGCCGTAAGTCATTATCCACCACAAACAACAGTAAATCTGCTTCTGTCGCCAGTTCTCGCGCCATTTGTTCCCGTTCCGTTCCCGCCACCCCTGCTTCTAAAATCCCTGGCGTATCTGTAATTAAAATTTTGCGTTCTAATCCCTTCAACCGCAGATAATAAGTTTCTCCAACTTGGGTTGTACCCATCGGTGCATCCACTTGACCAACCATGCGTCCCATAATCGCATTAACTAGGGAAGTTTTGCCAGCACTCCCGGTACCAAATACCACTACTTGAATTTCACCCCGCGCTAGATTTGCTTCAATCTCCCGCGATTTACTTAATAAAGCCTGACGTGCTACTTCATCTTGAATTTGCCCTACCTGTTGGCGCACAGCCAACAGAGTTGTAGAAGCAGCGTCAGATTTGCCAGCCGGAATTTGTGCCGCAGTCACTCGCTTCGGGTTGCGGCGCGATCGCTTTTCCCCAGATCGAATCACTAATACATAATAGACAAAAGCGGCAACCAAGGCTCCGATGAGGATAATCAGCAGCAACAGCAGTAAATTGCCCAGCAACGGCGAATAGGACAATTGCCAATAGAGGCGCGATAGGGAATCAATTAGCCATAGGGCTAGCCCCAAAATGACGATCAGACCAACAATCAGCGTTACTATGCGTGACAGAGGCATGGTTGGGAAAAATTAGTGGGTATTCAGTAGGCAGATGCTTCTAATCTTAATAGTTTCAGTATTTTTTACCAGAGTGCTAGGAAGGTGCTTTTGAGCTTCTGAGGTTGAAACTTAAGCCTTTTAGTCCATCATAATTGGAATACTGAGTCGGAGCGATCGCTTTTTAGATAAAAATCAAGTAAGTGAATCAGATAGATTATTGTTGCGATCGTTGAGAGTGAGTGCTGATTATTTAATGCTGAAAAAAACCTCTTGCATGATAATAATACTTTCACCTGCGGCTATTTGGTAAAGATAGCTAATTAGGTTTTGCTGGATCTCATCAATTGTTACGGTTAACATGAGATATGTATGTATATTTCTAGTATATCAAGTTGAGACTTTTAAGCTATAGCAACTACTATTCCAGATTTAGCAGCAGCTTTTAAGCTTAATTTAAGAAACTGCAAATTCAGTATACTGTCTGATATCGGCTGGTTGGAAGGCGAGAACAATTTGATTTTTAGGAATACCAGCGTTCACAAATTCGTTGGACATACCGTATTCTGTACTATCTCTTTGAATCCAGATTTTGTTGTTGATAATATCAATATGAACTAAGCAACCATGCACCCGTTGATTATTTTCCCAGCAAGGGTGTTAGTAGTAGGTAATGGTTGTCTAGTTAGAAGCCCGAATATAAGTAATGATTTATAACTAATGACTAACTCCTGATTTGGAAGGAGATTATCATATACTCATATTTGTTAGTGGAGTGAAAGACATGGTTGCAATCAGCGGATTGTCTGGCAATGAAATCTTCTGTCTTCGACAACAGGGTATGTATCCGGGAGATTTAGTCATTGGCAACAGTGTCTTTTCACTGGGAATAATTGGGGGAATTGCATCAGGATTGAAAACAATTGTCGGTGGAGAAGTCAGCGAAGTCACCAGCATCATTCATGAAGGAAGGCAAAAAGCTTATGCCCGGATGTTGGCGGAAGCAGAAAAGCATGGCGGAATTGGAATTACAGGCGTTAACAATGAATTAGTCCAACAAGTTGGTAATGTCGAATTCCTCTCAATTGGCTCCTGTGTACACCAAAATCAGGAAAAAGCCGAGAAATTAGAATTTTCTACCTCAGCCGACGGACAGGAACTTTACTGCCAAATTGATGCCGGATTTGCACCGAAAAAGTTCGTCTTTGGCAATGTTGCCTACTCCATTGGATTAGGTGGCGGAATACTCGGCTCACTCAAAAGTTTAAAACGTGGAGAAATTAAAGAATTCTCCACTATCTTCAACCAAACCCGTCACTTAGCCTTAAAGCGAATTCAGTCTGAAGCCCAGAATGCTGGTGCTAATGCTGTGGTTGGAATTCAGACATCGATTATTCCCTTCGCTGCAATGCAAGAGATGGTGATGATCGGTACTGCTTCCTATCATCCCGCCCTGACCTCTGGTTTTAGTCAAAGTCCCATTACTAGCGATTTAACTAATCAAGAAATGTGGAGCCTGATCAACCTGGGTTATATGCCCTTAAAGTTGGTTTTGGGTGTTTCCGTATATTCTCTTGGTTTTGTTGGCGGAATTACATCAGCATTCAAGTCATTTGTGCGTGGTGAAATTAATGAATTGACTACATTAATTTATGAAGCACGGGAACAAGCTATTGCCCACATTGCCACAGACGCTGCTAATAGTGGCGCTGACCAAGTAGTTGGGATTAAAACTTATGTTTATCAGTTAGGTAGTGGGATTATCGAGTTCATGGCGATTGGCACTGCGATCAAAAAGCTGCCAGGAGTTACCACCAACTCGACTAATTTAATACCCCAAGCAATTATTTCAGATCGAGACACCTTTATAAACACCGCCGAAGGTACTACACTGACCAAATTAAATCAAACCTCATAAACATAAGTTATAAATTTGCTGGAACGATAAGCGTATTGCAACTAGCGCGATGCCGAAGGCGGCAAGCTACGCACTTCTTACCCCTCCCATAATCCCCTACAGCAAATTTCGTGAAATATCACTACAGCCACCTAGAATCGCAAAATTAATCCCACCTATAAGCTAAATGGGGTATGGGGAAGTGCGATCGCTCATCTCGTCGGGTCATTCCTCAAAATCGGATTCCTCCCTTTATAAAGTTATATAACTTTTTGCATTATTTATAACTAATAAGTTGACTGCTATTATACGAACTGTTTGTGGCTGCTTACAAGGTAGCCATAAAAAATCAATTACTTCCGACTGTCTACTTAAACGGAATTATGAAACATCCATTTGATCTAAAAATTTCTGAACTCGAATCTGTTGATTTAAAGATTACAGCGTTAAGCGATGACGAAGCTAATCAAGTTTGTGGTGGTTTGGCAACTCTTACCAAAGCTGTAGGTGAAGAAGGTGGTAGGTTTACTACCCTAGCTCTGGGCGAAGAAGGTGGTAGGTTTACTACCCTAGCTCTGGGCGAGGAAGGTGGTAGGTTTACTACCCTAGCTCTGGGTGAGGAAGGTGGTGGGCACTTATGTAGCTCTAGGTGAAGAAGGTGGTCGCTCTTAACCCAAAAATTTTTGGGTTAAAACCTTGAATAACTGCCTTAAATCTAGCTGATGACAGCATAATATCTGGAATGCTGTCTTCCATATATTATGCTGCACTTTTATTGCAATACCTTTGCCAATTTGGTGGCGAAGTATTGTTATTGAGGAATTATTTTTCTAAAAAATTACTATTTTGAGATGAACATTTTAATTTTAGGTAATTCTCAAGATGCTCATGCATTAGCTATGCAGCAAGCTCTTACTAAGGCAGGAGCAACAGCAGATTATTTCGATACTTATTCTTTCCCAACTCAATTAAAAATATCTTGGGAGCCAAAAACACAAATAGGAAGTTTAATATTACCTCAAGGAGTTAAGTTAGAAATTGGAGAAATACATAGTGTTTTCTGGCGAAGTTTTTGTGGTGTTTATGTGCCGTTTTTAAACAATTCTCACCAGCAGGACATTGCGATCAATGATTCAATGAGTACTCTGCGCTCTTTCATGCAGGCTTGTCGGGGGCGTTGGGTAAATTCCTGGCAAGCGTACCAGCTTCATAAAGAAAAACCTCTACAACTAAGTATGGTGAACAATATAGGGGTTTCAATTCCCCAGACTCTTGTCAGTAATGATCCAGAACAAATTATTCACTTTACTGACTCTTTAGATAAAGCTATCTTTAAGCCTGTCTATGGAGGCACATATACTAAATTAGTAACAGCAGAGCATCTAGACCCAAAAAGATTGAGTTTAGCACTACGAATTTCTCCGGTTAAGATACAGGAATATATTCCTGGTACTAATATTCGTAGCTATGTAATTGGTGAGTCAATTTATGCTGCTGAGATTCGCACTAGTCAGTTAGATTTTCGCCTAGACGAAAAAACTGAATTGATTCCATTAGAACTACCTTCTTCGATTCAAAAGCAATGTTTAGACATTGCGAAAGTATTGATGTTGGAGTGGACAGCCATTGACTGGCGTCTAAAACCTAGCGGCGAATATGTTTTCCTCGAAGCAAACCCCAGTCCAATGTTTTTGCATTTTGAGGAAAAAACAGGTTTTCCTATTACTCAACAGTTAGTTAGGCTATTGATGCAGTAGCTCTGGTAAAATGCTTAATGAGCCAAGCGCTATGAATTGGCTGCTGAGTTATTCTATAGCGTTGGGTCAACAACTGGCGATTCGTGGCTGTTTTGTTCTGTTGATATCTCATTTAAACCGCAAAACACAGACAAGTTATGCCAAATTGCCAGAACCTTTTTGGGTCTATTAGTTAATTAACTCGTAATGGCAGAAAATTAGGAAACATTAGTATTCACTCCAAACTAATTTTCCACAACCCGTCTAGTAGATTGGATTGTTGGAATTGACTATCACTGCTGCCAAGCCAATTATTGTCATAGACCAACCCAACACTGAACGTGCTATTTACAGGATATTGCCCTAGTTTTCCAAAACCTTCAATATTCTTTGAGTCAGTAATTACCTGCTGGTTCAAGGTTATGGTTGTTTGGTTGCCGTCGTCAAAGTAAATTGTGGCTCGTCTGTTGTGAAAGCGTACGTGAACTTTGTAGACACCACCAGTTGCATAGTAATAAGCTCTAGCAGGCAGCTTTTGACCATCAATATTTTGTCCTTTCAACTCAACTGCCATAGCAGGCGTGCAAAGCTGCAACAGGACTGGCAAGACTAAACCTAAAAGTTTCATTGGTAGTAACAAACACTTCAATCAAACTACTTTCTACTTTAAAAGATAAAACTAATTTGTGGGTTATTAGCGATCGCTATTTCTGATTTACCTAGAAAAGATTTGACCTCGACTGCTATTTTTTGCCCATCCTTTTCTGCTGCTAAAAGTCTTTCTGCTCCTAAATCAATACGAAATTCGATACCATCTACTGTAATAGATAAAGGATCATGAGTAATAAACCAATTATCCTTTTCTAAAGCTAAACGAACTGCATTGTGAAAGATATCTTTCGCTGACATGGAAATTTAAAATAATATTTTATATCCTATCATACCTAATTTTTTCAGTAATAGACCTCTTGCAAAAGTCCCAAACACCCCAGCCTAAATCCCCTCCTCACTTGCGGGGAGGGGAGACAAAGCGTAGCTTTGGCGGGGTGGGGTTCTTAATTTTTGATTTATGCAAGAAGTCTAATGTATTCCTCCCTTTGCTCCTTTGCACTAAATACAAAAAAAGGGATAAGTCCAAAAGCCTATCCCCTAAAAAATCAATTAATCAATCATCAAGTTCCAGTAGTCCAGGAATTGATGTACTCAATTTGATCTGGTGTTAGGCTATCAATCTTAATTCCAATAGCTTCCAACTTCAAACGAGCAATTTCTTGATCCACATCAATAGGAATTGAGTGCAAACCAGGTGCTAACTTACCTTTATTCTTCACTAGGTATTCAACAGCTAAAGCTTGGTTAGCAAAGCTCATATCCATAACCGCGCTGGGATGTCCTTCAGCCGCAGCTAGGTTAATCAAACGTCCTTGTCCGAGAACGACAACTGATTTACCAGTTGTCAACTTATACTCTTCAGTGAAAGGACGGACTTCCTTGATTTCCTTAGCTTGAGAAGCCAAGTATTTCAAGTCAAGTTCAATATCAAAGTGACCGGAGTTACAAACGATCGCACCGTCTTTCATGGTATCAAAATGCTCGGCGCGAATTACGTGCTTGTTACCGGTAACTGTGATAAACAAATCACCAACTTTAGCAGCTTCTGCCATTGGCAGGACGCGGAAACCATCCATTACGGCTTCAATTGCCTTGATGGGGTCAATTTCGGTAACAATCACATTACCACCCATGCCACGGGCGCGGAGGGCTGTACCTTTACCACACCAGCCGTAACCAACTACGACAATGTTTTTACCAGCCAGCAGAATATTTGTGGCGCGGATAATGCCGTCTAGGGTCGATTGCCCAGTACCATAGCGGTTATCAAAGAAGTGCTTGGTATCAGCATCGTTGACGTTGACTGCGGGGAAGGTGAGAACGCCATCTTTGAACATGGCGCGGAGGCGCACAATTCCGGTTGTGGTTTCTTCAGTGGTGCCAATCAAATCGGCGATTTGGTGTTGGCGCTCTTGGATTAATGTCGCAACCACATCACTACCGTCATCAATGATGATGTTGGGGCGGTGATCTAGGGCGATTTGAACGTGGCGGCTGTAAGTTTCGTTATCTTCGCCTTTTTGAGCAAAGACGGGAATTTCATGATCGAGGACGAGGCTAGCGGCTACGTCATCTTGAGTTGATAAGGGATTACTAGCAATTAAAAGCGCGTCTGCACCACCGGCTTTCAGAGCGATCGCCAAATGTGCTGTTTCTGTTGTAATGTGGGCGCAAGCTACAAGGCGTAAGCCAGCGAAGGGTTTTTCTATGGCGAAGCGATCGCGGATTTGCCGCAAAACTGGCATTTCGCGTCCAGCCCATTCAATACGCTGTCTTCCCAAGGCAGCTAGGCCGAGGTCTTTAACCTCGTGCTTTAATCGGGGAGAAGTTGCGGTCATCAAAAGTTTCCTCAAAAAATTAAAAAGGCTACGTAAAATTTACGCACTCTACTAGGTTATTCTACTACTGGCGATTTTTGCTGGAAAGAAAGCAAATTACTAGTCAAGAGTCCTCAAAACTAGCTTGACGTTTGATTAGCCTAATGTCAACTTCATCTCCAGCTTCTTCCTTTTTGTTTTATCTTTGGTAAGAGTAAGACTTTTATCAGCACTAATCGTTGATTTAAACTTTTTTGTCATCTGTCTAAAGATAGATAAATAGCAAAAAAACATCATCTAAAGGGAAAACCGCAACTTCAGATAAGTACATTTACTAAAATTAATTGCGGAGGATAGTTATACAAGTAGTCAATAGTAAATTTTACTCAAGGAGGTGTTTGAGTGCGCTTTCAATTTTTGGCGATCGCTACTTCAATGGCCATAGCCGTTGTATCTGTGCCAAAAGCCACAGCCCAGATTCCTTTTTTACCGCAACTGCAAGCTCCCAGCAATGTGAGTACTGATTCAAATGATCGAGTTGTTTCGGGCTGGATTTATTTAGATGGTCGGGGGTTATTTCAGATAGCGGCATCAAAAACCAACTTTCCTGAGCGTTCAGAAGACATTCAAAAGAAGTTGAAGAAAATTAGCCAAAATTACTTTCAATCACCAGCGAAAACAGCAGTCAAGGTAGAAGTTCGCAAAGTAAACGAACTACCAGTAATTTATGTTAACGGTCAATATCTGATGACCATCACTTCCGAGGATGCCAGACTGCGACAGGTAGATATGTCAACATCGGCAGATCAAATCACCCAAAAGTTAGAAGAAGATTTGCAAGAAGCAAAGCAGGAAAGACAAACTCAATTTTTAATCGACCAAGGTAAAATTGCTGCGGGCATCGGACTGGCAATGATTGTCATGAGTTGGGGCGTATATAGCTGGCAGCGACGTTCCAAAAAGGATTTAGTATACCCTATTGCCTCCCAACCCCCCAGAGGGTTCCTAAACTCCCCAACTTCCCCAACAGATCAACCAATTACAACCCAACTGAATAAACAGCAAAAGCAGCATCTCCAAGAAGTCAAAAGACGATTGTTTCAACTAACTCAAGCCGGAATTTGGGGGAGTGGAAGCTTCTTTATTTTGGGTCTATTTCCCTATACACGAGGGTTTCAGGTAGGAATTCTCACCGCCGCCCAATTTCCCTTGCGATTAGGTGTCGTATTCCTGGGAACCTATGTAGCGATTCGTTTGACCTACGCCCTAATTGAACGCTTCACCAGCACTCTGATCATCAGTCGTGCTTTCCTAACCCCAGAAAGTTCTGAACGTCTGCAACTGCGAGTTTCCACATTTTCTGGTGTAACTAAAAGTATTGCTACTATTATCTGCGTGGTAGTTGGGATCTTACTAGCGCTGATATCATTGGGGATAGATATCGTTCCCTTGCTAGCGGGTGCCAGTTTAGTTGGTGTTGCAGTGTCTCTGGCCTCGCAAAACTTAATTAAAGATGCGATTAACGGTTTTTTGATCATTCTAGAAGACCAGTACGCTTTAGGCGATGTCATTACTGTCGGAGACGTGGGAGGTTTAGTAGAAAATCTGAATCTGCGGATGACCCAAGTCCGGGATTCGGAAGGGCGTTTGATCACGATTCCCAATGGTGAAATTAAAGTTGTTGCCAATCTTTCTAGTCGTTGGTCACGAGCGGATTTAACAATCCCGATCGCTTACCAAGCCGATACAGAAGACGCTTTAAAATTGATTGAAACTGTTGCCCAGAAGATGAATCAAGAAATGCAATGGCAGCGTCATATTTTGGAACCGCCACAAGTTTTGGGAATAGATCAATTTGGCGATCGCGGTTTGATGATTCGCGTCTGGATTAAAACACAGCCTCTCAAACAATGGGATGTAGCACGAGAGCTTCGCCGCCGCCTGAAACTTGCCCTAGACGAAGCTGGAATTTCCATTTCTGTGCCTCAACAAGCAATTTGGGTCAATGAGGATCAGTTGGTAAATTTTCACGGGAATGGCAAAGCTAATTAGAAATGCGAATTAGCCTTTGAACTCCCCTCTCCTTTGCTTCTTACAGCTATTTTCAGGTAAATAGACAAAGCAGGGTAGGGCTAGAGAAAAAGCTCATGTGTGTCAACTTAACTTCTAAGTTAGCAGGACTTACGCTAAAATCCCCTTCGTTTCGGCTTCCTAGCTTCTGGCTTATTCAAACAACAAATATTTACGCCGACCTGCTTAATGTTATTTTATGGGTTCTCCTTATGTAAGCAATTTATTCCCTGATTTAAGCAATACTCCCGCGCTTTCTGGCTTCTTTGTAGGAGGTTCCCACATTTTTCAGGCCAGCTTTAATCATTTGTTGTTCGAGGAGGGCAAAAAAACGCGCTCTATCGCCACCTTTTACTACTGCTTGATTATGCGCTTCGGCGATCGCTACAGGGTAGCCATATCCTTTTTGCACTTGTGCTAGCATTAGTCCCAATGCTTGGTCTAACATGGTTGGATTCTCTGCTACCCATGCCGGAACTTCGATTCGGGCGATTTCAGTACCAACGTGGACGTAGCAAAAGTAAATTGTTTGATCACCGTAGAGTTCGAGAATAGGGGAATTACTGCGCCACAGGGCACTGCGTTGTCCTGGTTTTAGTCGGGTTGCCCAAACAGAAGTATCTCGCAACTGTTCAAAAATTTTACAAGGTACTTTTTCTAGCTGATTTGGGCAATGACTTTTACAGTCTGGCGCTGGATGGGGACAAGCTAACAACCGTAAAAAGTTCATTGTTTCGATGCTGCGAGAGGCGCTGAGATAGCCCATCAGGGGAATTTGAGCATCACGCATCTGCTGCCAAGCTTCGAGGATGGGAGGTAAAATGCGATCGCGTGCATCCATCGGCAACTGTTCTAAAAACCAGTAAATTAACGAACCATCTACCATCGCTAGTGCTGGCGTTTCCCCTTTCGCTGCACATGCAAGTTCTGCCAACACCGTTGTTTCTGATGCAGTGCGGCGAAAACTCATCCATTCCTCAGTTTTAATTCCCCACTGCCGAGATATATATAAATCTTCTGGGCGATAAAATACTTCTGGCAAACTATCGAGTAGCGGATGGCGATTTTGTCCGTAGTGCAAGACGACTCTGCCGATATTCAGGAGATAACAGTAAGCAATTTCATGATGGTTGGGGGCAATTTGGGAACCATCAGTAGCGATGACAGTATGAATTTTTGGGGGAACTGGGATATCAATGCAGGTTTCTAGTGGTTCAATTGGGGTAGCATTAGCAAAGGAAATGCGATCGCGCCATTTTTCCTGGCGATCGATTAAATCTTGTTGACACTCGTAAGCATTTTTGAGATGTTGTTGCGCTAATTCTAAACGTTGGCGACTGGCAACAGCTTCTAAAGTAAGATGCTGACTTAAACCCTGCATTTGTCGCGCCAGTTTTGTCAGGTCAAGCATAAAGGTAAGTGAAGAGTTATGAGTTATGAGTTATTATTTCACTGAAATGGAAGCACGGAAGCTCTAATTTGTAATCCTTGTTATTTACGTACATCTTTTAAATATTCTGCTTCGTTGATTTCAGTCCATTTGAGTGCACTTCGGCTATTAGCCCGGAACTTAAGTTCCGGGCGGGATATGGGGAAAGACAACAATTCCATTGTTACAAACATCTGGGCAATGGCAAGCCCTTTTAACGTGAATGCATCAAGAGATTATTGCAACATATTTAATAGATTAAAGCCAAGCAGAGAAATTTTTGGCAAATTGAGACAGTGATAACAACTGAATCTGCCGATCATTTTGGGCAGCTTCGCGTTCTGCTTGGGTATTATAGCCCCAGTCTGCAAGGAACAGTTTCACATCTTCAAAGTCTGGTTGCTGTTGGACTAAATGCAATGTCTTGAGTCTATCTTCTACAAACCATAGACTAACTGGCTTTTTATCTGCGGCTTGAATTAATTCTCGCAGAATTTCAAATTTTGGACGCTTGACTTCTTTACCAAAAATTGCTGCTGCTGGTAAATTCACTCCCTGTTGTTGTAACAACTGCTGTATAAAACGCCCTTCTTTAGTTGTCACAATGTATAGCTTAACTCCACTGTCAAAAGTTAATTTTATTTTTTCTACTACACCCGGATAAAATCTATGCAGACTTAGCCAACCGTCTAAATCGGTGGTAATCCATTCATCCCGTTGGTTATCTAGTTTCGCACCAATTTCTCTTGCTTGTAGCTTGTCATTTAACAAAAGTTTCGGGGCGATGCTTGCCCATTCCTGAAGAATTTTTTCATCAGTAATCCCATCTACCAAGGCTTTGATTAAAACGGGCATTTCCCAACCTGTTTCAATTACAGGTCGCAGACGATAGAATCTCAAAGCTAAATCATCTGGTGGTGTGTCGTTAGCAGGCGACCAAATTTGACAGTAGGTGCGCCATGATACCTCAAAATATTCAATTAGTCCGTCGCAAATCACTCCATCAAAGTCCAGGGCTAAAATCGTGGGACTACTTGCGGTCATTGTTTTGAGGATTAAAACTGCTGTTGTCAGCTTACCTGACAAATTCAAATCATGCAGTAATTTTTGTTAGTTTTTTATAATTTATAACTTGCTCAAAAAGTATGGTGGCATTGTCCAATGTGATTTGATACTGGTAGGTTAAGGAGGATCTACAGCAGGTTTGTGATCAATAAAACGAACTTGCTTTTGCTTGACTAGTACAGTGATTAGTGCTAAAGAAGGCTTGGCTGGTCTATGAACGACTCGACCCTGAGAATCGTATTGAGACCTATGACAAGCACAAATAAAGTGATTCTTCTTAAGATCCCACTCAAATGTACATCCTAAATGGGTGCAAATTGGATTGATATGCCAAGGGAAGTGAAGGAGATTCCTACGTGAAAATGATAGAGGCGAAAACCCGCACAACTATAGAAGCATTTGGGGAAAAATATACTCTGTTTCAACCAAAGAAGTAAATTTTTTAGAGCAAATATCTAACCTAAGACGTATTCCTCTCTAATCTATTCTTAAAGTCTCTCTAGAGAAAGAACTCTTTATTTCTTCGATTTTTTAGAGTGTTACTTGTAAAGCTACGTTTTTCAATATCTGGAAAAGCTATGACTGATCAAAATCGAGGAAATGAAATTAATCAACCAGTAAGTGAAGATACAGATTTACGCGAAAAACCGAATGTGAACGAAAGAAACCTGACTGCAAATCCGGGAGATAAAATTGCTGATGAGCCTCAATCAGTTGAAGAAAAGGCTAAACAGGTAGCTGTTGATGATGTACCAGACATTACAGGCGACAAAATCACAGTTCCCACTTACTTCGTTGTGGATGAACCCAACGGCGAAAAGAAAGCACTCCACCACGTTAAAGATGCTGAAGAGATTTCTGACGTAATTCGGCAAGCACGACTTGACGAAAATGGAAATCGGATCTGGTAGTAGTCCTTCATTAAAAAGACATGGGGACACTGGGAGTTTTTTCTTTGCGTCCCCGTATTTATCTTGTTTGAGCAAGTTAGGAATAAGAATTAAATAACATACAATTTATGTCCCTGGCTTACCTCACCCTCAATCCCTCTCCTTATAAAGGAGAGGGAAGCTAGAGACAAAATGAAGTTTTCCATTTTATTTTATACTGCCAGCATTACGGAAAATTTTGCTAACTAAATTAGGGATACACTCAGCAGCGAGTCCGAAATAATGGTTTCCGTGCTGAAAAGCTGCGGCGGGAAGGAAAATTTACACTTTACTCAGAAGCGATCGCAATATAACAATCCAGCATCGACGGCGCAAGGCTGTGAGTTAAATTTGCCACAATTTACGTAAGGGCGATCGCTAAAACTTCAACATATTTTGATTAAAAACATTTTTTAGCGACCAAAGATTAAAGGTTCCAAGAAGTCGTTACTTGCACCTTTGACATTAGAGTATATAGCTTCAATAATGTTTTTACGTAGCTTAGAAAGTCGCCAAAAAATAATAAAATCGGTAAAGTTTTTTGGACTCATAGTAACATTGTGCTGCTCACGGAATTTTTAATCACTCTACCGATTTGTACATTGATAACTTTATCCTTCTTATTGCCTTTATTCACTACTAGGTTGTTCGCTTCCATTGGAACCTCGAACCACTCTACATCGATTCCTTGGATAGATGATGCTTCTGAATGTGAACATACTAGCAGAAACTGGTGCGATCGCAAGTATTGGGATAATCAACACAATCCTATGTTCTGAATGGATACCGCACAAAGAAGTTATGCAAACTCTTCTGACAATTGCTTAATTTGACAAAATAGGTTAATAGTCTGGAAATTAGATCAAAATGGATATGTAGCCTGTTGTTTGTCCAACCTTGAATCAACCTAACTTTGTGCGTAATCTGCAAGAAACTCACTTAAATCGTGCCCGCGCCAGTCTTAGACAAGCGCTGTCTTGGTATGGATATCTTCGCAAGTCAGGACAGCTTTCATCTCACCCAGAATTGGCAGGTTTGATGAAACCGGAATTGGAAGCTTTGAATTCTACACTCAACAAGCTGGACTCTAACGTTATTAGAATTGCCGCTTTTGGTTTGGTGAGTCGTGGAAAGTCAGCAGTTTTAAATGCCTTGCTGGGAGAGAAGATTCTGCAAACTGGGCCACTCAACGGTGTTACTCAATGGCCGCGTTCCGTCCGTTGGCAGCCAGGGGGTAAGGTGTTAGTAGAGTTAATTGATACCCCCGGATTAGATGAAATTGAGGGTGAGTCACGGGCGGACATGGCACGAGAAGTGGTGTCTCAGGCGGATTTAATTTTGTTTATCGTGTCTGGTGATATCACGCGCACTGAGTATCAAGCACTGCTAGAATTGCGGCGATCGCAAAAACCGTTAATTTTAGTATTTAACAAAATAGACCTTTACCCAGATACAGACCAGGGAGCGATTTACCAAAATTTGCAACAACTGGGTGCAGGGAATCCTCAAGGGAAGCCTCTACTACCTGATGAAATTGTGATGGTGGCGGCGGAACCAGCACCAATGGAAGTACGGGTTGAGTGGTCTGATGGTCGTGTGAGTTATGAATGGGAGACACCACCACCGCAAGTAGACGAACTCAAAGAGACAATTCTGAATATTCTGAATCGGGAAGGGCGATCGCTTCTGGCTTTAAATGCACTCATCCAAGCACGAAATGCAGAAGCCGCGATCGCTCAAAAAACCATCGATTTACGCGAACAAGAAGCCGAAAATATCATTTGGCAATTTACCAAATATAAAGCTTTGGCAGTAATGCTCAATCCCATCGCTTTTTTAGATATCCTTGGCGGAACCGTTGCCGATTTGGCTTTAATTCGCGCTTTAGCTAGATTGTATGGTTTACCGATGACTAGCTATGAAGCCGGGAAAATTTTAAAAACGATTTTATTTAGTTCTGGTGGTTTGCTGCTGGGAGAATTAGGTAGTAGTTTGCTTTTGGGTTTGGGTAAGAGTACGGCGGCAATAACCAGTGGTGACAATCCCAGCAATATTACTGCCTTTGCTGGCAGTGCGATCGCTCAAGCTGGTATTGCCGGTTATGGAGCATACTCTGTTGGCAAAGCTGCTCAAGTGTATCTCGAAAAAGGCTGCACTTGGGGACAGTTGGGCGCTAGCAGCGTCATTCAAGAAATTCTTTCTCAAGTTGATCAGAACACAATTCTGTATCGTCTGCGACAGGAATTAGGATTAAAGTTATAAGATTTTTGAGTTGTGTTCGGAAAAGTTTCTGTTAATACTTCTATACGCCGAAGTGATCGCCTATTCACCACTTTAACAGCAACAATGGCGACATCAGCAAGCTAATATAACGAAGGGTAAAAAATTCTTGTGCGATCGCAATTCCTCTCTAACATCAAGCTATCATCGGATATTGGGGAATTTCCGTGCGTAACTCAGTAGCATCTATGACCGCTTCTCACTCTGAAACTCCATCTACCAAACCCGACGCGAGTACTTTTATTTCCGACCATCGACAGGTAGACCGCACCAAGCTAAGTCAAATGTACCTGCACTATGTCGAGACGAAAGATAAATATCCTCACGCCGTATTGCTGTATCGGGTAGGAGATTTCTTTGAATGCTATTTCCAAGATGCTGTAAAACTAGCGCAAGAATTGGAATTAGTCCTAACTAGCAAGCAAGCTGGGGAACAAGGACGGGTGGCGATGTCGGGTGTTCCGCATCACGCATGGGAACGCTACGCGACGCTGCTGGTAGAAAAAGGCTATGCAGTCGTAATTTGCGACCAAGTGGAAGATGCTTCGGAAGCGGCTGGTAGATTGGTGCGGCGGGAAGTAACGCGCATCTTGACTCCTGGCACTTTGCTAGAAGAGGGAATGCTCAAATCAAGTCGCAATAATTACTTAGCAGCAGTGGTAATTGCCGCAAATCATTGGGGTTTGGCTTATGCAGACATCTCCACAGGCGAATTTCTCACAACTCAAGGTAGTGATTTAGAACATTTGACACAAGAATTAATGCGCTTGCAACCTTCAGAGGTGTTAGTTCCAACAAATGCGCCCGATTTGGGTAGTTTGCTGCGTCCGGGAGAAACTTCGCCACATCTTCCCCAGTGTTTGCCAGCATCATTTTGTTATAGTTTGCGATCGCAAGTTCCCTTTTCCCAAGCTGAAGCTAGACCTAGATTATTGCAGAAATTTAAGGTGCGATCGCTCGAAGGACTCGGTTGTGATCATCTTCCTCTCGCTGTCCGTGCGGCTGGCGGTCTTCTGGAATATTTGGAAGATACTCAAAAAGAAAACCCCGTTACTCTTCAAAGACTCCGCAGCTATACTGTCACCGACTACCTAATTGTTGACAATCAAACCCGCCGTAACCTGGAAATTACTCAAACTGTCCGGGATGGCACTTTTCACGGTTCCCTACTCTGGGCGTTAGATAAAACTAGTACAGCAATGGGTGGGCGGGCTTTGCGGCGATGGTTACTGCAACCACTACTCGATATTAAAGGCATTCGGGCGCGGCAAGATACCATCCAAGAATTGATGGAAAATACGCCCCTGCGTCAAGATTTGCGGCAGTTGTTACGCCAAATTTATGACCTAGAACGCTTGACAGGAAGGGCGGGTTCTGGTACGGCTAATGCTAGAGATTTAGTAGCTTTAGCAGATTCCCTCTCACGCTTACCAGAATTATCCAGCTTAGTAACTGAGGCGCGTTCTGCATTCCTCAAAGCTTTGCAGAAAGTCCCAAGTGTGTTGGAAGAATTAGCACAAAAGTTACACGCGCATCTTGTGGAGTCGCCACCCATACAAATCAAGGAAGGCGGATTAATTCGCCATAGCGTAAATTCCCTGTTGGATGAGAGAAAAGCGACTGTAGAAGCGGATCAACAATGGATTGCCAATTTAGAAGTTGATGAGAGGGCTAAGACAGGAATTTCCACACTGAAGGTAGGATTTAACAAAACTTTTGGTTATTATATCAGTATTTCCCGCACCAAATCTGATCAAGTACCCGCTAATTATATCCGCAAGCAAACCCTGACCAATGAGGAACGTTACATCACCCCTGATTTGAAGGAACGCGAAGCCCGAATTCTCACAGCGCGGGATGATTTAAATCAGTTGGAATATGAGATTTTTACGGCATTGCGGGAAGAGGTAGCACAAGAGGCGGAAGTAATTCGCAATCTGTCTCGTGCAGTGGCGGCGGCAGATGTGTTGTGTGCTTTGGCTGAGTTGGCGGTGCATCAAGGTTACTGTCGTCCAGAAATGTTGTCAGGAAGGGAGATAAACATTGTTGATGGGCGTCATCCGGTGGTGGAACAGTCTTTACCTGCGGGTTTCTTTGTGCCGAATTCGACTCAATTGGGGAATGGGGAATCGGGAGTAGGGAGTAGTGAAGAAGAAATTTCCCCACTCCCCGATTTGATTATCCTCACCGGGCCAAACGCTAGTGGCAAAAGTTGTTATTTGCGTCAGGTGGGATTGATTCAGTTAATGGCGCAGATTGGTAGTTTTGTACCAGCTAGGTTTGCCAGATTGGGAATATGCGATCGCATTTTCACGCGTGTAGGTGCAGTAGATGATCTTGCAACTGGTCAATCTACGTTTATGGTAGAAATGAATGAAACGGCGAATATTCTCAATCATGCCACATCTAGGTCACTGGTGTTGTTAGATGAAATTGGCCGCGGGACAGCGACATTTGATGGTCTTTCTATAGCTTGGGCGGTGGCGGAATATATAGCAGTAGATATTCGGGCGCGAACGATTTTTGCTACTCATTATCACGAGTTAAATGAACTGGCTAGCATTTTACCGAATGTGGCTAACTATCAGGTAACAGTCAAAGAATTACCCGACCAAATTATCTTTTTGCATCAAGTCCAACCGGGAGGCGCTGATAAGTCTTATGGGATTGAGGCGGGAAGGTTGGCGGGTTTACCAGCAGTGGTGATTCAACGGGCAAAACAAGTTATGGGGCAAATTGAGAAACACAGTAAGATTGCGATGGGGCTGCAAAATCTGGATTAATGTCTCACCATCTTTCCTTAACAATAGACATCTCCAGAAATTAAATATGCCTTACCCAGAACCCTTGTTTTGACGTAGCACTGCTACGTCAAAACAATTCTTTTTCACTTTTATCTCTAATGCAAGCCGATGCATTGCGTGATAAATTACTTTTTAGGGCGTTTGATACGGAACAGTTGAAAGTAATTGTAATTTTGTGGTTAGGATTTCCACGTAAAGAAGGGGCGAAAAATGACTGCTACCAGGTGTTTACTAAGATGGTTGAATGAGGGACATTTCCAGACAGTTTAGATGAGTTGTTGACAGATTGTGAGGTAACGGAGGATCAAGCAGATTAGAGGTTTTCTCTGCCGTAAAATAGCTTAAAGGAGCAGGAGAGTTGCCAAGTAGTTAAAATTTTGTTATGATTTATGCTTAAAATTGCATAAGAGGTTTATTTAGCATCTACTAAAAGCTAAAGTTGACCCTTTGCAGGACTCCCGTAACCGATGCTGACTGAAATTTTGCCTTTCCGCTTTGAGTTAGACACGATCGCGATCGCCGGAGCGAGTTTGTGGTCATTGGCGCTATATCTAGGTTTATCAAGAGTCAATGAATGGGTAATCGAGCAACTCAATCGCTGGTTTAATTTTGCGGAGCGATCGCTTTATACCAGCCAGACAGAGTTTGAAAAGACTCGTAAAGCCAGAGAATCCCAAAACGCTTTTTATGCTTCTCTGTTCAGCATCGCGCCTTTTTTGGTAGTTGGTGCTTTATTGAACTGGGGTCTGGAAATTAGTTTAGGTGAGAGTTGGGGAATTAGTACAGGAATATTAGCTTGTATGGGCGCTGGCATTTATGAACTTGGCCGCAGGGATGGAGAATCTTCAGATTAATTGTTAGCAAATCAGAAGTTCACAAAGATTGTTCGAGAACCTTTTTCAAGGGTGACTTGATATTATAAGACCTTGCCTGTTCTCGAACTATCAGTTCAATAATTGCATAAGCTAGATCGTGAAAAAATGCTTTAGAAGAGCCTATTTCGCCAAATGCACCCCATCTAAAAGAAATTTCACCAGAGCCAAATATGTTGCTAACTCCAGTTTCTTGAAGCTTCAATTTTGCGCCATCAACAACACTTGGGGCGTACTCTTCAGTTATGCCAACTCTCACTATATCTAAGGATGATGCTAGAGTTGTATTGAGTTGGCGCTCAAATTCAGTTGAAATACTAACCTTTAATACTAATTTGCCAGAGTCATTTGGCTCAAAAATAGCACCTAAGCAGCCATACAAAAATCTAGCTCCTAGAGGCGCTAATATCTCAATCATTACTCCTCTTTTTGAAAATGAACCAATTTTTATATTATCAAGGATGATTTCTATCCTTTCATCTATTACAGGATAAAAAACAGGTTGGGAATCTCCAGGAAAATATAATGGTTCATCCTGCCAAATACGAGCTTTTCCCGTTAAACCTAAATCAAGTGCTTTCATATTTACTCAATTCCCCAAGCTTTTCTCCAATTTCTATTGAAGTCCTCTGGATAAGCTTTAATTACTTCAGGATGATACAAGCTGTATGGTGATATACCATAATATGCTATGGCCATAGGATGAGCCGTATACCAATCATAACCTTGTTCCATTAGTGCAGCCTCTTTTAGTTCATGAAAGTAGAAACTAGCATCAGCTCCAGAAATTTTCTGTCCCAAATCTAAAGTTTGCTCAAGTCTTTCAATCATTTTTTGGCTGGGTAAGAATTCATCAAACTTACTTATGTGCTTCCTAATAATCTCCAGTTTTTCATGCTCAAGATCATACTGTTTATCAGTTAAGGTTCCAAGAAAATTTTTGTCGGGATTTACAGACAAAAGAGTAACTCACTTTTACCTAAATGCATCACAGTTTTTCAGTATAGACATAAAAAATCACTATTTAAAATTCAAATTAATTTTTGCCCATCTCCCACGATTTATCAATTTCCTCGCCAACAATCTGTGCGATCTTCTGGGCTGCGCCGCTTTCGCCACGAATATTACGGAGTTTAGTGCGGATATTATCCAATTTTTCTGGATGCGCTAACAAGTCTAAAACCATTTCTGCAACTTCTTGCGGTTGAAGTTTACCCATAAGTTCTGGCACAATCTCTTCCTTTGCCCAGATATTTGGCCATGCTAATAAACCTTTGCGTCTCACAAATCTCAGGAATAACCAATTAATCACCTTAGCAAAGGGCGTACCTACCCCTGGCAGATTTGCCAACAACCCAGGTAAACCATCCCAAGAACGCATCGCGTCAAGTTGCTGTGTTGGCAGCAAAACAATCATTGGCACTCCTAAAGCGCCGAGTTCAGCAGTGTTTGCCCCCACTGTAGTTAAGCAGATGCAGCACTGGGATAATAAATCATATGCAGGGTTTTCTTGCCACAGTTCCACAGTTAAGCCCGTTGTTGTTTTGAGCAATGCCTTGCTTTTAGCATCCTCCGGGACAATTAAAGAAGCACTGCCAAAGCTAAAGATTTCAGCAATAGAGTTCTTTTGGGGATCAGCAAAACTAGCTAAAGTTTGTAAATCCAAAGTTGGGGCTACAGGGATCACAAATTTGGTTTGTGGTTTTTTAGCGTGGATGTATTCGGCGATCGCTAAACATAATGGCACACCTTGAGCTAATTTTGCCGCCTTTGACCCAGGTAAAAGGCCTATTAGTTCGGTCATTTGTCCTTTGTCCTTTCCTAAAGACGAATGACTACTAGCTTCTACCATCAAATCTCCGACAACGGTGAATTTGTGAGCATATTTCTGGGGAACACGGGCAGCAACTTCGGGTTTCATCACGCCAAAGCGGTCAATCCAGTTATGCCAACGGGCTGACCATTCGGCGTAAACTACTGTGCGATATCCGAGTTTTTTGCCTATGACTACGGGGAAAATTTGATCGCCACCAAGGAAAACAATTACACCGCAACTTCTCCAGTCCCAATTCTCAAATGTTTTCCCCCAAAGCAAAAATTGCCAGAAATGCTCTGCTCCTTGAACTCTATCTACTTCTGGGTAAGAAAGTGCGATCGCGGCTTCTTTTCCACTGGCATTTGAGCAAGGCGATAATACCACAGAAATCCTCACTACAGAACGGTCATCCCCTAGTTCTTGCCGCAACGCCTTCACTACTGGGCGCACCCAGGTTGTTACCTCACCTGGGGCATTTGATAAGATGAGAATATCTACTTGAGTCATTAGTTAATGGTTAAGAGTTAGGGGTCATTAGTCAAGAGGCAAATATTACTTAATTCGTTCCTAATTTATAGAGGCACAACATTAATGATATAATTGCAGACTATGTTCGATAATGTCTGCAAATTTCTCGCAGAGTCATTTTCAACCGACTTTGCAACATGGCTACTCGGTGAACCAATTACACTTACCGAACTTAGTCCATCTGAATTATCCCTCGAACCCATCCGCGCCGACGCACTAATTTTATTGCAGTCGGATGAGCTTGTTCTCCATCTGGAATTCCAAACTGTACCCAAAGCTGATATTCCCTTTCGGATGAGTGATTATCGTTTGCGGGTGTATTGAAAATTTCCCCATAAACGAATGCGTCAGGTAGTGATTTACCTAAAACCAAGCGATTCTGAGCTAGTTTATCAAACGGAATTTGTTCTAGAAAATAGTCTACACCGATTTGAAGTAATTCGACTTTGGGAACAGCCAACTGAAATATTTTTCAATTCTCCAGGTTTGCTACCGTTTGCAGCTTTAAGTCAAACTGAAGATCAAACGCGAACTTTAGAAGAAGCTGCCCAAGTTATTGAAGCACTCACCGACACTCGAATACGCAGTAATGTTGCTGCATCAACAGCAGTATTGGCTGGGCTAGTATTAGATAAAGAGTTGATTAAAAGAATTTTGCGGAGTGATATTATGCGCGAATCTGTGATTTATCAAGATATTCTGCAAGAAGGGCTTGCACAAGGTTTTGAACAAGGACTTGAACAAGGGCTTGAACAAGGTATTGAACGAGGTATTGAACAAGGTATTGAACAAAAAGCTCAAGAAATCGCCATCAAAATGATTCACAAAGGTATCGATATTGAAACAATAGTAGATTTTACAGGTTTAACTATTGAACAAGTTCAACAATTACAGAACACTGAGTATTGATTTGAATGATTATCCCGTTCCCCCTGTGGAAATATTATTGGGAATGTTGGTTTGGATGGTGCGGGAAGGTTGAAGAATAATGCAGAATTCAGAATATCGAATACTCTAGGGAACGTGGATTATCGATTCTTTTGGAAGCGTCTAATATTTCTAGCCCGATAATATTTCCATTTTCGTCGTAATCTAAAATTACCCCTGGCTTTTCTTCGTCACATCTTCTATGGGTACATTAATCAATATAATTCTTAATATATTTACTTCTGGGTCATAGATAATTTTCATATTTTTCAATCTTACTGGTTTTACTGGCAACACGGCTACCAAAAGCATCGTAGATATACTTTTGCTGGGAAGTACCAGAAGCACAAGAACTAGTCACCCCAATCGACCGATTTTCCCTGCCAACTCCCACAAAATGATATGTATTTTTAATTGGATTAATTAAAAATAAACGAACACCATCAAGAAGATCGCATAAAGATATAAAAACCATCATCGAATGATTTATATTTGATAGTTTTGAGGATATGATTCCATATCTTCCTTGAACAGTAAGATGACCTCTGCTGTAACTATCAATTTTTTCTTCAAATTCAATTTGTTCTAGTTCTATTTTAAAAATTAGCATATCAGAATCCAGAATCAATTAGTGGAGGATTCACCCAAAAGTTAAGCCAGTTGCTTGGGCAGGTTTTGAACAGGGTATTGAACAAAAAGCTCAAGATAAGAACGATCCGAAGAAGATTTTGAAACAGTTGGAAGCTAAACTTTATTCTTAGTTAAGAAATATAGTAATTAGGCGATTTCTACCACGAGCTACGCCTACACATTTCGCCAAACATTTCCAATTTTACAACCCGCTTATGCGGGTTTTGTTTTCTCAATATAATATTATACTTATATAACTATTTAACGATTAAAAATAATAAATATTACAAAAAATTTACAAACAAGTGAGCAAATACTTTTATACACAATAAATAATTACAAAGAAATATTTCGTTTTTTATATCAATTTGTGTCAGATACAGGATAAAATGCCCAGTGGGCAAGCGTTTTCTGATAAAAAACACATATTGCCGAAAAATAACGAAGTCAACTGTGGCTGATCATGCCGCTAGGAACTTCGAGTAGAGAACACGCATCAAAGGAGCCGAAGAAGCATGTTCACACACGTCAAGTCCACCATTAGACACATTGCGCCAGATAACTTACGCGGACGTAATTTAATCAAGGTGGTCTATGTCGTGCTAGAGTCCCAGTACCAGAGTGCTTTGTCGCAAGCGGTTCGCACGATTAACGCGAACAATCCCGACTTGGCGATTGAAATCAGTGGGTACTTGATTGAGGAACTCCGCGACCCAGAGAACTATGAGGAGTTCAAACGAGAAATTGAGAGTGCGAATATCTTCATCGCTTCCCTCATTTTCATTGAAGACTTAGCACAGAAAGTAGTAGCAGCAGTAGAACCACACCGCGATCGCCTGGATGTTTCCGTTGTCTTTCCCTCGATGCCAGAAGTAATGCGCCTGAGTAAAATGGGCAGCTTTTCCCTGGCACAGTTGGGTCAGTCAAAAAGTGCGATCGCGCAATTTATGCGGAAACGCAAAGAAAAATCCGGTGCGGGATTCCAAGATGGAATGCTGAAGCTTTTGCGAACCCTGCCGCAAGTGCTGAAGTTTCTACCAATGGAAAAAGCCCAGGATGCCCGAAATTTCATGCTCAGTTTTCAGTATTGGCTAGGTGGTTCTCCAGAAAATCTGGAAAACTTCTTGCTGATGCTAGCTGATAAATACGTATTTAAAGGTTTAGAGAAACAAAATTTTGCACCTTCTACATATCAGCAGCCGGTGGTTTATCCCGATTTAGGGATTTGGCATCCTTTGGCTCCCAGTATGTTTGAGGATGTCAGAGAGTACCTCAACTGGTATACATCTCGTAAGGATATCTCTAATGATCTCAAAGATCCCTTAGCTCCTTGTGTCGGGTTGGTATTGCAACGCACTCACCTAGTTACAGGTGATGATGCCCATTATGTAGCAATGGTGCAGGAATTGGAAGCATTAGGCGCACGGGTATTACCTGTGTTTGCTGGTGGCTTGGATTTCTCCAAACCTGTAGATGCGTACTTCTACGAACCAACTACCAACATACAGTTAGTAGATGCAGTAATATCACTGACTGGTTTTGCTTTAGTGGGTGGCCCAGCCAGACAAGATCATCCCAAGGCAATTGAGTCACTCAAACGCTTAAACCGTCCTTACATGGTGGCGTTACCTTTAGTTTTCCAAACCACAGAAGAGTGGATGGATAGCGATTTAGGGTTACATCCGATTCAAGTAGCTTTGCAAATTGCGATTCCCGAATTGGATGGGGCAATTGAGCCGATTGTCTTATCAGGTAGGGATGGGACTACAGGGAAAGCGATCGCACTGCGCGATCGGGTTGAAACTGTGGCCGAACGTGCCTTAAAATGGGTTAACCTCCGTCGCAAGCCGAAGCTGGATAAAAAAGTCGCCATCACCGTTTTTAGCTTCCCGCCAGATAAAGGCAACGTCGGAACCGCCGCTTACTTGGATGTATTCGGCTCAATCTACGAGGTGATGAAAGCCCTCAAAAATAACGGTTACGACTTACCAGAATTGCCAGAATCAGCCGAAGCGTTGATGCAAGAAGTTATCCATGATGCCCAAGCGCAGTACAACAGCCCGGAACTCAACGTTGCTTACAAAATGTCGGTTCCTGAGTATGAGGCGCTGACCCCTTACTCTCAACGCTTAGAAGAAAACTGGGGACCACCTCCGGGACATCTCAACAGCGATGGGCAAAACTTGCTGATTTATGGTAAGCAATTCGGTAACGTCTTCATCGGCGTGCAACCTACATTTGGTTACGAAGGCGATCCGATGCGGCTGTTGTTCTCCCGTTCAGCTAGTCCTCACCACGGTTTTGCTGCCTACTACACGTACCTAGAGCAAGTTTGGAAAGCTGATGCAGTACTGCACTTTGGTACTCACGGTTCCTTGGAATTTATGCCAGGTAAACAGATGGGGATGTCTGGTGACTGTTATCCAGATAACTTAATTGGTTCAATTCCCAACTTGTATTACTACGCAGCTAATAATCCGAGTGAAGCGACAATTGCCAAACGCCGGAGTTATGCCGAAACAATTTCTTACTTGACACCTCCGGCAGAAAATGCTGGTTTGTATAAAGGTTTGAAGGAACTCAGCGAATTAATCGCTTCTTACCAAACCTTAAAAGATAGTGGACGCGGTGTTTCCATTGTCAACAGCATCATGGATAAATGCCGGATCGTGAATCTGGATAAGGATATTAATCTGCCAGAAACCGATGCCAGAGAGATGAGTGCCGACGATCGCGATAATATTGTTGGCAACGTCTACCGCAAGTTGATGGAAATTGAGTCCCGGTTGTTGCCTTGTGGTTTGCACGTCATTGGTAAACCGCCAAGTGCAGAAGAGGCGATCGCAACTCTGGTCAATATTGCTAGTCTAGATCGTCAGGAAGAAAGACTTCAAGGCTTACCCGGAATTATCGCCAATAGCATTGGGCGTAATATTGACGATATTTATCAAAGTAATGACAGAGGCATTTTAGAAGATGTCCAGTTATTGCAAGATATCACCTTGGCAACCCGTGCAGCAGTTACCGCCCTTGTCCAAGAGCAAATCGACGCGGAAGGACGAGTTTCTCTGGTTTCCCGGTTGAATTTCTTCAACATGGGCAAAAAAGAACCTTGGGTAGAATCATTGCATAAAGCAGGTTATCCCAAAGTTGATACCGCTACACTCAAACCCTTATTTGAGTATTTGGAATTCTGCCTGCAACAAGTTTGTGCCGACAACGAACTAGGAGCATTACTCAGAGGCTTGGAAGGTGAATACATCCTACCCGGCCCTGGTGGCGATCCCATCCGCAACCCGGATGTATTGCCCACAGGTAAGAATATCCATGCACTCGACCCCCAATCCATCCCAACAACAGCAGCAATCCAATCGGCCAAAATCGTCGTAGATCGGCTTTTGATCCGTAACAAAGCAGAAAACGAAGGAAAATGGCCAGAAACTATCGCCTGCGTCCTGTGGGGAACCGATAACATCAAAACTTACGGTGAATCCCTAGCGCAAATTATGTGGATGGTGGGTGTGCGTCCAGTTCCCGATGCCTTGGGACGTGTGAACAAGTTGGAATTGATATCTTTAGAAGAGTTGGGACGTCCCAGAATAGATGTGGTAATCAACTGTTCTGGTGTATTCCGCGATTTGTTCATCAACCAAATGAACCTGCTAGATCAAGGCGTTAAAATGGCAGCCGAGGCAGATGAACCCTTAGATATGAACTTTGTTCGCAAACACGCTTTGCAACAAGCTGAGGAAATGGGAATTAATCTGCGTCAAGCAGCAACGCGCGTTTTCTCCAATGCTTCTGGTTCCTACTCGTCAAATATTAACTTGGCCGTAGAAAACAGCACTTGGGATAGCGAAGCCGAGTTGCAGGAAATGTATCTCAACCGGAAATCCTTCTCCTTCAATTCCGATAACCCCGGAATTATGGACGAATCACGCGGGATTTTTGAAAGCACATTGAAAACTGCTGATGCAACTTTCCAAAATCTCGATTCTTCCGAGATTAGCTTAACGGACGTTTCCCACTACTTCGACTCCGATCCCACTAAGCTGGTGGCAAGTCTGCGCGGTGATGGTAAAAAACCAGCATCTTATATTGCAGATACAACTACAGCTAACGCGCAAGTGCGGACATTATCGGAAACCGTACGTTTGGATGCTCGTACTAAATTATTAAATCCCAAATGGTACGAGGGGATGCTGTCTCACGGTTACGAAGGTGTGCGCGAACTCTCCAAGCGGTTGGTGAATACAACAGGTTGGAGTGCGACAGCTGGCGCTGTAGATAACTGGATTTACGAGGATACTAACGAAACCTTCATTAAAGATGAAGAAATGCAGAAACGGTTGCTGAACCTTAATCCCCATTCTTTCCGCAAGATTGTATCAACTTTGTTGGAAGTTAATGGACGCGGTTATTGGGAGACTAGCGAGGATAATTTAGATCGTCTGCGCGAGTTGTACCAAGAAGTTGAAGACCGGATTGAAGGGATAGAATAGCTATCAAAAATAGAGGCGTTCTCTAGAACGTCTCTATTTTGCCAACCATTTTTACAGATTACAAAAAATGCGCCTTAAATGAACGTTAGTTCGACAAATCTTTTTTGACCTCTCCCCCAGCCCCTCTCCGACGCGGAGAGGGGAGCAAAAAGCCTAATTTTTCATACTCCTCCCTTTCTGTTTCGGAGAGGGAGGCTGGGAGGGAGAGGTTCATTGAACTCACGTTAAATGAAAAAAATAAATATAATTAGGGGTATGTATGTCTGCTAAAGATGTTTTTCATGAAGTTGTCAAAACAGCTTTACAGAAAGACGGTTGGCAAATTACTAACGATCCACTCACAATTAGCGTGGGGGGAGTTAATCTTTCTATTGATTTAGGCGCAGAAAAGCTGATTGCAGCAGAACGTGAAGGACAAAAAATTGCAGTCGAAGTCAAATAGTTTTTTAGAGAGGTCGTCTGCTATTTCAGAATTTCATACAGCATTAGGACAGTTTATTAATTATAGAGGTGCATTACGACGACGGCAACCGGGGCGTGTTTTGTATTTAGCACTACCTTTAACAACTTACAAAACATTTTTTCAACTTGATTTTCCTAAAGAGATGATAGCAGAAAATCAAGTGAAAATGCTTATATACGATGTAGAGCAAGAGGTGATTTTCCAATGGATAAATTAACTCGATATCGCCAGCTTGTACAGCAGATATTACAGGAATATAGTGAGCAAAAACCCGCTTACGGAAATATAGAAGTTGAAACAATTTTTGATACAGTACGTGACCATTATCAAATAGTTAATGTAGGCTGGGAAGGTCAAGACTGGGTACATAGTTGTATTATTCATATTGATATTAAGGGTGGAAAAATTTGGCTTCAGTGGAATGGTACAGAAGATGATATTGCAGCTAATTTGGTAGCTGCGGGAGTTCCCAAGGAAGACATTGTGTTAGGGTTCCAGTCTCCTTTTATGAGGCAGTTTACAGAATATGCAGTGAGTTAAGAGATGTTTTGAAAATCTCCAAGCGCTACTTAATGAATCTTAACCCCATTCTTTCTGCAAGGTTGTATCAACTTTGTTGGAAGTAAATGGATACGGTTATTGGGAGACTAGCGAGGACAATTTAGATAGTCTGCGCGAGTTGTACCAAGAAGTTGAAGACCAGATTGAAGGGATTGATTAGGTTATAACCATGTATAAATACAAAATCAAGATGTAGAGACGTTATATCTAACGTCTCTACATCTTATAGACGATATTAGTACTTGTGATTTATATCACAGTAATGTATTTTTGTAATATGGTATAGTTAGCAACTGAATCACTTGTTTACTAATTTCTACAACAAAATCTATTTATAATACAGTTAGGAAAAATACATGGCTGGCAACGATAGCATAGTTCTCGATAACATTATCAAGCAAAAAATAAATAAAAGTGGCAATACATTACCTGATGATGAATTCTTTGAAATATTTACATTTGAACAAATATTAAAAAAACACGATCTTTCGTATGACGAGTTAAATTATGGAAAGATAGGAGGAGGCGATGATGGTGGAATAGATGGATTTTTCCTTTTTATTAATAATGATTTTGTGAGTGAGGATACAGAGTTAGATAACTTTAAAAGAAGTCCTCGCATACAATTATTTTTAATTCAATCAAAACGGTCTGATTCTTTTTCTGAGAAAGCTATTGAAAAATGGCTTTCAACTACGATGAATATTTTTGATTTAGAAAAGAATATTGAGCAAATCAAAAAATATTATAACTCAGAGTTAATTAATAAAGTCACTTTTTTCCGCGAATTGTATCTCAATTTGGCATCACAACATCCTTCTATTGAAATAACGTATGTATATGCAAGTAAAGGTGACGTATCAGCTATAAATCAAAAGATATACAATCAATCTGAAGTTTTAAAAGAAAATACTGGTAGATATTTTACCGGAGCCAAGGTTAATGTTAGCTTTGTTGGAGCACGAGAACTAATAGATTCTTCTCGTCTTGAAAAAAGCTATACTTTACAGCTAAAGTTTATTGAAAATTACATTTCGAGAGGTGAAGATAATTACGTTATTTTAGCGTCTTTAAAAGATTATTATAATTTTGTTACTTATGATAATGATGAGTTACGCACATATATATTTGCGTTTAATGTTCGAGATTATCAAGGTAGTAATGTAGAAGTTAATAAAGATATAAAGGCAACTTTAGAATCAAATGAAAAACTAGACTTTTGGTGGCTAAATAATGGAATTACTATTTTATCTTCCAGAGCAAGTGTTGCTGGTAAAACTATTAGCTTAGATGATGTACAAGTTGTAAATGGGTTACAAACAACAAATACTATTTATCATTATATAAAGAATAGAGAAG
Organism: Nostoc sp.; assembly: GCF_036919815.1. Taxonomy (GTDB): domain Bacteria; phylum Cyanobacteriota; class Cyanobacteriia; order Cyanobacteriales; family Nostocaceae; genus Nostoc. The sequence continues at coordinate 40,577 of NZ_JBALCE010000079.1, forward strand.
CTGAAAACAATAATACATTGAATGAAGAAAGATCTGTTCTTATAAAAATAGTTGTCACAAATGATCCAGAAACTAGAGACCGCGTTATCAAAGCAACAAATTTTCAAACTCCTATTCCACCAGCCTCTTTAAAAGCTACAGATCCAATACAGTTAGACATAGAAAATTTCTTTCTAAATCATGAATGGTTTTATGATCGACGAAAAAATTATTACAAGAACACAGGTAAACAACTTGATAGAATCATTAGTATTCCATACCTAGCACAGTCGGTAATAGCAATAGTTTTTCATGAACCAGATATCGCACGTTCTAGACCATCGTCAATACTCAAGAAAGATAATGATTACAAACGTGTTTTCAGTCAAAAAATTAGTCTTGAAGTGTATCTGCTCTGTGCGAGAACGATGAAAAACTTAGAAAGCTCTATTCGTAACTTGATGTCGAGCAAATCAAACGATGTAACTATTAATAAACAGTGGAAACATGCATCACCAATTCGTATATTGATGTTTCATTTAGGGATGCTACTAGTAGTAAAAATACTTCAGAAACGTGATTATAAACCGAAAGATGTAGAATCAATTAAAAATATTGATTTTTCTAATGAGCTTATTATGAATACATTAGCTGAGTTAATTCAATTAACTAATGATTATGTAAACTCCAAAGAAATACCAATCAACATTGGTATCAAGCAAAAAGATTTTGTCACATTTATATTAGAAAATGTGTTGCTAAATCACTTATAAAGCACTAACTCTTCCAAAACAGGCGATGTCTAACGATAAGCTGCTACGTGTCTACGCAGTGTTTTTGAGGTTTTCAGTAAGGCGATCGCCTGCGATCATACAATCAGCGATCACATTATTTTTCATGTTTTCTGCAAGGCGATCGCTCTTGGGAGTGTGCAGAAGTGCGAGCGCTTTGTTTTTGAGGTTTTCTGCAAGGCGATCGCTCTTGGGAGTGTGCGGAAGTGCGATCGCTTTATTTTTGAGGTTTTCTGCAAGGCGATCGCTTTTGGAAATATACGAAGTGCGATCGCACTTACTCTTCCACAGCAAGCGATCGCATTTGCTATTTCAGCGACTACATTTGCTACTTCGCCCACAGCATTTGCTATTTCAGCGATCGCATTTGCGATTTCAGCGACAGCATTTGTTACTTAGGCGACAGTATTTGCTATTTCAGCAATCGCTTTTGGGAATGTGCAAAGTGCCCTCTTCGTAGCTTACTGAAGGTATCGCTTTGTTTTTGAGGTTTCCTGAAAGGCGATACCTACGGTGAGCTTCGCTAACGCACTCACTCTTACACAACAGCGATCGCATTATTTTTGAGGTTTTCTGAAAGGCGATCGCTTACTCTTCCCTAACACGCGATCGCCTACAATGCCATCATACAATCAGCGATCGCAACATACAAAAAAGACTCAAACTATGAGTGTATCCAACACTAACACTGATAACGCTGGTAAAGACGGCAACCGCGCATCATTTGTCAAGAATAATGATGCACCTCCACGAATAGCAGTAGCCATCTGAATAGCATCTGGAGTTCTTAAATTATAATCTGCCCTTAGTTGTGCAGCATTTTCAGCAATATCAGGAAAAACTTCGATAGTAGTCAAACCTTGGGAATTGAGCAGAATGTCACGATATTGTTGAGCTAATACTGTGTTTCCTTGTCGCAAGGGATAGACTAACACTTCCGTGATAGTCAAAACTGATGTTACAACACTAAACTTGCCAGAAAACATTGCTTCAAAAAAAGCATCTGTAACATCCAAATAATTAGGATTTTCTTCAATAAAGTAAATCAGTGGAGCAGTATCCAAGCCCACAATTTGCCCCTGTAGCTGGACTAGCCATTCCATGAATCACGTTCCTGATTAACGTATTCTTGAGCATCAACATCATTCCAAATTTCTTTACCCAAGCCACGCAATTCCAGAATGCTACGCTTTGGCTTAGGTGTCATCGTTACCCGTTGACGAATTAAACTTGACAAGTCTTCAATTAAACGTATTTGCTCCTCAGGAGTTAGGTTTTGAGCTTGCTGTAGTACTTCTTGATAATTAAACATAAATACACTTTAGGCGATCGCTTGCCGCTAGTATCATCATAGAATAAGTTTTGTTTTTGAGGTTTACTGAAAGGCGATGCCAACTCTTGGAGACGCTACGCGAACGGCGGGCTACGCCTACGCTTTTGAGAATGTGCGAAGTGCGATCGCTTTGTTTTTGAGGTTTTCTGCAAGGCGATGTCTACGACGGGCTTCGCCTACGCTGTTGGGAAGTGCAAAGTGTGATCGCTTTTGCTGTGGGTTATGAGGTGTGATTACTCTTGGGGAGATTTTGGGAATATGCAAACTGCGATCGCTCACTCTTTCACAATAAGCGTAGGCGTAGCCCGCCTAAGGCATCGCTTTTTTTGGAGTTTTCTGAAAGGCGATGCCAACTCTTGGAGACGCTACGCGAACGGCCGGCTACGCCTACGCTTTTGGGAATGTGCGAAGTGCGACGCCGAATAGCCCGTCGTAGACATCGCCTACACTAGTATAGTGAAGCAGAAGAAGAAATTAAAGCGATTGAATAGTCTGTAAGCCCGGAGTCTTGCCTGCCTTAATTTTTCAAGCTGCTATTACCATGAATGCTTTAACCGTCAACCTAAAACCAGTACTGGAATTGACAGATGAGCAGTTTTTCCAACTTTAGTTTTATATTTATTTACATACATTGAATTTCTCTCGCCAAATTAATTAGGTAGACTACTCCAAAATCCAGGCATCCTGAAAAAAGTCGCGCTCACAAAACATAGCATAACGGTAGGTTGAATCCACAACAGCATTAGTAGTGGCATAATTGTCAACTAAACTTTCTAATTGTTTTGCTAATGGTTGAAAATCTGCGCTGCTGTAAGTACGAATCCAGTCTGCATATTGATGATTAGGAATACCGTTACGAGCCAACTGTTCTCCTAAAAAGGCATACAAACGCATACAGGGAGACATCGCCGCCGCAGTTAAACCCACATCTCCACCCCAAGCAGTTGCTAACAAAAAGTCAGTATAACGGCGGGTGGCTGTTCCTGGTTCTACAGAATGCAAATTGACTCCCCACTCAGAAGCATAGCCACTATGTAGCCGCAGTTCTTCTAAAACTCCACTAGCTAAGTTATGAAATGTGGTGAAACCTAACCAGTCTGGTGCTTTAGCTGCGGCGATACTATACGCACGGGCAAAAGCTTCTAAGAAAAAAGCATCTTGCCCTACGTAGTAAGCAAATTTCACCTGCTCAAGAGTACCATCGCCAATGCCTTTAACAAAAGGATGCTCTAGGCAAGCTTGGGCTAAATCTTGATTAGTTGTCCATAATTTGTTAGATAAAGTCATCTGTTATTATCCGTTTGTTCTTTCAACTCTCCCCCTGAAAACAGAAGCACTCAAAAAGGTAAGAACTGGAGCAAGACTGAGCCAAGACTTCCCAAAAAGTCAACGAAACTGGGGCTACCAGCGCTTACCTTGTCATTTACGGGTGCTTGCAGTTCTTTAATAAAAGCTTGGGCTGTTTGCGTTCCCAGGCTGTTGCTTTGGGATGTAAACAATTTTTCAGCAACTTGGGCATCTTGGAATGCACCTGGTCTATCTAGTATTTGGTAACGGGCGATACCACGAGCTAAATAAGCACCCGCATATTCTGGTTTAATAGCGATCGCTTGATTAAAATAACTGATTGCTTGCTGTTCGTTGCCTTTTTGCCCTTCTGCTACGCCCCAAGCATAAAATTCTTCTGGTGAAGCAATTTGTAATGGTATACCAACTGCACCCTGGAAGTTAGCGCCATTCAAGTTTGCACCAGTCAGTTCTGCATTTGGTAAATAAGTATTTCTCAAATCAGCACCCGTCAAATTTGCTCCACCAAATTTAGCTTGGCTCAGGTTAACACCAAATAAACTAGCGCCAGTCAAGTTTGCACCCCGCAAATCTGCGCCGCTCAAGTTTGCACGGCTGAGGTTAGCACCTGTGAGATTAGCACCGCTCAAATTGGCTCCAGATAAGTCAGCCATCACTAAACCTGCACTGGTCAAATCACAATTTTGACATTGTTTGGTTGCCAATAACTGTTTGATATGTTCAGAATTTGCGGCTTGTACACTTGTTGTCAAAATAATCGTCGTTAAAAATGTGGCTGCGCTGAAAATTTGGTTTTTCATATTTGCGTAATATTTCTTACTCAATATTTAACATTAACTAAGACGGATTTATACCTCAGCCTATGATATGAGCAATCTCAACATTTTGCCCTCTGTAGTTGCCTATATCACTTATAAATTTGAGTATAGCGGTTCTCAGTTGGGTTCAATAGGCCCGTTGATTGGGGAGTCAGGAGAACTCTACATTATAGTTCCTGGCTTTAATTGAAGTCAGGTGTTTTTTATTCATCTAAGAATCGCTCTAAACACTTCCTGGTTGTGCAAATTTACTTCTTCAGTCTTCTGGCTTGGAGAAGATAAACTTAATTTTGTAAATAAGCTCAGGGTGAATGTTAAAATAACTGCTGTCAAACTGCTAATTATTTATACTGAGGTTAACCCTTGATCGGCGTACTGTTGCCTCTGGAGGCTAAGTACAATATTTGATTAATTTCGTAGCGAATTCTCTGCGTGCCTCTGCGCGACGGCAGTCGCTACAACGGGGGGAACCCCCGCAACGCGCTGCCTCCCCTATGGGTTTAAATTTCAACCCGGAATTCGCCACGATTTTACGCCTTCACGATAGTCAAAACAAACATTAAGATAGTCAAAAAACGTGAGTCAGCAAGACAAACTCTTAGAAAAAATTCTCTCTGGGACTTCTGATACAGATATCCCTTTCGCCCAACTGTGGCAACTCTTATATAGACTAGGCTTTGATGAGCGGATTCGTGGCGATCATCGGATTTTTGTTAAAGCCGATGTTGAGGAGATATTTAACCTGCAACATAAGAGAGGAAAAGCCAAAAGCTATCAAATTAAACAAGTTCGTGCAGTGATTCTCAAATATAAGCTAGGAACTACAAATGATGTTTCGCTATGAAATTATTCTCTACTGGAGTGAATTAGATCAAGCCTTTATTGCTGAAGTGCCAGAGTTATTAGGTTGTGCTGCTGATGGCGATAATTATCAAGAAGCCCTGCATAATGTAGAATTAGTTATGCAGGAATGGATAGAAACAGCTAAGAATTTAGGGCGTCTAATTCCTGAACCTAGACCGCGTTTGATGTATATTTAATTGATACACAAGCCAAATCTAAACAAACTTTGGTATTTTAGCTCATAAAACCGCTTCGGTTGTTGCTGCTTCTGAACTTATATTGATGTTTCAACTAAAGTACCTGAGGCCAACCTCTACAGTTCCGTCGGGCAGTATATAGCGTTTCCTAATCACATGATGTACATCATAGCCCCCTCATCGCTTGCTCTTAGGGGGTTGGGGGTGGGGTTCTTGTACCTCAGTCAACTGAGAACCGCTATAGTTTTCCAGAAAAAAGCGCCATGTTTTCATCGGAAATCTTGAAATTACAGCAGAATTCAAGTATTTGAACCACATCTGTCGTAGGGGCACAGAAAAAGCTCATTGGTGTCAACTTAACGTAGAAGTTAGGGTTGGCAAGCTTTCGAGGTTTGACCCCCAGCCCCTCTCCCAAAATTGGGATTCGGGGTTAGGGGATGAGGGCAAAACGTCTTCTCAAAGCAGATTTTTTCTTAAGTTGACACGTATGAGCATTGCTGTGCCCCTAGCGCGTGGTCTATTTACCTGAAAATAGCTGTAAGGGACTGGCAAATAATAAAAATACTCAACTACTGATTGTGGGGTGGGTGTAGCCAAAGGGGGGCAAGACTTTCCTGCGGAACGCTACGCGAACGGTGTGAGCGCTCAGTCGAACGTTGCCCACCCCATAAGATTGGATAATTTATTATAGGACTTACGCAAAAGTAGACGCACTCTGGGGCAATTCATGTAGCTTTAGCTGACCGCAGGGTATTGCCCCTACCTGAAAATAAGGGTTTCGGTTATTGTTTGCGTAAGTCCTATATTTGTTGGAAGTCGCTTATACCATTGCAGAAAAATCCCGATCAGATTCACTTCCCCAGTTTGGCCAATTGGTTTTTTACAATTATTACAATCAAAGTAGGAGATAATTTTTCAAAGATACAGGGGTAAATACCATTGGTTCAGCAACCAGAACTCCAGGAAACTTCATCGATCCAGTCAACCGGGCGCGTGCTTAAAAGTTTGAGTACTTACCGATGGACTTCGCTGGGAGCCTTAGCCAGCCTGTTGCTGTTGACGATCGCAAACGCAATTACCCCACAACTATTTCGCTGGGGAATTGATCAGGGGATCATCAAACAAAACCTCCAAATTGTGCTATATAGCGCCGCCTGGATGGTAGTCGCCGCGATCGCTCGTGGTATATTTAACTTTGGACAAAGCTATTTAGCAGAAGCAGTGTCTCAGGGTGTAGCTTATGACCTGCGAAACAAAATTTTCAGCCAGATTCAAAATCTCAGTTTCAGCTATCATGACCAAGCCCAGACTTCCCAACTGCTAACCCGTGTCACCAGCGACATTGAGCAGATCCGTACCTTTGTTGGCACCAGCTTAATTCAAGTCATTGGTGGAATTGTGACATTGGTAATTGTTTCGCTGATTTTGCTGGTGATGAACTGGAAACTCGCACTGATTACGCTAACGGTAATACCCTCAGCCGCATGGTTGATGGCGCGATTTATCAACCGAAATAACAAACTTTTTCGGCAAGTACAAGAGCAACTGAGCGACCTAAATGCAGTATTACAAGAGAACTTATTCGGAATCCGAGTAGTGAAAGCCTTTGTGCGGGAGTCAACCGAAAGGTCGCGTTACACGACGATGAATGATGCCCTACTCAAGGCAAACATGAAGACCATTAGCGCGATTCGTGATACCTTCCCATTGATATTTTTGCTGAGTAATTTGGTAACACTGGCAGTTTTCGCCTATGGGGGAGCGCAGGTGATTGGGCACAGATTCTCCATTGGCGAACTCGTGGCGTTTAACTCCTACCTAGCGTTGATTCTTCAACCTATTTTGTTGATTGGATTTGCTGCACCCGCGATCGCTCAATCAGCTGCTTCCGCCGAACGAGTCTATGAAGTTGTAGATGCAGAGGTAGAAATTCGCGATCGCCCCGATGCTGTCCCATTTGACACCTGCGGAGGTAGAATTACCTTTGAAAATGTTTCCTTTCGCTATCCCGGAGCGACAACTGAAACTCTTAAAGAAGTTTCCTTTGAAACGAAACCCAACGAACTGATCGCGGTTCTCGGAATGACTGGTTCGGGAAAAAGCACAATTATGAACCTAATTCCCCGCTTTTACGATGTCACAGGGGGAGCAGTTCGCATTGACGGACGAGATGTCAGAAGTTTTACACTAAAAAGCCTGCGATCGCGTATTGGGATTGTATTTCAGGAAACCACCCTCTTCTCTGGCACAATCCGCGAAAATATTGCCTATGCAAAACCTGATGCAACCCTAAAGCAGGTGATTGAGGTTGCAAAAACCGCACAAATGCACGATTTTATTACCAGTCTACCTGATGGCTACGAGACGATTGTGGGTGAACGGGGCGTGGGCTTGTCTGGTGGACAAAAACAAAGAATTGCGATCGCACGTACCTTACTAACCGATTACAGTATTCTCATTTTGGATGATAGTACCTCGGCCGTGGATGCTAAAACTGCTGCCCAAATTCAAGCCAAACTAGATGACTTAATGCGCCAAAAAGCTTGTACAACTTTTGTAGTAGCTCAACGCATTAGTACCGTCAAGAATGCCGATCGGATTTTTCTCATGGATAAAGGACGATTGGTGGCACAAGGCACCCACGAAGAATTGATGCAAACCAGCCCGCTCTACGGTGTGATTTTAGAATCTCAGGTGAAGCCCAAGCAAAAAATAATGCCAATTTAGCATAAATAACGCGATATGCGACTTATTCTTTTGCGATCGCACCCAACCACAAAGCAAAAACCCTCACTGCTTGAGGCAAAATAAGGCTTTAGGGGGAGTGAATGGAATATTTGGTTTTTATCAATCATTCTTTGATGGTAAATAACCGGCGCTGTAGGGGCAATTCATGTAGCTTTAGCTTCCCGTAGGGTATTGCCCCTACGACAGATGTGGTTTTTCGAGCTATCCATATTTAATCTTTCCTGTCAATGCGTAAGTCCTATATTGTTAGAAAGAGTGATAGTCCTCGAACTGAGTAGTCGGTTATCTGATCCAATCAAGTGTCCATTCTAGTTTTTAAACAAAGTTGCTTTCCTATAGCCACCAGACCACTGATTATTGGCTTGGTAGTTTGTCATGTGTATCAACGTAACTGTATTGTAGTATGAGGAATTGAGATACTGACTAGTAAAATTTACCACTGAAGATTGTCAATTATTTATTTAGCAAATATATTAAGAAATATATAGATGTGGGATGTTGCGATCGCACTGCGGTCTGTGGTGGGTGGCGGGGTGGTGGGACGGCGCTGTTTTCTAAGGACTTCAAAAAACAATGGGTATTATTGATAATGATGAGATGTGTTTAGGCGAAACTAGAGACTGTGGCAGAAAAAGTAAAAGCACGCTCGGATGATTAAAAATGACAGCACAAGAAAGAGAACAGTTAATTAAAGATATCAACGTACTGCTACATCAAGCTTATGATAGTACTTTAGATGAAATTCACGCATACTTAAAAAGAATCGATGATCTAGACGATGAAGAAGACTTAAAAGCCATTCAAGAAGCAAGGATTGATATACGCATTAATGGCACTGTGTCTTGGGATGAAATTCAAAAGGAAATCAGAAATGAAATAAACAAGGATGTTGCGTGAGTTACGAAGTTAAATTTTAAAAGGGTGCAAAAAAGCAGTTTAGGAAATTACCTCTAGATGTACAACAGCGCATACAGACTAAAATCAATGACTTGGCAATAGAACCGCGTCCAAACGGGGTAAAAAAATTACTTGGTGATGATAATTCATATCGTGTTTGAGTCGGTGATTATCGAGTTATTTATCAACTTGACGACGATATTTTGATAGTAACTGTAATAAAAGTAGGACATCGTAGCGAGATTTATAAAGATGAAAGTTAAGTAGGTAGGTGCAATTAATAGCTAACTGGTGAAGGCTGTCATTTGTCCTTTGTCATTAGTCATTGGTAAGGGTTTTAAGCCTGTTTACGTTTCAAAACAATAGTTTGGTTTATTCCCACCAACTTACTTAGTGGGATATGTTCATAGTATTGCTTAAGATTTTTATACAGCCTTGTAATCAAAACAAAGACTTTTAATCCAAAATCCAAAATCTAAAATCTAAAATTTTTATGAGAGTCACAGTTCCCGTTGTTGCATCTGAGGAAAAAGCGAGTCAGCAACTTTCCACCCTGCGGCGCTTTTTGCAATACCTGCAACTCTATCGCAAAGAAATTCCCATCGCCCTGACATTAGTATTTATTGGTGCCCTAACCCAAGCAATTGGCCCATTCTTTCTCGGCTGGTCGATTGATCACCTAATTGCACAAGGGAATTTGCAAGGACTACTGCTATTATTAGGGCTACTAGCGCTCAACTACGGACTTGGTATTTTAGCAATCCGGGGTCAAATTCTTCGAGTCGGCTGGATTATGCAGCGATTGCTAGCTCAACTGAGGCAAGATATTTTCACTAAAATTCAAAGTCTGCCACTCAGCTTTTTCGATCGCAGCGAAGCAGGCGATTTAATGAGCCGCTTGCTGAATGATGTTAATACTGTAAATCAGGCATTTGGACTGACGATCGCCCAAATGCTGGGCAACACTTTCAGTTTAGTCGGCATTGTCATTGCTATGCTCTCAATCAACCTGAAACTTGGCTTGTTGAGCAACCTAGTTGTGCCACTGATGATTTTTACCACAAGCTTATTTGCACGTTGGGCAAGAGTCAAGTTTCGCGTTACCCGACAGACGATTGGCGAGCTTTCCGCCAAGTTGGAAGAAGATATTGGCAGTGTGCGAGAAGCACAGGCATTCAATCGTGTACAGATGAACATCGCAGAATTTGACATTCTCAACGCTGCTAATCGTGATGCCAATGTCGAAGCTGTGGTAATTACTTCAGCCTTTTTACCCTCGATTGATTTTCTCAACACACTAGCAACCGCAGGTGTGCTAGCCTATGGCGGCTATCTCGCGGTAACAGGATCTGCAACAGTGGGTGTGGTGACAGCCTTTTTACTTTACGTCCAGCTATTCTTCCGCCCTATCCAGATTCTCAGCCAGTTTTATACCCAAGCTCAATCTGCATTCGCCGGATTAGAGCGAATCTTTCTATTACTAGATGAACCATCAGAACTCAAAGATGCACCCGATGCAACAGAAATGTTGCCCATTCAAGGTGAGGTGACATTCTCGAATGTCAAGTTTGGCTACAACCCAGAGCAACTGGTTCTCAAAGGGGTGAATTTGCACGCCTATCCTGGGCAGATGGTTGCGTTAGTCGGGCAGACCGGTTCGGGAAAAAGTACGATCATTAACTTGATTTTGCGCTTCTATGATGTATCTAGCGGTGCAGTCAAAATTGATAATATTGATGTGCGTAGTGTTACTCAAGCAAGTCTGCGGCGTCAAATTGGCATCGTCCTGCAAGACAATATTCTGTTTAGCGGCACCGTCGCCGAAAACATTGCCTTTGGCGCTCCCCATACTACCCAAGCTGATATCGAAGCGGCTGCACAGATGGCAAATGTGCATGAGTTCATTACCTCACTACCACAGGGTTATACAACTCAATTGGGTGAACGAGGCGCACCCCTGAGCCAAGGACAGCGACAACTGATCAGTATTGCGCGTGCGGTGTTGATCAACCCCCGAATTCTGATTCTGGATGAAGCCACCAGCAGCATCGATACCCGCACAGAAGCGCTAGTACAAACTGCGATCGCCCGCTTGCTGCAAGGTCGTACCAGTTTCGTAATTGCCCACCGCCTCAGTACAGTTACTCAGGCAGATCAGGTATTAGTAATGCAGCAGGGACAAATTCTCGAGCAGGGTACCCACGCTGAACTGATTAATCAGCAAGGTGTCTATGCCAATCTCTATGCCCTGCAACTGGGTGCAGCAGACACAATGGTTCTTCAAAACGAAAGGTAAAATATAAAATATATATAGCTCAAATTTATCACTTGCCAGCAAAAAAATGAAGCTACCTAACCTCGATTCACAAACCATCAATCGCATCATTGAAATGGCATGGGAAGACAGAACATCTTTTGATGCTATTGAGGCTCAGTTTGGGCTACTGGAGAAACAGGTAATTGCCCTAATGAGGCGCGAAATGAAAGAATCTAGTTTCAAGATGTGGCGAGAGCGAGTTACCAAACGCGATACAAAGCATTTATCTAAGCGAGAATTTATTGCAGGTCGGTTTAAATCGCACAATCAAAAAATGTAAGTAATCGGATGAGCGTAGGCGTAGCCCGCACTTCTCTAGGAGACGCTGCGCGTAGCTTGCTTCCACATTCGCGGAGCGTCTCGTAGAGAAGTGGTACGACAAAGTGACACAGTGAGACACAGTGAGCCTGTCGAACTGCTCAGTGACCATCGTAGACATCGCTATGATGTGATGTGTTTAATTAAAATATCGCAGAACCATCAGAGGCTAAAATACTTGAGAAGAAATCAGCCTGCGATCGCGCTTCCACTAATTGAGTGAAAACTACCAAATTCAAAAGCACAATGACGAAAGTTACACTCTACATAGCAGCTAGTTTGGATGGCTACATTGCTCGCAGTGATGGCGGAATTGATTGGCTATCAATCCTTGACACAGAAGGCGAAGACTACGGTTACGCTGCTTTCTACGAATCGATTGATACTATTGTTTTGGGCAGCAAGACGTATGAAATTGGACTTAGTTTTGATGAATGGCCTTATCCAGAAAAAAAATCCTTCGTTTTCACCCAGCGTCATCTCAAATCCGACCGCGAAGAAGTTGTGTTTGTTTCTGACACAGTGAAGCACGTCTTAGAAAATATAGAGGCTCAAGGCTTGGAAAACATTTGGCTAGTTGGTGGCGGAGCATTAATCAATTCGTTTCTTCAGCACAACTTGATTGATGAATATATTATTTCAACTATTCCAATTATCTTAGGTGGTGGTGTACACCTTTTCCCACCGTCTAGCGCTGAAGAAAAATTGGAGCTGATTAACTCAAAACAATATCCGAGTGGTTTACTGCAATCACATTACAGGCGAAAAGTAAATCTTTAAAAATTTCTAATTAGACATAGGAGTGAAAAAGAATTGTTTTGACGTAGCAGTGCTACGTCTCTACAAGGGTTCTGGGTAACGCATATTTAATTTCTGGAGATGTGTATTGTGTATTAAGTGGTAAGAAGTCCGAGCCTCGGAAGCCGACCCTCGGACTTCGGGGAATTTAAACTTCACCTGAAACGTTACTGCCGTTATTAGGCATCAGGTAGAAATCCTTTTTAATTACGAATTAGCTAAAGAAGCTTCTGAACAGCGTTGCTGAAGTCTTCGTAAGGGGAAACTCCCACGATAGTTTCAGCTAAAACACCATCTTTGAAAATTAAAACTGCCGGAATACTGCGAAGACCAAATTTTTTGAAAATCGGCTTGTTGCTGTCAACGTCTACCTTAACGACTTTAGCGCGACCTTTGTATTCCTGGGCGAGTTGCTCCATTAATGGACTGATCAAGCGACAGGGGCCACACCAAGTAGCAGTAAAGTCAACAACAACGACTTTCTCTTCACTTTCAGTTAAAACAGCATCAAATTCACTTTCTTGAACGTAAGCAACGATGTGAGTATCAGTGGACATTTTTTAATTCCTTAGTGCTAAACTAAAACTTCAGTAAAAAGCTAACTATACAAACTATACTCCCTTCTGCCTGTCAGATTTACCTGTAACCGATATCGGGAAACCCCCGCAACTGACTTTTGATTAGTAGCCTGGATTTAACAACCGACAACTTTTGTACGTAGGGTGCGATCGCGTTAATCACCTTTTGTTAATAAGACTATTTTTAGCTTTCTCATTTTCTGTACTTGTTTATCTTTATATAGTTTGGTGTTTTCGTACCTATCTACTTATATTTGTTGACTATTTTATCAGTAAAAATACTTATTTCTCAAAAATTTCTTTATTTAATAAGCCAGATATATACATTAATACTAAAACATTTTATAACCGTCATACATAAAATTACCATACTAATCTTTGTATAAAAAATATTCTAATTAAATTAATTAATGTTAATATTTATAACAGTAGTATGTTAATAAGGATATATTAAGTATGGTAATTTTATGTATGA
>NZ_JBALCE010000080.1:0-15793 GCF_036919815.1 Nostoc sp.
CCGAGTAAAATCAATTTAGAATAGACAGTTATGTATAGATTTAAAGCAACCATAATCCTTAAATATATAAGACTTTAAGCAAAGCAAATAGACAGACTATTCTAACTATATATAAGAAGATGAATGATTTAATTCCTATCCTGATTTTGGATGCTTTAGTTGGATAAATCGGCGAGAGCTGCTCAAATAAAAACAATAAAATAACGCAATTATTAGCTTTGAGCCTCTCTAGCTAAGGCAGTCTGGTCTTCTCTACGAGACGCTGCGCGAAGGGGGTTTCCCCCAGGAAGAACTGCCGTGATAACTAATTGTAACCACCAATACTCTTTGTAAATTAATTCCTCAGCGCAAGTAAATTGGCTAGATGTATGATATTCTTGATTTATAGGGAATCTAAATCGCTAAAGCATAAAGGATCTCCAAGCACTTGCGCTCTAGTGAAGAAGCCAAATCCCATAAGTTAACCAATAGTTTGATGAACTGATGGTCTTGCTCCACAAGTCTCTGGAGGATTGTCGAAGTAGTTGATCGGTAGCAGTTCCAGAGTTCGGGGGGACTTTGGTCTGCTTGCAGTTCATCAATCACTTCTGGGATAAACCCTTTCCCTTTATTCTTTACAGATAGTTTTTTATTAAGTCGTTAGGAAGAATCGAAGTTTTGGCGAATAAAAGAATATAACAGGCAATCGATAACAGCCTTTGCGATTTAAGCAACTGGATAAAACAAACTCAACTCAACTCAATATATATGTGGATGAAATACCCTGGTCTTTAAAAGGAATCAAAAAATGGTTAAGGGTGTTTTCCAATTTCTAATTATTGTTAGTGAACAACAAGATACCCGACTTTTCCAATAAGTCGGGTATCTGAGCCTTGAGATTTTTATAGATTAACATGACTTAGGTAAAACATAACTGAAGTAGCGGTAATGAATTACCGCTACGCAAGAATAATATTTTTGGTCACATCTTGCGTAAGTCCTGATTAAATAGGAATGCTATATCTTGGAAACGTAAAAGCCTAACAAAATATGAAATATTTGACAGGTTTACAGCTTAACTTCAAAAGCTAGTAAAGCATCAAGTTTAAACAATCGTGAATTTGAGAAAATCTTTATCAGTTTTATTGATGAAGCATTTAAAAATTACACATTATTCAAGGATGTGATCTAAATGACTAAACCGAAAACAACCCGTAAATCTGTTCACGATCGCATCCTAAATACAGCATCAGGCTTGTTTTACCGAGAGGGAATTCGCAACGTCGGTATTGACAGAATCGTTGCGGAATCTGGTGTTGCAAAAATGTCACTCTACAATCATTTCAAGTCAAAGGATGCATTGATTGAAGCATGGCTGCGACAACAGGATGAACAATGGTGTGAATGGCTTAAAACCACGATTGAGCAACGAGCTTCTAACCCATCCCAACAACTATTAGCAATATTTGATGCGTTACGGGAATGGTTTGAAAGCCCAGATTTCCGAGGTTGTGCATTCATTAATGCTTCAGTGGAACTAGCCAATGCTGACCATCCTGGACATCGAGTGGCATTGGAGCATCAACAATCGATCTACCACTACATCAAGAGCCTAGCTCAAGCCGCAGAAGTTTCATCACCGGAACAGTTAGCCCGACAACTGCTTCTTATCGTGCAAGGTGCGATCGTGGTTGCGATGATGGAAGGAAGTTGGTCAACCGCTTCACAAGCGAAAAAGGTGGCGGCAATCCTAATCCAGACTGCATCAAAATCCGGCGTTACATGAAATCTATTATATGATTTAATGTAAAAAATCACACTGGTACATCTGTAGAGATTCTCAAGGAACTAAATTCCATCCGAGAGGTGAACCTATGCAAGCTAAACTTCAAGAGCAACTTACGAGTGCTGATGCTGAAGTCATTTTAGGGCGTTTACCTAAGCGAATTCGAGAAGCTTTGATTGCTCGTACTACTGAAATTGAGTATCCAGTTGAAGCGGTAATTGAAATGGCGATCGCTAATTTCCTTGATACAGAGGCATTGGGCTTTGCAGATTGCAAACCAGGAAGAGGGCAATAAAAATGTAGTCTCACAACGCCCATGCACCCTACCATTGAGAGGTTATCGGTAGGTCATTAACGCCATTTTTTCTAAACAAAATGTGCATCTTTAGGATTGAATGCCAGCTTAATTATTTCATGGGGATATACATTACCGAATATATGATTCCGAGGCACTCTGGCAATTAAAGTTTGTTCTCCTACCTTAACCCAAATACTACAAATCCCAATACCATTTAAAACCCGTTCTACTAGCCCTTCAATAATTACTGACCAAGGTTTATGCAATATTGAAGAACTTGCATCGTAAACATTGAAAGTATCGCCAGATAAACAACATGCAGTAATTGGTTTCGTGATTTCCCCAAGATATAAAAACTCTATCCCGTTTGCAAGTTTGATAAAACTTCCACGGCTACTCCGTTCTACCCGACACGGAATAATATTATCTATCCCTACCAGTCTGGCAAGCTGCTCGTTAGCTGGTCGGCGGATGATGGTTTCCAAGTTATCATCCTGTATAATACAACCGTCAAATAAAGCGATCGCTCGATCAGCAAAATGCAGTATATCTGTAAAATTATGACTGACTAATATGACTGCTGATCCCCTCGCTTGCGCCCACTGTCTAATTTTCTCGATCATCTGGGGACGTATTCCCACATCTAAAGAGGCAGAAGGCTCATCCAAAAGTAGTAATTGTGAATCAGCAACTAAACCGCAGGCAATACAAACTCGTTTCGCTTCACCACCGGACAGAGAACGAGCTGACTGATTTGCCAGATGTTCACAGCCAAAAGTTGTAAGTGCAGTATGTACCCTTTGCTTAATCTTGTGTGTTGGTGTTCCGCGAAACTTTAATACTTTGGCAACATTATTAAAAACAGTATCATTCAGTAGTAATGTTTCTTGAAATACCAAAGCCGAACGACGACGCAACAATGTTTTATTGGCTCTACGGACATCCTCTCCAAATAATTGCATCTCACCACGGTAAGGTTGCAAGAGATTGATTGTTCTTAACAAAGTGCTTTTACCAGCGCCATTGGGGCCAAGCACAGCCACCAATTCTCCTGGACGGACTGCAAAATTTTCAATTGACAGGATATTTTTACGTGTTTTGGTATCGACGCTCACCTGCCGCATATTCAGGGTATACTCGTTACTACTCATAAAATTTTCTTGTCATGCTGTAAGATAGTCAGCAACATGATCACGGTGTATGTGATGATCAGGAGAATGTATGCGATCGCCATTGCAACATCGTAATTTCCTTTCCCTACTTCCAAGACGATTGCTGTAGTCAGGACTCTTGTCTGCCCCTTAATATTGCCGCCCACCATCATGGATGCACCAACTTCCGAGATGACGCGACCAAAACCAGCCATGATTGCAGCCATTAACCCTAACCGTGCTTCCTTGATTAGCAACCAGTTGACTTGCCACTGTGTCGCCCCCATTGATAACAGTCGCCAGCGTAGTTTCGGATTAATACTGATAATTGCCGCAAAACTGAAGCCAGCTACAATTGGAAAAGCAATGATGGCTTCGGCTATAATCATAGCTGTGGGCGTGTACATCAAATCAAGATTTCCTAACGGGCCAGACCGCCACAAAAACAGGCTGACGAATAAACCGACTACGACAGGTGGCAATCCCATACCGAAGTTAATCAAAGTAGTCAGAGTCTGCTTGCCGACGAAATCCACTAATGCTAGCCACAGTCCTAATGGTAGTCCCAGTAAAACGCTAATGGCTGTAGCTGTTCCAGATACGAACAATGTCATCGTCATGACTTGGAAAACGTCACTATCGCCACTGGTTAATAGTTCAAAAGCTCTGAAAGCTCCTTCGATGATTGTATTCACAATTTATTGCCTTAACAATCTGATTGCTGCTATCAAAGCCCAGATATCTATACTCAGGGAAGTAGCAGAATATGCGGGATTAGTTGAGGTTGTCTGCCTAAATGCTACACATTTGCTGCGAGATCCAATGTCGAAGGGAAAGCAGAGAGATCCTCGTTTGTAGTTAGAACTGCAATGGCTTGCAACATAAGAATAAGAACACTTGCTATGATTTCCCGACTTTGGGTGCAACTACGAAAATCATCACCCAAATGTCCGTCGTGCCATCTTTGAGTAGATGGCGTTTGGTAAAAAAGATTTGGGTTTACCTCCGTTGCTTAGGAAACACTATAGTAATTTATTTCCAGGCTTCCTCTGAGTGTTTCTCGTAATCATTGTAAGCATTCACCAGACCCTTGAGAACTTCGGATGTAGTCTCAAAAAGAGCCTGAGCCTTTGGATCTTCGATTTTGCTAATATCTTCACGCAAGTGTGTAATGAGATCGTTCAACTTATCTTTGATTTTCGCTGTATGGTGGTGTGGGTTGGTTTCGGGCGAGTTTTGTTGGGTTGTCATCAGCTTACTCCTGGTAGAGAAAAGAATAACTTCTACTGTGTTCTATTCTAAAAATACTTTGGCTTATTGTCTGATACTCAAGTTTCTTTAAAAGCCATAATCTTTCTCCGTTTTACCGCCATCAACATAAAATAGCGGTTGTTTGAATTCTTTTTTACCGTGGGCTGCAATTATTGTCTGTCCTTCAGGAGATAAGACAAAATTAATAAACGCTTTAGCTCCTGCACTATTCACCTTGGGGAATTTCTGAGAATTTACTGCCATGACATGGTAAAGATTTAACAATTTCTTATCTCCTTGCACCAGTATTGGCAAAGACAGGTTTTTCTTCTGAAATATATAGGTTGCTCGATCCGCTAAGGTATATCCCAGTTTTTGATTAGCAACTTGCAAAGTTTGCGCCATTCCTGAACCTGTTTGCTGATACCAAGCGCCAGATGGTGTGATCTTTGCCTGCTGCCATAAATCTTTTTCTAGTTTGTTAGTACCTGAGTCATCACCCCGCGATACAAACAATGCTTGATTTTTGGCAATCAGACTGAACGCTTCCACAGCATTCTTTTTCCCTCGGATCTTTGCCTTGTCAGCATCTGGGCCGACGATAACAAAGTCATTGTGCATTACCAAGTGGCGATTTATCACCGCACCATCTGACAAAACTTTGCGTTCGGCTTTAGGTGAATTGACAAATAGCGCGTCAACCTCACCTTTTTCAGCCAGAGCCAAAGCCTGTCCGGTGCCGACTGCAACCTTTTTCAGCTTATATCCTGTTTTCTTTTCAATCGCCGGAACTAAATCATCTAGCAGCCCGCTATCCTCAATACTGGTTGTCATCGCCACGATCACATCTTTCTTCGCTGGGGACTGTCCAAGAGTTGGCTCTTGGTTGACTAAGTTACTACCAAAGCCGATGCAAAGAATCGCCAGGAAACTTACCAAACACCCATCGCGCACAGCCCGATGATTGATCATTGCACTCTCCTACCAATTTGTATGCCAATATTTTTTACTATGGCAAGTAAACCTTACATTGGGAAGTATAAGCAAGATTGAGTAGGAAATCAACCATTTGTGTTGTTTTCCAGACAATTGTCATGATGAGAAGGATTCTTGACAATATACTGACATGATTCATGGATATGCTCTGCTGTTGGAAATTCTTCCTTCTTTTCGCAACAGCTCGTGTTTTATCATTTGATGCTGGAGCGATCGCAGCAGTTGATCAACTGCGATCGCAACAGGTTCGTGTGTCCACAATGGATTTAAGAATAGCAACCGCAGACATCCAGGCAGCCCTAGATATTAAAGGAGGCTATTCTCCTGGCATCAGTAAACGGTAAAGGAAGTTTTTACTTACTTGGTTTTGTCTAGACATTTCCAGAAGTAGTATATCTCCATTTTTGAGGAGGACGAAAAAGCATTGAGCATCGAGGTAATCATCGTTGCGTAATCCTTCATCAGCGACCTTTGTTTCTTCTATCTCTTCATAGTTCAAGTAATGCTCTTTGTCCTCAACATCTACTACATTAAATACGACTGGCATTGGTTTTAAGGTATAAGAGTACATTGTCGAGCATAAATCGTATAGTTGCTCCAAGTCTGTTGGTTTAGTTGCAAAATATAACCCTCCTTTGATGGTTCGTGATTTCAGTATTCCAAGGGCATCTAATGCGTCTTTGCTATTTTAATTAAGTCATTAATTAGGCAACTTTGAACAAATCTAGACAACCAAAACACGCTTCAAAATATCTCACACCCTCAAAGAAAACACAATAGTGCTGGCAATAGTTATCTATGAAGATGACTGCGTTAACTGCTGTTAGACATGGCGTTCTTCCGCATAAAAACCTCAGACCACAGAGTGTCATTGCCAGATATAAATAAGGACAAACAAAACAATCCAGATAACATCGACGAAGTGCCAAAAAATAGAGATGGCATTTACACCAAAATGACCTCTGTCGTAGCTACCAGGAATGAAGGAGCTACCCAAAACAATCATCTGTAAACAAAATGCCAGTGAGAACGTGTAAACCGTGGAAGCCAGCCCCACTACCATGTATTGTCAGGGTTGCGTGTACGAAGTACATAACGCCAAGCTGTAATCGCTGCAATAATTCCAGACAGCGACCACCCAAGCAGCGTATGCATGTTCAGCACTGCCTTAACAGCATCGTAAGGTCTTGCCAAGCCAACTTCAAACTGACCAAAGATAACGGCAACAAAGATGGCGATCGCAGCGATGGCAAATTTACTTGCGATCGCTAACTAATTCCCAAACACTATTTTTGATAACAATTAATCATGAACTAGAGGATTATCAGCCAATAATTGTGTTTTTTCTTTTGTTTCAGTGTGAGGAGTTCTGACCTGTTCAAAAAAGTTAGATACCCAAGGTAGAGCCACAAGAATTCCCGCTAATACTACTAAAAATACTGCGATTCCAAAAATTTGGTCACGGGGAATTTCAAGAACACCGCGTAAAATTACTTCTCTTAAAGCAGAAACCATAGTAATCTCTACTGCTGCTGCCACGGATGTCCGTTGTTGTTGTATATGATCAATTAACAGCCGGAATAACTCTACCAAAATCAAAATGAACAGGATATCAGATGTTACTTGCCGCAAATCTAATGGACTCAAAAAGGAGAAGAACATATCTCCTAGTCGGATGAGCATCACACAGAATAAACCAAGGCAGAGAGAAATGATAATAAAATCTTGAAAAAACTCCAGATTACGTACAATTGTATTTCTTTGTAACCAGTTATTTAAGTTTAAACTTAGCCCTTTGAGCATCGTATTTCCTAACAGTCTAGATTCATTTATTTCCATAACTGAAATAGTGCTGAGTATCTAGCATCGATTACTCAGCACTCGGAACTGTATTCAATCCCCATTATTTTAGCTATGGGGTTCCATTCAGCCCTATTAAACTATTTTGCTCCGTTGGCGTCATGAGGTACGGGTTCTGCGGTTTTCATCTTGGATGCTGCGGTTGTTAAGCTATTCGTAGCCTTGATGATCTCTTGTAAGGTTTCGTTAATCAGTTTTTCATCAGGGGGAGCTTCTAATAAGTAAGTTTCTATGAAAATCTCCACTCGATTCATAATTATTTTGGCTTGAGAGCGTAGTCTGTTGAGGTCTTTAGTAGACAAATTATTCATTGTTTGAAAATCCTTTCTATTTCGCGGGTTAATTCTACATTTTTGGTCAGTAATTCTCATGACAAGAGCGATTCTTACAGGTCAGCCCTTTTTTGAAAGATAAAGCTTGCTGGAATACCCATTCAATTGTTCGCCTGTTGACTGCTTAAATGCCTTCAGATTCCCCAAATTTGTACAAAGGTTTCAAGCAGGAGAATTGCTATATCTGACAAGTTAGCGAGTCTATTTTAGGACTTACGCACTGAAAACGTAAAACTAGAGTTTGAGATTGCAAAGCGATCGCAGCACTCGCAATGACGTAATTTCATCACGGTGCATAAGTTCTATATTTATTCCTTAGACTTACGCACCGAAATCATTTTTTGAGACTCAGTGTAGGGTTTTGAGTCTTTAAGTGTCAGAAGCTTTGGTGCAAATATCAGAACTTCTCCTCTAGTCGCCTCTGCGTGTAGCTTTACTTAAGACTAAGAGTACGGTGGATGCTTACCCTGTCTCTGTGTCTTCTGGCTGTTGACTCCTTTTATAGCAACTTGAAGCCGAAGTTATTCAGAGTTTCACGTAAATACTTGCACCCTTTCAAATAGTCTAAAGTGGCAATCCGCTCGGCTGAGTGTTGCGACCAATCAACAGCGACATTCATCTTTTGTTCAGTGTAGAACTCTTTCATGATATCGTTATAGTGAGCGATCGCATCATCTTGCTCTGCCAATTTATAGGTTTCCCGGTGGAATACAGCTGGCTGAGGTAGGCGCGGCTTAACAACAGGTTGTTCTTCAGGATTGGGATAACCCACACACAACCCAAACACAGGGAACACAAAAGGTGGCAAATTCAATAACGTGGCTACCTCTTGAGTACTTTTGCGGATTGCGCCGATATATACCGTTCCTAAACCAACAGATTCAGCAGCTACAATCGCATTTTGCGCTGCGACTGAAGCATCGACTATTGCTTTAACCAACAGTTCTACGTAATCCAGAGCTACGGGAGCTAGTCCGCGACTGTCAGCAATATGAGCCAGACGACCTAAATCTGCTAACCAAACCAAGAATACAGGAGCCTGGTTAATCCATACTTGGTTATTAGCCAGCTTGCATAATTCTGCTTTGCTTTCTTGATCTTCAATCGCTACCACACTCCAGGTTTGCATATTAGCTGAACTAGGAGCAGATTGAGCAGCAGCAACTAGCCATTCCAGGGTTCCTGGTGGTAAAGGATCAGATAGATAAGACCGAACTGAACGGTGAGCTAGTAGTGTTTCTAGAGATTCGTTCCAGTCAATTTCGTGATTGAAGGGAATTTCACCGTAGCGCGATCGCAGTAGTTCTGTAGGATTGGTCATAGTCAGCTTTTGAACCTGAACACTTTTTTACGATTTCAGAGGGATTACCAACGACGAGAAACAACGAAGAAAAGGAAGAACCAGAAAATCAGGAGGCTGATTTTCTGACAAAAGTAGAGAGAAAATACTTAACTGCTACGCAGCTAGCTGGGTTTCTCCGAAATCTGAAGTTAGGCGATCGTTCCGAAAAAAAGCAACTCGTAAAGCTAGCCGATACTCAGATGCAGGGCAAGTAAGCGGAGTAACCGTATGCCAAGAATTGTCAGAACGCGCGATCGCAACTGAGGAATCGCTCAGAGGTAAAATATCTTGGAAAGCAGATTCCGGTTGTGAGTTTTTGAGAATTCGCAAACAGCCTCCCCAGTCTACAGACCATTGTTGATTGAAAAATAGCAGATGAGTTAAAACTTTGTTCGGCTCGTCTGTATGAGGGTGATGCAACTGTCCTGAGCTATACCGACGAAATACAATATCCATTACACAGTCTTTTAGTTCCAACCCAGACATTTCGGCTATTGCTGCGCGGTAAGAATCTGTCCACAGTTCTTCTATCAACTGTCGCCAGACTTTACTGAGGTGTCTCAAGTCATAAGTAAGTCTGCCTTGTGCCATCCGCTCTCGCCAGCGATTATCGCTAGATTTGAGCATCAAGGAAATATCCTCGCTAGTGGCAAGCATCTTTCCCCAAGAATATCCATATCCCTCTCCCTCCGACAGGCGAAACTCTTCGTGGGGAAAACTCGCAGTTAGTTCTAAGCTTGCTTCTGGTGAAAGCAGGTTTTTTATCAAAGCCCAATTGTATGGGACTTTTTGCATTGGTGTGGCACGAATGGAATCAAAATTAAGCATGGTAGAAAAAACGCTTTAGTAGAATTAACCAATCATGATTACCCTGGACATCAAGTGGTATTGGAAGATCAACAATCTGATTTACCTCTGCGTCAAGAAGCTTTGCTCAAGCCGCAGAATTTTCATCACCAGAACACTTAGAGAGGCATTCCAATTAATTTCGTAATTGAAAGGAATTTCACCGGATCGCAATAGTTTTGTAGGATTTGTCATAGTCAACTTTTGAACTTGAACGCTTTTTTACGATTTCACAGGGATTACCAACCCCATTGCAAATTTGTTTAGGTGCAAGACAACTCGCTTTACCGATAGCGGTTCTTCACCACTGCTCAAAATAAGTCAAGATCAACTTCCCCAGAATCAAACTGCTTTCCCTGCTGTTTGAGTGATTGTGCTTGGAGACTACGTAACAGAGAGCGCAAAACATCAGTTTTAGTGCGTTGGAACTGCTTGCAGTACTGCTCTAGAAGTTGCCGTTCTTCTGGAGACAATTGAAAAGTGATCCATCCTTGCTCTTTTCTCGGCATAGTTACTACCAACATTATTGGTAATATTCTAGCAGTTGGTACAATGATTGCGATGCCTTCTCTACGAGACGCTACGCGAACGGCGGGCTGCGCCTACGCTAACGGAGACGGATTTGTGATGCGTTCTTAACCAACTTCACTTTTGATTTGTAGTTAAACTGATTGAAAGCTTACAAGCTCATGTACTTACGTTTTAATTGGTAAAAGCACAATGCAACTTACAGCGCTTTTCAAGTAATTTAACTAGACATCTCCTCATTTCTCTGTAATGTTTTGGTAGATGTGTGCGTTCACCTTTGGGGAACAAAACTCAGGAGTTCTTCAATCGTGAGACTACGCTTAACTTTTACTGACTGATGCTTTACAGCATCCAGCACTGATTGAATTTCTGGCTGACTGAGCGTGATTCCATGTTCTTGCAGCACACTGAATATCAGATGCCGACCGGAATGTTTGCCTACTACCAAGCGACGTTCCCAACCAACATCTTCGGGCGCAAACGGTTCGTAAGTACCGGGATTTTGCAACACACCGTGAGCATGAATGCCCGACTCGTGTGCGAAAGTATTTTCACCCACGATCGCTTTCCAGGGAGGAACTGGCCAGTTGGCAGCTTTAGCAACTAAGCGTGACAGTTCCAGCAACCGTTTTGTATTAATACCCGTTGGAATCCCGTAGAGGTGTTTCAGTGCCATCACAATTTCTTCCAGCGCCGCATTACCTGCGCGTTCGCCAATCCCATTTACCGTAGTGTTGACCGACCGCGCTCCTGCTTCAATACCAGCTAGCGAGTTCGCCATAGCCAGTCCAAAATCATTATGCGTGTGCATTTCTATGGGAATGAATAGATGATGCACAAGGGAGCGAACTTTGCTGTAAGTGTTCAGAGGGTCGAGAATTCCTACAGTGTCACAAAAGCGAAACCGGAAAGCTCCTAACTCTTGAGCATAATACGCTACATCCAATAAAAAAGAAGGATCGGCTCTGGAAGAATCTTCTCCGCCAACAGATACAGCTAAACCGCGATCGCAAGCGAAATTAATCGCATCCCGTAGAAGATCCAGCATTACCTGCTGCTTCCCCCCAAACTTGGCGGCAATCTGAATTTCTGAGACAGGAACCGAAATATGCACCCGTTCCAAACCACAATCTATAGATGCCTGGATATCGGACAATTTAGCACGGTTCCAGCCAAGTAATTGGGCATTTAATCCCAGATTAGCGATCGCTCGGATCGATTCTGCTTCTTCTTGCCCCATTGCCGGAACGCCAATTTCCAATTCTGGAACACCAATGGCATCAAGAAAAGTGGCGATCGCAATTTTTTCTTCAACGTTAAAGGCTACACCCGCCGCTTGTTCACCATCTCGCAAGGTTGTATCGTTAATCTGAACTGGATGTTTGTTCATAGTGAGGTCATGATTCATTTTGCAGCTAACTTGTTGGGTGATTTTAATTTGCTTGAGGAATTCGTAATTGAAAGACAGAGCAGCTAACTTGAATTGTGGAAACTAAAAGACATATTCCTTAGTCGTGGGGTAATAATTACGAATTACGAATTACGAATTACGAATTACGAATTACTAAATATTTGCTACAACTTCCCCAATATTGCTAGTGTCATAGCCGCCGAGAATCTCTAATTGCGATCGCACTAGCTGATGTCCCAAGATACTGAGAAACTGCTTTACTGGTTCTTCTTCCAAGTATGATTTAATAATCACCAAGTCATATCGCGCCCGATGAAGGGGGATAAATCCCAACCCAAAGGCAGCAGCTATAGATGCCGTACTGATACCGGCATCAGCCATTCCTGAGACTACAGATAAGGCAACATCTTGATGGCTGTGAACGATATGGTCAGATCCTTTAACTTTGTGCAATGGCACTCCTTCTTCTTGGAGTTTCCGTTCTAAAAGCATCCGACTACCAGAACCCACTTCATGGGTGACAATAGTTGCTCCAAATTCTACTAAGTCGGAAACTGTTTTAACTCCCATTGGGTTTCCTGGTAGGACTAACAAACCTTCTTCCCAAACTCCAAGGGTAATCAAAATAGCACTCTTACCTGTTAAGGCTTTCCGCACAAAGGGGATGTTATGTTCCCCCGTATGAGCATCGTATAAGTGCATCCCTGCAATGTGAACTTCACCTCGGCACAGACTATGCAATGCAGCCGTGCTGTGGGCGAAACGATAATGAATTCGCAGTTTTGGATGCCAACGTTCAGTTGCTTTTGCCAAGAGGGAAAGTACAGGTGTACAACCAGCAATCACAACTGTATTGTGCAGTTTGTCTATATCATCCAGAAGCCGAACCTGGACTTTATTTGTACTATTCTGGCTCTGTGCTTCACCCTCCGGTTGACGCTCGTTCCTCTCTACGACCAGACCAGAGGCGTAGCTTGCTTCCCCGCAAGGGTACACTAACGCTACCTCTGACGCTAATGACAATTTGCTTATGCTGGGGAACCCTTCTACTCTTACGGATGATGCTCCTACGTCGTCGCTACAGCTTGCGCTAACCCCAATTCCTACAATGGGGTGGCTCACCGCAACTGTCTCACCATCAGCCGGAATCATTTCGATCCGAAAAGCATCGTTCCCCACAAGGGGATAAGCTATCCATTGATCCCCAACCCGCGCTAGACTAACTCGTGATTGCTGTTGCTTAGGGGCTGATCCCGCAAGAATTGCCTCAACTTCTGGTAAATCTTCCTCAAACCAGAATAAGTCCTCGACTTGGCAACCAAGTGCCTTGGCTAAACGTAGCGACATAGCAACAGAAGGAGCATATTGTCCCAATTCCACACCACCAATACTCTGACGAGTTACGCCAGCTATATTAGCTAATTCTTGTTGACTCATGCCCAAGCGAGTTCTAATTGACTTCAGGTTATTGCAAAGATTCACATCCAGTTTCATGAGGCTGTATCTCTCCGTTAGAAAAAGCCGCAGCGCACAAACTTAAATAAATTTGTTGGGTCAGTAGCAAGGTTTTCTAGTGTTTGCCGTTTTTGTTGTCAGACATATTGGTGTTTTGACAATTTTGCTTATTTGCTGCAAGCCTAACATACATCTCGCTAGAATACTTGCATTTTTGGATACTATTTAGCGATCGCTATAGGCATCGCTTTTTGATCATCTGCTAACCAAGGCGATGCTTACATCACCAAGAGAAAACTTAGTCCGAGTGCGGCAAGTCTTGATCTAAATACCAATTGCCTTTTCTAGTGGGCACCGCCACCCACTGGAGTTCCAACCAGAGGATGGGGTTTTTTTCCTTCAATCTTGAGGCGGGATCGCGGATAATGCGTGTGGCGTTTATGCAAACAGCGTCAGATATCCCCAAATCTAGAGCAACGCCTCTGAAAATATCTTTGTAGGCATTGACTGAGGCAGACAGTATGTTAGGATAATATACGACAAAATGTTGTATAAGTTTTGGGGGGCAGCCCCAGTAAGAGTTTACAAGTTCGACGTGGCAGTACTGGAGCAACTCGCTGAGTTTGGCACAGCGTCCCTTGACTACGGTACTAAATTTTTGGACTAAAACCTCTTCGGTCAACATAATGAGTTCTCATCCTTCAATAAGGTAGACGAATTTTGGCGTAGCTCAGAACGCCGATTTCTCAAATGGTGGTAAGAAGTTTACGCAGTTTTTTCTGCTTTTTCGAGTAAGAGATTGCCAATTGCTCCAGACACTTTGTATCAGGGATAAGCCCTACTGCATCGTCCTAGTCAAACAACCCAAACTTTACCAGCAGTTCCTCTAGCTGATCGTTAGACATAGATTTTGGAGTGACAAAATCTGTATTCTGATCAATTGCCGTTGCCAGGTTGCGATAGTGCTGCGCCTGTTCACACTCAGGAGCATACTCAATCACCGTCTTGCGGTGGAACTCTGCTCGCTGCACCATGTTGTCTCTGGGTATGGAGTAGATCATTTGAGTCCCCAGTTTCTCTGCCAGAGCTTTGATCAAATCATCTTCCTGATCGGTTTTGCGAGAGTTGCAAATCAATCCTCCCAGACGTATACCGCCTATAGGAGCATACTTTTGAATGCTTCGGCAGATGTTATTGACGGTATACATTGCCATAATTTCCCCAGAAGTGACAATGTAAATTTCTTGAGCTTTGCGTTCACGAATGGGCATGACAAATCCACCGCATACCACGTCACCCAGACCGTCATAAAATGTATAATCAAGTCTAACTGCATCATCATAAGCACCAAGTTGTTCCAGCAACCCAATTGATGTCAGAATACCTCTACCTGCACATCCCACACCAGGTTCCGGCCCACCCGATTCAACACACAGCGTCTTCCCCCATCCCACCTGACGGAAGTCTTCTAGATTCACATCATCATCTTCTTCTTTACGCAGCGTATCGAGTACAATCTTCTGGTGGAATCCCCCCAAAAGGAGCCGGGTGGAGTCTGCTTTCGAGTCACACCCTACAACCATCACCTTACGATCTATATCAGTCAGTCCAGCCACTACGTTTTGAGTCGTTGTGGACTTGCCAACTCCCCCTCTTCCATAAATAGCGATTTTCCGCATAAAAACCTCAGCAATGGCGCAGACTTATTAATTCGGCTCCAAGATTATGGTGTAATCAAGCAGAGTATTGATAAAATTGGAGTTGTAATTCTTGAAAGTATTTACTACCCAGATGGTGACTGCATTGATGCTGTTAGATACTGGACTTCAGCCGTCTATCCAGCACTATAAATATTGCAGTTATTTGTTAGAAGTTAAACAGTTTCTTACAGATATGGCAGTAAATATTAGTGGGATGCGAAATACAACAAGAGTGCTAAAAATTAGTTCCAATCCTGTCACAAAAAATTCAAAAAACTTCCACAGATACGGCAGGTAAATAAGAAATTTCTGTTTACTCACAGCAAGACAAGCATTATTTTTGTTGCAAGGAAGATACATAGAAAAATCAGTCCAGCCTACGCTATGGCAACAGATTCGCCAAACGAAAAACCGATTTTTGGGCGGTTTTGCTCCACTTCGATTAACGTTATGCCGTCACCAATAACTGATGAGGCTGGTCTGATACTCACTTCAAAGGAACCTAAGGAGTTTTCGTCCTTGTTTTAGATTCCCTATAAATCAAGAATATCATACATCTGGCCAATTTACTTGCGCTGAGGAATTAATTTACAAAGAGTATTGGTGGTTACAATTAGTCATCAGCTAAAGAGCCTCAAAGCGGATAATTGCGTTATTCTGTTGTTTAAAGTTGAGAAAATATCGTCGATTTTTACTTGGTGAGATATCTATAGTGAGGATATAAAGTAAATCATTTATTTCTTAATTTACAGTTAGAATAGTCTGTCTATTGCAATTGATAAAAATTCTTCTATATAGAAGAATTGGCATTACTTTAAATCTATACAGTCCTGTCTATTATAAACTGGTTTCATTTCT
>NZ_JBALCE010000081.1:0-58855 GCF_036919815.1 Nostoc sp.
ACGACGTGTCATGATAACACTCCTCACTCTTCTGAATTTTCCATCAGCCACTAATTCTAAAATAGATTGATGCCTATTTGATGACACACCCTAAGTCTATTTACAGAGTTTCGTTATGCTTGGGAACACCATAAAGATAATTTTTTAGATAATCCAGTTGATAATTTTGTCAGTGTCGGCACAAGTATAGATTTTCATAAATTTTCTTTGCGTGTCAGTCAACTTTTAGATTTGTTCCCCGATGCCATTGGAAATAAGTTACAAGCAAGTCTCACAGCACCCATAGGAAGTAATGCTAGCTTGACTGCTTATTTATCTCCCAAAAAAATATTAATACTTATGGGATATCGGTACAATATACTTTGCGAAACTCCTTTACTACAACATCAAGTATAGGCTTTACTTGGAATCGTAATATTTATGATTTTGGGAATGATAATTTTGGGAAAGATTTACAAACAACCAATGATACTTTTTCCCTGATCTTTAAGGCTATTTTTAAATAACTCAATTTTCCGCTATTTTTTTATATATAAAGTCCACAACATCTTAATTAGCGTAGGCGTAGCCCGTGGTAGGCATTACCTTGTTACTTTCCTTATCCACACTAATGCACTTGTTGCCTATTTTGTCAATATTTAAGTCCGATCAATGCCTAGATGAGAAAAGAGATTTCGTGTCTATAGATTTTATTGACGGAATTAACGCCATAGTCCAGTGCGATCGCTACAATTTTAGGATAAGCAATACTCGATGGTGCAGCAGATGCTCAAGCGGCTATTTCAATGGCTCAAAAAGCTTTTTCAGAGCTTGTTTGGTGGAAAACAGACTGCCTCAAAATATCGGGGGAATGTGCAAAAAGAACCAGCACCTCCCTTAAGCGATACGGATCTGGAATTTCTCTTCAACGAACTGTTGCAAGGAGTACATCAAGCGCGAGGGGAAGCATGGGCACGGAAGTGGCTGCATAATATTGAACATCGCATCTCAACTGAACGCTGGGTTGAGTGGTTAGGGCGCTTTGGGGACAGATTGCTGGCATCAGCTACACCCAATAATGAAATAGCTGCGCGGTTAGTGCAACTGGGTGAGTTGAGCATCGGCGAAGTCGGAGATGTTGCCTATAGCATCGGGATGCAATTATTGACACGCAATCAAGGCGAACCAATTTGGGAATATGAAGGGCCAGATGCTCTCAGCACAACTTTGCCCTCTGAGCCAACCGCCCCAATATTAGAATCAGCAGATGCGCCAGAGAACTTCCCAGAGGCAGAATCCCAAACTGTCACCTTAGAAGAGTTATTTGTGATGTTGCAGGAGGATCAAAACTTACGCCAGCAGATTGCTGAACAGCTTGCTGTTGAGACAGACGATCCACAACTGCTTGTCCAGGCATTGATTAGTCAATTATATCCGGCTGGTCAATCGACCACAGAGCAAACAGAAAATTAACTGCTTGGCAAACTCAAAATTCAAGAGTTGAATCGGGAAATTGTAACGTTCTAATGCTATGCTCTTGAAGTTTTGTATATTTTTTGCTAACCTGCTACGCAAGCGCTGTCAGGATCTAATGGGTTTTTACCAAAAAAATGGGTAAAAGCCCCGTCCACTTCTCTACGAGAAGTGGTACGACAAAGCTCAGTGCATCGCTTCTAGGACGGCTTTATATTATATTTCCTAAAGATATTTGATAATCTTATGATGTCCATGTTATTATAAGATAAGCAGAAAAGAGAGATATTCATGCTAGTTTTTGAGTTCAAAACCTACGGCAAAGCATTGCAATTCCAAGCAATTGATGAAGCAATCCGAACGACTCAGTTCATTCGGAATAAAGCGATCAGATTGTGGATGGAAGGTCTTGCTTCGTCTTGGATTGAACTATCGAGGCATTGTGCATTATTGGCTAAAGAGTTTCCTTTTGCGAATAAGTTAAATTCAATGGCTCGTCAAGCCGCAGCCGAACGAGCATGGGCTACTATCTCTCGCTTTTACGACAACTGTAAGAAAAAGATATCTGGCAAAAAGGGCTTCCCACAATTCCAGAAAGATTGTCGTTCTGTTGAGTATAAATCGTCAGGTTGGAAGCTTGCCGATGATCGTAAATCTATAACGTTTACTGACAAAAACGGTATTGGTAGATTAAAGCTAAAAGGTACTCGTAACCTGCATTTTTATCAAATCAACCAGATAAAACGGGTGAGATTGGTAAAACGTGCGGATGGTGTGTATGCCCAATTCTGCGTTGATGTACATCGCCAAGAATTCATACAACCAACTCATCAGACAGTTGGATTAGATGTCGGGCTGGACAGCTTTTATACTGATTCGTTTGGTTTGAAGATTGAAAATCCTCGGTTTTATCGAACTCTTGTACGGAAAATGAAACGGTCACAAAGACTTGTTTCTCGCAAAGTTAAGGGTTCTAACAACAGGCGCAAAGCACGAAATATATTAGGTAGAGTTCACCTCAAAATAAGTAGGCAACGTAAAGACCATGCTGTGAAATTGGCAAGGTGCGTAATTCAGTCTAACGACTTGATAGCTTATGAAGACTTGAGGATTAAGAACATGGTGAAAAATCATTGTTTGGCGAAATCAATCAATGACGCTGGCTGGTATCAATTTAGAGTTTGGTTAGAGTATTTTGGGAAGGTATTTAAGAGGATTACTATTGCGGTAAATCCCTCATACACAACGCAAGAATGCTCTAGCTGTGGCGTAATTGTCAAAAAGTCACTATCTACTCGTACACACGTTTGTCAGTGCGGCTGCAAGCTAGATAGAGATCATAACGCCAGCATAAATATCCTTAACTCAGGATTGGGTACGGTAGGGCATACCGGAACCTTTGCACTAGATGCAAGCAACTCTTTGGGAGAAGCGACCTCTACTCATGAAGAGAGAAATCCTGCATCAGCAAGTTGTCTCGTAGATCAAAGAATCCCCGTGCCTAAAGGCACGAGGAGTGTCAAGTAATTAATGATTTTTTGAACACAACGATGGCTACAATCTAGAAAAACAAAATCCAAGAGTGTGGCAGATGCTCAGGCGGATATCGCAGTCGCTTAAAAGATTTTTAAAGCGCCTCATTGAAAGTAAGCAGACTCGTCGTTCTCTCAAGGGTGGGAGAGGACGCAATCTGGTGGGGGTACTACCAGAACTAACCAATGCGGATCTGGAACAATTGTTTATCCAATTGTTAGAAGGCGTGCATCAAGCACGAGGACGACAGTGGGCATTAAGGTATCTACAACGGATCGAAAATCGGATTCCGGCTGAACGCTGGATAGATTGGTTGGTGATGTTTGGCGAAAGCAAGCTTGCTTCACCCGCACCAAATCCTCTGTTAGCAACCCAGATGGTGCAGTTGGGAGAACTTGGTGTTGGCAGAATTGGAGATGTCGCATACAACATTGGCATCCGGCTGATGCAAAACTCACCCATACAAAACTCACCCACACCTATAGAGTATGAGGACAATCAGGCGCAAGATGGGGTAGAAATCACTCCTGGGCAAGAACTGATCCGCGACTTAGGCGAGCAGTTATGGGAGTGTGATCAGCCAAATGCAATAGAAACTACTCCTGGGCAAGAACTGATCCGCAATTTAGGCGAACAGTTATGGGAGTATGATCAGCCAAATGTCGGAGAATCTACAACCGATGAAGAAATTTTCCCAACTTCCCCTGGTCAAGAGTTAATCCGTAGCTTAGGTGAACAGTTATGGGAATATGATCTGCAAGATGTTGAACCAATAACGTTAGCACCCGAAAATGTCTCTTCAGAAGAAGAATTGACTGAGAATTTAGAAGAACTGGGATTGGAATATGAACTAGAAGACAGCCAAACCACAATCAGAGAAAATCTCCCTCTCCCGGCAGCCGAAGATTCAATCACCTCATTAGCCCAACTGAGGTTCGGCGATGAACAGGAAGTTACTCCAACTAAAATACCAACAAATGTCCTTTCCACTAGAGAAAAAACTGAATTAACAACGTCTGACTCGGAGTCAACCTGGGATAACAGTTTGACGAATTTAGAGCCAAATGTGGCTTATACTCTAGATGAGTTGTGGGTAAGATTGGATCAAAGTACCAATTTAGTCCAGCAACTTGCTGCTAATTTGGCAGATCAAAGCAGTAATTCCTCTGGTATTATTGAGCGACATAGCGATAATCCTGTTACCCAGGCGAAAACGTGGTTTTACCAAGGTCTAAGCCAAGCGAAAACGGGTGATTTGTTAGGCGCGATCGCATCTTATGACCAAGCGATTGAACTACAACCCGAATTCCCAGAATATTGGTTTAACCGAGGCTTGACGCTGTTTCATTTAGAACGTTTTGATGAAGCGATCGCATCTTACCAAACCGCCACAGAACTAAAACCCGACTTCTACAAAGCTTGGTACAACAGAGGTCGAACTCTAGGAGAATTAGGATATTTTGAAGAAGCGATCGCTTCTTTTGATAAAGCCATAGAAATTAAACCAGACTACCAAGAAGCTTGGTCTAGCCGGGGTTTGGCGCTGCTAAAATTAGGTTGGCTACCGGAAGCTATTTCTAGTTATGATCAAGCCCTGCATTTGGAACCAGAAGACCAGGAAAACTGGTATTACCGAGGCATAGCACTAGCTGTAGGCGAACAATTTGCCGAAGCGATTATATCTTATGACAAAGCGCTAGAAATTCACCCAGAGTATCACGAAGTCTGGATAGACCGGGGTGTAGTGCTGTTTAATTTAGGAAAGTGGTCAGAAGCGATCGCCTCCTGGGATAAAGCCCTTTCAGTTCAAACCGACTTCTACTTAGCTTGGTACAATCGGGGTATAGCATTAGACAACTTAGGACGCCACCAAGAAGCGATCGCTTCCTATCAGCAAACGATCGCCATAAAATCCGACTTCCACTTAGCTTGGTATAATCAGGCAGTAGCACTGTTTTCTTTAGAACAATTTGCCGAAGCGATCGCTTGTTATGACAACGCTTTGCAAATTAAACAAGATTATTGGGAAGCTTGGATTGGTCGGGGAACTGCGATCGGTAATTTAGTAAACTCTGACGCATTGCTGAATTTTTCGAGTAGTACAGCGACAAATTCCGTCTTACAACAGGGCGGCTACGAAGGAAAATTAGCCAGCTACGAGGAAGGGTTAAAGCATCTGCGGACAGATACCCATCCAGAAGGTTGGGGTAGATTGCATGTTGCGATCGGGAATACTTACTACGACAGAGGTAAAAAATATCCCAATACCCGCGATTATTGGCGCAAAGCCGCATCTGAGTACCATCAAGCGCTATTAACCCTCACACTAGAATATTTTCCTCAGTTACACCTAGAGGTTTTGCAATCTTTAAGCAAAGTGCTGATGGGTTTGGGACAAACAACACAAGTTCAAGAATTACAGCAACGCGGTACAGATTTATTGCAACAATTGCTGAGTGAGGAAACTCGCTCAGACGAAAGTAAAAAACAGCTAGCTCTAAAATTTGCCGGCTTTGAGCAATTAGCAGTTGATTTAGCCGTAGAGTCCGGTGATTTAGTTGAAGCTTGGCAAATTGCCGAACAAGGTAAAAATGCTTGTTTAAACTGGCTGCTTTCTGGCTGGAATGATGAGATTTACTCACCTGATTATGGCGGAATTCAACAACTATTCAATCCCACAACAGCAATTATTTACTGGCATATTAGCCCAGTAGCCCTACATACTTTCATTCTCAAAGACCAAGCGCCATCACCAATTCTCCTCTTTACACCCATGCAAGATCCTGGGGCAATACCTTTAGGAGAAGACGCTATCCGTCTAAATGAATTGCCCTTACCCGAAGCAGTGCAACGCCTAATTGAATTTGAAACTTGGCTAGAAGATTGGGATCAACAATATCAAGAATATCGCAGCACAGCTCAAGACAAAGAAAGTAAAAGCCAGCATTCTTGGCGAGTTGATATGGAACAGAAGCTGTTGCAACTGTATGAAATTCTGAATATTTCCACAATTGCACAGGAACTCGAAGGCATCACCCAACTGGTTTTAATTCCTCACCGTGACTTGTCCAGATTGCCCATTCATACCCTTTTCCATCTCTCTTCACCATCGCCGGAAGAGTTGCCGAATGTGGAGTCAAATTTCAGCGTTACCTATCTGCCTAGTGCCCAAATAGGTTTATCAATAAAAACTGAAGAGATTTGGCAGTGGCAAAATCGGTTATTGCTCAGTGTTGAACATCCTGAAAGTGCAGGTTATCCCACACTAAAATTTGCCAAACTTGAGTCGGAAGTTGTGAGCCAGATGTTTAATAATATCAAACGAATTCAGGGGTCAGAAGCTACGAAAACTATTGTGGAAAACGCCTTATTTGGTAATTACAACATCTTTCATTTTACGGGTCGTGTCACTAATAATTTAGCTGAACCTAAAAAGTCAGAATTAGCATTAGCAGGTGAAGACAAACTTACTCTAGATGAATGCCAACAGAATCTAGCAAATTACAACCTTATTACTCTATCTGCCTGTGAAAATTTAAGTACTAGCAACCACACTATCAGCAGCGAATATGTGAGTTTAGTTAGTGGTTTTGTGAGTCAGGGCGTTCCTCATGTAGTGAGTACTCTCTGGAGTGTAGAATCTTCAGCTAGTGCCTTGGTAATGATCGAGTTTTACCGACGATTGCAGCCTAATAAATCAGCAGTTACTGCCTTAGCGGAAGCAACACAATGGCTGAAAGAACTAACTGCTGGAGAACTGACAAAATGGTATGAAGATATTTTGAATAATCTGCATCCTGATGAATTACGAATTCAAACTTATTTAGTGACACAAGTATATAGAAATAGTAAAATGGCATCAGATAAAAATCTTTATAATCATCCTTACTACTGGGCAGCATTTACGATTACGGGTAAGCCGAATTAATCTTTTGTGCTGCTGCTAAAACTGCTGTTTTATAAAGCTCTCGGTAAGCGTAAAACTCAGCGTCTTCTCCCAAGGGGAGACGCAAGCGCGAACAGACCTGAGATATAAGGGAATCGTGTGACTTTAGTCACCTACGTCTTGCTTAATTAACTTCTCATTTCGTGAGACAATTAACTTGTAACACGAAATATAAATTATGGTCAGAATTAAGCCCTTGATGGGAGTTCAACAAGTCCTATTATCCCCTGACAAAGATACTAAAGCAATATTGGAGTATCTTTGTCAACAGGCAGGTAAACTGTATAACTGCGGGGTCTATTTTGCTAGACAAACACTTTTCAAAACTGGTAAGTTACTCACTGGTAAATTCGACCTAATATATGAGTCAACTGTTAGCAAAACCAGATTAGCAAGTTCACTACCTTCGATAGTTGCTCAACAAACACTAATGTCAGTAAGCAAGGCTTTTAGATCCTTCAAAGAATTAAAAAACAAGTCTAAAAAAGGTGAGTTACCTTTTAAACCTAAGCCTCCTAGTTACCTCGAAGGATCTAAACTTTTCAAAGTTGCGTTTCCCAACACTGGAGCGGGTAAGCCAACTCTTGAAAATCAGAAAATTAGATTTCCTTTAGGGTTGACAGTAAAAAGGTGGTTTGAGATATCTGAATTCTTTCTCCAAATGCCAATTAACTTAGATTTCTCAAAAGTAAAAGAGTTTACGATATTACCAAAAAATGGGGCTTTTTACCTGGAGTTATCTTATTTGGTTGAGCAAGAGAACGCTGACTTAAATATTAGTGAAGCCCTATCAATTGACTTGGGAACTGCCGATAATTTAGCAGCTTGTGTAGACACTTTAGGGAATTCTTTTTTAATTGATTCAAGAAAACTAAAAGCTGACAATCAACTCTGGAATAAAAGAGTATCTACTAAAAAAGAAGGTAAGTCAAGTGACTACTGGGACAGTTGGTTAGATCGAGTTACCAGAAAACGAAACCATCAAATGAGAGATGGGATCAACAAAAGTGCAAAGTTGATTATTGACCACTGTCTCAAAAATAAAATAGGTAACTTAGTTCTAGGTTGGAACGAGGGGTTTAAACTGAATTCCAATATGGGGAATTTGAATAACCAAAAATTCGTTCAAATGCCATTAGGTAAGTTGAAAGTTCGACTCAATCAACTGTGTTCTCAATATGGTATAAACTTTCACCTGACAGAGGAGAGTTATACTTCAAAATCGAGTTTTCTAGATGGAGACTCCCTACCCAAGTACGGTGAGAAACCCCAAGGGTGGAAAGCATCTGGGAGACGAATTTTGAGAGGGCTTTACTTGACAGGTGAAAAGTTTTTAATGAACGCTGATCTTAATGGATCAGCGAATATCTTAAAAAAAGTAACGGGAAAGCTTAAACTCGATTTAAGTAAACTCACTAGACGGTGTTTGACCACCGTAACGAGAATTAGATTAAACTAATTCTGTCTGTAGAATCTCAGTTCCCTTTAGGGCTGAGAGTGTCAATCCTCGCCGATTCTTGACCACAACTATTTAGTATCAGCACTGTAAATAACATCAGTATCATGCTCCTTGTGCGATCGCTATGGTGGACTAAATAATCAGGTATTCAATCCACCATTGTTGAGTTTAGTTACAAATGAGAGCCGACGCAGTTAAACCTTGACTCGTTGTCGGAGTCAGCTTTGCTCCTGATCAACTTTTTCGATATCATCAGGTGTACCAGTGGCAGAAATTTTTGATGTGCCAGATTTACCTGCACCGGAGTTGCCGCCAGAAGCGCCAGCGCCCCCTGAGTGTTTAGAATCGGTGTTGCCTTGTTCTTCTTGAAGCTGTTCAAGGCGGTTTTTTTCTTGAGCTTTATCTTTTTGGTCAGACATATCTTATTTACATTTTTTGCGTAGCGATCGCTCTTAACTCTATCATTTTCCTTATTCAAGCGACACCAGAGGCAAATGCTTTTAATTGAGGCTTCTGGATTGCGTTGCTAGCAATAGCTCACTCCCTTTAAGACTAGCTTGTTGATTTTTGGGTTATGAGATTGCCTAAATCCCTTTGCACACTGGCACTAACTCAAAATTTACGTGCTGGCAAACGTGATTTTAGGGACTTCCAAATTAAAAAATATCCAAAAACCTCATATAACAATCCTCTCTCCTCTTCCTTTCTCTGTGCCGCGCCAGTTGCTACAACGGGGGGAACCCCCGCAACGCACTGGCTTCTCTGCGCCTCTGCGGTAGCCTGCGGCAAGCCGCTCCGCGTCTACGTTTTCTTGGATAATTTATTTCTTGAAAATCCCTTAACAGAATTAGTCAGGCGATGATCAGAAGCGAAAGCTAGCTTTAAATAAGGAAGTTTATTTAAGCCTAATCTAACTCACGACGTCCTTCCAATGCCCTTGCTAGGGTCACTTCGTCGGCATACTCCAAATCACCACCTACAGGCAAACCAAAAGCAATCCGCGTCACTTTGGTAAATGGTTTTAGTAGCTGACCGATGTATAGTGTTGTTGTCTCCCCTTCTACACTTGGACTAATTGCCAGAATTACTTCTTGAGGTTTTTGCTGATTCACCCGGCGCTGCAAAGCCACTATAGTCAACTGTTCTGGGCCAATTCCATCAATTGGCGAAATCACCCCACCCAAAACGTGATATTTACCTTTATACTCGCGGGTTTTTTCCAGCGCAATCACATCGCGGGGATCTGCTACAACACAGATAGTGCTGTTGTCACGGTTGGAATTGCGGCAGATTTCACAAACTGGTTCAGCAGATAAGTGAAAGCAAACAGAACACAAGCCTATCTGCTTTTTTGCCTCAATAAGAGCTTGTGCTAAAGCTTCAACTTCTGCTTCTGGGCGCTTCAAAATATGCAAAGCCAGTCGTTGGGCAGATTTAGGGCCAACTCCCGGCAAGCGTTGCAATTGCTCAATTAACCGTGCTAAAGGGCGTGCGTAAACCGTTGTCTTATCTCCAGAATGTTTTTACTTTTACTATGATGACATTCTTACTGGTTTTTGGATTGGTCATTTAATTTATCAGAAGTAAAGGAGATTCTACACCCCCGTCTGCTAAGTAGACATCACCGTAAAAGGGGTTCGGAAATATTCAGACTTGATGTTGGGTTTCACTTCCCTACGGGACGCTGTTCGCGTTCGTTCTACCCAACCTACGAATGATTAAATTCCATACTCTTTTTGTGGTGTTCTGTACTAAGTTCCAAACAGTGATTTTTTTTAGTGATGAATCGCGTCTAGATACACAATTCATCGGGTTTTATCAACCAGGAGGCCAGTTTAACTGCCGTCCTCCCAAAATATGCAGATGTAAGTGATGGACTGTTTGACCACCGTCATCACCAGTGTTGATCACAACTCGATAACCGTTTTTCAGTCCTGCTTCTTCTGCAACACGTTTGGCGGTTAACAAAAGATGCCCCAACAGAGCATGATCGTGAGATTCAGCATCAGTTAATGAGGGAATGGGTTTTTTGGGAATGACGAGGATGTGAACGGGCGCTTGGGCGTGGATATCTTTGAATGCCAGGGCTAAATTATCTTCATAAACAATATCAGCGGGAATTTCCCGACTAATGATTTTGCTGAAAATAGTTTCTGTAGTTTCACTCATGCCAATCTACCTGCTCATCTGCTAGAGATTTTAAAAGTTTACTGTAGTCACTTGATCATCTGCACAACAAAATACTGCTTTTTATGATCAAGTCTCTCCCACTACTTTTAAAACTATGGTTCTCAAAATATAGCAATCCGATTTTATTTTTGAAAAAATATAAGTATATGTGAATAAGTTCAGTTAAGAAGATTAGTAGGTTGGGTTCAGCGACAGTGAAACCCAACGAAGTCTTGATAATGTTGGGTTGAGGAAAGAAACCCAACCTACGCCAGTGTTAGATTTTAGCCTTATACCATTTCTTTTATGACTCCTATAGATGTGGTTTAAATACGCGACTTGACAAATTTCTCTAATCGATCCATTCCCTTTTCAATCGTCGCCATATCTGTGGCGTAGGAAAGGCGAATGTTGTCATCAGCGCCAAAGGCAATTCCGGGAATGACTGCAACTTGATGTTCTTCTAGCAAAGCGTCAGAAAATTCTAGGGATTTTAGACCAGTTTTGCTGATATCAGGGAACAGATAAAAAGCGCCATGTGGTTTTGCGGTACTCAATCCGGGAATGGCGTTGAGTCTTTCTAACATTACCTGTCGGCGTTTGGCGAAGGCTTGGCGCATTTCTTCGACACAATCTTGAGGACTTTTCAAAGCCGCGATCGCACCATATTGGGCAAAGGTACACACATTCGATGTACTATGCCCTTGGATGGTACTGGCGGCTTTAATAATTTCCACTGGGCCTGCTAAATAACCAAGTCTCCACCCAGTCATGGAATAAGCCTTGGCAAACCCATTACTAATCAAAGTACGGTCAAAAATTTCTTTCCCTAGAGAACCGATGCTGATATGTTCTGCACCGTCGTAGAGAATCTTTTCGTAAATCTCATCAGAGACCACAAGGATATCTGCATCAACTATTACCTGTGCCAGTGCTTTGATTTCATCTGGCGTGTAAACCATCCCTGTGGGATTAGATGGGGAGTTGAGGATAAATAACTTCGTCTTCGGCGTGATTGCTTTACGGAGTTGTTCGGGCGTAATTTTATAACCAGTCGTGGCATCTGTGGGTACAATCACCGAAACTCCACCGACCAAAGTCACCATTTCGGGATAACTTAACCAGTAGGGTGCAGGGATAATTACCTGATCACCGGGATCGATTAGCGCCACTATTAAGTTGTACAGAGAATGCTTACCGCCATTGGTGACGATGACATTTTCTGACTTGTAATCAAGACCGTTATCAATTTTAAGCTTATGGGCGATCGCTTCCCTTAACTTTGGTTCTCCGGCTGCTGCACCGTACTTGGTTTTGCCTTCATCCAAAGCTTTTACTGCTGCGGTTTTGATATGCGCTGGAGTATCAAAATCTGGTTCTCCAGCGCTAAAACTACAAACATCTATTCCTTCTGCCTTCAGAGCCTTAGCCTTGGCTGCGATCGCTAAGGTTAATGAAGGTGTTACCTGACTTACTCTTGCTGCCAGCTTCATTCTTACTATTTTTGGCAAATCTTCACTTATCTAAGGATATCCCAGAATCCGTACCAAGATTTGCTTTTTCTGAATTCGTTGGGGATTGGGAACGGGAGAATTACGAAGAATTACTGACTGTTGACCATTGACTCTTAACAATATACTCTATGTAGTGTTTTGATTTTAGGGAAAATTAATTATATGCAATTCAATAAACTTTTCATTGCATCTTCTGTGTTAATTGCTGGTCTTTTTATACCGAATGGTGCGATTGCTCAAAATCGTGGTACTCCGGCTGAATTTGATTTTTATGTCCTGACACTCTCTTGGTCGCCAGATTATTGTGCAGCAAATGGTACTCGTGATCAGCAGCAGTGCGGTTCTGGAAAGAAACTTGGTTTTGTACTACATGGTTTGTGGCCACAGTACAAAACTGGTTATCCTGCTAATTGTTCTACGGAAAAATTACCGTTGGAAGTAAAGCAGCAGTTTGCCAATTTGTATCCTAGCAATAAACTTTACGATCATGAATGGGAAAAACATGGTACTTGTTCGGGGAAAACTCCGGCGGAATACTTGGCATTTAGTAAAAAGTTAAAAGATGCGATCGCTATTCCCGCAGCTTATAATCGTCCTAATAAACCCTTGCGTACCACAATTACAGATTTCAAAAATTCATTCGTAAGTGCTAATAATCAAATTACTGCTGATGGTATAGCACCTTTTTGTTCGGGTTCGGGAAGATTTTTGCAAGAAGTCTTCTTTTGTTATTCCAAAAACGGTGAAGCTGGTATTTGTAGCGCCGAGATTTTGAAGCGATCCCAAAAAAGTTGTGGTCAGCCAGATTTCTTACTGAGAAACGTTAGATAACAATGGGCATGGGGCAATTTAATTTTGGATTTTGAATTTTGGATTAAATTTCAATCTAAAATCCAAAATCTAAAATCTAAAATTCTTCCTTCCCTGCTCCCCATTCCCCACAAATATGATTTGAAGTTCCTTAATTTTTTCTTTACTATTACTTATTTATTTATTAACTTATCTATCCTAATCTTCAAATGTAATTAGAACCCATTCTTATTTCGAGATAGTAGACGCAATCAGAGAATCTGTTCAAGGAGAGGTTATATTTATAACCATAATTTTTTGAGTAGTTCGCACAATTGCAATAATCCCAGGTTTTTTTCTTAGTTTTAATAGTTTTTTTTGTCACACAACTTGTTTTTGTCAGATTGCATTCTTGTCTTTTATTGGGAGTGCTAAATGGAATATTTATTTCTAGCTTTGGCGCTGGGTCTAGCACTCAGCTTTGAATTTGTCAATGGTTTTCATGATACTGCAAATGCAGTTGCTACTGTCATTTACACTCATAGCCTGAAGCCAAACATTGCCGTCGTCTGGTCAGGCTGTTGGAACCTAATTGGTGTGCTGTCATCAAGTGGAGCCGTTGCTTTTGGCATTGTTGCCCTGCTTCCCGTTGAGTTGGTAATTAATGTTGGCTCAAGTGCAGGCTTTGCAATGGTGTTTGCACTTTTGATTTCCGCGATCATGTGGAACTTGGGAACTTGGTACTTGGGCTTACCTGCATCCAGTTCACATACGCTGATTGGCTCAATCATGGGTGTTGGTTTAGCAAATTCATTGTTGTCTAAGGGTCATGTCTTTGGCGAGGGTGTGAATTGGGCAAAGACGGAGGAAGTTTTCACATCTCTACTGGTTTCACCAATTGTTGGATTCACCTGCGCCGGACTGCTGTTACTGCTGGCGAAGAGACTGATCAGACGACCAGAGTTGTACCGTGCGCCAGAAGGGAATAAAACACCACCGCCTTGGATACGTGGTTTGTTAATCTTGACGTGTACTGGTGTGAGCTTCGCCCACGGTTCAAATGATGGTCAAAAAGGTATGGGTCTGATCATGCTGATCTTAGTAGGCATTCTACCAGGTATGTTTGCACTGAATATGGATACCAATGCCGGAGCGATCGCTCAGTTGGCCGCTACGTCCAACTCTGTGATTCCAGTGCTACAACAACAAGGAAGAGGAACATCCTTAAGTAGCCAAAACTTCACAGATGAGCTTTCCAACTTCCTCAAACCAACTGGCGAAGCCAACGACAAAACATTTGCAGCCCTTGCTGCCGAGAGTC
This sequence comes from Nostoc sp., assembly GCF_036919815.1. Classification (GTDB taxonomy): domain Bacteria; phylum Cyanobacteriota; class Cyanobacteriia; order Cyanobacteriales; family Nostocaceae; genus Nostoc. The sequence goes on from NZ_JBALCE010000081.1 coordinate 14,184, forward strand.
GGACAATTGGAGATAAGCTTGCTGGTAAGAGTAGTTTCAAGCAGCTTTCAAAGGATCAGCTTGCCTCATTACGAACCGATATGTATCTAGTAGCTGGAACAATTGGCAAGCTGGACAATCAGAAAAAATTAACCGATGCTAAACAAGAAGAGGTGCTTACCAGTTATAAAAAGCAGTTGGATAAAGTAACTAAATTTATTCCCAATTGGGTAAAATTTGCCGTTGCCATTGCACTCGGTCTGGGTACAATGATTGGTTGGAAGCGGATCGTGGTGACAGTGGGTGAAAAGATTGGCAAAGACCACCTTACCTACGCTCAAGGAGCTTCCGCCGAGTTAGTCGCTATGACAACTATTGGTGCTGCGGATTACTTCGGTCTGCCAGTCAGCACCACTCACGTTCTATCATCGGGTGTAGCGGGTACAATGGCGGCGAACCATTCAGGTTTGCAAGCCGATACTTTGAGAAATATTCTGCTAGCCTGGGTGCTGACCCTGCCAGTTTGCGTACTGCTTGGTTCAGCGACATACGCCGGGAGCTTGTACATAGTCTTTAATATTCTGGGTTTGAAGTAGGAAATGGGGCATTGGGCATTGGGCATTGGTTATTAATTCTTCCTCCCCTGCTCCCTACTCCCCACTCCCCACTCCCTAAGCTATAGTCACATCCGGCGACAAATAAACATCTTGAATGGCGTGAAATAGCTTCACACCTTCTTCAAACGGGCGTTGGAAAGTCTTTCGCCCAGAAATTAATCCTGAACCACCAGCGCGTTTGTTAATTACAGCCGTGCGAACTGCTTCGGCGAAGTCATTTTTACCAGTTGCGCCACCAGAATTAATCAGCCCCACACGCCCAGAGTAGCAATTCAGTACTTGGTAACGAGTTAAATCAATTGGGTGATCAGTTGTTAATTCTGTGTAAACGCGCTCATCAGTTTTGCCGTAACTCTTACCAGTGGCTTTGGCAACTGCACCGTAACCATTGTTATTTTCTGGTAACTTTTGTTTAATGATATCAGCTTCAATCGTTACACCCAAATGATTCGCTTGTCCGGTGAGGTCAGCCGCAAGGTGGTAATCTTTATCTTGTTTAAAGGCGTTATTACGCAGATAGCACCAGAGAATAGTCACCAAACCTAATTCATGGGCGCGTTTAAAAGCTCGGCTGATTTCGTGAATTTGTCTGGTAGACTGCTCTGAACCAAAGTAAATTGTCGCACCTACCGCCGCCGCCCCTAAATTCCAAGCTTGTTCCACATCAGCAAACAATACTTGATCAAATTGATTCGGGAAAGTCAGCAATTCGTTGTGATTGATTTTGGCAATAAAGGGAATTTTGTGGGCATATTTCCGTGATACGATACCTAATGTTCCCAAAGTGGTAGCAATAGCATTGCAACCTGCGGCGATCGCTAGCTTGACAAGATTTTCTGGATCAAAGTAAATCGGATTGGGCGCAAAAGACGCACCGGCTGAGTGTTCAATCCCTTGGTCTACTGGTAAGATAGACAAATAACCAGTATTCGCCAGACGACCAGTAGAGTAAAGTAGCTGGAGATTTCGCAATACTTGGGGATTGCGATCGCTGTTGAGCCAGATTCGATCTACAAAGTCTGGCCCCGGCAAATGTATTAAATCATGAGAAACTTTTGCTTTGTAGGTAAGCAGGTCTTCAGCCTCTTTACCTAGCAATGACTCGATAGAAGTAGCTTCTTTGAGCGTTGTAGTCATAGTATTATCCTCAACATTTGAGCAAATAACCTTGCTTTTAAGATAACATTTCTAATATTGCTAACCTAGTTAATGTCGTATTAACTACACGTATATTATTTCTGATCTCGCAGTCTTAAATCATTATTGAAAAATCGATGATATCGATTATTATCTCAGATGTAACCCTAATTTGAGCCAAAATGTACAAGAAAAGAATTAGATATCTCCAGAAATTAAATATGTGTTACCCAGAACCCTTGTAGAGACGTAGCACTGCTACGTCAAAACAATTCTTTTTCACTCCTATGTCTATTGTTATTTTGATAATTTTGGTGAATTGCAGACTTATAATTTAATATATTTTGGCTTTAATACTCATCACCTGATCATAATTAGGTTGCAAAGCCATCAGTCGCAAACTCTGATAGTGGTAATAATCGTTAATAGAACAAATATAATTCCATGAGTAAGTTTCAAATCGATATCGACTTCAGCAATATAGATTTAGCTTCCCTTGAGACAGAAGACGATTTTCAAAGAGAGGCAAAAATGTTACTACCAAAGGCACTGGTGAAACTAGGTGAAAGTGTGGGTGAAAAGACTTGGGAAGAATTACAGCAAAAGCTGCAAGGAACTGGAGGTAAACTCAAATCTTCTCCAAGCGAGAAACGCAAGTTTATTCAAGAAACCGGAAGAACTTATCAACGAAATGCTAGTAACAGAGAAAAACAAGAACTAGAAGACTATATAGTAGAGCAATTACACCAGCATAAGCAGTAAAGATCCACTTAGCTCGACTTTATCCAAAATTAATAACTTGGATCTCTGGTATCGGCAAAACCCTAGCTTTTTGGCAAAAACTTTTTCCATATCTTTTCCATATCACTGATTTTAGGTGAAAACTAAAAAGTAAAACTACGGTCATACAAAGCTTTCAGCGTCAGCTAAAGCGTTGCCAAAAAATGGATAAAGTCGAGCTTAGAGGTTGTTTGAAAAGTGATATGTTGTGATTTTAATCGAATTGTTACCCCCCTTAATCCCCCCTTGTAAAGGGGGGAAACAAGAAAAATTTGGTTCCCTCCCCTTATAAAGGGGAGGGTTAGGGTGGGGTAAAAAATATTTGATACATCAATCATGACTTTTGAAACATCCTCTTAAGCCTAATGTACGTGTATTCTAACTTCTATTTTTAGCAGTAGTTTTATTATTCAAAATCATTGTAGCCCTTACGTCTTTGATACTCGTGAATGAGTCTTTGCACTCCTAATGCGGTGTGCAACTTTCTCTTAAACCTAATACCATTTTAGATTTTAGATTTTGGATTGTTAAACATCGATTGGATAAGCGTTTCAGGTTTCCATCTGCCGCAATCATTTTCAAATTGGTATAACAAGAACAGCCCCTTGCCTACTAGCGTTGGGGAGCAAGACTTAAAGCCTCTCCCCGCTTGCTTAACGGCAGGCTGACGCCAAGGGGGAGAGGAATGGAAGCGGGGTTTCAAGAATAAGTCGCACATCGCGCACTCCTATTTAATATTCGACTTTGCTGAATCAGGATATTAAAGAGCTTCACGTAAAGGCGTAAAGACGCAAAGAACAATTCATAGATTAATTCAGCAACGCCAACTTTTCTTTTACTTTTTGAGAGTTTGCACCCCAGGATATGCCAGAATTTTGGCATCAACAGTTAGTAACGGGCAGCTGTAAATTCTGGCAGTGGCTACAATAACTTGGTCAAATGGATCTCTGTGAAAACCTGTGAGTTTGGTTGATTCAACGATAATTGGAATTGTCAGTTCGAGTAGTTGCACTCCTGGATAAGCTAAAGCTGCTGCTAACCACTCGTCAACTGAAATTGAAAAAGCAAGTTTGCGATTCTCAACCAGCTTGGCGACTTCCCAAGAAGAAATAATGCTGACTCCTAGTCCTTGAGATTGATATTCTTCAATGCAATCTCGATATTTCTGGTTTAGTCGTTGATTATTATCTACCCACCAAATCCAAATATGGGTATCTAAAATTATCATTGCAGTACTTCCCAATCCTCTATAGGTACAGGAGGCTCAAATGGATCATCATAGTGAATAACCGTTCCCCGTAAAGGATAAGGATTAGATTCTGAAGGTTTGGGAAAACGTTCTAAAACAATGATTTCTACTGCTTCGCCTGCTTGAAACGGTAAATCCTCAAGAATCAAGGTTCCGTTTTTAGTTAACTTTGTTTCAATTCGGTGTGCTTTCATAGTTACTCCGTTAGTTCTGAATCTAATAAATCAGTAAATGATTTCATTTGTCTTAATCCTTCCTCATGCCAATTATCATCATTTTCCCCTTCTTATAAGTTAAATAATCTTTCTCTACACAGAATTTGTAACAACAGTGGCCAGCAGCAACTTTGTGTCAAGATCCACTCTACATCTTCATCAGTGAAAGCAATGGGCGAACTCGCTATCAATTCTCGCGCTTCTATCTCAGTTAATGCTCCCAGATATGCGGTGTAGTCTGCTTATTAATATGGTGAATGGTCAATACCGAGTTGAAATAGCGCTCAATACTAAGGGACTTATTATTAAGTCAGATATTGCCCAAAAGCATGAAAGCACAAATTTAGACCGGAAGACAATTAATTAGGAGTAAAAATCAGTAATGAGTTAGAAGTTATTAATCCTAACTGATTGTGAATGAAGTTCTGAGCTTAGTCGATGAACCTCTGAGCTTTGTCGATGAAGTTCTAAGCTTCGTCGATGAACCTCTGAGCTTTGTCGATGAACCTCTGAGCTTTGTGAATGAACCTCTGAGCTTTGTCGATGAACCTCTGAGCTTTGTGAATGAACCTCTGAGCTTCGTGAATGAGTCTTTGATACTCGTGAATGAACTTTTGAGCTTCGTGAATGAGTCTTTGATACTCGTGAATAAACCTTTTAGCTTCGTGGTTTTGTTTACGAACCGCCTTCTCTACGAGACACTACGTGAACGCGCAGCGTCTCGCTGCTGTGTAGGTTGGGTTGAGGAAGGAAACCCAATATTTCCTGGGCTTTATTGGGTTGCGCTTTGCTTAACCCAAGCTACAATTTTTTTAACCGAATCGTATTGTAACGCACCCTACCAAAACACTAAAGGACTAGAAATTAATAAGGAGTTAGGAATAAATAACTCCTGTAGAGACGGGATTAATCGCGTCTCTACTCCTGTACAGACACGATTAATCGAGTCTCTACTTTTTACACCCCACAAGTCAACTCGCCGGCTTTTTGACTAAAGCGGTGATTCTCTCGATAATCTACGGGACAATCTATCACGGCGGGTACATCTTGAGCGAGGGCTTCTTTAAGTGTGGGAATCAAATCTAGAGCCGATTCAACTCGGTAGCCTTTTAAACCCATGCTTTCGGCAAATTTGACAAAATCAGGATTGCTAAAATGCACAAAAGATGAGTTTCCTTTGCCAAATTGATTTTCTTGCTTCCACTCAATTAACCCATAGCCACCATCATTGAAAATTATGGTGACAAAGGGCGTACCGACACGCAAGGCTGTTTCTAATTCCTGAGAATTCATCATAAAGCCGCCATCGCCTGTTACAGCAACGACTTTGCGCTTAGGATGAACGAGTTTTGCTGCTAAAGCGCCAGGAATGGCAATACCCATGGCCGCGAAGCCGTTGGAAATTATGCAAGTATTGGGGCTATGGCAATGATAATGACGAGCCATCCACATTTTATGTGCGCCAACATCAGAGATGACGATATCATCTGGTCCCATCACTTGCCGTAAGTCATAAATTAACTTTTGCGGCTTGATCGGAAATCCGTCATCATGGGCGTATTGTTCGTAATCAGCGCGAATTTCTGATCTTAAGCTGATGGCAAAGGGATCAGGTTTACCTTGTCTATCTGCTAATTTTAAGATTTCATAGAGGGAATCTGAAATATCTCCCACGACTTCGGCGTTAGGAATATAACTACTATCAATCTCCGACGGACTTACCCCAATATGCACAATGGGAATTTCACCATTACGATTCCATTTTTTCGGGGAAAACTCAATCAAATCATAGCCGATCGCAATTACCAAATCTGTGTTATCAAAGCCACAGGTAATAAAATCTCTTTGCTGTAATCCCACTGACCACAAAGCTAATTGATGTGTGTAGGGAATTACACCTTTACCCATAAAAGTATTGGCAACAGGTATATTCAGCAAGGTGGCAAATTGCGTGACTGCATCACTTGCATGAGCGCGAATTGCCCCATTTCCTACTAAGATTAATGGGTTAACTGCTTGGCAAATTGCGGCGGCGGCTGCCCGAATGCTCGCAAAAGATGCATAGGTTTTTTCGCTATTATCCTTACGCAAAGGTTTGCCTTCAACAGGCATGGCAGCTATATTTTCTGGCAAATCGATGTGAACTGCACCCGGTTTTTCCGATTGCGATAGCTTAAATGCTTTCCGCACTACTTCTGGTGTAATACTCGGTCGCACAATCTGCTTATTCCACTTGGTAACAGGTGCAAACATTGCCACCAAATCTAAATATTGATGGGATTCAATATGCATTCTATCTGTTCCCACCTGACCGGTAATCGCCACTAAGGGCGCACCATCGAGGTTAGCATCTGCTACCCCAGTCATCAAGTTGGTTGCCCCAGGCCCAAGAGTAGAAAGACACACTCCGGCTTTTCCTGTTAGGCGTCCGTAGACATCAGCCATGAATGCTGCACCCTGTTCATGACGAGTCGTAATAAATTTAATCGAAGAATGTTTGATCGCTTCCAAAACGTGCAAGTTTTCTTCGCCAGGGAGTCCAAAAATATATTGCACTCCTTCATTTTCTAGGCACTGCACCAATAATTCTGCTGTATTCATTTTTTTCCTAACTATTTATTTAGTCATTTGTCCTTCGTCATTAGTCATTTGTCATTTTTTTGGCTAATGACCAATGACTAATGACTAATCATTTAACCCACACGGTTTTAATGTTGACAAACTCATGTATACCTTGGATACTCAATTCTCTGCCATATCCAGAACGCTTGATGCCACCAAAGGGCAACTGGGGATCAGATTTGACCATACTGTTGATAAACACGGCGCCGGCTTCGATTTCCTCAACCAAGCGATCGCTCTCTTGGTCGTTGGTTGTCCAAGCACTTGCACCTAAGCCAAAGGGTGAGTCATTAGCGAGTTTAATGGCAGCATCGATATCTGGAACCCGGAATAACAAAGCTACTGGCCCAAAAAATTCTTCTTTGGCAATTGGTGTATCAGTGGGGATATCTATGATAATCGTTGGCGGATAAAAGTTTCCAGGACGATCTGATAAAGGATGTCCGCCGGTGAGGACTTTACCACCACTGCTAACGGCATTTTGCACTTGTTGATCTAAATCCTGGAGAATACCAGGTGTTGCCAGTGGACCTAAATCGGTATCTGGTTGCATGGGATCGCCGACTTTCAGCGCCTGAAATTTTTCTAAAAGCAATTTTTCAAATTTGTCTGCGATCGCATCTGCGATAATAAAACGTTTGGCTGCAATACATGATTGCCCGTTATTCAGCATCCGCGCTGTAGTTGCTGTGACAACTGCTGTCTCTAAGTCAGCACTTGCTAACACAATAAATGGGTCACTTCCTCCCAATTCCAGAACGGTTTTTTTAATTTGTTTGCCGGCGGCAGCGGCGAGGGATGCACCTGCGGGTTCGCTTCCGGTCAAGGTGGCAGCTTTTACCCGGTCATCAGCGATTAAATCGGCAACTTTAGCAGCGCCTATTAACAGAGTTTGAAACGCACCTTCAGGAAAACCTGCGCGTCGGATAATATCTTCAATTGCTAAGGCGCACTGCGGCACATTGGAAGCGTGTTTGAGTAAGCCGACATTTCCTGCCATCAATGCTGGTGCGGCAAAGCGGAACACTTGCCAGAAGGGGAAATTCCACGGCATCACCGCGAGAATTGCACCCATTGGTTGGTAGCGAATAAAACTATGACTAGCATCGGTTTTTACAGAAACATCAGCTAGGAAACTAGGTGCGTGTTCGGCATAATAGCGACAAACGACGGCGCATTTTTCGACTTCAGCGATCGCAGCTTTCAAAGGCTTACCCATTTCCAGAGTCATCAACTTCGCAAATTCTGCTTTGTCTTGCTCTAAAATATCAGCAGCCTTTTGCAGCCAGTGCGATCGCGTCAAAAAACTAGTCTGACGGTACTTTTCAAAAGCCTGATTAGCCAAATCGAGTTTAGCGGTAATTTCTGCATCATTGAGCGGCTCAAAGGTTTGAAAAGTCTTCCCAGTGGCGGGATTAATGGTGGCGATCGCCATTACCTGACCTCCCCTTAAAAAAATAGCTTGAGTAGGCTTCCTAGTGTTACACAGATCAATTCTGGAAGCTACCACCCAAATTTTAGTCTTTTAACCAAGAATTAGTTGTTTAATATTACAATTTATCAATTATTTTTGAAACAAAATATACAAATTAACTATGTATTTATATTGATAAATTTGTCCTTTATTAGTTATTTTTCCAATGCCCAATGCCCAATGCCCAATGCCCAATGCCCAATGCCCAATGACTAATGCCCAATAATTGTTGGCATTTGCTGCAAATTTGTCTGATAAACCTTAACTAATCGGTCAATACCTTTGAAACGATAATCTCCCATTTCCTGGAAGTCTGAAGGTTTTGAAAGCATTTTATGGGTGGCTTCACTAATCACACACTCACTAGGGGGACAAACAGCTTCCATGCGAGCAGCAAGATTAATCGTCGCGCCTAATGCCGTATAATCTACCCTTTGGGAGCTACCGACATCTCCCACGACAGCTTTACCGCTATTAATCGCAATACGTAATTGTAGGGGTTCTTGCCAAAAACCATTGGCATTAAGATGTTCGAGACGAGTAAGCATTCCCTGAGCAGCAATAACAGCGCGATCGGCGTGATCTAGTTGCGGTTCTGGAGCGCCAAAAAATGCCATAATACAATCGCCAATATATTTATCTAAAGTGCCGCCGCAACCAAAGACTTCTTTTAGCATTTCTTCAAATAAATTATTTAATAGTTCAGCGATCGCAGTTGGTGTTAACCGTTCAGAAATTGCCGTAAAACCAACCAAATCCGCAAACAAAATACTGATTTCGCTCTCGGCTGGCGCTAAACGGCCACCCGGTAATCCGCCGACAGAGATCAACTGCTGTACAACTGCTGGAGAATGATAGCGCTCTAGTCGGTGACGAATCATCTCTTCAGTTTTGAGTTTCTCTACCAGTAGCCAACGCTGCACACTAGAAGCCACAAGGTTTGCTAAAGCTGAAAAAAAGCTGAGTTCTTCCTCGCCTTCATTTGCCCAATGGTAAGAAGAAAGATTAGCATCAGCATACAGTACACCCACAACTTTATTTTCATCCCATAAAGGTACCGCCATCGCGCTGCGAATGCCTTTTACCAAAATACTCTGTTCACTAGCAAACCGTTCATCCTGATGGGTATCAGCAGTTTGAATCACAACTTTTTCGTCAAATACCTTTTGACAGATACTACGACTAATCCAACTCCCATCAGAGGGGAGATGTTTCTGTTGAGAAACGTTTCTAGTGGCAGCATTCACTAACTCTAACTGACCGGAACCATTGACATCAATTAATAATGCCAAACGTTCGATACTATCAAGGTAACGAAAAACGACTTGCTGCACCTGAGAAAAAATCTCTTCTATAGATGCCGCCGCACAGAGATTTTTGGCTATGTCTACTAAGTCTTTGAGACGGGCAATGGTTTTGTCCTTATTATTGATGTCGCCATCTTTACTATCAGCTGCGATCCATTGCTGTTGTAATTGTTCGACATTGTGAAGGATTGTTCTTTGCTCATTAATGTCCGAAGTTCCGGGATACTTAGCTTTCAATAGGGAAACAGGGCTTGTAATCTGCACTACCAAATTAACATTCCCCAGCCAAACGATATCGCCGTGATGTAACTCTTGGGGAGAGCCAATAAGATATTTATTGACTTGCGTGCCGTTTTTGCTGCCTAGATCCTCAATAGTCCACACCCCCTCAGCCGTTTTCACCAGACGAGCATGGTTGCGGGATACTCCAGCAAAAGGTAAGTACAAGTTACATTCCGGCAAACGACCAATTGTAAATACATCTTGGCCAACTGCGATCGTTGTCTCGGCATCTCCCTCTTGTAGGCGTAGCGTGAGTTCAGTCATGAGTGTGATCCGATCCATCGAAGCTATAGGTGCAAGCAACTCTAAATTAAGTTATACCCTACAGGTTAACTTTCACCTTTTCTTTATGACATTGTTAACTGCATTTCGACAACTGTATATGACGGATATTACATTCTGCCACCCTGATTTAATTGGGTGGTAATTCCAAACTAATTTCACCCAACAACCCCTTGCGAAAATCTGTTAAAAGTTGCCTTGCAGCTCGCTCTATATCACCTTTGTAACGATGCTCCGCCAATGCGTGTAAATAGATATCTCCGGTGTCGGATATAGAATCGAGTTGGTAGCGGGACTGTAATGGTTTTTTTGGTAATAAATCTGTGGCTACAGCTTCTAAATAGTTGAGTAAATCCACTAGGGCTGCTGCTACTAGCTGATTATCGTAAGATGCTTCCCCGATATCATCACAAATCGCTAATTTCAATGCTGCCTCTTGGTCTTCCAATCTGATCGGGATCACACCAGGAGCATCTAGCAATTCCAAATGTTCGGAAATTCGCACCCAGCGTAGTTGGCGAGTTACCCCAGGACGGGCTGCACTTTCCACTACTCGCCGTCCCAAAAGGCGGTTAATCAAAGCTGATTTACCAACATTGGGAAAACCAATCACCACAGCCCGCACTGGACGGGGTAACATCCCGCGATCGCTTCTTCTTTGATTGAGTTCTACCCCGGCGGCTTGCGCTGCCCGCGCCACTTCTGTGATACCTTTACCATGTTGAGCGTTGGTAAAATAAGGGACTTCTCCTTGACGTTTAAACCAATCTATCCACAGCGATCGCATTGGCGGCGTAATCATATCTACTCGGTTAAGTATCAACACCCGTGCCTTACCCTCCACCCACTCCGCTATTTGGGGATGGTGAGTCGCTAAAGGAATCCGGGCGTCTCGTACCTCAAAAACCACATCTACGCGCTTCAGCTGTTCTTTGAGCTTCCTTTCAGCTTTCGCAATGTGACCTGGATACCATTGAATCAGGTTTAATCTATAATTTTGAGTTATGGCCATAGTCAATTACCAAATAAATTATTATCACTTATCAATTATCATTCACTATGGCTTGATGTAAAATCAGACGATTGCCATCAGGGTCATAGGCATAAATTTCTCTGCCGTGGGAAGCGATGGAAATGTCTCCTGGCGGGGGATAGCCCAAAGCCGTTAGGTGAGCGATCGCATCTTCCAAGTTACTCACCTCTAAACACAAACTTATCTGACTTTTGGCGATACCTTCAAATTCCGATTCGTTTGTGTTCTTTGGTTTAAAAATACCTAATCGCATACTAACCAAATTAAACTCAGCATAGACATTCGGAATTAAAACAACTGGGTTTTGCTCCAGCAATTTAGTATAGAAATTCACTAACTTCTCGCAATTAACCGATGCGATGGTGACAAATGCGTTAGTGTACTTGAAAAGCATATTTACCTATCGCCCTTTGAACTGCATTCTAGCGGTTCTCGGTTGAATGAGGTACAAGAACCCCACCCCCAACCCCCTCCCCGCTCTTCGAGAGGGGGCTATGATGTACCTCATCTGATTATGAAACGCTATAAGTAAGTCGGTCAAATTAAATATAAAACCTCACCTACCTCCGGCTTCCCTCTCCTTACTAAGGAGAGGGATTGAGGGTGAGGTTTAATCTTATATTTAATTACGCCTACCTACTTATCGCAGAACTTGAGAAGTTGTCGGAACAGGAACAAAATGCGTAGGCGTAGCCCGTCGTAGACATCGCTTCTCGTCTTCTGGCTGAACTGGAACGAGAAAAAGTTATAAAACATCCCAAAAAATTCTCCGAAAACAGATGATCAAGCAACTTTGACAAACAAATACACCCGATCGCATTTGTTATTTCGGGGTACGCATTTGTTATTTCGGGGTACGCATTTGTTATTTCGGGGTACGCATTTGTTATTTCGGGGTACGCATTTGTTATTTCGGGGTACGCATTTGTTATTTCGGGGTTCGCATTTGTTATTTCGGGGTTCGCAATTGTTATTTCGGGGTTCGCGTTTGTTATTTCGGGGTACGCAATTGTGATTTCGGCGATGCCTACGGCGGGCTACGCCAACGCGTTTGTGATTTCGGCGATCGCTGCTCCCTGATAAAACGGTCGTTTATGAATTTGCTGAAACTACCGATGAACAGGGCATTGGCGATACTATTGATAAGTTTGACGAAAACTTCTATTGTCTCGATTTTAATATGCGTCTATTACGAGAAAAACAATGGTTATTTAGCTTACTGGTAATATCTCTAGTTCTATGGCTGATATTTTTGGGAAACTCCCCTTTACGAGATTGGGATGAAGGTACTGTGGCACAGGTTGCCCGTGAAATTTGGCGTGCCCCACTTGGTTCAATGCATTGGCTTTATCCCACCTTGGGAGGCGAACCTTATTATAATAAGCCACCCCTGATGCACTTGCTAATTGCTTGGAGTTACTCCATCGGAGGTGTGAATGAGTGGACAACACGTTTACCGGGTGCAGTATTAACTGCTTTGGGAGTGCCTTTGCTTTACTTGGTGGGATGTTTGCTTTTTAACCAAAGTTTACCAGCTGTGTTTGCCGCTTTAGTTTATCTGACAATGTTGCCTGTGGTGCGTCACGGACGGCTAGCAATGCTAGATGGTACTACTATTACCTTTTTCTTGCTGTTGTTGTTTTGTTTGCTAAAAGCACGTCAGAATCGTCGGTATGCTCTAGGTGTGGGATTTTGTCTAGGGTTAATCACTCTCACTAAAGGGATGATAGTTTTGCCGCTAGGGGCGATCGCTTGTTTATTCCTGATTGCAGATCGGCAGTTTGCTTTGTTAACAAGCCCCTATTTATTAGTGGGAATGTTTTTCGGAAATGCACCTGCGATCGCTTGGTTTACTGCTCAATGGCAACATTATGGTAGTAATTTCTTGCAAGTGAATTTTCAAGCCCAAACCTTTAATCGGGTTGTACAAGTTGTTGAAAATCATAGTGGTCCTCCGTGGTACTATTTAATTGAGTTAATTAAGTATAGTTTTCCTTGGCTATTATTTTTACCGGGAGGTTTTTATCTAGCTTGGAAAAAACGTCATACTCCTTGGGGTCGCCTAATTATTATTGGCACAATTGTTTACTTAGGAATTATCTCTTTAATCACAACTAAACTCCCGTGGTATGTTATGCCTGTATATCCATTTTTAGCTTTGGCAATTGGTGCTAAACTTAGCGAAATTTGGCAGTACGGTGATTTTAGGGTGCGAAGTTGGACAATATTTATGGCTATTATTGCTCTTGCTGGTTTAGGAGGTTGTGTTTACTTTATTATGGCAAATAAAGAGCCTATTTTAATAGTCATGAGCATTGTTTTGGCAATAAGTATGGCCACTGTAGCATGGCTAATTAAACAGCGCGATCGCAACTTTATTCCAGTGTTATTTTCTGGGATGTATTTAGTTTTAGCACTATTGATGAGTTCGCAATCATGGATTTGGGAATTAAAGGAAGCTTTTCCAGTTAAACCAGTAGCGGACTTAATTCGGGCAAATGTTTCACCAGGAACCCAAATTTATACTTCTTTTGCTTATGGGCGTCCTAGTTTAGACTTTTACAGCGATTGCAAAGTAACTGCGGCAACTGTGCCACTTTTACAACAAATGTTATCTAATAAATCTTATTTGCTGTTAGACAATGTAGCTTTACAGCAAATCAATTTAACTGGTAGTAAAATTATTGGCACAGCAAACGGATTTACACTGATTTCACCATAAGTTAAAGATGTGGTAAATCTTCCTTTTTTCACCTTAATTAATTTATCAAAACAGAATAAAGGCATCAATCGTCAGAATTCAGCATGAATTTTGAATTCAAAAACAGTCATGGTACTATGATCCTTCGTTAGTTATTTCAACAGTGGATTGACTAGATTGGGCTAGATAGATACCTACTAAAACTACGGCAAAAGTCAGCCAGTCAAACAAACCTACTTGTTCTGAAAAAATGAACCAAGCAAAAATCGAGGACAGGACTGGATTTAGGAGAAGAGTAACGGCGACAAGGGCTGATGAGAGTCTGCTGAGGCTATAAGTTACAAGTCCCTGACCTAAAACTTGGCAAAAGAGAGCTTGAAAAATGATCAAAAACCACCCCATCCCAGAATAGGGAAACAATCTCTCTTCAATGAATGGGAGGACAGGCAACAGAAATATTGTACTCACTCCACAGCGCCAGAGCATTATGGTTGCGGTAGTAAATCGGGTTTGGAGTCGTTCGATCAGCAGCAGATACGTGGCGATAAAAATCGCACTGAGAAATGCTAGCGCATCACCAAGTATTTGGTCATTCGCAAATTGTATCTTATGAACTTCAAAGGCGATCGCTCCTAAAAGCGCCATAACCATACCAATAACAAATCTATTATCGAAGCGCCGACGAAATAACAGATACCCAGCCGCAGCAACGAATAAGGGGTTTAAATTAGACAACAAAGCCACGTTAGCAACGCTAGTTTGACTCAGAGACCAAGCCCACAACAAAAGGGAAATCGTTGAAGCAGTTCCCATTGCCAACAACAGCCACACGTCCTCTTTTCTAAAAGGCTTCTGTTCTAGAAGTTGATCATCAGATTGTTGGCGGCGCAAAACCTCAAGTCCATTCCACAGCCCAAAGACGACTGCGGCGATCCAACTGCGATGAAATCCGATGGCATTTGCACCAATTTCTTGTTCGGACAATTTTGCCAGAGATGGTGCCAAAGATAGGGGAATTAGGGCAAAAAATAATGAGATAGTTCCTAGTAAAGCTGGTGTTTGGGAGAATTGTTGCTTTAGTATTGACAGTTTGATCGTCATACTTTTAACGAAAGTGTTAACTATATTTTTGACTGATTCTTGGAACGGGTAATTAACAGCAGCTTGGCTAAATACGGCTAAGTATAAACCGATTAAAACTACAGTGAAACCTCCCCAATTTGAGTAAGTTAATTTTTCCGAAAAAATTACCAGAGCGAAAATGCCGCTAAATACTGGCTCTAACAGATGCACTAAGGAGACAACCACAGAAGAAAATGTGGCCAGGCTATAGGTTAAAAGCCCATGACCTAAAACTTGGCAGATCAGGGCTAGGGAAATCACCCAAAGCCACCCACTGAATGTAGAGGGAAAAAGCTGATCTTGAGTGAACAAAAGTATGGGGAAGATGACTAAAGCCGCGATCGCACAGATCCACAACTGGATTGTGGCGGGGGAAAATTTGGTTCGTAATTTTTCTACGATCAGTAGGTATGCACTCAAGAAAATCGCCGAAACGATGGCAGCCAAGCTTCCTTGAACTTTGTCTGTGGCCATTTGCAGTTCCTCAAATTCAATGGCGATCGCTCCCCCAAGTGCGATCGTCATCCCAATCAGGAATTGCTTCTCAAAACCCTGACGAAATAATAGCCACACTCCTAAGCTAGTAGATATCGGGGCAAGATTATGTAAGACACTAGAAATAGCGACGCTAGTTTGAGTCAGCGACCAAGCCAAAAAGACTAAAGTGGCAGCCCAAAAAATACCGCCACCAAGCAATAGCCATAGATCCTGACTGGTGTAGGACTGCCGTTCTACAGGTTTCTCTAATGAAAGTCCTTGACATATCGCCTTGTATCCATGCCAGAGCAAGAAGACCACACTACTAAGCCAAAAGCGATTAAATACAGTGGCATTGGGGCTGAGTTCGGTTTCGCTCAATCTCACGAAAATAGAGCCAAAAGATATAGCACTTACACCTAAAAATAATGAAGCAAGGGCTATCTTCGTTTGATTGGATACATTCATTAGGAAATTTAATTATCACCAATAAAGGAATTTCAAAGAATAAATTACTCAACAAAAATCAGAGTTCACGCTTAAAAAATAATGATAATCCGGGATGGTCGCCTAATTCCATTGAAAAATTGAGTGCTTTCAAATACCTTTAAATCCCATACCAATTTCTACCTCTTGTTCTGCTTGAGTAGAACTCACTATAGACAACGCGACTCTGCCATTTGTCTGTTGCATTTTGCCAAGTTGACTCAAGAAGAGACCAACTAAAATAACACTGCCGCCGATATATTGAGCTAAAGTGGGAGCTTCACCTAAAATTAAATAAGCGGCGATAATACCGACAATTGGAGTAAATGAGCCAACCAAGGAAGCCGCAGATACAGTGGAAGTTCTCAAGCCTTTAATCCACAATGACTGACCTACCACCACAATCAGTCCACCATAAAGGAACATCCACCGCCACAGAAACGGTGAGAGTACATTAGCAAAATGGTCACTACCATAAAGCGCTAAAGCAAAAAAGAAAAAGATTACGGTTCCCAAAGCGGTACGAAAGATACTGTAAATTCCTAAAGGTATCTGTGAGAGGTATTTTTTGCCAATAATTGTGGAAACAGCTACAGCCACAGATCCTAATCCTACCAGAAGTTCCCCTAAGCCCAGTTGTAAACCTCTCATATTGATCATGGCTTCGCTTGGAGGCTGAAGGAGAATAGTTAGGGTAACGCCAACAAAAGCGACAACTGCGCCGATAAACTCCCAAAGACTTACTCGTTCTTTTAATAACCAAACTGATAAAGCCAGAGTTAGAGGCAGTTCTAAGCGTCCCACTAAAATGACATTATTCACATTGGTTAGTGCCAGTGCTTGGAAAATTAAGCCAGGGGCGATCGCTCCTGATAAGATAGCTACTGCTGTTAGACTAACCCAATCCTTTTTTGATAGTTGTTTCAAAGTAGCTTTGTTCCACTGTCGTCCATAGATTACGATCAAAAGCATCAAGGCACAAAGGTTTCCCACAAATAAAACATTACACAAAGAAATCGGATTACGACCACCGATAAAGTGTTGGGCACCAATTTCTGTGAGCTTGCGAGTTACTGCACTAGAGGCTCCGAAAATCAGGATTGCTAGCCAGAGATATGTTTGTCCATAAATTCTGTGGATTGAGCGATATCGCCTTTTGGGTCTAGTCACAATAGCACCACTACAATAAAAGTATTACTCATTATTCTAAGTTGCTCTTATTCAGTTCATAATGAGGTTTCGCTGAGAGAAGGCTGAAATTATCGTGGACTTTGATATACCATTATTTGCTGAGAAAATGCTGAGAATTAACTAAATTTGATCAAAGAGTAAATTCATGAAAATTATGGCTTAGTTTCAATAAGTTCTCAGTGCTAAGTGGGATAGTTTGGCTGTTCGGGATAATCAAATACTAGGAGCCACAGATGAAACTCGCACCCTTAATCGCAACTCTTGCCTTTACTGGTTTTTTAACGGTTTGGGAAGCACCATTGAAAGTAATCAACCCTATATTAGTTCAGGCATCAGCTCAGGAATTGTCTGTAACTCAGAAAATAGCATTACTCACTAAAAGTAAGGGTCAAATTGGTAGTGGCGATCAGCTGCGTCGTTTCTTTTTTGGGGATTTGGAGCCAATCGGTATCCAGCCAGGTGGAGCAGGTCATGTAGTTAACCTTTACAACAAAGCCAACAATGTCACATTCTCTTACTGTTCAACCTATGATGTAATTGTTGCTGTTAAGACAGGTAAGGTGGCTAAGTTTGAACCCAGTGAAGTGAAGTAACTTAGCAATTATCAAAATGTCCAAATTGGGCGCTAAAAATTTGAGAATTGATATCTCAATATAATTGCTGTATCGCCTAATTAGCTGAATAGAAAGAGCTTTTACGACGTAAAACCTTCCCTCTTAGACTCGGTTACGGTGTATACACAAGTCGAATTACCCCCCTTAATCCCCCCTTAGAAAGGGGGGAAACAGGAAATTTAGTTCCCTCCCCTTTCTAAGGGGAGGGTTAGGGTGGGGTAAAACCTTGATTAATCAGCTATTTCAGACTTGTGTGTACACCGTAGCTCCGAGTCGGAGAGGCACAGACTTGAACTAAAGTTCAAAGCAGGGAGAGGTTTGTCGAACTCACCTAACCAACCCAGCGCTCTTGGGCAAATCCTACAGCTATTTTGGCTAGTAATGTCACAAAAGCGCCTAATATTAAATATCCCTGACGAGGATGGCGAGATAGCAGCAAACCAATGGCTATATTCAAAGGGACAATACCATAGGCGAGACGGCTTAAGGAGATGGTGCCTCCAGAGGCTAGCAGCAAACCAATACCACAAAAGCCATAAATAACTATAACTGGGGTCAGCTGCGTGTGTAAGCGCCACAATACATAGCCACCACCTAAGACCATGAACAAGTTGAGCAAGTTATTGATCCACTGTTCGCTTGCCAGAATCAACAAAAATAACACGAAAGCATAAAAGCCATAGAATAATTTCCCAGAACGAAAACGCCATAAAAGATAGCTACTGGCAAGAATCGCACCAAGCAACAAGAGATACCAGGGATCTTGAATCCCGCCAGAGGGGTTTTGAACCCAACCATGTTGCCAATTTTTTCTACCAACTGCAATTTGCATGAGCATATTTAACCAACCCTGCCAATCAAATCCTAGAGTTGGTCGCCATCCCCGTTGTGCTTCGATAAAAGCGAAAGGGTTGCCAAAATAAATCGCACAATACAAACTGAATAGAAGTATGCCAATAGCGGTAGTCAAACCGGCTATATAGGCTATGGGTGGTCGGCGTTCTTTCCAGGCTGCGATCGCAAATGCTGGAATTAGTGCCATACCTGTAGGACGTGTTGCTGTCGCCATCGCGCCCCAAAGGGCAGTCCAGCCATACTGTTTTTCATCAAACGCCCGCAAAGCCGCCGTACTCAAAAACAAATACAGCCCCTCTGTGTAAACCACCCCCGTAAACATCGAAGATGGATAACAGGAAACCACAGCAATGACCCAATACGCTGCATTGATGCCATAATGCTCTTTGATCCAAAAGTACAAACAGTAAAGCGCTGCGAAAAATGCTAGGTTGTTGACCAACGTACCTGCTAATTCAAACGGTAAGCCCAACTTCATCAGCACCCAGATGCTTGAAGGAAACAGGGGAAAGAAGGCGAGATTATGTTGCTTGCCGTCATTCACAAATTCATAGCCAGAGGTTGCGATCGCTCGGTAATGTATACTATCCCAGGCATCAAAAACGCCCCAACCAAAAGGGGGCAAAAAATCTTCCGCTGGTAACGGTAGCTTTGGCGCAACCAGCAACATGGCAGTCCAGATCAATATTCGGCTGGCAAGCCATATTGCTGCTGGAAACAGGAAATCATTTTTCCATAAAACTTTTTTTATAACTATCTGAACTTTGACCATAAGGTTAAGTGCTTCAAAAAACTCCTTTATGCATCCTTTCACCTATGGCTGCAACACAGCAATTTATGAGTAATATTTTGCATATTAAATCCTCCACCAAAATAATTAACAAACTGGATAAATCAGCAACTACTTGAAATTATTTCCTATTTGGTTACTTTTGCCAATTCTTTCGGAATTTATCTTTTAAAACTGTAGTGTTTATAAATACAAATTTTGTCTAGTTATGCGAAGATTAAGCACCTTTAGGGCGTATTTTAAAAGTCGATGAAATAGTTTAGGACTTACGCAGTGTACTAAAAGCATTTTGTATATTGCAATACAGAACTATTTATTTTATACTTATTAATCCTTAATTATAGAAAGGGCTTTTAGCTCTTTTTATATGTATTCACGAAGCTGACCTTCAGTATATTTAAGTTGATTAATTCCTTCATTAGAAATAAGATTTAATCTTGCAACTTCTATTTGCTCTCTATGTACCCAATCCTCACCATCTATAAATTCAATATCTAACTCATCCATAAATAAATCTACTGCTACTTTATTCGAGTAGAGAAGTAGCTTTTCCTTATCTTTATTAGTGAATTTTCCTTGTTGCAAAAATAGTTCTATAGCCTTAAATCTCATGTATTTACACAGAAAATGAATATCTACATAACCTGCATCGTCAATATGTATTTTAAATGGTTTTGGTCTTGGGTTAAATGCGGACATAATTACAACCCAGTCTCTAGCCGACTTATTCATCCATAGTAACGGAGTCGATAAAAGAAAGCTAAGAAAATATTGACAATCAAATTTATCTTGGTAAGCTAATATTTCTGCAAGGTCATATTTTTTTAACTGATTTATAGAGTGACTAAAGTAATCTAGTGGACTAGAATAGTTGTTATTATCGTACAGTTTATTCAAGAGATTTATCATATCTTGTTGTTTATTTATCATGGCAAATATTCATTCACTCTTTTATATTTATTATAAAACCTTGAAATTAACCTGACTTTTCACGTTGTATGGAAAAGCCCACGAAAAACCTAACCCCCTAACCCCTTTCCCGACGCTCTAAGAGGATGTTTGAAAAGTCATGATTGATGTATCAAATATTTTTTACCCCACCCTAACCCTCCCCTTATAAAGGGGAGCCACTGCGTTGGGCGGCTTTGCCGACTTGAAGCATGTGGCGTGAGGGAACCAAATTTTTCTTGTTTCCCCCCTTTACAAGGGGGGATTAAGGGGGGTAACAATTCGATTAAAATCACAACATATCACTTTTCAAACAACCTCTAAGGGGTAAAATTCAAAGTCTCTCTCCTTTTAGGAGAGAGATTTAGAGAGAGGTTTTCGAGATACCGTGAAAAGTCAGGAAATTAAGGGATTGGCACTGGCGTAGGAACGAAGAGAAGGAGACACGGCGAGATTTTTATTTCCTTCTTCACGTCCCCTCCTCAATGTATCGATTATGATG
Source organism: Nostoc sp. (assembly GCF_036919815.1). Lineage (GTDB taxonomy): Bacteria > Cyanobacteriota > Cyanobacteriia > Cyanobacteriales > Nostocaceae > Nostoc. The sequence goes on from NZ_JBALCE010000081.1 coordinate 34,847, forward strand.
ATTGCTGTGATTAAAGAGTCCCAAGCAATTTATAGTGGGAGTTGTCTGTAAATCCTTAAGCAATTGTGAAAGCGATTACTCTCGTTGGTTCCACTGGTTCTATTGGTACTCAGACTTTAGATATTGTCACTCAGTACCCAGATCAGTTTCGGATTGTGGGATTGGCAGCTGGGCGCAATGTCGAAATGTTCGCTGCTCAAATTCGGCAGTTTCGACCGCAAATAGCAGCAATTTGTTCAGAAGAGAAATTACCAGCGCTCAAAGAAGCAATTAAAGACCTCGATCCTCAACCGATTCTACTGGCTGGCGAGGCCGGAGTGATAGAAGTCGCTCGTTACGGCGATGCCCAAACCGTTGTCACGGGGATTGTTGGTTGTGCTGGTTTGCTACCCACGATCGCAGCTATTGAAGCTGGTAAAGATATTGCCTTAGCGAACAAAGAAACCCTGATTGCTGGTGCCCCTGTGGTTCTACCCCTAGTGGAAAAACACGGTGTAAAATTACTCCCAGCCGATTCCGAACATTCCGCTATATTTCAGTGCCTCCAAGGTGTGCCAAAGGGAGGCTTACGGAAAATTTTGCTCACTGCATCTGGTGGGGCTTTCCGAGACTGGGATGTAGAAAAGTTAGCAGATGTAACCGTTGCTGATGCCCTCAAGCATCCTAATTGGTCGATGGGGCGTAAAATCACAGTAGACTCTGCTACTTTGATGAATAAAGGACTGGAAGTAATAGAGGCTCACTTCCTATTTGGGTTGGATTATGACGATATCGAAATTGTCATTCATCCCCAGAGCATTATTCACTCGCTGATTGAATTGCAAGATAGCTCAGTTTTAGCCCAACTCGGTTGGCCAGATATGCGCTTACCCTTACTGTATGCTCTATCTTGGCCCGATCGCATTTACACTAACTGGGAACGACTAGATTTAGTCAAAGCGGGAAATTTAACCTTCCGTGAACCAGATCACCAGAAGTATCCTTGTATGCGGTTGGCTTATGCTGTGGGTAAAGCTGGTGGTTCGATGCCAGCTGTGTTGAATGCCGCCAATGAGCAAGCTGTGGCTTTATTTTTAGCAGAAAAAATTCGGTTTTTAGATATTCCCCGGTGTATCGAATCGGTGTGCGATCGCCATCAAAATGATCACCGTGCTAATCCCTCTTTAGATGACATTTTGGCAGCAGATAAATGGGCAAGACAAGAAGTTTTAACAGCGACTGAAAACTTAGAAACTCACTCGCGGATAATTTCTCTGCGATAAAAAGCTTCAGTTCAGATTGGACTGGGGATTAGAAATTGATGCCTAGTCCCCAATCTTTAATTCCCAGCCTCTAATCCAATTAATATAGAAATCATTTTACTTAATACAATTAAACTCTATTGAAGATAGTCAGTGGCTTCCGGATCAGTCATCAATTTTATGTATATCTCTAATTTATCTTCCAATAAAAATTAAAAAACTTTACAAAAGTTTCGCAAAAAAAGCGGCATATCACATAAATAAGTAGCTGATTTTTAGTTAAAATATCCCCAGGCTAATTATTACAAAAAGCCCATTCTAGCGGACATTAAAAATTGGCTTTAGCATCTTTTATACCAGTGATTATTGCCAAAATAAAAACTCACCCTTTCTGAATAAACCCACTCTCAGACAAGGGCAATTATTAAGGAATTAATATATATGATTGCTACGCTGATTGTAGCTTGGATAGTCTTCATAATATTGTGGAAGTTGCTGAAAGCAACCTTGAGTAATGCATTGACGATTGCGGCAATCCTTGTTTTATTAAATATTGGTTTTGGTATTACTCCCCAAGATATTTGGCATTACGTAACGCAGTTTGCTCAAAATCTGTCGCATATCCAAAGTAGCAAGTAAAAATCCATACTTTATGTGGAAAAGCCTACGAAAAACCTAACCCACTAACACCAATTTGAAAAATGATTGTGACAGATGGAAACCTGAAACGCTTATCCAATGGATGTTTCACAATCTAAAATCTAAAATCTAAAATGGTATAACCCCCTTCCCGCGACGAGAAGGGGGAAAATTCAAAGTCTCTCTCCTTTTAGGAGAGATATTTTCCAAATACCGTGAAAAGTCAGCAAAATTTCTGTGGTGTTTACTTACTTAGGGACTGACAAATAAAAAAATATTCAATTATTTATTGTGGGGTGAGCGACATGAGCGCCCAGTAACTAAAGGCGGGCTTTCCGGCCCACCCCACAAGTAGTAGTAATTTATTTCTTGGAAATCCCTTATTTATTGAATGCTGAAATCTTGGCTAACGCATCCTTAACACTCGCCGGTAACTGACGCATAATCTTGCCTCTTTCGCTATCTAAAGCTACTAAAGTCACCTTGGCAGTGACGTATAATTGTTGTCCATCAGTTGAGACAATGGCATAATCCCAATTGATTCGGACCCCAGTCACCTCAGCCATGCGCGTTTTTACCAGCACTGCCATACCTAATTGAATTGAACGGTGATAGCGTACCGACAGTTCTACAACTGGTAAATCGCAACCTATAGCGACTAAATCAGCAAATTCAATCCCTATAATTCGCAAGCATTCAATCCGTGCTTCTTCCATCCAAGCTATATAGGAACCGTGCCAGACATTACCGGCATAGTCAGTGTGGTGGGGTTGCACTCTGATAGGATATTCAAACCAATTGCCAAATTCATGACTTGATGGATTGTCAAGGGCGCTGGTTGATGGTAGTTTTGGTTGGCTGGGTTTTTCTTCTGACATTTTCAATTTTTTCAGCACCTATAAATTTTCATTTTCCAAATCATTGAATAGCATAAAAATTAATTGCGTTGCCGGACTTTTTGATTTAATATTTACACTTCCGAGTATAGGGAGTGTTTTGTTATCCAACCTACTTTTCAGTATGTTAGTGTTGTTACTTGGACTGTACTTAATTTAATCGGTTTCGGGATGGCATACCCAGACAATAACCAGGTAAGCACAAATGCAAAGTTGAGGTAGGACTTACTCTACCCACTGATTTTAAAAGATAGCTTGGAATTGGTACTAGTAACTCCTGAATCGCCACCAATTCATCGCACCGTTGCTGTAAAATGCGAAAATACCGCAAAATAATCTACTTTGCGGGTTTTAGCCGATGCTTTTAGTAAAGTTAATTATCAAATCAAAGTTGGTAATCGGCAAGTTCTATCGCTGGTTTGCCTTTTGCTAGGCGGGAAGTAGAAAGTTTAGTAGCTGTAGAATGCGGAAACTACGAAGCTTTTAGACGATGCCTTTAGCCCCATCGCTGTACCCCAAATGGATAATTAATTATACAATTGTCCATTTAGCGACTCATGCAGCCTTTGTGGTGGGTAAACCAGGAGATTCGTTTATTTTATTCAGGAATGGCGATCGCTGCTGCAAAAATTCTAGAGATAATTAACCAAAACTGCCAATCTCTGATTTTGTGTGTTTTAACACCAAAAGCTAAAGGCTCAAAATCCGGCTTGTGAGGTTTTGGCAGATACAAGAAAATATGCGATGGGCTAGACGAGCCAATCACTTAATGGTAATGGAGAATAGGTAAGAGCGATCGCTAACTAAGCCACCATTACCAGTTACCGATAATTAATTTCTAAATTGCGATCAACCTTTGGAAGCTTAATACTTCTTGGCAAGAGTTTTAGAGCCTGTATCAGTTTGCATAGATTGCTTGACAAGACTAGCCAGTTCGTCTAATTGGCTAATTGCCTCCGCACCTTCTAGCTTCATTAATTCCCGGTCATCCCGCATTTCCGTCCAAGTAATCCCGTAATCGGACACTAAAAACCGAATCAGGTGGCCATCACCCAAGCTAACCATAAACGATGCACTATTCATTTGGTCGCCACAGGTGTAGCAGGACGCAAGATACCCGCGCCGCTCTAGTACAATCGCCAAGGCTTTCAGGTTCATTACCAAGTCTTGGACGAATTGTCGATGTTGATGTGCTAGTCTCAGAAACACTTTTGTCCTCCAGACACCACAGTTGAGTCTCTTTTATATTTTCTTTAGATTTTCTCATCCACTGTATTGTAAACTATTCATTACAATTAGCAGACAGATGATATTGAGTCATGTAACTGACTACCTTGTTTACGGTAGTGGATCAGCATTTTGAGGGCTGTATCAAACTATTCAGTTTGCAAATTCAAAATCTCGGACAGAATTGCTAAATTTAACTATATCTTTATATACTTCTGTCAGGGTAGATTCTTACACGAAGCGATCCGCTTTAAGAGTAACTTAAATTTACCACTAGTCAACTACAGAAAAGCTACATATTGCGTTTTTATAGGCGGCGTGCAGCTAAATTCACTGGTAGTAGAGGTCATAACGTAGTTTTGCATCGTTATAGTGTCTTTTGCTTAGATGTTTGATCTATTCTCTTTCTAACGTAGGTTTTGCTATAGATAAATGATTAAATATACCAAATTCCTTCCTCCTGTATATATAAAGTTGAGCACATGAGAGTGCAAATTTGAGATTCAGTACTAAAAGCAAGTAAATTACAGTTCTTTATACAAACTTTACATAATTAATCGAAAAGCCTCAGTAGGGGCACGGCATTGCCCATTGGTGTCAACTTAAGAAAAAATCTGCTTTGAGAAGACGTTTTGCCCTCATCCCCTAACCCCTCTCCCAACTTGGGAGAAGGGGAACTAGATAATTTGCTCCCCTCTCCCAAGTTGGGAGAGGGGCTGGGGGTGAGGGTCAAACCTCGAAAGCTTGCCAAGCCTAACTTCTACGTTAAGTTGACACGTATGGGCATTGCCGTGCCCCTACCAACGTATTTGTATCATAATTAAAGTCAAATAGTATAAGCTGTTCGACATTTAACTTGCATATTACCTGGAAGTAAAAATCTTGTGGGGTGGGTCGGAAAGCACACCCCACAAGAGTTATGTTTAATTCGGTTATGCAAATTAGATGTTTTTCAGCTTAAACATTACTCGTAGTGCTAAGAAGTTTTTCCCCTTTCAACATCCGCGCCGCAGCTTCAAGTAGAGCTTCTTCGAGATAGGGCTTGGTAAAGTAGCCACTAGCACCGAGTTGAGCGGCAATTTGTCTGTGCTTATCTGCCCCCCGTGAGGTGAGCATCGCGATCGGTAGGTGGTTAAGGTTAGAGTCTTTCTGGATGCGAGAGAGTAACTCTAGACCATCGCAACGCGGCATTTCAATGTCACAAAATACGATATCGCAAGGCAGACCGGAGCGGAGTTTGTCCCAAGCTTCCTGTCCGTCACGCGCCTGTTCTACGCGATAACCTGCTTTGTTAAAGGTCAGGGAGAGCAATTCTCGAACTGTAATTGAGTCATCGACGATCAGCACTGTTGGGTCAATCTTCGCCGGAGAGGTGTCTAGGGGAGTAGCTTTCTGTTGCCAAGAATTGCCACCAAGTTGTGTAGAAATCCGTCCCTGGAAGATGTCAATTATTTCCAGCACGTCAGCAATAGGCATAATCCGACCATCACCCAGGACTGTTGCACCAGCTACACCAATGGGTTTAGGCGCTGGACCTTCAAATTGCTTAATTACAATTTCTTGTTCGCTCAACACCAGATCAATCTGTAGAGCAATTAGGGTATTTGCCGATCGCACCACAACCACCGAAACCATATCATCATCTCTGGTGCCGCCATAGACATTGCCGCGACTGATCTGGCGATTGAAGGTTAAAAGTTCCCTCAGGGGTCGGAATGGCAGCACCGTATCGCGCCAGGAAATAAATGATTGCCCACTGGCATCGTGCTGAATATTTTTGACTGGTATATCCAGCGTATCTTCTACACCGTCCATCGGGAAAGCAATTCTAGCTCGATCAGAAACGCAGCAGAGAGCTTTACAAATACTCAGAGTCAGTGGTAAACGAATAGTGAAGGTAGTTCCCTTGCCGATCGCCGAATCAGTGTTCACCGTCCCCCGAATTTCGCTAATTTCGGAGCGCACTACGTCCATACCCACACCACGACCAGAAATTTCATCTGCCTGGTCTTTCATCGTAAAACCAGGCTGGAACAGCAGATCGTAGACTTCCAGGCGAGACATGGCTTTTGCCTGGGCTTCTGTAATCATGCCAATCCTCACCGCCTTAGCCTTAACTTTTGCGGAATCGATACCTGCGCCATCATCGCCTACGGAAAGGATAGTTTGGTTGCCTTGGTAGAAAGCCCGGATAGTAATGATTCCCACGGGTGGTTTACCAGCAGCTTGCCTCTCTTGTGGTGTTTCAACACCGTGAGCGATCGCATTATTCAGCATATGAGTTAACGGATCGGTGAGATGATCCAAAATCATCTTGTCAATTAAGGTATCACCACCTTCGATCACTAACTCTACTTGTTTGCCACACTTGATGGCATTGTCACGTACTCCTCGCCGCCAGCGATCGATAGTTTGGGCAAAAGGCACCATTCGCGCTCTTGTTAATCCCTCTTGTAGCTGTGTGGTTACTTGGCGGAATTGTCGCGCTACTCGCTCGGTTTCTTCGGTAACAAAGTCAATATCACTAGATGATTCCCGGATGCGGACAATCCGCTCAATCATCTGCTGAGACAGTGTATGGAAAGGAGTAAAGCGATCCATTTCTAGCTCACTAAAACCCCTGTCGGCATTGAAATCAGAGACTGGAAAGCCGGTGTCTTTCTTTTTGCGTCCGGCTAACAGAGAAGCTTCCAATAGCGATCGCTCGTACAACTCCTGCATCCTTGCGCCCACATCTGAGAGTTGTTGTACCTGAATCAGCAAGTTATCTAGTGACTGCCGCAGCCGTTCATTATCTTGCTCTAAGGTATTGCGGTTTACCACCAACTCCCCAACTAAATTACTCATATCGTCCAGTTGTTTAACTGGAACCTTCATTGATTCTTCAAATCTGGCAGCCCGACGAGTAGAGGGACGTATAATTTTGCTACTGTTCGATTTTACTACTGGGGAATGGGATATTGTTTGATCTGCTTGTGCCAGCAACTTCTCTAAGTCCCCAAATTCATCTGTGGCTGCTGATGGAATGGCATTTTTAGCCAAAACTGGTTGAGTATTCAAGGGTTGGCGTTGCCCGTCGTAGACATCGCTAGATATAGCAGCCGCCTCATCGTTATCTGTACCTAACAATTCTTCCAGGGCAGCAAAATCTACTTCTGGGATCTCCTTAGCTTTGGGGATGGGTGCTACTTCCTCTCCTAGTAATGCTGCCAAGTCGGCAAATTCATCTTCTGGAGCAATTACTTCAATGGTTTCTGTGGTTGCCAATTCTTCAGTCGGGGCAATAATAGCATTTTCTCCCTCTGATACTAGTGCAACTTCAGATGTCTCTCCTAGATCCCACAAATAGGTTTCTACATTTTCCTGAATAACCGTTTCAAACAGCAGTTGCGAATTATCCTCGGTGTTTTCATCGAAAGAGCCGAACAAATCATCTGGCTGTACTTGGAGTGATACTAAATCTGAAGTTTCCCCAAAATTGATATCTAAAGAAGTTTCTCTAGCCGGGAGTTCATCCACAGTATTATCTGTGGTTTCCATCTGAATATAGGTAGAGTCATGTCTAGCTACATCGTCAAACAGCAGTTGCGGATTTTCATCGAAAGAGCCGAACAAATCATCTGGCTGTGCTTGGAGTGATCCTAAATCTGAAGTTTCACCAAAATTGATATCTAAAGAAGTTTCCGTAGCTGGGAGTTCATCCACAGTATTATCTGTGGTTTCCATCTGAATATAGGTTGAGTTATGTCTAGCTACATCGTCAAACAGCAGTTGCGGATTTTCATCGAAAGAGCTGAATAAATCATTTGACTGTGCTTGAGGTGATCCTAAATCTGAAGTTTCCCCAAAATTGATATCTAAAGAAGTTTCTCTAGTTGGGAGTTCATCCACAGTATTATCTGTGGTTTCCATCTGAATATAGGTTGAGTCATGTCTAGCTACATCTTCAAACAGCAGTTGCGGATTTTCATCGAAAGAGCTGAATAAATCATCTGGCTGTGCTTGAGGTGATCCTAAATCTGAAGTTTCCCCAAAATTGATATCTAAAGAAGTTTCTCTAGTTGGGAGTTCATCCACAGTATTATCTGTGGTTTCCATCTGAATATAGGTTGAGTCATCTGTAGCTACATCGTCAAACAGCAGTTGCGGATTTTCATCGAAAGAACTGAATGAATTAAGTTCGACATCAATAGGAGATATCTCTGGGGGCTGATTAGTAAATTCGGGAACAAAATCTAAAGCTTCCGGTTGTTGCGATCGCCCGATAATTTCTGACTCTGGATGCGACGCAAACAACAACGTTTCAGTCGTGGAGGCATCGTTGATTGCAGGATAAATAGTTGAGTTACTCGGTGTTAACTCATCAAATAAATCATCTCCAGAATCTGATGAGAATATCAAATCTAGCTGCTCTTGCTGCTGGAAATTCAGATCAAAATCTTCTTCTATGTCAAAACTGGCGATCGGATTCGGTATCGGCTGCTGACTGTCGGCAAAAATGTCATCACCCACCCCCTCAAACAAACTCTCCTCTAACGCCCTTTCCACATTTTGCTCAATTAAGGAATCGAAATCGTCCTGTTCCTCTGTGGTTTCCTCACTCCAGAAGTTGTTCAGATCATTTTCTGATTCCGAAAACTCAGGTGTTGTTGCCGGAGATGTATCAAATAAATCACTAATTTCTGATTCACTTGTAGGCAGTAGTGTCTGTTCTTCCACTTCCGCAAACAGGCTGTCCAAAGACAAGTCTGTTTGCTGGGATAATTCTATGTAGTCACTAGGGGTAATTTGTTGTACCCAATTTGCATTTCTCGTTTCTAACAATAAGTTATCAAAACTGTTTTGTTGGTTAGTAGATAGTTCCACACTGGCGAATGCCTCAGTTTCTGGTTGAGTCACTTCGCCTGTAGGCAATAGTTCAATATCATCATCTAATGGCAGTGTCAATAAATCTTCAACGAGATCGTTTTTGTTGACACTATTTTGGACAATCTCCCCTGGAGACTGGTTTGGCTCACTAGGAATATCAGTAAATTCTTGTAAATTTTCCGCAGAAGAAGAATCTAAATTTAGATGAGGTACGTTAATATCGCTCAACTCTAGAGTCGTTGGAGATGTTTGTTGATTTTGCGGTTTTGAATTCTCTTTTTCTAGGAAGTTGTCGCCAAATAACAGAGATAAATCTTCTGTTGTGGGTGTGGTTGTTGGGTGCTGCTCGTTGATGATGTCTTCATCAAAGGAGAGTAAATCGAATAAATCCCGATGATCGTCCTTAGCGTCAGTGCTACTGAAATCAATTCCAAAGTCATCGAGCGCAACAATATTTAAGGTTTCTTCTTGATGCCAGGTTTCATCTAGTACGTTAGTCTCACCTTCAAATAAATCGGCAAGCGTATTTAACTCAGCTATTCCTACCTCTGGCCCATTGGGATCAATATTGCTACTGATTGGATGTGCTTCCTCATGTGCAGTGAAAGCAAGACTAGTGTGAGTTGCAGCGTTTAGTAGTGTCCCTTGTTGAAGATAGGGGCGAACGTTAATATCGTTGTCTAGATTAAGTTCCTCAGTTGGCTGGGTGAGGTTAGTTACGACTAACGGCTCGGTGTTACCAAATAAAATTGGCTCTGAGACAGTTGATAATTCCGTCAAAGCCGCGAACTGTTCATCAAACAAATCAGTGGTAATTTCTAATAACTCAATTTCTGCAAAGCTCAAAAGTGCTTCTAGTTGCTGACTAATTGCAATTTCAGCTTCTCTACCTTGCAGGACTAATTCTTGAGCTTGTTTGATTTCGGTAATGACAATTTTAGCTAAAGTCAGATAAGTATTTTCGGGATTGCCGATCGCACTGGCTGCTGCTTGACACAAACCACACCACTTGGACAAATTCCAAGTCTCACCAAGTTTGACTAACTGGTAACAGCATTGCTGAAGGTTTTGCCGAGTTGAGGGTGTTGTGGTTTGCTTAAATAGTTGCAACATTTCCCGCAGTGTTTGCAGCACTTGGGCTTGAAACTCGCTCCAGTTATTATTTTCTTTCGCGGTGACTGGCGCTTGCACTTCCTGGGGTGCTATAGGGAAGGATATTTCTGGGGATTCCCGATGGGTGTCTTCTGCCAAATCGGGAATATCTCGCCGCAGAAACAGTTCTGTAAGTGAAGAGACATTATCTTCTACAGAGGTTGTCTGTAGTTCTGTGGCATCACGACTGCTAGCTACTCCACTGTTCCCTTGTTGTACAAGTAGTTCCAAATGCTGATACAGCCATTCAAAGACCGGCTCAGTTTCTGACATCAAAGTATTAGCCGCATCTTCAGAAAGACCAAATGGTGCGCTCAACTGCTCTAACAGCGCTTTTAGAGTATCAGATACACCGAGAAATAAAGACTCTAACTTTTCGTCAATCTTAACCGGATTATCTTTGAGAATTTTGAAACAATCTTCCAGACGGTGCGAGGTATGCTGGATGCTAGTCAATCCAAGCATCGCCGCTCCTCCTTTGATGGAGTGAGCCGCCCGGAAGACTTCACTGATCATTTCCGGGTCGTTCAAGGTACTCTCTAGATTCAGCAACCCCTGCTCAATGGTATTCAGGTGATCCCTGGCTTCTTCGATAAAGTAACCCAAAATCCGCTGTTGTTGTTCCGGCAGCATGGCAAAAGTTATGAGTTATGAGTTATGAGTTATGAGTTATGAGTTGTGAGTTGTGAGTTGTGAGTTGTGAGTTGTGATTTCTAACTCCGAACTCCTAACTTTTTTCCAAGTTATGAGTTATGAGTTGTGAGTTGTGATTTTTATTCCTAACTCCTCACTCCTAACTCCTAACTTTATTACCTGGTTTCCATAGTTTCCACTCGGAAACGTTCAACCGAAGCGATCAAGTCACGGGATACACCTACTAAGTGTTGTAGGGCACCTGAAACTCGCTGTGCTTCCTGGGAAGTTTCTTGGGCGGTAAGTTCTACTGATTGCATTACATGAGCGACAGCGCGGGAGGTTTCAGTTTGTTCCACAGTGTCGCTGGTAATCGAGCGCACAAGAATATCGATGCGATTTGCCACTTGAATAATGTTTTCGAGCGATCGCTTGGCTTCTTCTGCCAATTTTGTGCCTTTAATTACTTGTTGTGTGCCTTCTTCCATCGCGGTCATTACTGAGCCTGTTTCGCTTTGGATTTGCATCACAATTTGTTCAATCTCCTTTAGCGATTTAGCAGATTTGTCTGCTAACTGGCGCACTTCATCTGCGACGATCGCAAACCCGCGTCCAGCTTCTCCCGCCCTTGCCGCCTCAATACTAGCATTCAGTGCCAGCAAGTTTGTTCTCGAAGCAATCTGGGAAATCAACGCCACAATTTTAGAAATTTCTTGGGAAGATTCCGCCAACCGCTTCACTTTTCGGGTGGTTTCAGCAACGGTTTCTCGAATTTCTAAAATCCCCGCCACAGTATTTTCTACTGCTTCTCCACCTTTGAGAGCGATCGTACTAGCATCACGGGCGACGGTTTCGGCTTCCCGCGCCGCCTCTGCTACCCGTTGAATCGAGTCAGTCATTACCTGTACAGAATTCAGCGTTACCGCCAACTCTTCTGCTTGGCGCAAAGCATCACCAGATAAGGCTCTAGCAAAGGTTTCAGAGTTGGTTGCACCTTTTGTCACATCCTTGGCTGCCACTTTTACTTGTTGGACGATATCTCGGAGGTTTTGAATTGTCAGGTTAAAAGCATCAGCTACCGCACCGAGTACGTCGGCTGTGACTTCCGCTTGGACTGTTAAATCTCCTCTAGCAGCTCCTTCCACATCATCCAACAGGCGAATTACCTGTCGTTGCAAGTTTTCTTTGGCTTCCTCTTGTTCATCGGCTTTGCGTTGGACTTCACTTGTAGTCGTGAAAATTACCCGCGCCATTTCATTAAAGCCAGTAGCTAAATGCCCCAATTCATCTTCGGAAAACACTGTGGCTTGAGCATTCAGATTTCCTTGACGTACAGCCTCAAATTGAGCTTGGAGATCATCAGTTGTGCGCCGAATTTGTTTAAGCGCCAGATTCCCCATGAAGCCTGCGGTACTAAAACCTGCAATCCCAGCTGCTAGTGACATCGCCCAACCTGTGTTTCGGACTGATTCTCGTTGTTGGGGTGGCGAAAATGTGGTGGCGACAAAGCTAACTGTGGCGACAACCAGCGCCGAGACAATGCCCACACTTCCAGCAATTAGCCATTGTTTCCTTTCTATGGAGGCATTCTCTAATGGTGCTAACCATCCTTGCTCGATGTTAACGTTGGGTTCTAGTTTTGAGACATCTGTTTGGCTAAAGACTGGAACTGCTTCATGGGAACCAGTCATCGAGAACAGTTCTTCTTCGCGATCGCTAGCTGCATTATTTAAAAAAGCCTCGGCGCTTTCAGGGTGTCCACTGCCACTAGTTTCTGATCGATCAGAATGCCTTGCTAGATCACCGAAGTTAGAATCTCCTTCCATGATGTCAAAGCCGGGAATATTGCCTAAATCGTCAAATTCCTCAAAGTCATCTAAAAACTCGATATTGCTCTGAGAATTTTCTCCATTTAGTATATTGTTTGAGTCTTCATAAGAGCTTGACACCTCGGAGCCAAAGGCCGACTCAAATGCTTCTATATCAAAATTTTCATCCTCCTCAAAGTTATTTTTACCGCTAATTTCACTTGATTTTACCTGCTTTTTTTCCAGAGGGAGATTGCTGCTAAAAGATGAAGAATCATCTGATAAATCCGCCACAAAAGCTGACTCTGTTCCCAGATTTGTTCGTTTCAACCAATCATCTGTTTCGGTTTGCGGCAAATGTTCTTGACTGCTATATTCCAAGTTATTTGTTGCGGCTGAACCATTTCTAAGTTCTTCTTCAACAATCAGTAAAGTTTCCTCTCCAAAATTAGATTTTTTATATTCTAAATTTCCAATACTTAGCTCTGGAGACTTTGGCTCACTCAACAAATCAGAGAAATTATTCTCGCTATTGCCAGTTGGGGAATTAGAAGATGAAGAGTTATTATTGTCAATAGCTGAATTTTCGTGAGCAGAATTTATCCCATCATCTGAGAAATGACTATTTACTAATGGTTCTTCCAGACTATCTTCTGATAAATCTTCTTGCCAAAAAGCAGGCAACTCTAATTCAGTTTTCTCCTCATCCTTGCTATTTGACTCTTGTTCCTGTGATTCTTCATTGAAGGCAAAAGGGTCGTCACCAACAGCTGTAGAAGAATCTGATATTTTTACTGTTCCAATACTATCTTCTGTAGGGATGTCAAATGGACTTTTTGAAGATATCTCTTCAACGCCATTCACAATTTCTTGCTCCTCTCCAAAAAAGTTCAAATCAAGGTTATTGCTGTCAAAATCCTCACTAGTGCCCAAATCTTCTAATTCATCTTCGCGATCTGCGAGTGCATTAGACATCTCTGGGGAATTTATTTGCTCTTCACTTCCTGATGTATCAATTTCCCCACTGAATGACTGTAAATATTGATTAATATTCTCAATTCCACTATTGGCAAAACCAATAATTTCTGGATCGTCAGTCAAGCGTAATACCTGTTGATATTGTTCTTTTGCAACATCGTATTGCTGCAAAACATAGTAGATATGACCCCGCAACAAATGAGAGCTAGCATCATTTGGGTAATTTTGCACCACTTGGTCAACTAAAGTGGCGGCAACCTCATAATTCGTTTGAACATAGGCGTTCATCGCCTGTTGATATGTTGGCTCGTGATTATCAATACTTGCTGCCATTTCCTCCTCCAATTTCATCCTGCCCACCTAGCACTCCGTAAAATTGCCATTTGATCGAGTAGTCGTAGAGACTGATTATTTTTAGCACGTAATAACCACTCTCCACGTAAAAAGGGAGCCATAGTATCGGGAACATTATTTGGTGGCATGAGATTCTGGACATCCAGCCAATCCATACCACCGATTTCCTCTACTGCTAAACCCACTATTGTGTCTTGCTCTTCAATGGCAATCACCGGAATTTCAGCTCTATCCGTGTTTAATGCAGTTGCTTCACCAAGAAATTGACCCAAATCAGCCACCCAAATAACTCGACCTCGTAAATTTAGAGTACCCAAAAGTAAAGGAGAAGCATTCGGAATTGGGGTGATTCTATCGGGGCTTAGTTCAATTACCTCCCGGATGCCAGTTGCTTGTAGTGCAAACTCCTGATGCGAGGGAATGTAAAACCTCAAATGTAACTCACCTTCAGGACTTTCTACTTGTAATTCCGGTCGGAAATGGTCTTGACCACTGCCAGTTAAAAAGTCCGGTTTGCTGACCATATTGCTTTTATCCTTATCCTCGCAGCAGTTGTTTAACTGTTCCCACCAACTCGGTTGGTTGAAATGGTTTGGCTATATAGGCGTCTGCCCCCTGCTTCATGCCCCAATAGCGATCAAATTCTTCACCCTTGGAAGAACACATGACCACAGGGACATTTTGGGTTTTTGGATCGGATTTTAATCGCCGACAAACTTCGTAGCCGTTCATCCGGGGCATAACAATATCCAATACCACTAAATCGGGAGGTGCTATTTGAATTGCCTCCAATGCTTCTAATCCGTCACTGGCATGGGTAACAGTTAAGCCAGTTGCTTTTAGGAGGTCTGTAATCATCTCCCTTTGCGCGATACTATCTTCCACAATCAGAACTGTACTCATAAGTGTCTATCTACCTCCTGATGTAGACGTTCCTAGTTGGAACATTCCCTGATTCCTCCGCAAGTATTAACTGTATAAATTAATTCTAGTTTTTCACTATTTTCCTGGATATGACCTTTCACTGAGTTGGCTGACTCTGTGATAACATTTTTTACTTGATATTTTACTAGATCAACAAATCTTGGATCTTTTCGATAACTAATGCCCAATACTTCTCTACCAGAGGCTGCGCCAACGACTTCTCTACGAGACGCTACGCGTAGCTTGCTTCCACGTACTCCTGCGGAGGACAAGCTACGCGCAGCGTCCCGCAGGGAAGTGGTACGCTCAGTACAAGTGCCCAATGCCCAATTTTCATTGGTTGTTGATATATTTCTCTACGAGCATAAGTAACTCAGTGTCTGTAAACGGTTTTGTTAAATAATCTGTTGCCCCGACCATGTTAGCTTTGACTCGATCAATAAATCCATCTTTACCAGTAAGCATAATAATCGGTATGAGCCGAAATGCTGTTGAATGTCGCAGCATTGCGCAAACCTCGTACCCCTCCAATTCCGGCATGGCAATGTCGCATAAAATTAAATCCGGTTTGAGTTGAAAAACCAGACTCAGTGCCTCTAAGGGATTGGTGAGAGCGATCGCTTCATAACCTTGTGCTTGTAGGATGGAATTTATAGTTTCACCGATAGCGATCGCATCGTCAATACATACTATCCGTCCCTTGTGTTTTCCCTTCAATTCGCCGCTAGCCGTCTGAGTCTCTGGTTTAGCTGTGACTGAATATACTAGTTGTAGCCAACCCTGTTGCACATATGGATATATTGCCTTAGCGACTGTCAAAATGTCTCGGTTGAGATGGCGAGCTAGTTGACGCAAGGAGGTTTTACCATCAGCCCAATGTTGTAGCTTATTCACGGTTGCTTCTGGTAACGAAGATTGTAGCTGAACTTTGTCAGATAGGACTGGAAATTGTTCTGGAGACTGAATGTGTGGATAGAATTGCTTCCACTCTTGCACCTGTTTGGTAATTTTTGTAACAAAAGCAGCAATCTCGAAAGTGTTTAATTGCGGGGCAAGTGCCGCACCCTGATGAAAGATGAAGTTACCTTGGTGTAAGCTCAACAGGTCAAAAAGGGTTTCATGCACTAAGCCGTGAATGATACTACCAGCGATCTTTGGGTTGATGATATTCCGCTCCAAGAGTGCCCAAAGATAGGTATACTCTGATGTGTCGGTTGATGGGAGGGAGGCAATTTGTTTGTCGGTGAGTTGCATCTCAACTCGGTAATGACGTAAATAATCCGTGATTCTGGATAAACTACTCTCGCCTTCTTGGCAATAGATAATTTGACCATTCAGGAAAAATACGAACCAAGACTGTTGTTTGAGGCGATAAATGCTTGCTCCCTCGCCACCCAGTTTGTGGTAATGGTGAGAGCTAGTAGCTTCTACCCATAGTTCCCCAGTTCGCTGTCCCAACTCAATCAATTGCAAGATACTGCAAATATCAATTTCATTTAAATTTCCCTGCATTTATCTAAAAAGTACTCCTTGTAATCCCGTTAATATTATTTATTAATTGTGGCTCGCAATTTTTCGATTTTTCGAGTAGGGAGTTTAAGTATTGATTCTCGGGTATTGGAAAGATTATTACCCTGTTCCTTATTCTCATGCGAGGATACATTAAGCTATAAACCTTCATCTTTCGTAATACACTTCGACAAAGCTAGTGTTAACACGGAAGTCATCATCACTGTCATCAGTACAAAATATAAAGGCGCGGCCAAGACGCTTTTATAAGTATCAAGATGTAATATCTCGCGTCTCTAGTTTTGTCTGTCTTGTTCTCCTAAACTTCGGTTCAGTCAGACAAGTTAACAGAATTATTTAAGGTATATCTCAAAATATGAACTTTAAGTTCATCAATAAAGGACTAACGGTGTGCTGTATTTAGCAGAAGTACAAAAACAGAAAGGTGGTTTACTCGGTGGCGGTGCTAAAACCGAACTGAAACTGCTAGCTTGTCAGCGAACAGACCAGAATTGGAGTACTGTCTCCGAAGATGTGATTGCGGCTGAGGACGCAAGCAAATTAAATGATGGTGCTTTGGTACTGGTTGAACTGAATCCGAATCGTCAAGTGCAGCGAATTCAAGAAGCAGGGCGTCCACTAGTTAACATTTTGCAGAATTTTTCCCGCCAATTGGAGAAATTTAAGCTCAAGGAAGATGAGATTGATCAGTGGAAGCAGTCGCTGACCTTTCAGGCGCAAGAGTTGAATCGCCGTGAAATGGACATGGAAGTACGATCAGAACAGTTGCAAGAAATGGAGGATGAGTCGCAACGTCTGGAGGAGCAAAAACAGGAAGTTGATACCTCGCGTCAGGAAATTAAACGCTTACAAGCAGAAGTTGAGCGCAACCGCCAGGAGTTGGAAGGCGCTTGGGAGCAATTGCGAGGTGAACAGCGTCGCCTAGACGAACGTCAAGCGGATTTTCAACAAGGGACGGTTTTGGATGAGGAGCAAAGTCGGGTGATGAGTGATTTACTCGATCGCTTGTCTAGTTCTGCTGCTCCCACGCAAACAGTCAGAGAACACCTACATCTGGCTTTTGAATTGGTTGAAAAACAGCAAGCGACTCTAACCCCGCACTGGCAAAAATTGGAGGAGCAAAAAATTGCGATCGCTCAACAGCAAGCAGAAGTTGAGGGTTTGTCACAAAACTTTAGCGATCGCCAAAACGCTTGTGTTCAAGCACAAAATTCTTTAACCCAGCACAAAGCCCAATTGCAGGTGAATACAGCAGACCTTACCAGCAAGCAAGAGTATGTTCGGATAATCAAAGAGCAGTTACGAAACCAAGAAGAGTTATATCAACAGATTCGCTCTTTGGATGCAACATCTGTTGATGTAGTTCTCGGTCAGCAAGTTGATGTGGAAGCTTTGGAGAAAAAGCCTTTAGAAGAACTACAAAAAATAGTGCAAGACTTGCAAAATAAGGTGGAAATAGACGCTAGCTTTGTTCACGATCAAGAACAAGAACTGGAATATAAACAAGAAACTATAAAAGAACTCCAAACTAAAATAAATCACGCATCTGACGATAACCAGATGAATTTGGAACTGGAACTAACGGATGAAAAAGACCTGTATCAGATGCTAAACTCCAGTTTGGTGGGACAACGCCGCAATATGTTACAGCATCAGAACTTTCTCAAGCAACACCAAGCTGTACTGTTACGGCGGCAAGGATATACTGTTGCTGAAGAAGAAGTTAACAACAAAATTAATTTAGAACCGATTCTGTTACAAATTGAAACCCAGCGACAACAATATTCACAGGAAATCCAAAAGTTGGAACATGAGATTGAGCAGATCCAGGCTGGTATTGAGCTAAATCAGGGAATGATTGACAATCAAACTCATGATTTGGATGGAAAACGCCAAGAACTCAAAGCGATCGAGGAAAACTTGCTGTTCCTACGAAGAACAACTGCTGAATGCTGTGGTCGGGTGAATCTCTATGAAGAAGCACTACAACCAATTCAGGATTCTCTGGATAGCTTACGGCAAAAGCTGCAAGGAATTGGACAATCTTTGGATCAATTCCAGGAAACTGGTAACTCTCAAGTGCAAGCGATCGCACAGTTGCGTCATACTCTTCAAAGTTTAATGCCTCAGCCAGAATTACTGGCGTCTTAACAAGTTCTGAGGCTTTGGTGAGACAAGGGGCTTTAGCCTAGCTAAAGCCCAACTACAAACTTAGTTATTATTCCATAAATAAACTAGATTATACATGAAAAAACTCTCCCAGCTTACGCGCTTGTTCTGTATTTATCTTCTCTTGTCCATTTAAAATATTATTAACCAAATCTTCTGTCCCTAAAACCGCTACTAAATCATCTCTACTTCTCTCAGATTCTTCTAAAATAAATAACAACATAGATACAGGATTATTCTGCGGGCTTGGCTGATAATATTCTTGTTCAAACTTTTCAATTAAAGTAATTAATAACTGATAAAGTTCGTCTTCTTCTGGGGTGCGTTGCCGGTGCATTAAATGTTCCACTATCCCTAAAGCTTGCTCATTTTTAGCTTCACTTTTTATCAGCTTGGGAAGATAAGCTGTTAATAATTCCTTGTATTTATCTGGATTAAAAGTAAGGGTCATCTTTCCAGTTCTCCTTATCGTTTTTTGTCCAAATTCCAATAGTATAAATCTTAACTCCTAACTATTTCAAACAGATCCAGTCGCCTTCTACTTGAGCGATCGCACCACCAGGAAAGGGATCAGTTTGCGATCGGTTGGGGGCTATAATTAAAGCCGTTAATTTTTCGATGTGTTCAAAACTCGCTGCGTCAGTCAGTATTTGCTGCAATATCTGACGCATCACCCGACGTTGCAATGCCAATGGTGCTTTTTGTAATACCCGACGATTTAACCGCAAGGGAAGAAGAGGAGTAAGGGAATCTTCTTCATGCCCCATGCCCAATGCCTTTTCCCGCAACTCCTGGGCAGCTTTTTCTAAATATTCCACTTCCGCTTGGAGAAGTTCTGCTGTTTGGGCTAAGGCTGATTCTACTTGTGGGTTGAAATTTTCCCGCAAATATGGTATTACCTCTTGGCGAATGCGGTTGCGGGCATATTGCAAATCTTGATTGGTGGAATCTTCCCAAATTGGTAATTTAAACTCTTGACAAAATTGCTCTGTTTGTATTCGAGTAATTTCTAAAAGTGGACGCACTAGCATAATGCCTGTAGTTAGAGGGCGTTGCCAAGTCAGGGCTTGTAAGCCATCAGCACCAGTACCACGAATTAAGTTGTAGAGGAGAGTTTCGGCGCGATCGCTTGCGGTGTGTCCTGTAACTATATATTGATAATTATTTGCTTGAGCGATCGCACTTAAAGCTTGATAGCGCCAATCGCGTGCAGTAGCTTCACTATTTACCGGAGCGATCGCTGTTTCTAAATAAAAGGATATACCCCAAGTTTTAGCTAAATTTTCTACATGATTAGCATTAGCTTGCGAGTCAGAACGCCAGCGATGATCGCAGTGAGCAATACCTATATTCCATCCCCATTTGGATTGTAAATCTAAAAGTAATTTTATTAAACATAAAGAATCTTGTCCGCCAGAGACAGCGATTAATAGGCGGTGGTTACGCTCAAATAAGTGGCGCGATCGGATGGTGCGATGTATTTTCGCGTGTAGAGGAGTCCATACCATTGTTGTAACTCCTCATAGTTTTTGAATTTGACTTGCAGCTACAACTTGTTTAACAGTTAGTTCTAGTTCCGGGAAAGTACTAGAGAGAATGCGGTCATTGCTTGTAAACTTTTCGACTTGGTATTGACCGTTAACCAACTGGTAAACAAAAATCGTGGGGAGTTTGGGATTACCGAGATAAGCGCGAGAAGCGATCGCCAGATAATCTACAATCCAATACTCAGGGATACCAAGCCGATGATACTCATCTAATTTATCAACATAATCATCATCCCAGTTTGTTGAGGTGACTTCCCCAGCAAGTTGAATCGGCTCAATCAGCGCTCCGTAGGCTAAAACATTGCTGTTCCACTGTGAACCACTAACTACACTCACATCTGGTTTTCTGCCTTGTTCTTGCCCAGTATCAGTAAACGTCCTAACGATCACATCTTTGTCAGCAATATAGTCTAGTCCCAAGCGTCTAATTTCATCATTGAAAGCAAGCATTAAAAACCTTGCCACATTCTTGTGCGCTCTAGTTGGCTCCACTGGTATAATCTCTCCGTTGATCAGTTCGTAAATGCCACCATCAGGGTATTGCTCTAGAAACTCTTCAAAAGTTAGTTTTTTAACTGGAGTCTGAACCATATTGTTCACCTGCTAAAAAAGGACTTAAAGTAATTTTTAATTGATAATGACGCTCATACATTGCTAACATAATTCGTAATTTTTGAAAGCACCAGGCAACTATAAGTCGCGGCTACACAGACAAAACCTTTGATTTTCTCTTAGTTTAAAAACCTTTGATTTTCTCTTAGTCCACGCAGGTGGACTTCGTTTGTATAGCCGCGATTTCCTAATCGCCAGGACTAGGTGCAAGATGTGAGTTTCCAGGTTTGCGTCTGTTGTGCATGATCGTGAGGATTTTTTGGTAAAGCGGGTTAATCCAGTGGTTTTGCCTCTGCGCTGGATTGAGAAAGAAACGGAAGGGTTTGCTGTGGAAACACGACAATTGCGAGTATTGTTTATGGCAACCGACCCGGAAGATGTAGAACCAAAGTTAGATTTTGAACAGGAAGAAGCGAAAATTCTGACTGATACGCGAAACTTTAATTTAGATTTGCGGGTGGAAGAAAGCGGTTGCGTTAGCGAGTTGGGTAAGGTGTGGGGCCGCTATTTTAATGACTTTGATGTGTTTCACCTCACAGGACATGCGTCCATTACTCCTGCTGAAGCGGAGAAGAACCCCACCCCCAACCTCTCCGCGCAAGCGAGGAGGGGAGAAGGTTTAGAGGCGAATACGCCTTATTTTGTTACTGAGACGGAAATCGGGGAACGTCACGAAACCACAGCCGCAGAACTTGCGGAAGTCTTCCGGTTTAGATTTCCCAAATTGGTGTTTTTGTCTGGGTGTCGAACTGGACAAGCACCAGATAAAGGGGCTGTCCCTTCAATGGCTGAGGCACTAATTGCCCAAGGGGCTAGGGCGGTTTTAAGTTGGGGGCGGCCTGTGGAAGATCGGACAGCTACAGCTGCCGCCGCACACCTCTACGGCAAATTGGCAGCCGGATATCAATTAGCTGAAGCACTCGCTAGCATTTACCAGCAGTTGTTTAAACAGAATGTGCGTGACTGGCATTTGTTGCGGTTATATGTCCAGGGAGAATGTCCCGGTGCGTTGGTGGAAGTGTTGGGAGATTTGCCACTCTCAGCGCCGGAACCTGCTTATCAACAGTTTTTAGATCCCGATACCCAAATGGTGCGGGTGGCGAAACCCTCTGAGTTTGTTGGGAGACGGCGGACTTTGCAACGTTGTCTCAAAGCGATTCGCACTTCATTGGGGGTACTCATTCACGGACTGGGGGGTGTGGGTAAGAGTACTGTGACGGCGCGACTTCTCGAAAGGATGGTTGGCTATCACAGGCTGGTGAACTTTCGGCAACTGGATGAGGATAAATTGCTCAAAACCCTTGCTGAACAATGTACCTCAGAACGGGGGCATGAAATTCTCAATGGCAAGTTACCGTTGATGCAGCGCCTCACCAAGTTTTTCACAGAAGGACTGAATAGCAAAGAACAGCGCTTTGCTTTTGTGCTGGATGACTTTGAGGCCAATTTGGAATTACGAGGTGATGGGCTGTATGTCTTGCAACCACAAGTTGTAGATGTACTGCTGGCGTTGCTGAAGGCGATTCAAAATTCCCAACTTCCCCACAAGGTAATTATTACTTGTCGCTACGATTTCACATTGTCGGAACTGAATCATCGTCTGTACCGCGAACCTCTGGGGGCTTTGGGTGGGGCAGATTTAATTAAAAAGTTTAATCGTCTCAATTCGTTTAATGGCACTTTGGGGATTGATGCAGAATTGCAGAAACTCGCCAAAAAAGCAGCAGATGGAAATCCTCGGCTGTTGGAATGGTTGGATAAAATTCTTTCTGAAAACATTGCAGATAATCTCGCCACAATCTTAAAGAAGATGGAAGTGGCAGAAGAAAAATTTCGTGAGAATATCTTGGCTGAGGAATTGCTGAAGCAGCAAACTCCAGATTTGCGGAAAATGCTGGGGAAGTTGTTGGTGTATGAGTTACCTGTTGTTCAAGCTGCTATTTCCCCGATTTGTGAGGATATCTCAAGTTGGGAAAGTCATATTCAACGCGCTGAAATTTTGGGTTTGTTGGAAGTTTCGCTTACCAACAACAAAGAGAGGTTGTATCGGGTTCCCCGGATTTTGTCACCATTGCTAGAGTTTCCAGAAAACCTTAAGGGTGAAGAGTTGTATAAACAAGCTGCACAAATTTTGTATCGTCTGTGGTGGGAGGCGGAAAGTTTTACGGAAGCACAAAAGTTAGAAATTCATCGCTTGGCGTTGTTGGGTAAGGATGAAGAAATTGCTGGTAAAATAGGTAATTCATTGGCGGGGCACTTCCGGAATAAAAGTCGATTTCGGGAAGCAATACATCTATGCAAATCAACCTTAGAAATTACCAAAAACCATAGTGTTCTCAGAGAAATTGCTTATTGTGAACACCAAATGGGTGAGGTTGATCGAGCATTAAACTATTATCAACAAGCTTTAAATCTTTGTCCCGCAGAAGATGAACAAGAATTAGCATCAATTTATCATTATTTAGGTATGCTTAAAGACGACAAAGGGGAAGTGGATCAAGCGATCACATTTTACAATCAGTCTTTGGAAATAAATGAACGCATTGGTAATGTCCAAGGCAAAGCGACGACATTGCACCAACTGGGAATTCTCTACGCCAAGAAAGGGGAATTGGATCAAGCGATCGCACTTTTCAATCAGTCTTTGGAAATAAATGAATGCACTGGTAATGTCCAAGGCAAAGCAGCGACGTTGCACCAACTGGGAATTCTCTATGCCGACAAAGGGAAAGTGGATAAAGCGCTAGCACTTTTCAATCAGTCTTTGGAAATAAATGAATGCATTGGTAATGTCCAAGGCAAAGCGACGACGTTGCACCAACTAGGAATTATTTATGCCAACAAAGGGGAAGCGGATGAAGCGCTTGCACTCTACAATCAGTCTTTGGAAATAAATGAACGCATTGGCAATGTCCAAGGCAAAGCAGCGACATTGCACCAATTGGGAATTCTCTACGCCGACAAAGGGGAAGTTGATCAAGCGTTCGCACTCTACAATCAGTCTTTGGAAATAAATGAACGTATTGGTAATGTCCAAGGCAAAGCAGCGACATTGCACCAACTGGGAATTCTCTACAGCCAACAAAGGGGAAGTAGATGAAGCGATCGCACTCTATAATCAGTCTTTGGAAATAAATGAACGGATTGGTAATATCAAAGGTAAAGCGACGACGTTGAACCAACTGGGAAATATCTACGCCAACAAAGGGGAAGTAGATGAAGCGATCGCACTCTATAATCAGTCTTTGGAAATAAATGAACGGATTGGTAATATCAAAGGTAAAGCGACGACGTTGAACCAACTGGGAAATATCTACGCCAACAAAGGGGAAGTAGATGAAGCGATCGCACTCTACAATCAGTCTTTGTCAATAAAGGAACGCATTGGTAATGTCCAAGGCAAAGCGGCGACGTTGCACTGTCTGGCAAT
>NZ_JBALCE010000082.1:0-18798 GCF_036919815.1 Nostoc sp.
GTGAAAACTAAAAAGTAAAACTACGGTCATACAAAGCTTTCAGCGTCAGCTAAAGCGTTGCCAAAAAATGGATAAAGTCGAGCTTAGAGGATGTTCTAAAAGTATTTTTGGTAACATCAAAATCTCAGAAACCTAACCCTCCAGTCCCCCTTCCCTACAAGGGAATGGGGGTTTAAAAGCCTCTCTCCCTGTGGGGGAGAGGAATGGAAGCGCGGTTTATAGTATACTTTGCGACTTTTTAAATATCCTCTTAATTACGAATTACGAGTTAGGAATTATGAATTACCTATGATTCCCCGTGTCAGAGCGCCAGAATTACCGCAAAATTACTCTTGGCTCAACACCGATAAACCTTTGTCTCTTAAACAACTCAAGGGTAGAGTCGTAATTTTAGACTTTTGGACATACTGTTGTATCAATTGTCTACATATTCTGTCAAACCTAAAATATTTAGAACAAAAATATAAAGATAGCCTTACCGTTATCGGTGTCCATTCCGCCAAATTTGACAACGAAAAAGAAACAGAAAGTATTCGCCAAGCTATCCTGCGCTATGACATTGAACATCCAGTTGTAGTTGACAGTGGTTTTCGGATTTGGCAAGAGTATGCTGTGCGTGCTTGGCCGACGTTAATAATTATTGATCCAGAAGGTTACGTGATTGGCCAGATATCTGGTGAAGGAAACCGTGACACTTTAGATGAGTTAATTCAAAAGCTAATTCAGCAACACCAAGACAAAGGTACAATTAATTTTCAAGAGTTCAGCTTGACTTTAGAAAAACAGCGCCAACCATTAATTACACCTCTAGCTTTTCCTGGTAAAGTTCTAGCTACTCCAACAGGTTTATTCATCGCTGATTCTGGACATCACCGCTTAGTTGTGAGTAGTTTTGACGGGGAAATTCTGCACTTAATTGGTACTGGAAAATCTGGCTTAAGCGATGGTGCTTTTGATGAAGCGCAATTTTTTGCACCACAGGGAATGGCATTTGATGCCGAAAATGAGATTCTTTATGTTGCTGATACAGACAATCATACCCTGCAGCGAGTTGATTTAAAGCGTCAAGTAGTGGAAGCGATCGCAGGAACTGGTGAACAAAGCCGCAATATTCGTCCTCATGGCGGTGCTGGTTTAGAAACTGCGCTAAATTCCCCTTGGGATTTAGTGAAAGTGGGAAATACCCTGTTTATTGCAATGGCTGGACCGCATCAAATTTGGCAAATGGACTTAGAAACTGGCATCATCAAAACTTATGCTGGTACTGGTGCAGAAGCTTGTATTGATGGTTCACTCAGCGAATCTGCCTTTGCTCAACCTAGTGGTATTACTAATAATGGGCAAGAATTATATATTGCTGACAGTGAAGTTAGTTCAATTCGTGGTGTGGGAATTGTAGAACCGTACCAAGTGCGAACCGTTTGCGGTAGTGGGGGTTTATTTGGTTTTGGCGATGTAGATCGACAAGGTGAAGATGTGCGTTTACAACACTGTTTGGGAGTAGAATACGCCGAGAATTTTCTGTGGGTGGCAGATACCTATAACCATAAAATTAAATTAGTTAGTTCGAGTGGAAACTGTCAAACAGTGTTGGGAGATGGTTTTGCTGGTTTAGAAAATGGTCAAGGTAAGAATAGCCGCTTTTTTGAACCTTCGGGATTGAGTGTTATGGATTCATATCTATATATTGCTGATACTAATAACCACGCCATCCGCCGCGTAGATTTGGATACTTTTGAGGTGACAACGCTAGAGTTTCTGGGGTTATGTGCGCCAGATGTTTGTATTCCGCCGAATCTATAAAATGATAACCTCACGCAAAGGCACTGATAAAAACTCTGCCTGCCTACGTAATTTTTCAAGAGTAATGTTCTAAAGCGATTATTTTTAGTAGCTCAAATATAAATATTATCACTGGGATAATTTTAATAATTGTGGAGTAAAATAGTTGATTAGTTTAACCTATCATGCAGACACTTACTAAATTACATTAACTATTAGGATTAATATTAACTAACTTGATTAGGACTTACGCGTCATACATATGTACTATACAAAATTTGGGTTTTTAAGCCATATTTACAGCAGAATTCAAGTGTTTGAACCACATCTGTCGTAGGGGCACAGCATTGCTGTGCCCCTACTGCGTGGTCTATTTACCTGAAAATAACTGTAACACTCAACACACTCAATATGCGACTAAATCAGGGTTGTGTTGGGCGCCTGAAACGTTGATTTTACGTAATATATATTATTATGGTTAATTTGTACAGAGCGTAAGTCGTATTGATGTCAACAAAATTGCAGAATAAGCTGAAATTATCAAGTAGATATTGTCCACTCTGAATTAACTACATTCATATGAATAATCAATTCATTACTCTAGACTGTGACGATGATGTTGTACTCTTCCAGAAAGACACTTTTAAAGTCAGCAGATTAAAGGAATTAGTTCGGGAACAGATTTGCAGCAAGTGGGAACGTCATAGTGCTTTTGATCACATGACTCAAAAGACTACCACTCAAATTTCTGAATTTTTAAAGGAAATATCTCTTAATCAAGAGATTATCAAAATAGATGAAATTAAATTGAATTTGATTATAGATTGCCAGATACTTAAAATTAGCGGTAAAGGCTGGCAGAAAGGAAAATTGAAAATGCAAATATACATCTCAAATGTCACCACAAATAAATATACATTATATCTGGAATTTTGTTCTGATGAAGCCGTTAAGCCCGAATTGCCTTTAGATGATATTCGCAAAATTCTAGAAGTAAGATGAACACTATCCTCCACATCACCAAAAGCCAACAATGGGAACAAGCAAAAGATTTGGGCAGCTATCGCGCTGATTCACTCGATTCTGAAGGCTTTATTCATTGTTCAAAGTCAAGGCAAATAGTCAAAGTTGCAAATACATTTGTTTCTAATCAAAAAGAATTGGTATTGCTTTTTATTGATTCTGATAAAATCCAAGCTGAAATTCGCTATGAACCTGCTGAAATAGGCGAATTATTTCCTCATATTTATGGTGAGTTAAATATTGATGCTGTATATCAGGTGATTGATTTTGAAGCTGGGGAAGATGGTTTTTTTGAGTTACCGCCAGAAGTTATAAATTTAGAATAACAAACCGCCTTCTCTGCGAGACGCTACGCGAACGCGCAGCGTCTCGCAGAGAAGGACGCAAAGGAAGAGAGATGGAAAGTCACATATAAAGCCTGTTTGACTCCTGACTCCTGCTATATTAATTGACTTAGTACAGCTTTGCATAAATTTGTAGCGAATGTGACTCAAACAAACTTTGCGCCCCTCTGCGCCCCTTTGCGTTTAAACTTAAACCCTGAATTGACCAACAATTTACGAAACTATCTACTTAGAGACTTCCAAATAAAAAAATATCCAATTATTTATTGTGGGCATCTTGCTCGCCCAGTAACCAAAGGCGGGCAAGATGCTAACCCCACAAGATTGAATAATTTATTTCTTGGAAATCCCTTAGCCAAGTTCAGAAGCCCAATTAAAAGGATTCCGCGCTTTACTTAAAGAACGGGGAATTAATCTAGAGCAATTGTGACCGAATTTAATTTACAAATCCCAGAAAATAGCGAACGCTTGTCTTCTCATATAGAGGATGCTGTACCTAGTTTGCTTCCCCTTGGGAGTATGATACACTGCGTCAACACTTCATGCGATCGCCTTGACCGTTACCTTGCCCAAGAATTACCAGATTTATCCCGTTCCCGCATCCAACAGTTAATCGAACAGGGTAACGTCCAACTTAACGATAAAGTTTGCACATCTAAGAAGATCAATGTCAAGGTAGGCGATCGCATCATTCTCGATATACCAGAAGTTCAACCCTTAGAACTGCTTGCAGAAGATATTCCCTTAGATATCCTCTACGAAGATGACCAGTTACTCATTCTCAACAAACCCGCAGGCTTAGTTGTCCATCCTGCGCCCGGTCATCCAGATGGCACTTTGGTAAATGCCCTATTAGCACACTGTCCCAATTTACCAGGAATTGGGGGAGTTCAGCGTCCGGGAATCGTCCATCGATTGGATAAGGATACTACGGGGGCGATCGCGATCGCTAAAACAGATATTGCCCATCGTCACCTACAAGCCCAACTCAAAGCTAAAACTGCACGGCGACAATACTTGGGCGTGGTTTACGGTGCGCCAAAAACTGAAAGTGGGACTATAGATTTGCCCATTGGTCGCCATCCCCAAGACCGCAAGAAAATGGCGATTATACCCGTTGAAGAAGGCGGACGAGTCGCCGTCACTCATTGGCAAGTACTAGAACGCCTTGGTAACTTCACCTTAATTCACTTTCAATTAGAAACTGGACGCACCCATCAAATTCGTGTCCACAGCGCCAAAATGGGTCATCCAATTGTCGGCGATCGAGTTTATAGTTCTGGTCATTCAGTAGGGGTAAATTTGCCCGGTCAAGCATTGCACGCTTGGCGGCTAAAATTGCAGCATCCCCTATCTGGAGAGTTGATTGAGGTGACAGCTACTCCTCCCACCCACTTTACAAAACTTGTGGAGATGTTAAAGAGACGAACTACACTTTAAGCTCATCCCACGCCTGAAACCATCACCATTTCACAGACATTTAGGAATAAGAATTAAATAACATACAATTTATGTCCCTGGTTTACCTCACCCTCAATCCCTCTCCTTATAAAGGCTATGGTGTACACACAAGTCTGAAATAGCTGATTAACCAGGGTTTTACCCCACCCTAACCCGGACCTTGGAAAGGGGAGGGAACTAGATTTCCAGTCTCCCCCCTTTCCAAGGGGGGATTAAGGGGGGTAATTCGACTACCGTAGCCTTATAAAGGAGAGGGAAGCTAGAGACAGGATGAAGTTTTCCATTTTATTCAGGACTTACGCAAACAATAGCCGAAACCCTTATTTTTACGTAGGGGCAATACCCTGCGGGTAATACCCTGCGGGTTCGCGTAGCGTTTCGTAGGAAAGCTAAAGCTACATGAATTGCCCCTACACTATGTAGTTTTGCGTAAGTCCTATTATTTAATCTACGTTCCGTTAGCACAGAACACCACAAAAAGGGTATGGAATTTAATCATTCGTAGGTTGGGTAGAACGTAGTGAAACCCAACATCAAGTCTGAATATTTCCGAACCTCTTTTACGGTGACGTCTACTTAGCAACTGAGAAAAAACCATGCCCAATGCCCGTTAACAACTAGCGTGCATCAGACATGGGATAGAGTCTGTTTCACTACTTCTACCTAAATGAAACTCCTACATAACCCAAGACTCATGCACGCTATAAAATGATCAAAGGGATGTACTAGCCAGCCGCCGACCAAAAATCGTTATTTAATTCCTGTCAGTTGCCGATAAGGTACAGACTTTTCGATATCAATGTTGAATGACGAGATCCTTTGTGGCGGATTGCCAGTTGCATTGATACTTTGTGCCATAGACAAGAATAGAGACGGATCGCCAGCCTTGGGCTTTTGCTCTTGTGGGAGGAATCTGCGTACTTCTACCTGCCAAATGATTTGGGGGAAACCCAGTTTGGCACGGTGGTAATCTTCGTATCGCGGAGATTTAATGTTGAATGGCAACTCACCCTCAGCGCGAGATGGTAGTATCCGACGGCGCTGATAAGGCACTGTGGAGTATCCAAAATTGCTCAGGTACTCTTCAGTGTTGAGTACTTCATCAACCAAGCCGACAATACCCTTGGTAGCAACTACAATTGACCAAGCGATTTTTTCCCGCTCGTTGTATGGGTCGCGTCCTAGAACCTTCTGGATTACATGCTCAACAAAGCGATAATTATTGTTGAGGTCGTAGAAGCTTTTCTTAAAGGTATTGGAAAGCAGCAACCCACGAATAAAGTCCCGCACTGTAATTTGTCCATTACGGAGTTGGGACTCTAGGTTTGTTTCGCGATCGACAGCAAAGGCATGAAAGAAAATTTGACGATATGCTGCTTCGATCAGAACATCTAAATCTGACGGAGAAAGCAGATTGTCTGTATTAAAAAGCCTGGGCTGTTCATCACCCGGTACTTCATATGCTGCTACACGCTGGTTTTGACTTGAAGGGTCATATGTTAACAGAGGAATTGCCACTCTAAAGCCTCCATGTTCTTAATTAAAGTTAACAAGTGTGAAGTACCCACAGCTGATTCAGAGTACCAAATACAGCGAGGGCTTCCTGTCTCATAGGCAGATGCCACGTTAGGCACACTCATCAATGAGTGTCCGAAACCAAATCCGGTGATGGTCTTACTCTCCCTCTCTACTGTTGCCAGCTTTATCCTCACTTTATGAAGAACCCAGGCAGCTGCCCTGCTTCCCAAGGCAGTGATTGATTTTTGTTTCGAGGTTCACCCTTCGGGTTCGGGAGTTTGGACTCGACGGAAGCCGCCAAGACTCCGAGCCACTCTCCATGATCATCAAAGAATCAGCGGGTAATCCCATTCCTCCTTCCTCAATTTAAGTATTAGTAAGAAAACAATTAGCCTACTGGATTCAACTTATAGCTAATTAAAAAAAGGGAGTGGGGCTTCTAGCTTAATGACCATGTAAATGACTAAAAAACTTTATTCACATATTTTAGATTAGGAGATTCAGTTTCACTTTTTTTAACTGAAGCAATAACTTTTAACATTTAGCAAAAGAAATTAATGGGGCATTGGGCACTTGTACTGAGCGAAGTCGAAGTATTGGGTGTTGGGCATTAGTTATTCTCCCTTGTCCTCCTTGTCCCCCTTGTCCCTCAGTGACCGATCCAAAATTCCAGGGGATCTATGGTTGACTTACAGTGAGGCCAGCTACGCAAAGTTGCTTCCATCCCTACCTTCCAGTCGGGTGGCTCCAATCCCAGTCCTAAGCATAGATGGGATAGGATGCTAGCAAACTGCTGATTGTGACCAAAGTCTCCTAGATGGGCATGGGCGTATTCATGGACGACTACACCAAACCAGTCTCTAGGTGCAACTCGACCAACATCTACCAAAATGGTGATTGGGTTTGTGAGAATGTTGCACAGCCCGTCTATGCCGAAGGATTGAGCTATGGGTACTGCAAAAATTTGGATATGGCGACGCTGTTGGGGATGAAAGCACTCATGACAAAATCCTAGATAGGCGTTGATCTGAGTATTAACGGTGTTAATATTTTCACCGATCCAAGTGCAAATGGGGATGCGATCGCGCTTGTTTTCAAACACATCCACCATACCCGGTTCTAGAGCCAGTCCCTGTACGAGATGCAGATAATCTCGCCCACGAGTAAAAGCATCAGTCTGCTGGAGATTATTCACCATCCCAAAACAGAATAAAACTCTCTTTTTTCCAGAACATCCGGCGCTTGTCTTTCTGTAACTTCTTCTGTGCTGGCAACCTCAACAGAAGTTTCAATCCGTGTTTCAGTACAAAATGATGCCGTGCTGAAGCCGCCAAAGCGTTTGACTGTACTGGTTCGCAGTCGCATATTTGGGCTACCAAACCAGAATCGCTCAATCGAACTCATTGTTTCGTATTCGGTTGTCAACACTAATCCATCTTCATCATCCATGTGAAAAAGACCGACTACAGGCATAATTTCGGCATAGCCTCTTTCGCGGAGTAATTTGCCAGCCCTTGGGTTATCGCCATCAGGCACGATCGCAAATATGGTTTTCCCCTGATGATTCTCCTCATCCTCTCTATCCCAAGCCATTGTGCCTAGCCAACGCACACGCGATCCTCCTACTGAAAGGCTAGGGTCAATCTGATGATACTGGCACAGTTCGATGATTTCTGGATGATCGGCAGCTAAAGTTTCTACCTGTATATCCGATTCTCCCATCTCTGAGCGCTTGAAGGCCAGATGATGAGTTGCACGTTGCGATCGCCACTTACCAGCACTTAGCTCAAAAAATTCCATTGCGTCTATCAATCTTCTGACTCCTACTTACTCCTGCGGATGATCTTTTACGAGTTCTTTCTTTTTTAAATTGTTACTATCTAAACATTCTAAACATTACAGCGATTAGCGGTCAGCTTCAATAAACTCCCTGAAAAGGGAGAAGCAGATGTGTTTTTCGGGAATTCTAAACTTTTATTATAACGATCTCATATAGCTTGTCTATGTAATAGACATCTCCAGAAATTAAATATGCGTTACCCAGAACCCTTGTAGAGACGTAGCAGTGCTACGTCAAAACAATTCTTTTTTGGAGATGTCTAATACTGAAATCATCTGGCGCTAGGTGACTTATGCACTGTTAGCTAGAAGGACAAGTGTTTTTGCGACATCAAGCACTATCTACGCTGTGATCAATTACAGCTTAGTTGTGGGCGGTACTGGCCTTTTGGATGAGTGGGGTATTGCAGGCGCTGGCGAAGTTCATCGGTCTTTCGGTCTGCCTACTGCTCCTCACGTTACCGTGTTGACTTACATTCGCGGTTTGCAGGTGCAATAATGCAAGTTACAATTGAAAACGATGATCTCACAATGTTGTTACTTGAAAAAGAGCCAATTTAAGTATATACACTGAAAAAATGAATAATAGTAGCCTCTAGACCGTGATGTTCTAATTGGTGAGAGAATATTAAATTAACTATCACAAAAGTTTAAATTCATTGATCATGACGAAAATCCAGTTTTCTAGAGGTCTTGACGAAGAAGTAATTCCAGAGGTGCGCCTGACGCGATCGCGCACTGGCGACAGTGGCACAGCGACATTTATTTTTACGAATCCGAAGATTTTAGATCAAGGTAGCACCGAAGATATTACCGGGATGTACTTGATTGACGAAGAAGGGGAGATAATTACCCGTGAAGTTAAGGCTAAATTTGTCAACGGGAAACCGGAAGAATTAGAAGCGTTTTACGTAATGAAATCTGCCCAAGAATGGGATCGCTTTATGCGTTTCATGGAGCGGTATGCTGAAGAAAACGATCTGGGACTGAGCAAAGCTGAAAAATAGGGCATTGAGCACTTGTACTGATCGAAGTCGTTGGCGCAGCCTCTGCTAGAGAAGTATTGGGCATTGGGCATAAGTAATTATTTTCATGTCCAATGTGCTATTTTCCATGCAAAATTACTCGTTATCAAGAGTTAAAAGCTTAACCTATGATACAACAACCCCACCCAGACTCACCTGGAATTATGGTAACTTGTGCTGTGGTTACTGTCAGCGATACACGCACTTTTGAAACAGACAAAAGTGGGCAGCTAATTCAGCAATTACTCCTTGGTGCTAACCATGCTGTAGGAGCGTATACGATTATCAAAGATGAACCAACACAAATTCAAGGGCAGATAGAAAACCTGGGTAAAAGCTCAAATTTGGATATTGTAATTTTCAATGGTGGTACAGGTATTGCACCAAGAGATACCACCTACGATGCGATTGAGAAGTTGCTGGAGAAAACCTTGCCCGGATTTGGTGAGTTATTTCGTTTTTTAAGTTATCAAGAAATTGGTTCGCGGGCGATCGCTTCTCGCGCCGTTGCTGGTGTTTATCAAAATAAATTAATATTCTCGCTTCCGGGTTCCAGTAATGCTGTGCGACTGGCAATGGAAAAATTGATTTTGCCCGAACTCACTCACTTGGTAAGTCAGGTTTGTCAGGGGATGAAATGAGCAGCCGTTCAGAAAGTTACCATAATAACTTTTGTAAAACTTACACATCACGCATTAAATTCATCCCTTGTATGCTTACATCTTGAGTCTATGTATAATTATACTGAAACGGATGAAATATTCATATCAGGTAAGCAATGGAGCCTATTTACTGGAATTGTATAATTGCTCACGGCATCACTGCATTTTCCTACTTTGGCATTCCCATATTAATAGGGATTTTCTTTATAAAAACTAAGGCAACTGTCCCTTCTAAGTTTTGGCTAGCCTTTCTGTTATCAGGTGGATTCATATTATTTTGCGGATTTCATCACCTTCTGGCGGTCTTGGAGCCACATTCGCCAGTGTCCCTGCTGCATTTGGGGGTGCTTGATGTAATGGCGTTTATTTCCTTGTCTACCTTACTCTACCTGATGCCAACTGTTTATCAAATTCTAAAGGCGATCGCCAGATTTCAAGAAGATAACCGCGAACTTGAAGGCAGGTTGCAGATGCAACGGCTATTCCTAGATAATGGGCCATTTATAGCCTATATCAAAGATGAGCAATCTAGAATGCTCTACTACAATAACCTGGTACAGTCTAGATTTTCGGTAGATCCCCAAGAATGGTTAGGAAAAACGGATATTGAATTCTTGGCAAATCTACAACAGGCGCGGCAGATAATAGAAAACGATCAAATGGTTTTGAAGACTCTACGCCCCTTGAAGCTGATTGAAGAGGTAAATATGCCTGGTAATGATCAGCCGTGCTATTGGCTATCGTTTAAATTTCCGTTTAACGATTACGCAACGGGCGCTAATCGCCTTGGTGGGTTTAGTATCGATATTACAGAATCCATAGAAACAGAGCGATTGCTCATTGATCTAAATCAGGAGCTAGAAGAAAGAACGCTGAAATCAGAGGCAAAAAAACGAGAACTTATATATCTCTCAGATATGGCAGATATGCTTTATTCCTGCGAGTCTGAAAATGATGTATATCAAGTGGTCGGTTTAACCTGTTCAAAACTGTTTCCTAATATGAGTGGTTGTATCTGTGTAATTGCTAATTCCAAGAATTATGTTGAGATGAATAGTATTTGGGGAGGCGAAACAAGAAGTAAAGAAATATTTTCAAAATCTGAGTGTTGGGCATTGCTGAGAGGGAAATTCAACCTTTTATCGCCTCATAACTCAGGACTGATATGCAGCCACTTAATACAGCCTGTTAGCGGCGCAAATTTGTGTGTTCCCCTGTTTGCACAAGGCGGAGTAGTTGGGATTTTATACATTCATACGCTTGAAGAAATCACCCCAGAAGAGCAACAACTTAGTGAGATTATTGCTAGAACATTAGGCTTTACACTGAATAATCTATCGATAAAACAACGTCTCACCCATGATAACTTGCGGGATGGGATGACCCAACTATTCAATCAAAACTATATGCAAACCATAACAGAACAGAGGCTAGCGGAAGCTGAGCGATCGGGACAAACTCTGAGTGTTATTTTCCTTGATATCGATAACTTCAAATCTTACAACTCGCGCTATGGGCATTTAACTGCCAACATTGCTCTTCAGGGATTAGCAAAACTGCTGTTAAAATCTATTCGCTCCTTTGACATTGCTTGCAGATGGGGTGGTGAAGAATTTGTAATTGTTATGCCTAATATGACGCTGGAAACGCTCAGGAAGCGAGTAGAACAAATAAGGGTAGATGTTGAACAAATGCAATTGAAGGACGGCGATCAGATTCTCGAAAGCATCACCGCTTCCTTTGGAATAGCTGTATCAGAACCAGGGATTACAGTTAAGGATTTTCTGAATCGGGCAGATCAAGCGATGCTTGAGGCAAAGCGAACAGGCAAGAATCGGGTTATGGAGTATGTAAATACTTATACTTAATTCAGGTTTCCCCTTTATATCATGTCCGCTTGATTACTTATTAAACCCGAAGAACCCCAAAGAGCCAAAGCTATATTTTGTCAATTTTTTTTTAAATTCTTGGCTTGATCCCAATTTATTGAAGAGATAGGTTTGATTTTTGATTAGACTCCATAAAGGGAGTGGAAGATAATAAGTCTACTACATCAGCCGTATATCTTCATACTCTTTTTTGGCTAAGGGATTGCTTGTAGTTCACCAAAAGATTTAGAGCTTTTAACCTAGAGGCACTCTGATATTTTGCAATAACCCTCTAATATTGGTAAAATCAGCACTATTATTCAAAGCTTTTAAAGAATTGCTATCAGCTTTGTCTACAATGGTATTGTAGGCATTAATTGCCTGATTGAGTTTAGTCAGATTGACATCGTTCTGGTTTGTTACTAGACCGTTGAGGCTCAAAATTAAATCGGTTGTCAATAGAGGATCTGCGCCTGTTAACCCCAGCCTGATCGAAGTATTCGCAGCGCTAGAATCAACTCCGGCTGCTAACACAAATGCTAAAACAATATTTGCATTCTTAACCTTATCCCGTGGACCAACTATTTCAAAATTAAGTATTTCCCCATTAGATTTCTTGAACGTAACAACCTTTTTTACAGTTTCTATTGATGAACTATTAAGGGTTGGGGCTTGAGTAGGAGGTATAACTGTTGTGTTCCCACCAATTTCAACAGAAATAGAGCCTTTGGCAGGTAGTGTAGTAATTGCAGTCCTTACATATCGAATAGCAGCCGCTATAGTGGTAAAACTTTCACTGCTACCACTACCTGTTAACAACGATCCCCCACCAGGAACTAGCGGTTGAATAATATTCACAATTACCAAAACCCGACCAGGAACTGGCGCTTCAGTCCTATTCACAATTAGAGGACCCACTGCCCCAAGCAAAGCTGCAAATTGTTGTTGTGTCAGCCCGCCAGTTCGTAAGCTGACAACATATCTTTGTGCAGATGTATTCAGAGTATTTTGAATATCTGGCGGCACAGTAAATCTAACTGTTCCACCACTATTAGTCACTGTAATGTTGCCAGATTTTGTTGTGCCACCAGTTCTAATAGTGATAGGCACTGAGAAAATGGTAACACCTGAGGCACCTGAGTTATTACCACTGACTGAACCAGCAGGTCCCTTACTGGGCGTATTCGGGCTGAGTTGAGCTTGGTTTGGCAATTGCCAAGCACTCAAAAGCAGAGGACTTAGACTCAGAGCAAGGATTAGAGACTTGATTTTGATCATAGGGATTCTCTGAAAATAAAAGGATTTACTTAGGCAAGAAATTGAAACCATAGCTGACACTCAAAAGTACGGCACTACCACCATCAGTGCGATCGGTGAGATCTAAACCTTGAAGCACAACCGTCAGAGGAATAGTTTGGACAGGAACGAAAGAAACTCCAGCGTTTAAAGCTACTCCACTCCAAGATGCACCGATGCCTACTTGAGGATAAACTTGCAAACCCACGCCTCCAAATACCCCAACGTCGTCATTTCCGGAACGGAAGTTGCCGCCTCCCACTCCGACGCTAACTGCCAATGGCATCTGATTTTCAGGATTGTTAGGTTGCAACAAGGAGACATTTGTAACTTCACCATAGACACTAGAATCAGCTACTCCTTCATTCCCATACTGGGCAAACGTATTCCAGCCAACAGCAGCCGCAATTTGATTGGTACTACCAGCATAGAGAACACGGTGGGCTTTGAGATCGAAGGTTCCATTATCACCAAAGTTTTTGATACTACCTTCGTTGAAGGCGACTTCTAAACCGATTGACTTCTGGCTATCTCCCAAACCAAAACCCGCACTTATACTCCCATCCAAACCACCATTGCCATTGATATCTCTGCGAGTTCCTCCTGATGCTTCCACGAAAAAGTCTCCCCAGTTAGCTCCGAAAGCACTGGGAATTCCAAAGCTGAGGCTAGGATAATAGATTTGTTTACCACCTATGCCTCCTAACAAAGGCTTAATTTTTAGCCTTTGACGTAATTCACTATCATTTAATTGAGTCTGAGAGTCAGCAGAGGGAGTTTGAGCTTGTAATAGAATTTGATGACCACCTTGGTTTGGTGATATGATAAGAATCTGTGCTGGACTGAGATTTGAAGAGTGTATTTTAGGAGAAACAATCGCTTTTTTGATTTGAGTGCTGGCTGATTCAGTTAAAGATGCAGCCTGTTGTTTTTGAAAAACAGTATTATCTTCAGCAACTGTGGGATTGACTAAAATACCCATTAATGCTGCGAAGGAAGTTGTCAGGCTTGCCCCTAAGATATAGGAAACATACTTAACAACAGTCAGTTGAGAAATCTTTTTGCTGTTAAGCCTTCTTTGTTTTTTATCCACTTATACTCCTCAGACCTAAATAACTCTGTGGTTGATCGAAATTTATACTAAACAACGAGTTGTGGGAAATCGTACTATTAAATAAATATATTTATTTAATAATTCCATTGAGCATCATAAATTACCTAGACCAATACATAATCAAAAAGGGATGCTTAAGCTATTAAGTTCTATTAAGCACTCAATATTCGCTTAAGCCCTGCTACGCTAACAGCACTTACAACCTTTTCCAGTTAGGTAGAACCCAGTAACAAAGAACTTAATTTGAACTTCTTCAAACTCTGATAATTTCAGCCGATGACCTATAGTAGTGAGCCAAACTAACTTTAGGGAGCAAGTAGTAACTAGTAAGTCATTCGTAATAAGAGCTACCCTCTAATTTCATCTTCATGAGTTATCGTAGAATCGCCTTTGGGGCATTTATAGTGCTATATTCCCAACTTAAGTGTTTACTAGATACTCAGTAAGTTTTCTATGAACTTATATCATATGCTCAGATACATAATAGTCACAAGATCAGTAAACCGCAAGTTTTTCTCAAGGGCGATTGCTACTTAGACTCTATGTACAATATAGTTATAAACCATACCTATAGAAAAAAACTCCCTGAAGATGTAGGAGTTGTTTTTTGTATTCGAGCAGCTTTTAAAACATTCAGAATGGAGCGATGCCTACGCTAAACAGATAGTAGCCAATATAGCAGCGATCATATAAAATACTCCAACCACCTGCAATTCTGACCAGCCAGTTAGTTCTAAATGATGGTGTAAGGGTGCCATTTTGAACAGGCGCTTACCTTTGCCATCGGGTCCCTTTGTGGCTTTGTAATAACTTACCTGTGCCATCACCGAAAGGGTTTCTACGAAGAAGATACCACTGAGAATGAACAGAGCTACTAAAGTGTTTGTCAATAGCGCTACAGCAGCTAAAGCTCCTCCCAGTGCTAAAGAACCAGTATCTCCCATGAAAACGCGGGCTGGATTACGATTATGAGCTAAGAAACCTAAGCACCCACCACTTAAAGCAGCACAGAAAACCATCAACCCTGGTGCTGTGGGTGCGATTAAGGCACCTAATGCCAAAAGTGCGATCGCAACTGTTCCTGCTGCCAAGCCATCAATCCCATCTGTTAAATTAGTTGCATTACTTTCTGCAACTAGCACAAAACCTGCTAGAGGCCAGAATAAGAATCCCAAGGGTAGTGTGAAGCTGACCCAAGGTAAAGCAATATTTGTAATATTAGAAGGTTGATTAAACATCAGCCATACACAAAACACAGCCGCAAAACCCACCTGCAAAGCCAGTTTCGTTGCGGGAGATATACCTTTATTTGATTTCCGGCGCAGAATTTGCCAATCGTCCAGCCAGCCAATCAATCCGTAGCTGATTGTCAATGCCGAAACTGCAAGCACATCTGTAGCAAAGTTAGACAATATACAGGCAATTATCACACCTACAGGTACAAAAAATATACCTCCCATTGTTGGGGTGCCTGCCTTTTTTAGATGGGCTTGGGGTCCATCTTCCCGAATTATTTGTCCAGTTTTGAGTGCTTGAAGTAGGGGTATTACCCAATAGCCTACGACACCGGAACCCATAGCACACAATAATAGTGGCAGGGTTAACGACATACTTTGCCAGGGTAGCCGATTGGCAATCGAATCCAAATAAAATGCTGTTGTAGCTAGCCCTACGGCTAATAAAGAGGCTAGAGCGATTCCAGAAATATTTAATCCTTGCTCAGGAGATAATTTAGCGTCCACAGAAGTTTCCCTTCACTCCACACTTAATAAAACTGATTACCAGGAATCTAGGGATACAACCAAGTCCCTAGCCTGAAAAGGTTAATCCTCAGCGATTCCTATATCGTCATCATTATCATCAAGGTCGTAGCCAATTCCATCTTCTACACCGATTAAGGAGTCTATTCCTTCTGCGTCATTTTGAAAATCCGGTTCGTGAATGTTACGCGCGATGATCCGACCGTTGGTTTGCAACCAGTCCAACAAAGAGGACTCTAACTTTAGGGGGATGACATCGGCTCGTTGCTTACGGGCTACTTCACGTAATTGAGAGTTCAACATATCGAGTCAGGACAAGAAAAGGTTTACGTAAGTTGACATTTAGAGTCTATCACTTGACATGGATTTATTTAGTTATCTTTTCAACCCTTTAGTTGATAAATCCGCATTCCGATAGAAATTTTTTATTTAATAGACGTATGGCTGACGTCAAGCGATTATTAGTAATTTTTATGCTTCTACACATAGGCGATGAATATCTTGTTTATGCTGATGGAAAGTGAGTGATTTTTGAGGTGACAGGCGATGATGGGAAAAGCGGCTCTCATGGATGCGATCGCACTTACAAATCGCGGTTTAGTGGCGACCGAAACACAGAAACAGGCTATCTTAGCTGCGATCGCCAATTTAGAAGACTTTAATCCTACACCCCGTCCGGTGGAAGCTACTAATTTACTAGATGGCGATTGGCGATTACTATACACCACTAGCAAGGCTCTTTTAAACTTAGATCGTCTACCTTTGTGCAAACTGGGTCAAATCTATCAGTCTATTCGGGTAGACACTACTAGTGTTTACAATATAGCTGAGATTTATGGCTTACCTTATTTGTCAGGATTAGTCACAGTTGCTGCTAAATTTGAGCCAGTTTCAGGTCGCCGTGTCCAAGTGAAATTTGAGCGTTCTATTATCGGCTTACAACGTTTAATAGAATACAATTCTCCGGTAACTTTTATCCAACAAATTGAAGCTGGTAGAAAATTTCCGGGGATTGATGTTGTCATAAACAGTGATAAACAGCAAGGCTGGTTAGATATCACTTATATAGATAACGATCTGCGGATCAGCAGAGGTAACGAGGGGAGTGTGTTCGTATTGAGTAAAACATAAGTTTGTGCAAAAATACTGGTTGCGAACAAAAGTATACTATAACGTGTACCTTGTCAAGTAGAGTCTAATACAATTTTAAATTTGAGATGTGCTAAGGGAGTGGAGAGTGGGGAGTGGGACAAGCAGAATAACCAATGCCCCATGCCCCATGCCCCATGCTCCATGCCCCATGCCCAAGACCCAATGCCCTATACCAAATTCAGACAAATAACTTAACAAAGACTCTTGGTGCGACCTTCAGGTTGTAGAGTGAAATCAATTAGCCCTCTAGATTGGCGATTGATAACTATAAAGGGAAAATAATCATGGTTCAACGTGGTTCTAAAGTACGTATTCTCCGCCCTGAATCCTACTGGTTTCAGGATCTTGGAACTGTGGCTTCCATTGACCAAAGCGGTATCAAATACCCAGTAATTGTCCGCTTTGATAAGGTAAATTACGCTGGTATCAATACCAACAACTTTGCCCAGGATGAATTAGTAGAGGTCGAAGCACCAAAGGCTAAAGCACCTAAAAAATAAGCAGCAAAGCTACAAGGGGGTTGTTTGATGCGATGATGAAGGTAAGTCGGAAGTATGAAGTATGAAGTATGAAACTTTCAGTTGATTCATTCTTCATCCTAGCCTACCTAATCTACGAGAAGCCGTCCTGCGGGTATTTACGGTTTATTTTTGGTAGTACGATAAGCCACCTAGGTGTGTCTAAGATACTACCTTATCTCTTCTTTATTTACCCCCAAGTACATTAAAATTGCTTGCTTAATCAGTTTGAATGCCTGAACTGCCTGAAGTTGAAACAGTCCGAAAGGGTCTAAATCAATTGACCCTCAACCAAGAAATTACGGGTGGAGATGTGTTGCTCGATCGCACCATCGCCTACCCGTTTTCTGTCGGTGAATTTGTTGACGGAATTACAAAGAATGCGTACCCCGGAGGGGTTGGCGCAGCCATCGCTACTTGGCATCGTCGCGGTAAATATCTTCTCGCCGAACTCTCGCCCTCATCTTCCGGCTGGCTAGGGGTTCATCTGCGAATGACCGGTCAACTACTATGGCTGCATCGAGATGAACCATTACATAAGCACACGCGGGTAAGATTATTCTTTGGAGATCAGCAGGAATTACGCTTTGTTGATCAGCGTACCTTTGGTAAAATGTGGTGGGTTCCGCCTGGTGTTGCTGTAGAAAGTATTATGACTGGTTTGGCAAAACTGGCAGCAGATCCATTTTCACCGGAATTCACTGTCGAATATCTAGTTCTAAAACTGCAAAACCGCCGTCGTCCGATTAAAACTGCGCTACTCGATCAGTCGATGGTGGCGGGATTAGGTAATATTTATGCCGATGAAGCACTGTTTAAGAGTGGAATTTTACCTGAAACTTTGTGTATAGATTTGCAGTTAAAGGAAATTGAACGTTTGCGAACAGCCATCATTCAAGTGTTAGAAACGAGTATTGAAGCTGGTGGTACGACTTTTAGTAATTTCCTAAATGTTAAAGGTACTAACGGCAACTATGGTGGTTTAGCCTGGGTTTATAACCGCGCTGGAGAACCCTGTCGAGTTTGTGGCACAGAAATTCAACGGATTAGGTTAGCTGGGCGATCGAGTCACTTTTGCTCCCAGTGTCAAACGCTACGTTAGGAGACGCGATTAATCGCCTCTGTACAGGAGTTCGGAGAGACGCGATTAATCGCCTCTGTTAGGAGTTTAGAGTTTTTACTTCTAACTCGGAACTCTCTTAAAATGCAGATAAAAGAACTTACAGAAATACGCGGTAAGCGTAGAGCTTCAGTCGCTTTAGGGCTGAGATATCAG
The DNA here is from genome assembly GCF_036919815.1 of Nostoc sp. Lineage (GTDB taxonomy): Bacteria > Cyanobacteriota > Cyanobacteriia > Cyanobacteriales > Nostocaceae > Nostoc. The sequence goes on from NZ_JBALCE010000082.1 coordinate 18,639, forward strand.
CGACATTTCGGCAAGCTCAATGACCACTCGTGTGACAATAGTTCCCCTAACTCCTTGACTGGTCGCGGTATATCTGATATAATTACCAGTGTAAAAAATTTAGTATAACTAAGCAACGTAAAAACCTGACTAAATTGGTTGGGTGCGTAGTCATGCCTAA